>CAXUDL010000012.1:0-109621 GCA_964249855.1 uncultured Rhizobacter sp. | reverse complement strand
CTGCGGCCCCACCGGCGCTTGTAGCCCTCGCGGTCCTCGAGCAGCCGCGGGTAGAGGCCGAGGCTCGCGTTGACGAGGAACACCTTGTCGTTGACCAGACCGACCTGTGCCGGATGGGCGCGCGCGGTCAGCAGCAGCCGAGTCGCCTCGGTCGTGTCCGACGGAATGCCGTGGGTGCGGCTGAAGTAGTTGAAGGTGCCCTGCGGCAAGACGCCGAACGGGCGGCCGCTGCCGAGCGCCGCCTGCGCGACCGCGTTGATCGTGCCGTCGCCGCCGGCCGCGACGATCACGGCCTCGAGCGCCTTCGCCCGCGCCACCGCGTCGGCCGCGATCTGCGCGATGCGCTTCGGCTGCGTCACCCGGACGATCTCGAAGCGCCGGCCCGCGCCCTGCAGCGTCGACTCGATCGCACTGCGCACCTCCGCCGTGTCCTTCTTGCCGGAGCCGTGGTTGAGCACGATGACGAACGGCGTCGACGCGGGCAGCGTCTGCGGTTCGAGGCGCGACGCGGCGTCGCCCGCGGCAGGGCTCAGCATGCGCGTGGACGGACCGGCGCCCGGCGGCCGGTGGGCCGGGTGCTCAGGGGTGGGGTCGAGGAGTGGACGCGCATGGTCGCGATCGTGCCACGCGAGGGGCGCGGTTCCGGTCGGACGCGGCCGCGCGCCGGCGCCGGTCGATGGCCGTTCCGTGGTTCGCCGCCCGAACGATGCGCGGTGCGACGCGCGTCGCGCCGCCGATGGCACGGTTGCAGCCGCGGCGGACGGCCCGACGACGCGCCGCACAGGCGCCCGTACCGCGCCGACGGGCGTGCACCGGCAGGCGGATCGACGACGACCGACCGCCGGCGTTCGACACCGGACGACCGCCGCCGACGGTCCGCCGGCGCGCTCAACTCGCGTCGGGCTGCGCCGCCGGCGCGGCGAGCCGAAAGGCGTCGAGCCGTGCGCACGCCGCGTCGACGGCAGCGATCGCCGGCCACGCCGCGACATCGATGGCGAAACGACGAGCGCTCTCGACCTGCGGCACGAGGTAGAGGTCGGCGAGTGTCGGCGTGCTGCCGAAGCAGAAGTCGCCGCGGTGGCGGTCGGCCTGCAGCAACGCCTCGAGCGTGTCGAAGCCGGGCACGATCCAGGCGGCGCACCAGGCGTCGATCGCCGCGGCGTCGCAGCCGAAGTCGTGCCGCAGCCGCTGCAGTACGCGCCGGTTGTTGAGCGGATGGATGTCGCAACCGACGATCGCAGCGAGCGCCCGGACCCGCGCCCGGTCGTCCGGGTCCGCGGGCAAAAGCGGCGGCGCCGGGTAACGCTCCTCGAGCCACTCGAGCAGCGCCGGCGTCTGGATCATGACGCGTCCGTCGTCGAGCTCGAGCGCCGGCACCATGGCTTGCGGGTTGACGGCGCGAAAAGCCGGTTCGAGCTGTTCGTCGATGCGCAGATCGACCGGCAGGTAGTCGACGTCGATGCCCTTGAGTCGCAAGGCGATGCGCAAGCGGTGCGACGTGCTGCTGCGAAAGAAGTTGTGGAGCTTCATGACCGGATCGTAGCGGTCGACACGCGAGACAGCGGTCGTCGCGCGAGGCAGCGGTCCGGCAGCGGGCTTCGGGCGGCGGCCGGGCGCGTGGCTTGCCGACCTTGCCGGTCTCCGCCTCCGAGACCGCCGATGCTTCGTCGTTTCCACACACCCCCGATCGCCGCTGCGGTCGCCGTCGCGCTCGCCGCCTGCTCGTCGACGCCCCCGGCGCCGCAGTCGGCGGCGAGCGTCGATCTGCGACAGGTCGCATCCTTCGACCACCAGGTGACCGGCGTCGCCGTCACGCCCGACGGCCGGATCTTCGTCAACTTCCCGCGCTGGACCGAGGACACCGAGGTGTCGGTCGCCGAAGTGCGCGACGGCCGGCTGGTGCCGTTCCCCGATGCCGACTGGAATGCCTGGCGCAATGCGAGGAAGGACGAGCTCTCGCCGAAGAACCACTGGGTCTGCGTGCAGAGCGTCGTCGCCGGGCCGAACGGCAACGTCTGGGTGCTCGACCCCGCTGCGCCGGCGATGGCGGCGGTGGTCAAGGACGGCCCGAAACTGGTCGAAATCGACGTCCGGACCCGCCAGCCGGCGCGCGTCTTCGCGTTCGGCGAGCAGATCGCGCCGCAAGGCTCGTACCTCAACGACGTGCGTTTCGCGCCGGACGGCCGGACCGCCTACCTGACCGACTCGGGCGCGAAGGGCGCGCTGGTCGTCCTCGATCTCACGACCGGCAGCGCCCGCCGCGTGCTCGACGGCGACCCGCGGACGCAGCCCGATCCAACGGTCACCGTGACCTACGACGGCCAGCCGCTGCGCCGTCCCGATGGCCGCGGCGTCGACTTCGCGGCCGACGGCATCGCGCTGTCGATCGACGGCGCGACGCTCTACTGGCAGGCGATCAAGGGCAAGACGCTCTACAGCGTGCCGACCGCGGCGTTGCGCGATCCGGCGGCCGACGTCGGCGCACAGGTCAAGGTGGTCGGCGAGAACGGCCCGGCAGACGGCCTGCTGATCCGGCGTGCGGACGGCAAGCTCTACGTCACCTCGCCGCAGGACGATGCGGTCAAGGTGCGCGACCTGCGCAGCGCGAGCGCTGTCCCGGCGCTCGTCGTGCAGGACGCGCGACTGCGCTGGCCCGACACCTTCGCCGAAGGCCCGGACGGCTCGATCTACGTCACCACGTCGCGCATCCAGGACTCGGCCTTCTACAAGCCGGGCGCGCCCGCGGCACTGCCGACCGCACTGTGGCGGCTCGTGCCGCCGCCGACGCGCTAGGTTTTCCTGGGCCCCTCGCCTGCGCTCGCGCGGGTCGTCAACGCAGCCGGTCGACCAGGATCCGCAGCAGCTGCTCGGAGTCGGGCGTGAGGTTGGCGAGCAGTTCGGCGCGGGTGATGCGGAACGGTCCGCGCCGGCCGTGGTACTCGATGACGTCGCCCACCTGCGTGAAGCGGATGCCGCAGCTGCCGAGCAGCCGCGCGAGCCGCGGCTCCATCATCACGAGCACCTGGTCGAGGCCGCGGTTCATCGCCATCGCGGTCGCGCCGAGGAAGAGTCCCATCGCGATCAGCGGATAGCGGCGATTGCCGCCGAACTGGTCGGCCGCCTCGCTCGCGCCCTCGGGCGTCTCCGATTCGCCCTTGCGTCGACGGAAGTCCTGGTGCACGGCGAGGCGCGAGATTTCGCCGATGCGGTCGCGGTCGAGCGTCGGCAGGTCGACGAGCCGCGAGTCGAGCCGGCCGGCGCTGGCCGCTTCGAACGGAAAGCGAAAGTCTGGTGACTGGGTGTTGACGATCAGCCGCACGCACCCTGCGGCACGGCCGGTCGCGCGGTGGCGCAGCAGCGCGAGCTCCGAGCCGTCGTCGAAGGCGTCGGACTCCTCGCCGTCCGGGAAGACGCTCTTGTCCTCGTAGGCGAGTTCGTCGCAGTAGACGGCATATCGCAGGCGGAAGACGTCCCGCCGCGACGCGGCATCGCGCGCCCGCACGACGTCGAAGTGCTCGTCGAAGTGCCTGGCGAGGGAAAGGGTGGTCGTCATGTTCGCGGAGGGTCCTGCAACCGCCGGTCATCGGTCCAGCGGGATGGATCGATATCGGCCCGCGGGCGCCGGGCTTGAGGCGCCGCCCGGACGAAGGCTCGCTTCGCCGATGTGAGCCGTATCCGGTGCCGGCGGCGATCACCGACCGCCCGTTCAGCGACGACCCGGCGCCGGGATGGATGCGGCTGCACCGGTTCGGCACGACGCTTGCCCAGCAGGGCGATGGTCGCGCCGATGTCGTTGCCGATCGGAGTGCGGCTCGCCCATCGATCATCCAGCCGTCCGCCGTCGGCGAGAGTCGGCGTTGCGGCACGCGATCCGTCGCGCGAGTTGTCGTTGCGATCGGCCGGCGGGCCGCGGCGTGCGCGGCCGGGATCGAGCCCATCGCGACCGGCGACCGCCGGCAGTGGCGAGCGACGCGTTGCAGGCCCCATGAGCAAAGAGCAGACATGACTGAAGAGCGCTACACGTCGTCCAGGAACTGGCTCGCGCGCGCCGAGCGCGTGATTCCGGGCGCCCATCACCTGTCGGGGCGAACGCTCACCTCGCCCGAGCGCTCGCCGATGTATTTCGTGCGCGGCCGCGGCTGCCGGATCACCGACGCCGACGGCAACGAGTACATCGACTACCTGATGGCGTACGGGGCGTTCCTGCTCGGCTACGCCGATCCGGACGTCGACGCGGCTGCGGCTGCGGAACTCGCGCAGGGCTCGCTGCTCTCGATGAACCGGCCGCAGCACGTGCAGTTCGCCGAGGCGCTGGTCGAGCGCTTCGCCGGCGCCGACATGGCCGTGCTGCTGAAGACGGGCAGCGAGGCGACGACCGCTGCGCTCCGCATCGCGCGGCGCGCCAGCGGCCGCCGCCGCATCGTGCGGGCGGGCTACCACGGCTGGCACGACTGGTGTCTGCCGCTCGACGCCTCGGTGCCCGCCGGCCTCGACGCGCAGGTGCTCGAGTTCGACGCCAATGCGCCGCACTCGCTCGAGGCGGTCTTCGCAGCGCATCCGGGCGAGATCGCCGCGGTCATCCTGGCGCCCGAGATGGTGTCGCCGGCGACGCGCGAGGCGTTCCAGGCCATCCAGGACATCACGCACCGCCACGGCGCGATCTTCGTCCTCGACGAGGTCAAGACCGCGTTCCGCACCGCGCCCGGCTCGGTGCAGGCCCGTTTCGGGCTGCGGCCCGACCTCACCACCGTCAGCAAGGGGCTGAGCAACGGCTGGCCGGTCGCCGCAGTGGTCGGGCGGCGCGACGTCATGCGCGCCGCCGCCGGCATGCACCTCTCGGCGACCTACCACGGCGACACCGCGGCCATGGCCGCTGCGCGCGCCACGCTGCGCATCGTCGAGGAACGCGGCGTCGCCGAGCACGTCTGGCGGCTCGGCCAGCGGCTCATCGACGGCCTGAACGCCATCGCGCGAGAGCTCGACGTGCCCGCGGCGAGCTACGGCGAGCCGTTCCCGCCCATGCCGTTCCTGAAGTTCGCCCATCCGCACCCCGGCACGAACGACGCGCTGCGGACCGCGTTCTTCGAGGCGATCCTGGCGCGCGGCGTGCTGCTGCACCCGCGTCACATGTGGTTCATCAGCCATGCCCACCAGCCGGCCGACATCGACACGACGCTCGAGCACGCGCACGTCGCGATGAAGGTCGCACGCGCGCAGTGCCTGGCGTCCCGGACAGCGCACGCATGAGCGCCGCCCGGCTGTCCGAAGGGGCCCGTGGCCGCTCGGCGGGGCCGGCTTCCGGCCGCGGGGTGCGCCGGTGAACGTCCCGGTCGCCGACATCCAGCGCATCGTCGACCGCTACCTGCGCGCCGAGGCGTCCGCGTCGATGGTGGTGATGGAGCTCGTCCAGCTCACCGAGGATCCGGACGCGCTCGCCCGCGCCGTGCCCACGCTCGCCGGAGAGCCGGCGCGGCTGCGCGAGCTCGTGCAGCACCTGGTCGAGAACGACGCCGGTTGCCGCACCATCGTCCGGATGATCCGCCGGCGGCTGGATTCGCCGGAGGTCGCGGCCGACGCGGACGACGGGCTCGAGCGCTGCCGAACGCTGTTCGACGCCTCCGTGGCCGACAGCGAGGAATCGAGCGTCGCGCTCTACTCGCTCGGCAATCCGGAGATCCTCGCCGCTGCGACCGACGAGGTGATCGGCGTGCTGGCGGCCTGGGGCGTGCTCGGCCCGCAGCGCGACGCGCTCGAGATCGGCTGCGGCATCGGCCGCTTGATGGCGCCGCTGTGCTCGCGCGTGCGCACCGTGGTCGGAACGGATGTCTCGCCGGGCATGGTCGCGGCCGCCACGCGGCGGCTCGCCGGCATCGCGAACGCGAGCGTCCACGTCACGGCCGGCCAGGACCTCGCGGAATTCGGGACCGGGTCGATGGACCTCGTCTACAGCGTCGACGCGTTCCCCTACATCGTGCTGGCGGGGCACGCGCTGGTCGAACACCACGTCCGGGAGATCCGGCGTGTGCTCCGGCCCGGCGGCGACTTCGTCCTCTTCAACTACGCCTACGGACGGCCCCGCGAGGACGTCGACGCCGAGGTGCTCGCGCTCGCGCGGGACGCGGAATTGCAGGTCGTCCGGGCCGACGTGTCGCCGTTCCGGCTCTGGAACGGCATCGGATGGCAGATGCGCCGCGGGCCGGGTCGATGAGGATCCTCTACCTGTCGCCGGGCTTTCCGCCGAATTCGCACCTGTTCTGCGTCGCCGCGCGGGCCCGCGGCGCGAGCGTGCTGGGCGTGGGCGACATGGCGCAGGGCGATCTGCCGCCCGAAGCGCTGCACGCGCTCGACCGGTATGTGTTCGAGCCGCGCATGGGCGAGTACGACGTCCTGCGCGACGTCGTCGACCGG
This sequence comes from uncultured Rhizobacter sp., assembly GCA_964249855.1. Taxonomy (GTDB): domain Bacteria; phylum Pseudomonadota; class Gammaproteobacteria; order Burkholderiales; family Burkholderiaceae_C; genus LMDS01. The sequence goes on along the minus strand of CAXUDL010000012.1, from coordinate 103,213 downwards.
CTCGTCGCCGAGCACGGTCGGATCGACTTCGTCGAGTCGAACGGCGAGCACTGGCTCGAGGTCGAGGGCCGCCTGCGCGATCACCTCGGCATCGATGGCCTCACGGCGCAGGACGTGAAACGCCTGCGCAGCAAGCTCGCGATGGCCGAGGCGTTCGAGACGGCCGGCGTGCCCTCGATCCCGGGCATCCGCTGCACGTCGCCAGAGGCCGTCGAGGGCTTCGCCGCCGAACACGGCCATCCGCTCGTCTTCAAGCCGGACAGCGGGTCGGGAGCCACCGCCACGTTCCGGGTCTCGACGGACGCCGAGCTCGAGGCCGCGCTGCTGCTGCCGCTCGACGGTCATGTCGTGCAGCCTTTCGTGGACGGCGTCATCACGACCTTCGACGGCCTGGTCGACGGCGCCGGCCGCGTGGTGTTCTGCACGTCGCACGTCTACGACCGCGGGATCATGGAGGTCCGGACCGGCGTGCTCGACGGCTTCTACTACTCGCGCCGCAGCATTCCGCCGGCGCTCGAACGCGTCGGCCGGCAAGCGCTCGACGCGTTCGCGCTGCGCCGGCGCTTCTTCCACATCGAGTTCTTCGAGCGCGCCGACGGCTCGTATGTCGCGCTCGAGATGAACGTGCGTCCGCCGGGCGGCTTCACGACCGACATGATGAATCACGCCTGCGACTTCGACGTGTACGCGTTGTGGGCCGCGGTCCTGCTGGGCGACACGCTCGAAGGCTTCTCGTACGAACGCAGGTTCCACACGGCGCACGCGGGCCGGCGAGACGGACGCGCCTACGCGCAGCCGCCGGAGGCGCTGCCCGGGTTGCTGGGCGACACGCTGGTCCATGTCGGCCCCATCCCCGCCGCGTTCGCGTCGACGATGGGCAACACGATGTACATGCTCCGCCACCGGCGACTCGAGCCGCTGCTCGACGCCATCCGGACGGTGCAGGAGCCGGCGCGGCCGTCGGGCGGCGAAGGCGGGAGCACCGCGTCGCCCGGGTGACGCGGCGCGGCCCGGGCCACTGGAACCGCATGCACCGGGCAGCGCCTGCCCGCGACGCTCAAGCCGCGACGGCGACCGGCTTCTCACCGCCGAGCGCCTCGATGAGGTCGGGCAGCAGCCGCCGCAGCTCGCCGGTGCCGATCGCCGCGTCGGCATCGAACGCCTCGTCCTTGCCCGGACTCGCGGCGCCTTCGAAGACCACATCCAGGAAGGTCAGCTTGCGCACCTGCATCGCGTCGGTCAGCACGAACGACACCCGCCCCTGCCAGGTCAGCGCCAGCTGCGTCGGCCGCTTGCCGGCGCCGATGTGCTGGCGCACTTCCTCGATGTCGAGTGCATGGCGGGCGTAGCGGACGACCGACTTCGTCTCGTCGCTCGACTTCAGCTCGAGCTCGCGGTCGACCGAGAACGCCACCGGCGGCTCGCCGTCGACGAGCCACGCCGCCATCACCGCGGCCGGCGACTCGGCGGTGGCGAGCGGCGCGACCTTCAGGCCGGAAGCGGCCTTGACGAGCTGCGTCACGGCGTCGTCGGCGCGCGATGCGCTGCCAGTGTCGAGGACGAGCCGCTTCGACGCCGGATCGAGCCAGACGGTGATCGCCGAGCGCTTGGTGAAGGCCATCGGCAGGAGCTCGAGCACCGCCTGCTCCTTGAGCTCCTTCTTCTCCTTCTTGCCGGGCTTGCGGCCGCTCGTGCTCTCGATCTGCGCGACGAGTTCGTCGACGCGGCGCTTGACGACGGCCGACGGCAGCACGCGCTGCTCGGTCGTGAGTTTCATCAGCCAGTGGCCGCCGATCGATTCGACGAGCGGGCCGCCCGCGGTGCCGCGCGGCGGCGTCCAGCCGCTCGCGACGGGCTGGGTCGCGCCGCACGGCGTGAACGGCTGTTTCTGCAGGGCCGCGTCGAGCGCGGCGAAGTCGGGGACGGCGTCGGGGTCGAGGCGGTAGACGGTCAGGTTCTTGAACAAGGGGAGCTCTCGGTCGGGCGCGCGGACGTCGCGGCGCAAGGGACCGCGATTGTCCACGTGCGGCGCGCCGCGCCGGCCGGGCTGCGCGTCAGCCGAACGGCGACGGCGGGATCAGGCCGTTCAACATCCCCCATACCTGCTGCGCCGTCACCGGCATCTGCACCTGCTCGGCGCTGCGGCCGAGACCGGCGTGGTCGAGCGCGTCGATCACGGCGTTGACCGCCGCCGGCGTCGCACCGATGGTGCCGAGCTCGCCGACGCCCTTGACGCCGAGCAGGTTCGTCTTGCACGGGATCGACGTGTCGAACTCTGTCTTGAACCGGCCGCGACAGAGGTCGGCGCGCGGGATCGCGTAGTCCTGGAAGCTCGCCGTCAGGATCTGGCCGCTCGACAGGTCGTAGACGATGCGCTCGCTGAGCGCCTGGCCGAGGCCCTGCACCGCGCCGCCTTCGATCTGGCCGGTGACGATCACCGGGCTGATCACGCGGCCGATGTCGTTCACCGACGCGTACTCGGCGACGTCGACATGGCCGGTGTCCGGATCGATCTCGACCTCGCAGACATGGCAGCCGTTCGGCCATGTCGGACCGGCGACGGCGCTCGTCGAATCGACGTAGATGCGCCGCTCGGGCTGCTTGCCGGCCAGCTCGAAGAGGTCGATGCCGAGGTCGGTGCCGACGACGCCGAAGCGGCCGGCCACGTACTCGATGTCGGCCGGCGCCACTTCGAGCGCATCGCCCGCGAGTTGCCTGGCGGTATCGATCGTCCGGTCGGAGGCGACGCGCACCGCCGAGCCGCCGGTGAAGAGCGAGCGCGAGCCGGCGCTGCCGAAGCCGTTGGCGCGGTCGGTGTCGCCCTGCAGGATGCGGATCTTGTCCTCGGGCACGCCGAAGACGTCGACCGCGAGCTGCACGTAGCTCGTCGCGATGCCCTGGCCCATCGCCTGCGTCGCCGAGCCGATCTCGATGAAGCCGTCGGCCGACACGGTGACGGTGACGCGTTCCTCGAAGACATTGCCGCCCGTCCATTCGAGGAACGTCGCGATGCCGCGGCCGCGGAGCAGCCCCTTCGCCTCGCTCGCGGCGCGGCGGGCGGCGAAGCCGTTCCAGTCGGCGAGCGCGAGGCCCTGGTCGAGGATCTGCTCGAAGGCGCCGCTGTCATAGGTCTGCCCCATCGCGTTCCGGTAGGGCATCTGCCCGGGGCGGATCATGTTGCGGCGGCGCAGCTCGGCGGGGTCGAGGCGCAGTTCGCGCGCCGCCGCGTCCATCAGCCGCTCGGTGATGTAGATCGCCTCCGGACGCCCGGCGCCGCGGTAGGCGCCGGTCGGCGTGGTGTTGGTCATCACCGCCTTGAACTGCAGGTCGATGGTCGGGATGTCGTAGATGCTCGTCGACACCCAGGGGCCGATCAGCAGCTGGATCGCGACCCCCGTGCCGCCGGCGTAGGCGCCGACGTTGGCGAGCGAGCGCACGCGCATCGCGAGCACCTTGCCGTCGGCGGCGAGCGCGAGCTCGGCATGGCTGACGACGTCGCGGCCGTGGATGGCCGAGAGGAACTCCTCGACGCGTTCGGCCTGCCAGCGCACCGGGCGCTTCAGTTCGCGCGCCGCGAAGGCGACGACGACGTCCTCGGCGTGGATGCCGGTCTTCATGCCGAAACCGCCGCCGACGTCGCCGACGACGACGCGGACGTTCTCCTCGGTCAGGCCGGGAATCGCGCCGACGAGCGAGCCGCGGATGCCGGTCGGCATCTGGGTGCTCATGCGGACCGTGAGCCGGCCGCTGTCGGCGTCGGGCACCGCGACGATGCTGCGCGGCTCCATCGGGCTCGGCGCGAGGCGCTGGTTGACGAGGTCGAGCGCCACGACGTGCGCGGCCGCCGCGAACGCCGCGTCGGCCGCGGCCGCGTCGCCGTGGCGCATCTCGGCGGCGACGTTGTCGGGCGCCTCGGCGCAGAGCACCGGCGCGCCGGCGGCGGTCGCGGCGACCGTGTCGACGACGGCGGGCAGTTCGTCGTAGTCGACGACGATCGCGTCGAGCGCGCCCTTCGCCGCCTCGCGCGTCGCGGCGACGACCGCGACGACCGCCTCGCCGACGAAGCGCACGCGGCCGACGGCGAGCGGCGGCCGCTGTTCGGACGCTGCCGGCGAGCCGTCGCCGCGGGTGAAGCCCGGGCCCGGCAACGGCTTGACGCCGGCGTCGGCGAGGCCGGCACCGGTGAAGACGGCGATCACGCCGTCGAGCGCCGAGGCCGCCTCGGCGTCGATCGCGACGATCCGGGCGTGCGCGTATGGCGAGCGCAGGAAGGCGATGAAGCTGTCGCCCGCGACCGCGACGTTGTCGGTGAAGCGGCCCTCGCCGCGCAGCAGCGCCGGATCCTCGACGCGCTTGACCGCCTGGCCGCTGCCGAAGCGGCCGGCCGAGACCTGCGGGGGAACTGTCATCTGGTTCATCGTCGTCTCCACGGCGGCGAACTCGCCGGCCGGTGATCGTAGCGGCAGTGGCGCCGCGGCGTCACGGCAGGTGCCGGAGGCCGGGCGGTCGGATCGGGTCGATCGGTCCGGCCGGCAACGGCGCGTCGCGGCGCGGACGCGGACCGGTCGTGGCGCCGCCCACGCTCAGGGCCACCGACCGACGCCCGTCACCGGCACGTTCGCCAACGCTCGATGGTGAGTCGAGCTGCCTGGCCTTCGACTCAGGTTGCGTAGAGATGCCGCTGGAACCCCACGAACACCTGGCGGACCTGGTCGGGCTTGCCCAGCTCGACGAAGGCATCGCTCAGCGCCTGGTACCGCAAGCGCAGCAGCGGTGGAAGCTTGTCCGCGTCGAGCTCGTCGACGCCTTGCTTGACGTACTGGGCCAACACGAAGTCGACGAAAGCCTGTTGCTTGTCGGTGAGCTCGGTGGCGGTCGCAGCACTGGCCGCGGCAGCCCGGTCGGCACGCGTCACCGGGTCGGCCGCGAAGGCCACGTAGGCCAACACGTCGAAGAGGTCGCTGTTCTCGGCCTCGATGACCTTCTGCATCTCGCCCAACGGCTCGCGGCCGAAGCCTTTGTCTGCCAGGCCCGCCAACAGTGCCCTGCGGGTGTCGGGCGCGCTCCAGATGCGCCGCAGTTCGTCCTCGTCCTTGAAGAACTCGGGCAGCGCGCCGTACAGCACTTCCAGAAACTGGGCTGCCGACATCGGGCGCCCGTCGGCGCTCCAGAACGCCGTGGCCGTCATGTGCTGGATCTTGCGTTCCTTGCCATCGGCCAGCTTGACCAAGATCCTGGCTGGCGGCCGGTCGACGTACGGCGGCGGCGCGGGCTCGCCGGCTGGCACATCGGTCGCGCCGCTCCCGGTGCGCGGTGAGCGTGGCTCAGGCTCTGCCAGCGCCGTATTCGAGGCGATCGGCTCGCCATCCCACTCCGGATCGCTGAAGTGGTGGTGCGCCTTCACGAAGTCGTAGATCGTGAAGTGATCCTTGCCGTCGTACAGGCGCGTGCCGCGGCCGATGATCTGCTTGAATTCGATCATCGAGGCCACGGGCCGCAGCAGCACGATGTTGCGCACGTTGCGCGCATCCACACCGGTGGAAAGCTTCTGCGACGTGGTCAGCACGGTCGGGACGGTCTTCTCGTTGTCCTGGAAGTCGCGCAGGTACTGGTCACCCAGCGCGCCGTCGTTGGCCGTCACCCGCACGCAGTAGAGCGGGTCACGCCCTTGTGAGTCCAGCGTCTTGGCCTGGTTGATCAGGTCGCGCACCGCCAGCGCATGGGCCTGGGTGGCGCAAAACACGATGGTCTTCTCGCGCTGGTCGATCAGCCTCAACAGGAGCTTGACGCGGTAGGCCTCGCGCTCCTCGATCTCGATGACCTTGTTGAAGTCTTTCTCTTCGTACCGCTTGCCGGCCTCGATGTCGCCCTGCACCACCTGGTCATCCGGTGTGTAGACGTACTCGTCCAGCGTTGTCGCGATCTGCCTGACCTTGAACGGCGTCAGGAAGCCGTCGTTGATGCCTTCCTTGAGCGAGTACACGAACACCGGTTCGCCGAAGTAGGCGTAGGTGTCGGCGTTGATCGTGCGCTTGGGCGTGGCGGTCAGGCCCAGCTGCACCGCGGGCGCGAAGTAGTCGAGGATCGCGCGCCAGGTGCCTTCGTCGTTCGCGCCGCCCCGGTGGCACTCGTCGATGACGATGAAGTCGAAGAAGTCGGCCGGGTACTCGCCGATGTACGGCTGCGGTTGCCCGTCCTTGACCGGACCGCTCATGAAGGTCTGGAAGATGGTGAAGAAGATGCTGCCGTTCTTCGGCACCCTGCCCTTCTTGCGAATGTCGTCGGGCGCGATGCGCACCAGGGCATCGTCGGGAAAAGCCGAGAAGGCGTTGTAGGCCTGGTCGGCCAGGATGTTTCGGTCGGCCAGGAACAGGATGCGCGGCCGGCGCGTGGGTTCGGCGCCGCTGCGCCAATCGCCCAGGTTCCAGCGGCTCTGGAACAACTTCCAGGAGAGTTGAAAGGCGATGAAGGTCTTGCCGGTGCCGGTGGCCAGCGTCAGCAGGATGCGCGTGTCCGTGGGCTTCGGGCCGGCCTCGATGGCTTCCAGCACGCGCGCGATGGCGATGTCCTGGTAGTAGCGTCCCTGCCAGGTGCCGCCCTTGTCCTCGAAGGGCACGGCGGCGAAGCGGTCGCGCCAGGCGTTCATGGAGGCGTTGGTCCGCTTCCACAGCTCATCGGGGCTCGGGTAGCTTGCCACGTCGCCTTCGGCGCCGGTGGCCATGTCGATGCCGTAGATCGCCTGGCCGTTTGTCGCGAACGCGCTCCGCACCGCCAGCTTCGCGGCATAGCTCTTGGCCTGGCCGACGCCTTCGGTGTAGGGCTTGTCCCAGGCCTTGGCCTCGATGACGGCCAACTTGGTATTGCGGTGGACGAGCACGTAGTCGGCGACCTCGGCCTTGGCCCGCGCGCCCTTGCCGCCGCTGCCCTGCAGGCGACCGAGCGTGATGCCGTGTTCACGCAGAACGCGACTGCCTTCCGCCACGCCCCAGCCGGCGGCCTTCGAGGCGGGGTCGATGTGCTCGGCGCGGGTTTCGGCTTCGTTCATTCGAGCACCACGACGCCGGTGGCTGGGTCGTCGAACGCCAAGTGCAATCGGTCGGCTGCCGACAGCAGCGCGGCCAGCACCGCATCATTGCTGACGTTGCCCAGCGCCAAGTGAATGAGCGTGGGACGATAGCCGCGCGTCGCCACCAAGCGCTGGAAGTCGTCATCCTTGGAACAGATCACGAAATCCCGCCGGGCGGCGTACTCGCAGATCTGCGCGTCACTCGCCTGCTGCAGCCCCAGCAACGCCACCTGGCTGCTGCCCGGAAATCGGTCCTGCAGGGCGGGCACCAGTCGCCGCGAAAGGTTCTCGTCGAGCAGCAGCTTCACGCTGCCGCGGCCAGCCGAACCTCGTGTGACTCACGTTCGGCTGCGTAGGCCAGGCAGGCTCGGATGTCCACGGGCGTCAGTTCAGGATAGTCGGCGACGATCTGATCGACCGTAAGCCCTTGGGCCAGCCAGCCAAGCACGTCGCCCACGCTGATGCGCAAATCGCGCACGCAGGGCCGGCCACCGCGGCGCAGAGGGTCGGTGGTGATGAGTGACGGGGTAAGACTCATGGGAAAAGGCTCCCGCTGGCTTGGGTTGGGGTCGGGCTCCAGGGGACAAGGAGGTTGATGCGCGCCGCCATCACCTGCCGCCGCGACCGGGCAGCGGACGGCCTCGGCGCAGCGCGTCAAAGTCAGCGACGATTTCTTCGACGTCCTCGTCACTCAGTGGCAGAGCCTCGCGCACCTTGGCCGCAGCCGTCTGCAGGCGCTGGACGTCTTCGGCGCTGGGCCGGCGCAGCGGGACGAACAGGCCCACGGCCTGGCCGTGGCGGGTGACCGTGACCGGCGTGTCGGCATCGATGCATTCCGCCAGCGTGGCCCGGAACTCGCGGATGCCGACGCTTGGAGTTTCTGCAACGGGGACCTTCATGGGGTGTCCTTCAGGGCAGGAGCGCCCGGATATCGCATTCTGACAGATGTGTACACAATTCCAAAGCGGCGGCCCACCGTTGCAGCGTCACGAGAGTCCGCCGCTGAAGGCCTGGTGCAGTAGGGAGCGCTTCAGCTCGTCGAGAGATGCGAGCTTGCGCGTATAGACATCGGTGAGCTGATCTGCGGCATCCTGGATCGCGTCAAGCCGCTCAACAAGCGCAGCCTGTTGCTCCAGCGGAGGGAACGCGACGACGATCTTCCTCAAATCACCGATGTTATCTGCAGGAGCGCCGTACCGTAGGTCTTGGCACGGATCTGTGCCTGCACCGGCGGCGAGCGCAGCAGGTAGTAGCCAAAGGCCTGGGTGATCGTTTGCGGGTCGAATCGGATGGGGACGATGCCGCGCGTCACGTTGGCACCTGCCAACGCGGGTTCGGCCACCGCGACCGTCCCCGTGGTTCCTCGAACGCAGAGCAGCAGGTCGTCGCCTTGGAGGGTCGTTCGCGCGTAGGAACGGGCCAAGGCGGGATCAATGCGCTTGAGGCCTTCGGCATACACAGTCTTGTCGCCAAGATCGACCGGTCGCACCACGGGCAGCCCGCCTGATACCTCATCGCCGGGCTGCACGATGCCGTAGGACAGGGTGCAGCTTGGCGATACCAGCTTCTCCAGGGTGTCGACCCGGGCGCCCACTGACGCGGCACCCAGCGCTGCCGCGAGCTGCCTGGCGGACCACTCCCGCACGTTCTGCAGGTTCTTCTCGGCGTTGGCCTTGGCGGTGGCAATGCCCTCGAAGGCTTCGTCGAGGATGGCGACGATGCGGCGCTGCTCTGTCACAGGCGGCAGCGGAATCGGGTAACTGTCGACGAACTCCTTCGTGACTCGCTTGTGACCTACCGCGCCGGTCATGGTCCGAGCGCCCTCTTCCAAGAACGATGGCCGTGCAAGGTAGTAGTAGAGAAACTCAGCATCCAGCGTTGGGGCCGGCCGCAAGACGATGTACTCGCTGGAGCCGAAGCCGACACCGTTCGTCAGACCCCGCGCAACGCCCAGCTTGCCGTTCTCGAAGCAGGGCGTGATCTTCGCCAGCAACACATCGCCATCGGCGAAGTACGTATAGCCTCCGCTGACCTCGCCAAAGCGGCGGCTGCGATACGGCTGCAGGTACTTCACGCCGATGCCAAGGTCCTCCATCGGCGCGAAGGAAACCTCGTCCGCATCGGCGAGCCTGGCTCTTGCTTCAGACTTCGGTGGTTTGATCGTGCAGACCGCACCTAGCGGCTTCGCTTCCCAGCCGGGCATCACGCTACCAGTCCCCGAATCGTCGACAGCACTTCCGCGCTCTCGGCGTCCAGCGTCGCGATCTCATCGAGGATGTCCTGCGGCGTGCGCAGCGCAACCTCGTCGCCGCCGTTCGGGTTCTTGACCGACAGGTCGTAGGCGGCGGTGTCGATGCCGGCCACGTCAACCGACCAGCTCTGCGCCGAGTCGGCAAAGGTCTTCTGCTGCGCAATGAAGTCGACCAAGTCGTTGTCGTTCAGCGAGTTGGTCTTGCCCAGGCTGCGGCCGGGATTCAGCTGATAGAACCAGACCTTGCGCGTGGGCGCCCTTCTCGAAGAACAACACCACGGTCTCGACGCCGGCACCCTGGAACGTGCCGCCCGGCATGTCCAGCACCGTGTGCAGGTTGCAGCTTTCCAGCAGCAGCTTGCGGATGCTGGCGCTGGCGTTGTCGGTGTTGGAGAGAAACGTGTTCTTGATGACGATGGCCGCGCGCCCGCCGGCCCGCAGCGTCTTGATGAAGTGCTGCAGGAACAGGAAGGCCGTCTCGCCGGTCTTGATCGGGAGTTCTGCTGGACCTCCTTGCGTTCCTTGCCGCCGAAGGGCGGGTTGGCCAGGATCACGTCATAGCGGTCGCGGTCCTGCATGTCGCTGATGTTGTCGGCCAGCGTGTTGGCATGGACGACGTTCGGCGCCTCGATGCCATGCAGGATCATGTTCATGATCGCGATGACGTAGGCCAGGCTCTTCTTCTCGCGGCCGTAGAAGGTACGCGTCTGCAGCGTCTGCAGGTCGTCGGCCTTGGTGGCCTGCGGCAACAGGTGGTCGAAGGCCTCGCACAGGAAACCGGCCGAGCCGCAGGCGCCGTCGTAGATGCGCTCGCCGATCTTCGGATCCAGCACCTTGATCATGGCGCGGATCAGCGGGCGCGGCGTGTAGTACTCGCCGCCGTTGCGCCCGGCGTTGCCCATGTTCTTGATCTTGGCCTCGTACAGATGCGAGAGCTCGTGCTTCTCGGTCTGTGAGCGAAAGCGCAGCTCGTCCACCAGGTCGATCACGTCGCGCAGGTTGTAGCCGCTCTGGACCTTGTTCTTGATCTCGCCGAAGACCTCACCGATCTTGTATTCGATGGTGTTGGGCCCGCTGGCGCGCTGCTTGAAGCCGGCCAGGTACGGGAACAACCTGCCGTCGACGAAGTCGCGCAGGTCGTCGCCGGTCATGGCGGCGTTGTGGTCGAGCTTGCCTTCGGTGGTCTTCGGCGCCGCCCAGCTGTCCCAGCGGAAGGCCTCGGTCAGGATGAAGGTGTAGGCCTTGCCTTCCAGCTCGGCTTCGGCGGCCTTGTCGTGCTCCAGGGCGTCGAGGTATTTCAGGAACAGCAGCCAGGACGATTGCTCGGTGTAGTCCAGCTCGCTGGTGCAGCCGGCGTCCTTGTGCAGGATGTCGTCGATGTTCTTGAAGGTCAGTTCGAACATAAGGTTTTTTGAGGGGCTCGCGTGCGTTCTTGGCGCGACGACAACTTCACTTTGAGCTGAACCTTACGGCAAGGCACCTCGGGCCGAAGCTTGCCGCGCTCGCCCTTGTGCAGGCGACCAGGCCGTAGCGCTCCATTGTTCGCAGTGTTCGGACAGGTTCCCATGCGTGCCGCCGGTGCTGTCGGCCAGCTCGTGCACGGACGAGGGGTGCGTGTCGGCGATCTGGGCCAGGGGCGCGCGCTTGCGGTTCGAAAGCAACTTGCTAGAGGAACCGCACCACCAGCATCGCCAGCGCGCCGAGCACGACGGTGCTCGCGAACGGCAGGAACCAGTCGCGGCCGAACAGCCGGAACCGGACATCCCCCGGCAGCCGGCCGAAGCCGAAGCGCTCGAGCACGCGGCGCAGGTTGCTGAAGAGCAGCAGCGCGACGACGACGACGACGAGCCAGCGGATCACGGCGACGGCCCCGACGGGTGCCGTCCGACCATGGCCGCGGACGCAGGCGATGCCGTCGGAACGAGCGGGCGCTGCCGGTTCACAGCCGGTGCGTCCGGTCGCCGACGCGAAAGCCGACGGGATCAGCGAGGAACGCCGGCTCGCAGCCCCTCGCGAAGCCGATCACCTTGAAGAGCTCGCCCATCTCGTGCTCGGTCAGCAGCTTCTGCGCGTCGGCGCGCTCGGCGAGCGAGGCGTCGGCGAGCAGATCGAGCAGCCCGCAGTCGATCAGGAAATGCGCCTGCGTCGTGTAGCCGAGCACGTCGAGCCCGGCCGTCTGGCCGGCGAGCGCGATGCCGGTGAAGTCGACGTGGGCGGTGATGTCCTTCTCGCCCACGTCCGCGAGCGGATCGGTGTCGGCGCGGTGGGCGCGGTGGCACATCAGCGTGCCGCCGTCGCGCTGCGGGTGGTAGTACTCGGCGGCTGGAAAGCCGTAATCGATGAAGTAGGCCGCGCCGCGGACCAGGCGGTCGGCGAGCGTCGCGACGAAGGCCTCGGCCTGCGGGTGGACCTCGGTGACGGCACCGGCGGGAAACGATGCCGCGACCGGCGGCCGCCGTGCGGTCGGTCGGTCGGCCCAGGCGAAGCCGTCGCCGTCGACGCCCACGCCGCGCTCGAGCCACGTTGCGCCGGTCCAGCGGAGCAACGTGACCGGCATCGCGTCGAGCACCTCGTTGCCGACGACGACGCCGTGCAGCGCGGCCGGCAGCGCGTCGACCCAGCGCACCCGGTCGCCGAAGGCGGCGAGGCGCGCCTGCTGGCGTTCGCGCAGGCTCGCCGACAGCTCGACGACGGTGTAGCGGCGGACCGCCGGGCCGAGCGCGCCGATCAGCTCTGCGGCGAGCGCGCCGGAGCCGGCGCCGAACTCCCAGACCTCGTCGGTTCCGCTCGCCGCCAGCGCCTGCGCGACCGCCCGCGCGAGCGCCCGGCCGAACGCCGGCGAGAGCTCGGGCGCGGTGACGAAATCGCTGCCCGACGACGGCAGCACGCCGAACTTCGGCGACGTTCGCGCGTAGTAGCCGAGGCCCGGTTGGTAGAGCGCCATCGCCATGAAGCGGTCGAACGGCAGCCAGCCGCCGTGCGCGGCGATGGCCGTGCGGATCGCTCGCGCGAGGTCCGCCGATACACTCGACGCCCTGCCGCCCCGACGGTCCGGAACCGCGGGCGAGTCGTGCGCAGGGGCGGCATCCATCGCCGGATTGTAGGAAGCCTGTCCCCACGAAACCCATGCCCGAGCCGACGCCCACAACCCCATCGCCGCGCCCGCTCGTGCTCGTGACCGGCGGCGCCCGGCGCATCGGCCGCGCGATCGCGCTCGAGCTCGGCGCGCATGGCTTCGACGTCGCGGTGCACTTCCACACCAGCGCCGGAGCCGCCGACGCGACCGTCGCCGAGCTCCGCGCGCTCGGTGCGGTGGCGCACGCCTTCGCCGCCGACCTGTCGGACGACGACGCCTGCTGCGCCCTCGTGCCGGCGGTGGTCGCGCGCTTCGGCCGGCTCGACGCGGTGGTCCACAACGCCTCGGCCTTCGTGCACGACGACGTCTGGACGTTCAGCAACGCCTCGCTCGACGCGCACATGCGTGCCAACGCCTCGCCGGCCGTCTTCCTCGGACGGGCGCTGCACGCGCATCTCGCCGAGACCGGTGCCGGGCCGCGCAGCGGCTGCCTCGTCACCCTGCTCGACCAAAAGCTCTGGAACCTGAACCCGGACCATCTCGCCTACACCTTCTCGAAGGCCGCGCTGCAGACCGCGACCATCGTGCTCGCGCAGGCGCTCGCGCCGCTGCTGCGCGTCTGCGGCGTGGCGCCCGGCGTGTCGCTGCCGTCGGGCCCGATGACCGATGCCGAATTCGCGCAGGCGCACCGCCTGACGCCGCTTGAGCGCTCGTCGACGCCCGAGGACATCGCCCGCGCCGTGCGCTTCCTGATCGAGTCGCCCGCGGTCACCGGCACGTCGCTGCTCGTCGACGGCGGCCAGCATCTCGCCGCGCAGCCGCGCGACGTCCTCTTCCTCGCCCGCAACGACTGAACGCCCGCCGATGACGTCCGACCCCCGCCTCGCCGACTGCCGCCGGCTCTTCCTGCGCGACCACGACCTGCCGGTCCGCATCGGCGTGCACGCCTTCGAGAAGACCGGCCCGCAGCGCCTGCGCTTCAACGTCGACCTCTACGTGCCGCTCGCGGTTTCGACGCCGCAGGCCGACCGGCTCGACGAGGTCGTCGACTACGACTTCATCCGCGCCACGATCGGCGAGCGCGTCGGCCGCGGTCACGTCGAGCTGCAGGAGACGCTCTGCGACGACGTGCTCGCCGCGCTGCTCGCGCACCCCGGCGTCCGCGCGGCGCGGGTCGCGACCGAGAAGCCGGACGTCTATCCCGACGCCGCGGCCGTCGGCTGCGAGGTGTTCCGCATCAAGGAGGCCGGGTGATGCCCGACCCGGTCGCGGCCGAGCCGGCGACCCGGCTGCCGGTCGAGCTCGCGAAGTTGTCGAAGCGCCTGCACCGGCTCGTCGGCCGCGCGATCGTCGACTTCAACATGATCGAGGAGGGCGACCGGGTGATGGTGTGCGTCTCCGGCGGCAAGGACAGCCACGCGCTGCTCGACGTGCTGCTCGGCCTGCGCGACCGCGCGCCGGTCGGCTTCGAGATCGTCGCGGTGAACCTCGACCAGAAGCAGCCCGGCTTCCCGGCACACGTGTTGCCCGAGTACCTCCGCAGCCGCGGCGTGCGCTTCCACATCGAGACGCAGGACACCTTTTCGATCGTCAAGCGCGTGATTCCCGAGGGCCGCACGACCTGCGGTCTCTGCTCGCGGCTGCGGCGCGGCATCCTCTACCGCGTCGCCGACGAACTCGGCGCCACCAAGATCGCACTCGGCCATCACCGCGACGACATCCTGCAGACGCTCTTCATGAACATGTTCTTCGGCGGGAAGATGAAAGGCATGCCGGCCAAGCTCGTCAGCGACGACGGCCGGCACGTCGTCGTCCGGCCGCTCGCGTACGTCGCCGAACCGGACCTCGAACGCTGGGCCGTGCACCGCCGCTTCCCGATCATCCCGTGCAATCTTTGCGGCAGCCAGGACAACCTGCAGCGCGTGCAGATGAAGAAGATGCTCGCCGGCTGGGAGCGCGAGCACCCCGGCCGCACCGACAACCTCTTCAACGCGATGATGAACATCGTGCCGTCGCACCTGATGGACCGGAACCTCCACCCGTTCGCGACGCTCAAAGCGCAGGGCGTCGCCGATCCGGCGGGGGACAAGGCCTTCGACGACGACGACTCCTGCGCGCCGGCGGCGGCCCTGCCGATCCGCGTCGACGCCTGAACGACGACCCGATCAGAAAGGACTCTCCCGTGCGCGCACGACTCGTCACCCTTCTCGGCGCCGCGCTGCTCCTGAGCGCCTGCGCCTCGTTCAACCGGCTCGACAACGACGTCTCGACCTTCGGCGACTGGCCGGCCGCGCGCAAGCCGGCAAGCTACGTCTTTGAACGCCTGCCGTCGCAGCAGGCCAAGCCCGACGAGCAGAAGCAGCAGCAGGTGCTCGAGGACGCCGCCCGGGGCGCGCTGCAGCAGGCCGGCTTCGTCGAGGCCGGCGCGCCGCCGGACGCCGAGTACGTCGTCCAGCTCGGCGCCCGCGTCGTCGGCGACACGCCCTGGATCTACAACGACCCGCTGTTCTGGCGCGGCGGCTTCCGCTGGGGCTACTACGGCGGCTGGCACGGCCGCGGCTGGCGCGGCGCCGGCTGGTCCTACGGCGCCGGCTTCGGCCCCGGCTGGGGCGGCTTCGGACCGTACGACTACGCGCCGAACTTCAGCCGCGAGATCGCGCTCGTGATCCGCGACCGCCGGACCAACCAGGTGCTCTACGAAGCGCGCGCCGAGAACGACGGCCCGTCGGCGGCGATCGACCGGCTGCTGCCGGCGATGTTCCAGGCCGCGATGCAGAAATTTCCTGCGGTCGAGCCGAAGCCGCAGCGGGTCACGGTGCCGATCGACCCGAGCCGGAGCTGACGCGGGCGGCGCGGCTCAGACGGCCGCGTCGTCGCTGCGCGAGCCGACGCCATCGCTCGGCTCGGAGTACCCGACGAACTCGAACTGCACGCTGTCCGCGTCGACGACCGGCCGTCCGCGCTGCAGCGCGACGGCGCCGGCCGTCACTGCATCTCGGAGCTGCGTTTCTTCGGCTCGGGCGACGCGGCGATCGCGCGCAGGTCGTCGGCCCAGCCGCCGAGCTTGTCGGCGGCATGGCGACGCTGCGCCGGCGTGGTGCTGTTGTGGAGCCGCGCAGCGAACGCCCAGTTGAAATCGGCGAGCGTCTCTGAGTAGCGGCGGTAGTCGGCACGCGGCGAGCGCTCGACCGCGTCGACATAGCCGCGGAGCGCCGCGAGCGCCTGCTCGCGCGTCGCGTTCTGCTCGCGCAGCCGCCGCAGCATCTGCGCCATCGCCTGCTGGCGCTTCTGCCGCTCGGCGAACCAGACGTCGGGGTCGAACGGCGAGCGCGCCAACATCTCGCTCACCATCGCGACCTGTTCGTCGTTCAAGCTGCCGTAGAGCTCCTCGGCGCGGTCGACGGTGCGCTTGAGGTTGGCGCGGGCGCGCTTGGCCGGGTCGGGCTGCAGGTACTCGCCGCGGTACTCGTCGTTGGCCTTGGCGTAGCGCTGTTCGAGGTGCCGCACCTGCGCTTCGGTCACCATCGGCATCAGCTCGGCGGCCGCGGGCGCGATGCGCTCGAACGCGGCACGCCAGCGCGGCATCGCTTCGTCCTGCCAGGCCTTGACGCGCGCTGGCGTCGTGTCGGCCTGCACCTCGGCCTGCGCGCGCGTCAGCAGTGCGGCGTAGTCGGGCAACTGGGTCTTGCGGTTCCATGCGAACCACTGCGCGATCGCCTCGCGTGCCTTCGGCGTCTGTTCGTCGGTGAAGTCGATGTAGCGGTCGACCCACCAGTAGGCGAGATCGGGCGCCGTGCCGTAGGCGATGCGCAGCGCGCTGCAGCCGGTGGCGAGCGTCGCGAAGGTCAGCCAGAGGGCCGCCGCACCCAGCGCCGCGATAATCCGCGTCCACGGCGAGGACGACCGGCGCGGAGGCGGAGCGATGGCAACGACGGATTCGGGACGCATGGCACTCGACATCGTGATCATGGCGGCGGGCAAAGGCACGCGCATGAAATCGCGGCGCCCCAAGGTGCTCCACACGCTGGGTGGAGCAAGCCTATTGCAGCATGTTCTTCGAACCGCCGCCGACCTCGGCGCGGACGCCATCGTGGCGGTCGTGGGCCACGGCGCCGACGAGGTCGAGGCGGCCGCCGCGGCGCCCGGCGTGCGCTTCGTCCGCCAGGAGCCGCAGCTCGGCACCGGCCACGCGGTGCAGCAGGCGGCGCCGCTGCTGCACGACGACGGCATCACCCTGGTCCTCAACGCCGACGTGCCGCTGCTCGCCGCGTCGACGGCCGGGGCGCTCGTCGCCGCCTGCGCCGGCCGGGCGCTCGCGCTGCTCACGGTCGATCTTCCCGACCCGACCGGCTATGGCCGCATCGTCCGCGACGACGACGGCCGCGTCGTCGGCATCGTCGAGGAGAAGGACGCGACCGACGCGCAGCGCCGCCTGCGCGAGGTCTACACCGGCGCCATGGCGGCGCCGACGGCGCGGCTGCGCCGCTGGCTCGCTGCGCTCGGCAACGCCAACGCCCAGGACGAGTACTACCTGACCGACGTCGTCGCGCTCGCGGTCGCCGACGGCGTCGACGTCGTGACGGCACAGCCGCGCACGGCCGACGAAGTGCTCGGCGTCAACAGTCCGGCGCAGCTCGCCGCGCTCGAGCGCGTGCTGCAGCGCCAGCGTGCCAATGCGCTGCTCGACGCCGGCGTGCGGCTCGCCGACCCTGACCGCCTGGACATCCGCGGCACGCTCCGCTGCGGCGCCGACGTCGAGATCGACGTCAACTGCGTCTTCGAGGGCACGGTCGTGCTCGGCGACGGCGTGCGCATCGGCGCGCACTGCGTCGTCGCCAACGCGACCGTCGCCGCCGGCGCGGTGGTCCATCCCTTCTGCCACATCGACGGCGAGGCGCTCGGCGTCACCGTCGGCGCCGGTGCGCGCGTCGGGCCGTACGCGCGCCTGCGTCCGGGCGCGGCGCTCGGCGAGGACGTCCACGTCGGCAACTTCGTCGAGGTCAAGAACGCGACGCTCGGTCGCGGCGCCAAGGCCAACCACCTCGCCTACCTCGGCGACGCCACGGTCGGCGAGCGCGTTAATTTCGGCGCGGGCAGCATCACGGCCAACTACGACGGCGTCGCCAAGCACCGCACGGTGATCGGCGCCGACGCCCACGTCGGCAGCAATTGCGTGCTGGTCGCGCCGGTCACGGTGGGCGACGGCGCGACGATCGGCGGCGGCTCGACGATCGGCAAGGACGCGCCGGCAGGCCAGTTGACCGTGGCCCGGGCGCGCCAGGTCTCGCTCGCCGGCTGGAAGCGGCCGGTCAAGCCGGCGCCGTGACCCGGCCCGCGCGCAGCCAGGCCTCGTAGGCGTCGCACGGCATCGGCGCGCCGATCAGCAGGCCCTGCAGCTGGTCGCAGCCGTTCTCGCCGAGGAAGCGGCGCTGCGCGTCGGTTTCGACGCCCTCGGCGATCACCGTCATGCCGAGGCCGCGGCCCATGTCGATGATGGCGCGGGCGAGCGTCGCGGCGCGGGCGCTGCCCGGCAGGTCGCGGACGAAGAGGCGGTCCATCTTCAGCTTGTCGACGGGCAGCTCGAGCAGGTGCGCGAGCGACGAGTAGCCGGTGCCGAAGTCGTCGATCGAGATCCTGAGGCCCATCGCCTTGAGCCGCGCGAGGCGCAGCTTCACCTGCGCGACGTCGTCCATCAGCATGCGCTCGGTGATCTCGAGCTCGATCAGCCCGGCGCCGCCCTCGGGCGTGACGCCGGCGTCGGGCAGTACGTCGGCGACGGCCTCGACGAAGCCGATCGACTGGAACTGGATGCTCGACAGGTTGACCGCGACCGCGCCGGCTTGCAGGCCGGCGTCGCGCCAGCGCGTCGCGCAGCGCGCCGCCTCGCGCAGCACCCACTGACCGATCGGCAGCATCAGCTGGCGCTCCTCGGCGAGCGGGATGAAGGCGTCGGGCCCCAGCAGGCCACGTTCGGGATGGCGCCAGCGGATCAGCGCCTCGGCACCCTGCACCCGACCGTCGCGCGCACCGACCTGCGGCTGGAAATGGAGCTCGAACTGGCCGGCGGCGAGCGCGTCGGCGAGCTCGCTCTCGAGGACGAGGCGGGCCAGCGCCGCGGGCGGCGCGGCGACGTCGAAGAAACCGATCGCGGCGCGGCCGCGCGACTTGACGCCGTTCATCGCCGAATCGGCATGCTGGACGAGCAGTTCGGCGGTCGTCGCGTCACGCGGAAAGATCGCGATGCCGATCGACGGCGTGACGGAGATCGTCCGGCCGTCGACCGTCACCGGCTCGCTGATCGCGTCCCGCAGCGCCTCGGCGGTGCGACGGACGGCGTCGGCGTCGGCGGGTGCGGCGAGGAGCACGAGGAATTCGTCGCTGCCGAAGCGCGCGGCGCAGTCGCCGGCATGCAGCTGCGCGCCGATCCGTGCGGCGACGACGCGCAGCAAGCCGTCGCCCGCCGGATGGCCGAGCGATTCGTTGACACGGCGGAAGCGGTCGAGGTCGATGAAGAGCAACGCGAGCGGCGCTGCAGCGGCGCGCGCGGCGACGAGCGCCTCCTTGAGCCGGCGGTCGAACGCGGCGCGGCCCGGCAGGCCGGTCAACGGGTCGCGCTCGCGCAGCGGATCACGGCGCTCGACGGAGCCGACCGGGCCGGCCATCAACCGGCGCCCTCGGCGCCGAGCGCCTCGACGGCGAGGCAGAGGTCGTCCCACGCCTTCGCCTTCTCCTCGAGATTGCGCAAGAGCACGGACGGGTGATAGGTCACGACCAGCGGCAGGCCGCGGTAGCGGTGGACGCGGCCGCGCAGCCGGCCGATCGGCTCGCTGCTGCGCAGCAGCATCGAGACCGCGAAGCGGCCCATCGCGAGCAGCAACCGCGGCCGCACCAGCTCGATCTGGCCGACGAGATGCGCCTCGCAACGGGCGAATTCCTCGGGTGTCGGCTGGCGATCGGCCGGCGGCCGGCATTTCAGGACGTTGGTGACGAAGGCCTGCCGCGCCGGCTCGGCGACCGGGCCGGCGGCGCTGCGCGACACGCCGATCGCGCGCAGCATGTTGTCGAGCAGCACGCCCGACGCGCCCGCGAAGGGCGTGCCGTCGCGGTCCTCGGCCTCGCCCGGCGTCTCGCCGACGACCATCCAGTCGGCGCGGGACGGACCGCTGCCGAACACGGCCTGGGTCCGGCCTTCGCAGAGCGCGCACGCGGTGCAGGCAGCGACCGTCCGGCGAAGTTCGGCGCCGAAGGGCGTGGCCTGCGCGGCAGGCGCTCCGACATGCTGTTCGGCGCGCGCATCCGGCGCTGCAAAGCCGGCGACGACGGGCGAATCGGCACGGCCGACCGCAGGCGCACCGGCACGGCCGACCGCAGGCGCACCGACATGGCCGACCGCAGGCGCACCGGCACGGCCGACCGCAGGCAACAGGACGCGAGCAACCGTCGGTTGCGGCTCGGCCCGCACATTCGGCGCCGGCACGTCGGCGACGGCGACCGCCGCCGTGTCATTCGCCGCAGCCGCCGGCAGCCGCCAGAGCCGCACGCCCATCGCCTCGAGCATCGCGACCTGGCGCTCAGACCAGCGCATCGCGCGACGCTCCGCCGGTGCCGCCCGCCGCGAGCGTCAGGCTCATCACGACCGCGTCCTCGCGCCGGCCGAAGGCCGCGGGGTAGTAGCCCTTGCGCACGCCGATCGCGAGGAAACCGAGATGCCTGTAGACCGCCTGCGCGTGGACGTTGCTCTGCCGGACCTCGAGCCAGAGCTGCGCGGCGCGCGCCTCGACGCAGAGCGCCCGCAGCACGCCGACCAGCCGGCTCGCATGGCCGCGGCCCTGGGCGTGCGGCGCGACGGTGATGTTGAGCAGATGCATCTCGTCGACGCCCGGCATCGCGACGACATAGCCGAGCAGCAGGCCGTCGTCGTCGAGCAGCAGCCGTGCCGGATAGCCGGCGGCGATCGAATCGATGAAGTTGCCGCGCGTCCAGGGAAACGGATAGCACGCCGTCTCGACCGCCATGACGGCGTCGAGGTCGTCGACCTGCATCGGTCGGACGGCGAGGTCGGCGGCGGCGCGGGTCGCGTCGACCGCAGCGTGACCGGAGCCGGAACCGGCCGCCGCGTCGAGCAGCCGGCGGGTACTGCGCCGCGGCATCACGGCAGCGCCTCGGCGGCAGCCTTCGCGGCGCGGGCGGCTTCGCGCTCGGCCGTCGTCTGCGCGACCTTGTCGCGCAAATAGACCGGGAGGGCCAGCGCAGGGTCGACCGCCGCGCCGTCGGCCCAGGCGAGGACCGCGAGCCGGAGCAGGGCCCGTGCGGTCGGTGCCGCCGCGGCGAAGCGCTCGGCACCCGCGGTGGCGAGCCGCGAGCCGAACGCCGCGAGCGCGTTGCCGGCGACGGCGGCGGGCGGCGCGGCGCGCCAGCGGTGCGCGAGCCCGTCCGGCGTCACGAGGGCCGGCGCGTCCAGCACCTGCCAGCGGTCGTCGTCCCAGCGATACTGGGCTGCGTAGATCTCGTCCATGCGGGCATCGAGCAAGGCCCAGACCCGAGCTCCCGCGCCCTCGACGCGCGCCGCTTCGGCCACCGCGAGCAGGCTGTCGATCGGCAGCACCGGCCGGCCCGCGCCGAACGCGAGACCCTGCGCGACCGCGCACGCCGTGCGCAGCCCGGTGAAAGCGCCGGGCCCGCGCCCGAAGGCGATGGCGTCGAGGTCGCGAATGCCGATTCCGGCGTCGCCGAGCACGCGGAAGATCGCCGGCAGCAGCGCGGCGGATGCCTGCGCGCCGCCGGGCGCGTCGACGCTGCCGACGACCTCGCCGTCGACGCCGAGGGCGATGCTCATCTGCTCGGTCGCGGTGTCGAAAGCGAGAAATTTCATGGGAGGACGGCTGCCGCCGGCGCGCGGCGCGAGCGCCGGCGGCGACGCCGATCGAGTGTAGGGCAAGGCACATTGGCGAGCCGCCGGCCGGCAAGGCGCCCGGACCTTGCCGGGCAGCCACCAGACAGACGCGAAGCGCGGCGCCGATGTCGCCCAGCGCGTGGGAGCACCCCGACGCCGGGTCCCGCCCTGGAGGAGCGTGGGCGGCAGAAATCATGGCCCGCGCCGAGGCGAATCCCGGCGTGAGGGCGCGCCCGCTGCCGGGCGAGGACGACGCGCGTCGCGCCGGCGCGACCCGCCGGAAGGAGGCCACCGCACCCGCGCCTGCTCGCCTCGCACCGTCGATGCGCCCGCGCACCCGACTTGCGACACGAATGCCGCGCTCAGGTCGCCGCAGGGACTGCCGATGTCGAGGACACGGCACCGCCGCGCCCGGCGTGCCGCTCCTCCCGCCTCTCTCGAAAGCTCCGCATGACGCGTGTCCCGCACGGCCTCACCCTCATCGAGATCGCCATCGTGCTGACGATCGTCGGCTTCGTCGGCGCCTTCGCGCTGCCCGCGTGGCGCGATCACACGGTGCGCGCGAAGGTCGCCGAGGTGATCGCCGCCGCCGCGCCGGCGAAGGCGACGGTCGAGGACTACGTCGCCGACCACGGCGCGCTGCCGACGCCCGGGGCGATCGCGCTGCCGTTCCTGACGTCGCCGCACGCGGCCACGAGCGCCTGGGCGGCGTCGGGCACGCGCGGCGCGCTCAGCGTGTCGACGAAGGCGGCGGTCGGCCGCGACGAGGCCGCGCTCGACGGCAAGGCGATCGTCCTGACCGCGACCTTCGACGCCGCGACGAGATCGGTGCACTGGGTCTGCGGCGGCACGCCGGCGACGACGGTCGACGCGCGATTTCTGCCGCCCGACTGTCAATAGTTCACGGAGCCGGCGCGCGGCCCCGCCCACAATCCGCGCCGGAGGAATGTCCCGCATGTCCGATCGATCGCTGCGCCGCCGCTGGCCGAGCGCCACCGGGCGCTTCGCGCTGCTCTGGCTCGCCTGCGCCCTCGCCGTCTTCGTGCAGTGGCTGCACGCCACGTTCGGCGACGTCTCGCTCGGCCAGATCGTCTTCCACTGGCGCTACCTCGGCGGCACGTCGTCGATCGCGCCGGTGATCGCGAGCGACTGTCTGGTCGTCTGCGGCGGCGGCTCGCTCGCCATCGCAAGCCTTCTGACATGGGCGCGGCGTCGCATCGTGCGGCCCTGGCTCGCGCCGCGGCTGCAACCGGGCCAGCGCCGCCGCATGGCGCGCGTCGGCGCGTGCGTGCCGCCGCTCGTCGCCGCGGCCTGCCTCGTCACGCTCGCGCAGCGGACGTCGGCAGTGCAGTTCCTCCGCCCGGTCGGCGACGACGACTTCTTCGCCGCGCATTACGTGCCGCCCGCCACGGTCGAGTTGCGGCCGAACGGCCCTGCGAAGAACCTCGTCCTGGTCTACGTCGAGAGCCTCGAGGCGGGCTACGCCAGGCCCGAGGTCTTCGGTCGCGACTTGCTCGCGAGCCTGGACGCGCTGCAGCCCGCGCGGTTCGACGCCTACCGGCCGATGCCGGGCACGGGCTGGACGATCGCGGCGATCGTCTCGACGCAATGCGGCGTGCCGCTCGAGCCGGTCGGCTTCCTCGACGCCCATGCCCAGGGCGAATTCGCCAAGAGTTTCCTGCCCGGTGCCGTCTGCCTCGGCGACGTGCTCGCGGCGCGCGGCTACCGCAATGTCTTCCTCGGCGGCGCCTCGCTCGACTTCTCGGGCAAGGGCAAGTTCCTGCGTGGCCACCACTACGAGGAGGCCTGGGGCCGCGAGGAATGGCGGGCGTCGGGCATCCCGCGGTCGCGGCTCAGCGGCTGGGGCCTGCACGACGACGACCTCTTCGCGCAGGCCCGGGTCAAGCTGCGCGAACTGCACGACGCCGGCCGCCCGTTCAACCTCACGCTGCTGACCGTCGACACGCACTGGCCGTCGGGCTACCTGTCGCCGGGCTGCCAGGCGCACGGCGCGAACGAACTCGAGGGCATCGTCGAATGCACCGCGCAGCAGGTCGCCGAACTGGTCCGCTTCGTCCGCGCATCGGGGTACGACCGCGACACGCAGGTCGTCGTCGTCGGTGACCACCTGACGCCGCCGAACACGCTCGCCGCGCAGCTCGCGACCGTCGAGGACCGCTCGATCTACAACGCGATCTTCGCCCGCGACATGCCGCCGATGAACCGCGCGGAGATCGTGCCGTTCGACCTCTTCCCGACGCTGCTCGACCTGATCGGCCTGCGGCCGGTCGACGGGCGTCTCGGGCTCGGCGCCTCGGCGCTCGGTCCGGCGCCGGTGCCCGCGGTCGACGCGGCCTCGCGCGCCGCGCTCGCCGAGAACGTGCTGTCGCCGTCGAAGGCCTACATCGCACTGTGGGAGCCGGCGCGACGCGTCGCGCCGGCGGCGCCGCACTGACGACGGGCGCGCGATGTCGCGCGGCGAGCCGCCGGGGCGCGACGTCCGCGAAATGATTCGGGTGCTGGTTGCCGCCGGCGGCATCCGGCACCCGTCGAACGTCCCGCCGCGACGCACGGCGGCCGCCGCCGCACGAGAATGCGCCGACCGCCATGGCACCGTCCCTCGTCTTCGCCCGCCGCGCCTCGCGCCGATCGGCGCCACGACGGCGCTTCGCCGGCCGTCTCGCCGCCGCCGCCGTCGCGCTGGCCGCGGCGGCGGCGCCGGCTGCGGAGCTGCCGGCCGAGGTCGCTGCCGCGCTCGCCGCGGCGAAGATTCCGCCCGACTCGCTCGTCGCCGTCGTCGAGGAGATCGGCAGCGGCCGGTCGCGCCTCGCGCTCGAACCGGACCGGCCGGTCAATCCGGCGTCGCTGGCCAAGCTGCTGACGACCTTCGCCGCGCTCGAACTGCTCGGGCCGGCATGGCGCTGGTCGACGCCCGTCTGGCTCGACGGTCCGGTGCACGACGGCGTGCTCGACGGCGACCTCGTGATCCGCGGCAGCGGCGATCCGACGCTGGTGCTCGAGCGCGTCTGGCTGCTGCTGCGCCGCGTCCGCCAGGCCGGCGTGCGCGAGATCCGCGGCGACATCGTCCTCGACCGCAGCGCCTTCACGCTGCCGCCGCACGATCCGGCGGCGTTCGACGGCGAGGCCATGCGCCCGTCGAACGTCGGCGCGGATGCGCTGCTGATCAACTACCGCTCGCTGCAGCTGCAGTTCGCGCCCGACGTCGCGGCGAAGGTCGCGCGCGTCAGTGTCGACGTGCCGCTCGACGGCGTCGCGGTCGATGCGAGCGTGCCGCTGTCCGCCGGCGCGTGCGACGACTGGCGCGCCGGGCTGCGCGCCGATGCGGCCGACCCGGCGCGGATCCGCTTCGCCGGCCGCTATCCGGTCGCCTGCGGCACCCAGGCCTGGCCGATCGCCTACGCCGAACCGGCGCGTTACGACGCCCGCGCGCTCGCCGGGCTCTGGCAGGAGCTCGGCGGCCGGCTCGACGGCCGGGTGCGCGACGGTATGGCGCCGGCGGCGACTGCGCCGAGCTTCGAGACGCAGTCGCCGCCGCTCGCCGACGTCGTGCGCGACATCAACAAGTTCAGCAACAACCTGATGGCGCAACAGCTCTTCCTGACGCTCGCGCTCGCGCAGACCGGCAGCGGCACGCCCGACGCCGGCCGTGCCGTGCTGCGCCGCTGGGCGCTGTCGCGGCTCGGCCTGCCGGCGGCCGCGGGCCTTGTCGTCGACAACGGCGCCGGCCTGTCGCGCGACGGCCGGATCACCGCGCGCGGCCTCGCCCGGCTGCTGCAGCTCGCGGCGGCGAGCCCGCTCGGCCCGG
Source organism: uncultured Rhizobacter sp. (assembly GCA_964249855.1). GTDB lineage: Bacteria > Pseudomonadota > Gammaproteobacteria > Burkholderiales > Burkholderiaceae_C > LMDS01. Next base: position 78,101 of record CAXUDL010000012.1, on the reverse strand, counting down.
AGCTGATCGCCTCGCTCCCGCTCGCCGGCGTCGACGGCACGCTGACGCGCTGGCGCGGCGCCGCCGGTCGTGCCCACCTCAAGACCGGTTCGCTGCGCGACGTCGCGGGCATCGCCGGCGAGGTCGTCGCCGACTCGGGGCGCCGCTACGTCGTCGTCGCGATCGTCAACCACCCGCATGCCGGCGGCGCGCGGCCGGCGTTCGACGCGCTGCTGCAGTGGGTCGCGACGGAGCGGCCGCGGTAGCGCCGTCAGAACGGGTTGGTCGTCGCGCGGCTGCTCGCGATCGCGCCGAGGCTGTTCTGTCCGCCGGCGCCGAGGTGGATGTCGTCGGCCCAGAGCCAGGTCGTCGGGCTGGCGACGGCGCTCACCAGCGTGTTCGGCGTGCAGTTCGGCAGCGGCACCGCGCATGCGGCGTCGCGCGCGTTGACGAAGGTCAGGCCGCTGTTGCCGGCATCGGCGGCCGTCGCGACGGCCTGCACGTATTCATCGAGCAGCGCGAGCCCGATGCGGCGGCCGTCGTTGAAGATGTTCGAGCGCAACGCGGTGTTGTAGGCGTTGGTGAGCCGGCCGAGCAGCGCGGCGCTGTCGGTCGTGCGGCCGCCGGCGATCGGCGCGAGGCCGAGGTTCGGGATCGTCACGACGACGACCTTGGTGCCGAGGTCGGCGAGCCGGTTGATCTGGCCGGCCTCGAGCCGGCCGGCAGCCTGCACCTCGGCGGTCAGCTCGGGCTCGCCGACCGCCGGGTAGCGCTGGAACTGGGCGACGACGTCGTTCGTGCCGATGTAGACGAACGACAGGTCGCCGCCGGTGAAGCCGCCGCCGTTGTTGACCTGGCCGTCGATCTGGGCGACGAGGTCGGCCGCGCGGGCGCCGACCGTCGCGAGGATCCGGTTCGGCGGCGCCGTGACGTTGTTCGGGTTGCACTGCGGGAAAACGAAGCCGTAGGCCGACGCCGCGACCTGGATCCAGAGCGGCGAGATGCTGCAGTCGACCGTCGTCGTGCCGGTCGCGAAGCCGTTGATGCTGTATTTGGTGCCGTCGGCGTTGAGGACCGTGGCCTCGTCGCCGAAGCCGAACACCCGACTCGGGCGAAACGGGTCGACCTGGTCGCCGCTGCCGCCGCCGCACCCCGCGAGGCCCAGCACCGCCAGCACCGAGGCCGCGAGGGCGATCCGGAGCCTGCGCAGCCCGATCGTTGTCAACATCATTGCGAAACTCCGAACCAGTGAGAGAGGTGAGGGGGCGGCGCCGCAGCCGGATCAACCGACCGTGGCGGCACGCCGCAGGCGGTCGCGCACGCCGTCCCAGTCGGCGCCGGCCGGCGGCGTCTCGACCCAGATCCGCGACACGCCGGCGGCGTCGAAGTCGCGCAGCACGGCGAAGAGTTCGTGGGCCGCGGCGCCGGGGTCGTCCGGCATGCGCCGCCATCGCGGCGCGCCGTTGCCGGTCGGCAGGACCGCCCGGGAATATACCGCCAGCCCCGCGGCGTCTCGGCGCGTGCCGTGCAAAGCGCGGTGAAGGTCGGCGGCGTCGACGAGGCGCAATGGCGCGCGGGGGGCATAGTGCGCGGCGAGCGTGCCGGACGCACGCGGCGCTGCGGCGTCGCGGTCGCCGAGCGGTTCGCCGGCAGCGGCCTCGAGCGCGGCGCGCGCCACGCCGCCCGGCCGCAGCAGCACCGGGCGGCCGCGGGTGCAGTCGACGATCGTCGATTCGATGCCGATCGCGCAGTCGCCGCCGTCGAGGACGAGGAGCGCGGCGCCGAACTCGTCGACCACGTGCGCGGCGCGGGTCGGGCTGATCCGGCCGAAGCGGTTGGCGCTCGGCGCGGCGATGCCGGCGACGCCGCGTCGCCGCGCCGCGCGCAACAGCGCGGCGGCGACCGGATGCGCTGGGCAGCGCAGGCCGACGCTCGGCTGGCCGCCGGCCGCGGCTGCCGCGACACCGGCCGCACGCGGCACGATGACGGTCAGCGGCCCGGGCCAGAAGGCGTCGGTCAGCCGCTTCGCGGCCGGCGGCCAGGCGGCGGCAAAGGCGGCGGCATCGGCGGGCTCGGCGACGTGGACGATCAGCGGGTGGTCGCTCGGCCTGCCCTTCGCCGCGAAGATGCCGGCGACCGCGGCGTCGTCGTCGGCGCGGGCGCCGAGGCCGTAGACGGTCTCGGTCGGGAACGCGACCAGGCTGCCGGCGGCGAGCGCATCGGCGGCGCCTTCGACGGCCGCGGCGTCGGAGCCGTCGAGCGTCATCGCGGACCGCGGTGGCGCGCGCTCACCAGCCGCCGATGCCGAGCGTGGCGGCAACGCGCCGGGCGACCTCGTCGACCGCGTCGGCGCTCGCGCCGGTGACCGTCAGATGGCCCATCTTGCGGCCCGGGCGCGCCTCGGCCTTGCCGTACAGATGCAGGTGCACGCCAGGCAGGCCGAGCACCGCAGCCCAGTCGGGCGGCAGCCGGCCATCGGCGCCCCACAGGTCGCCGAGCAGATTGAGCATCACGCACGGCGAGTGCAGGCGCGGCGCGACGAGCGGCGCGCCGGTCATCGTGCGGACCTGCAGGTCGAACTGCGAGAGGTCGCAGGCGTCGAGGCTGTAGTGGCCGGAGTTGTGCGGCCTCGGCGCCATCTCGTTGGCGACGAGCGACCCGTCGTCGAGCACGAAGAATTCGACGCAGAGCACGCCGACGTAGCCGAGCCCGGCGGCGAGCCCGCGCGCCGCGGCCACCGCCTCTGCCTGCAGCGCCGCCGGCATCGCGGCGGTGACGGGCACGCGGGTCAGCGCCAGGATGCCGTCGCGGTGCAGGTTCTGCTGCACCGGAAAGTCGACGATCTGCCCGTTCGCGCCGCAAGCGACGATGACGCTGACTTCGGCCGCGAGCGGCAGCCGCTTCTCGAGCACGCAGCCGACGCCGCCGAGCGCCGTCCACGCCGCGACGAGGCCGGCGTGATCGTCGACCCGCCGCTGGCCCTTGCCGTCGTAGCCCATGCGGCTCGTCTTCAGGATGCCGGGGAACAGGCCGGCGTCGACGGCCGCGCACTCCGCGGCGGACGCGACGACCGCGTAGGGCGCGCACCGCACGCCGCAGGCGCCGAATCGCGCCTTCTCGGCAGCGCGGTCCTGGCAGACGGCCACCGCGTCGGCGCTCGGCGCGACCGGCACCTGCGCGGCGAGCCGGCGCAGCGCCGCCGCAGGCACATTCTCGAATTCGGTCGTGACCGCGGAGCAGGCGTCGGCGAGTCGCGCGAGGCCGTCGTCGTCGAGGTAGCCGGCGCGGATGTGGCGCTGCGTCACCGCGCCGGCGGGGCTGGCCGGATCGGGGTCGAGCACCACCGTCGCATAGCCCTGGCGCTGCGCCGCGTGCACGAACATCCGCGCGAGCTGGCCGCCGCCCATGACGCCGAGCGTCGCGCCGGGCGCGACGAAGCCGCTCATCCGAGCTCGGCCGTCATCGCCCGCGCAGCCTCGGTCTGACGGGCGCGGAAGGCGTCGAGCGCGGTGCGCAAGGAGGGGTCGGACGTCGCCTGCATCGCGACGCAGAACAGCGCCGCGTTGGCCGCGCCGGCGCTGCCGATCGCGAAGGTCGCGACCGGAATGCCGCGCGGCATCTGGACGATCGAGTGCAACGAATCGACGCCCTGCAGGTAGCGGCTCGCCACCGGAACGCCGAGCACCGGCACGGTCGTCTTGGCGGCGAGCATGCCCGGCAGGTGCGCGGCGCCGCCGGCACCGGCGATGATCGCGGTGAGGCCCCGGCCGGCCGCGGCTTCGGCGTAGGCGAACAGCTCGTCGGGCATGCGGTGCGCCGAGACGACGCGGGCTTCGAAGCCGATGCCGAACTCGGCGAGAATTTCGGTCGCCGCGCGCATCGTGTCCCAATCGCTCCGGGAGCCCATCAGCACGCCGACCGTCACGGCCGAAGGGCTCGCGGTCGCAGGGCTCACGGCGCGCTCCAGATGCTCCACAACCTTGAATTGTAGGCGGCGTGCGCCATCTGCCCCGGTAGACCGCGTGCCCGCTTCGTCCCCTCGCCGAAGGCCCGACCATGCTCGACATCACCATGCAGAACTTCGAATCCGACCTGATCGCGGCGTCGGCGGAGCAACCGGTCCTGCTCGACATCTGGGCACCGTGGTGCGGGCCGTGCAAGACGCTCGGGCCGGTGCTCGAGCGGCTCGAGACGGCGTACGCGGGTCGCTTCGTGCTCGCCAAGCTCGATTCGGACGACCAGCCCGAGATCGCCGGCCAGTTGTCGCAGATGTTCGGCGTGAGGAGCATCCCGTTCTGCGTGATGTTCAAGGGCGGCCAGCCGGTCGACGGTTTCGTCGGCGCGTTGCCGGAAGCGCAGATCCGCGCCTTTCTCGACAAGCACGTGCCGAGCGCCGACGAGATGGCCGCCGAGGACGACCTCGAGGACGCCGCCGGCCTGCTCGCCGAGGGCGACGAGACGAGCGCGATCGAGAAGCTGCAGGAAGCCGTCGCGATGAACCCGGCCAACGACGCCGCGCGCTTCGAATACCTGCGCGCGCTGATCGCGGCAGGCCGCATCGACGAGGCGCGCCGCGCGTACCAGCCGGCGGTCGGCCGCGTCATCCCCGACACCCGGCTCGACGCCTGCGGTCTCTGGCTCGACGCGATCGATGCCGCGGCCGCGGCGCGGCCGCCCGAGGCGCTCGCAGCCGCGATCGCCGAGAACAAACGCGACTTCGAGGCGCGCTTCGCGCTCGCGCAGACGCGGTTCGCGGAGAGCCGCTTCACCGACGCGATGGACGAGCTGCTCGAGATCGTGATGCGCGACAAGGCTTGGCGCGACGGCCTGGCGCGGAAGAACTTCGTCGCCATCCTCGAGTTGATGGATGGCCCGGCCAAGCCGAGCGCCGATGCCGGCGCCACCAAGGGCGTCGTCGAGCTGCAGCTCAGCGCGACCACGCCGCGCAGCGATTCGGTGAAGGACGCCTATCGGCGCAAGCTGAGCATGGCGGTGTTCTGATCCGCGGATGATGCGAGCGAGCCGCTGATCCGCTGCGGCGCCGGATCGGCCGCAACGACGGCGCGGCGCGCTGCCGCCGCCGTCAGCGACCCGGCCCGCCCGCCGGCAACGCTGCCTCGAGCAGCGCCAGCACGCGGCGCTGGTCGGCACGGTGGCCCGCCCAGGCCGCGTCCGCCAGCGCTTGCTGCTCGGCGGTCCGGTTGACGTTGCCGAGCGCCTCCATCACCTGTGCGAGCCGCTTGTGCGCGACGACGCGGTCGACGCAGTGACCGGCCGGCTGCAAGCGGCGGATCGCCGTCTCGGCATGCCGACGCGCGCTGTCGAGGTCGCCGACCGCAGCGTGGCAGAAGGCGCGGTCGGCGATCAGGTCGGCTTCGATCGCGGTGCGCGCGCCGTCGGCGAGCGCGCCGTCGAGGTGGGCGTCGAAGAGCGCGATCGCCTCGACGGGCCGCTCGAGCACGGCGAGCACCTGGGCACGCAGCAGCGGCGCGAGCGCCAGCAGATGGGTGACGCCGGTCAGCCGGTCGAAGTGCGACGCCGAGTCGGCGCTCATCAACGTGTGCTCGCGATCGGGCGCAGCGAGGCCCGCGAGGACGACGTCGTGGCGCAGTTGCGTCGCGCGCAGCCACGACGCGTTGTGCAGCATCGCACCGAGCGTGGCGTCGTCGCCGTCGTCGAGCGCATGCTGGCGCGTCGCCTCGTACCAGGGCTGCGCCAGGTCCGGACGGCCGGCGAAGTGGAAGGACTGCGCGGCGACGAGGCAGGCGCGCGCACGGGCGCCGTGATTGTCGCGATCGGCGAGCCGCAGCGCGCGGCCGAGGTGCCCGGCCATCGGCTCGAACGACGCGGCGATGTAGGCCATGTGCGCCGACCAGGCGGCGGTGAGCGCCGCGAGTTGCGGCAGGCCCGACGCCGTGGCGAGCGCGTCGGCGCGGCGGATCTTCAGCGCCGCCTCGCCGCCCTGCTCGGCGAAATGGCGGGCGATGCCTTCGCAGAGGTTGACCCAGACGGCCACCGCGATGTGCGGCCGGCCGTCGTAGCGTGCGCGCAGGTCGCGCACGATTTCGTCGGCGCGCCGGGCAGCGCCCTGCCGCGCCAGATAGACGGCCGCCTCGGCGCGCACGCAGTCGGCTTCGACGCGGCTCGTGGCGCCGGCGATGCGGGCATCGAGCCCGCGCAGCAGCCGAGACGCGTTCATCGCGTCAGCCGCCGCAACGCCTCTTGGTAACGCTGCGCGGTGTTCGCGACGACGTCGCCCGGCAGCGCCGGCGCCGGCGCCTTGCGGTTCCACGGCGCGCCGTCGACGCGCGCCTGGAGCAGCCAGTCGCGCACGAACTGCTTGTCGAAGCTCGGCGGATTGGCGCCGGGCGCGTGGTCCTCGACCGGCCAGAAGCGCGACGAGTCGGGCGTCAGCACCTCGTCCATCAGCGTCAGCGTGCCGTCGGCATCGAGGCCGAACTCGAACTTGGTGTCGGCGATGATCACGCCCCTGGCCGCCGCGGTCCGCGCCGCTTCGGTGTAGAGGCGGATCGAGACGTCGCGCACGCGTGCGGCCATGTCGTCGCCGACGAGCGCGCAGGTCGTCGCGAAGTCGATGTTCTCGTCGTGGTCGCCGGCCGCCGCCTTGGTCGCCGGCGTGAAGATCGGCGCCGGCAGCGGGCTCGCGTTCTGCAGGCCGGTCGGCAGCACGACGCCGCAGACGGCGCCCGACGCCTGGTACTCGGTCCAGCCGCTGCCGGCAAGATAGCCACGCACGACGGCCTCGATCGGCAGCGGCCTCAAGCGCTTGACGAGCATCGAGCGGCCGCGCACCTGCTCGCGTTCGTCGATGGCGACGACGCCGAGCGGATCGTCGCCGGTGAGGTGGTTGGGGACGATCGCGGCGAGCCTGTCGAACCAGAACAGCGACAGCTCGGTCAACAGCCGGCCCTTGCCGGGAATCGGCTCGCCGAGGACGACGTCGAACGCGCTCAGCCGGTCGGTCGCGACCATCAGCAGCCGGTCGGCGCCGACGGCGTAGTTGTCGCGGACCTTGCCGCGGGCGAGCAGCGGCAGCGAGGCGATCGAGGTGGTCAGCAGCGCGGCCGTCATGGGGATTTCCCGGGGTTCGAAGGGTCCGAGGATTGTAGGGACGCACCCCTTGACACCCGGGCGGGCCGCGCCCCCGAAGCCCGGGGGCGACCTGCGTTCGGATGGCTCGAAAAGCTCAGCAGGATTTGATGGTTCGCGCCGCGGCGACACGCTCCTAGAGTCGGTCGCCCCGTCTTCGCCACTCGCCATGCCCTCGTCCCGCCCGTCCCGTCGCGGCCCGCTGCAGCGCCTCCTGCCCGCGGCGCTGCCGATCGCGCTGCTGCTGGCGTGGGAGCTCGCGTCGCGCAGCGGCTGGCTCTCGACACGGGTGCTGCCCGAGCCGTGGGCGGTCGTCCGGGCGGCATGGACACTCGCACGGTCGGGCGAGCTCGCGCACCATGTCGCCACGAGCAGCTGGCGCGCAGCGAGCGGCTTCGCCGTCGGCGGCGGCCTGGCGCTGCTGCTCGGCCTCCTGACCGGCTCGATGACCAGCGCCGAGCGCGTGCTCGATTCGAGCCTGCAGATGCTGCGCAACATCCCGACGCTCGCGCTGATTCCGCTCGTCATCCTCTGGTTCGGCATCGACGAGTCGGCCAAGCTCTTCCTCGTCTCGCTCGGCGTCTTCTTCCCGATCTACGTCAACACCTTCCACGGCATCCGCTCGGTCGACAAGGGCCTGATCGAGATGGCGCGCAGCTACGGCCTCTCCGGCTGGGCGCTCTACCGCGACGTCATCCTGCCCGGCGCGCTGCCGTCGATCCTCGTCGGCGTGCGCTTCTCGCTCGGCCTGATGTGGGTCGTGCTCATCGTCGCCGAGACGATCTCGGCGCAGGCCGGCATCGGATACATGACGATGAACGCTCGCGAGTTCCTCCAGACCGACGTCGTGCTCGTCGGCATCCTGCTCTACGCGCTGCTCGGCAAGCTCGCCGATTTGCTGTCGAAGGGACTCGAACGCTGGCTGCTGCGCTGGCATCCCGGGTATCAGGCGCAAGGCGCGACGGCCTGACGCCGCGCCGACCGGTCCACTCCGTCAAGGCGACTCCACGATGCACTCGCTCGGCCTCGAACTCGGCGGCAGCGCCGTCCCCCGACCCGTCGCGAGGACGCCGGTCCCGCTGCGGCCCGCCGGCCGGCCCGATGGCGCCGCGCTGTTCGTCGAGGCGCTGTCCAAGCGCTACGGCACGCGCGAGGTGCTGCGCGACGTCGGCCTCACGATCGCGCCGGGCGAATTCGTCGCGCTCGTCGGCCGCAGCGGTTGCGGCAAGAGCACGCTGCTGCGACTTCTCGCCGGCCTCGAGACGCCGGACTCCGGCCGCGTCGTGCGCACCGACACCGCGCAGCGCGACGACACCCGGATGATGTTCCAGGACGCGCGGCTGCTGCCCTGGAAGCGCGTGCTCGACAACGTCCGCCTCGGCCTCACGTCGTCCGACGCCATCGACCGCGCCCGTGCGGCGCTCGATCAGGTCGGCCTGCTCGACCGCGCCGCCGACTGGCCGGCGGTGCTCTCGGGCGGACAGAAGCAGCGCGTCGCGCTCGCCCGGGCGCTGGTTCACGCGCCACGGCTGCTGCTGCTCGACGAGCCGCTCGGCGCGCTCGATGCGCTGACCCGCATCGAGATGCAGCGCCTCATCGACAGCCTGTGGCAGCGCCACGGCTTCACCGCCGTGCTCGTGACGCACGACGTCGGCGAAGCCGTCGCGCTCGCCGACCGCGTGCTGTTGATCGAGGACCACCGCATCGCCGTCGACGAGGCGATCGCGCTCCCTCGCCCACGCTCGCGTGGCGACGCGGCGTTCGCGCGCAGCGAGGAGCGCCTGCTCGACCGCGTGCTCGGGCACGACCCGGCGGCGCTCGCGGCCTGACGACGGCCCGGGGTCAGTCGGGCGAAGCCGAAGGCCCGGCGCGGCCGGTTGCGTCGATGGCCGGCACGTCGCGATGCCTGTGGGCCGGACCACGCCGTTGCAGGCACTTCGGCAAGACGGATTCGCGCACCGTGTCACTGCCGCCACACGGACGCTCGACCCGGCCGCACGCACTTCTGCTCGGCAGTCGACATCGTCGACGGCTGGCCGTCGCATTCCCAGCGATCGACAGGCAAGTCGTTGATTCGACGAGAGAATCTTGCGCCGTCCCATCGGCGTGCAAGTTGCGAGATTCTTCGTCGGGCTCGTCGGCAGGCTTCGCCGCGCCCCTGGTCCAGGACGGTCTCGACGGCCGTTTCGGCCCCAACTTCCAGTTCACGGCCGACGTCGCACAGGCGGTACCCGAGCCGTCGTCCCTCTACGCCGTGATGACCGGATTGGCCTTGCTCGGTGCCGCGCGCTGGCGCGAGAGCCGGCTCCGCTGAGACGGCTGCGACCGCACGTCGACGGTCGGCGAAACCCCCAGCACGACGGATCGAGCCGCGGCCCGGTGACGGTCGGCGCCGTCAGTCCCGCGACCAGCGCCAGACCGCGCTCGCCACATCGATCTTCGCCGGGATCAGGCGCTGTGCGAGGAACGCGTCGGCCACTGCCTGCTGCACCTTGACGACGCCGGCATCGACCGGCACGACGCCGTAGCGCGTGCGCCGCTGCCAGACCTCGACGACCTCGGCCGGCAGACCGAGCTGCGGCGCGAGCTGGCGCGCGACGTCGGCCGGGTGGGCGACCGCCCAGGCACCGGTCTTCGCGAGCAGCTCGAGCACCGCCGCGAGCTGCCGCGGCGCCTTCGCCGCGAAGTCGCGCGTCGCTTCGTAGAAGCTGTTGGGCCGCAACAGCCCGGTGTAGTTCGCGATCACGCGGACGCCGCCGCCCGCCTGCACCGCCGCGAGGTACGGGTCCCAGATCGTCCACGCATCGACGCGATCGGACTCGAACGCCGCGCGTGCGTCGGCGGGCGGCAGGTAGACGGGCTGGATCTCGCCGAAGCCGACGCCCGCCTTGTCGAGCGCGGCCATCAGCAGGAAGTTCGCGCTCGAGCCGCGCTGCACCACGACGCGCTTGCCGCGAAGGTCGGCGATGCCCGCGATCGGCGAGCCGGTCTTGACGACGATCGCCTCGGCCGCATCGGTGCTCGCCTCGGCGCCGACATAGACGAGATCCTTGCCGGCGGCCTGCGCGAAGATCGGCGGCGGCGCGCCGGTGTAGCCGAAGTCGACGCTGCCGGCGTCGAGCGCCTCGAGCAGCTGCGGCCCTGCCGGGAACTCGTGCCAGGTCACCGTCCAGCCTTGCGGCGCGAGCACCTCCTCGACCTTGCCTTGCGCCTTCAGGAGCGCGAGCAGGCCGCCGCCCTTCTGGAAGCCGATCCGCAGCCGCTGCGCGCCGACCTGTGCGAACACGGGCGCCGCAGCGGCGAGCGCGACGCAGGCCGCCATGGCTCCGCCGAAGCGGCGGCGGGCGGGAGACGAAGGCGTGCGGAAGTCGGTCATGGCGCGAGGGACAGGGCGGCAGGGCGCGAAGTGTGTCCGGCCGGCCGGGCACCACCAACCAAGCTTTGCGCATGACGATATTCGCGACGCGCAGGCGCCGCCGACATCCCGGGTCCCTCGATTGCCGGGCGGCCCGCAGAACGTCCTGCCCTGGCCCCCTCTTGCCCCCGATGCCCGCTCCACCGCTGACCCAGCCGCCGCCCGCGGGGCAGACACTGGATCGGTTCGCATCGGCCACGGTGGACCTGCTCGGCGCGGACGGCACCACGACGCTGCGCGAGCATCTCGCCGTGCTGGCCGACATCGCCGGCGTCGACCTCGTGCTGCTCTACCACGGCGGCATCGGCACGCAGGCCGTCGAGCTGGTCGCCGCGTTCGGCGTGCCGGACGACGCCGTCGCCGCCTTGCGCCACGACAGCTTCGACGAGATGCCGGCCGGTGCCTGGCCGGCGCCGGGCGATTCGGCTCCTTCGGGCGACGACGTCGACGCCGCGCTCGCCGGCCTCGGCATCCGCGGCCGCTGGAACGAGCCGCTCTGGACCCATGGCGGCTGCATCGGCCGGCTCGTCTTCGGCAGCCGCCGCTGGGACGTCTTTGCACCGGGAACCGTCGCCGTCTTCGCCGCCGCCGGCACGCAGATCGCGCTGGTGCTGCGCACGCGGCTGGCCGAGGGCGGCGATGCCGAGGCCGCCTCGTCGCCCGACGTCCCGGCCGCCGCCAGCGCAGAACCGCCGCTGTTCCGGCGCCGCCGCGACCGCTTCATCGCGCTGCTCGCGCACGAGCTGCGCAATCCGGTGGCGCCAGTGCGAAGCGGCCTGGACCTGCTGCTGACCGACCGGCTCGACGCCGCTGCGCGCGAGGCGACCGTGCGGATGATGCAGCGCCAGGTCGCGCAGCTCGTCCATCTGATCGACGACTTCCTCGACACCGCGCGGCTCAACACCGGCCGGCTGCGGGCGCAGCGCCGCCCGGTGCGACTGCTGCCGACGCTCGAGACGGCGATCGAGAGCGTCGGACCGGCGGTGCGGTCGAGAGCGCAGCGCATCGAGCGCACCGGCCACGACGACGCCACCCTCGTCGTCGACGCCGACCCGGTCCGCCTGACGCAGGTGTTCGCGACGCTGCTCGCCGCATGCGCCGCCGCGACGCCGCCCGCCGGAGCGCTTAGAGTCACCGTCGATGTGGACGCCGACACCGTGACGCTCAGCTTCGCAGACCAGGGCCCGCCGATCGCGGAGCTCGACGCGGCGGCGCTCTTCGACCCGTTCTCGGCGCCACCGGGCAAGGAGGGCGACACCGGCTTCGGCCTGCTGCGCAGCCTGCTCGCGCTCAACGACGGCCGCGTCGCCGTGCGCAACCGGCCGGGCGGGCTCGGCCGCGTCTTCGAGGTGCGCTTGCGCCTCGTCGGCGCGGCAGCCGCCGCACCGGCCGAGCCGGCGGACGCGCCGGCTCTCGGCGGCCGCCGCGTGCTCGTCGTCGACGACAATCTCGACGCCGCCGAAAGCCTCGGGCTGCTGCTCGGCCTCGACGGCCACGACGTGCGCCTCGCCCACGACGGGCCGGCGGCCGTCGCCGCCGCAACGACCTTCGAACCGGAAATCATCCTGATGGATCTCGGCCTGCCCGGCTTCAGCGGCCACGAGGCGATCGCACGCATCCGCGATCTGGCGTCGCCGACACGCCCGGGCATCGTCGCGCTGACCGGCTGGGGCACCCGCGCCGACCGCGACGCGAGCGCCCGCGCCGGCGCCGACGTGCACCTCGTCAAGCCGGTCGCGCGGGCGGTGCTGGTCGGCACGATGCAGACGCTGCTGCAGCCGTCGCCGCCACCGGTATCGCCATGAAGTCGCCCGGCTGCCCGCGGCACGACGACCGGCGTGCGCTGCGCGGCGCCGCGCCGCCGGATCCGCCCGGCTGCCTGCCGGACGTCCTGCGCCGTGCGCGGCGCGACGTGGCCACGGGCGCACGCGCAGCGCACGTCCCGCGTTCGACCGGACGGCACGCCGCGCGCCGCGGTCCCGGTGCGGCCGCGTCGCGACCGGCGGCGCCGCGATGACGACCGCGGACGCCGCGGGCCTCGGCGTCGTCGGCGCGCTGCTCGAGCAGACGCCCGACTTCGCGGTCATCGTCACCACGCCCGACGGCACCATCACCGGCTGGCACGGCGCGTCGGAGCGCCTGCTCGGCCACGGCGCGGCCGAAGCGATCGGCCAGCCGCTCTCGATCGTCTTCACGCCGCAGGACCGGGCGATGGGGCTCGACCGGCACGAGATCAGCGTCGCCTGCCGGCTCGGCCGTTCCGAGGACGACCGCTGGCACACGCGCCGCGACGGCAGCCTGTTCTGGGCGAGCGGCGTGCTGACCGCCGTGCGCGAAGCCGACGGCGCGGTCGTCGCGCTCTGCAAGATCCTGCGCGACAAGACCGACACGGTGGCGCAGATCCAGCGCCTGCAGAACCAGCTCGTCGCCCGCGACGGCGAACTCGCCGCCGAGGACCGCTTCCTGCGCTCGACCGCGCACGAGCTGCGCAACCCGCTGATGCCGATCGCCTCGGCGCTGACGCTGCTGCAGCGCAGCGACGCCGACCATCTGCGGCCGCAGGCGCTCAAGATCCTCGAGAGCCAGCTCGCGGTGCTGGCGAGGCTCGTCGACGACATGAACGCCCCGCGCCGCACCGAGGACGAGATCACGCTCGCCCGCGTGCCGCTGAGCCTGAACCTGGCGCTGCAGACTGTCGTCGACGGGCTCGCCCCGACCGCGGCGCAGCGCAACCAGCAACTGACGCTCGTCGTGCCGCCGGCCGACATCCGCGTCTTCGCCGACCCGGCACGGCTGCAGCAGATGCTGCTCAACCTGCTCAACAACGCCGTCAAGTACACGCCCGCCGGCGGCGAGATCTGGGTCAGCGCGTCGGTCGAGCTCGGAATGGCCGTCGTTCGCGTCGAGGACACCGGCATCGGCATCGCGGCCGAGATGCTGCCGAAGATCTTCGAGCTCTTCACCCGCGAGGACCGGACGTCGCCGATCGCCGGCGACGGCGTCGGCCTGGCGATCGTCGAGCGGCTGGCGTCGCTGCACGGCGGCGGCGTCGAAGTGCGCAGCCCGGGCCGGGACAAGGGCAGCGCCTTCGGCCTGCGCCTGCCGGTGGTCGCCGAGGAGACGCCGAGCGCCGACGTCGGCGCCGCCGGCCCCGGCGGCGGGGACCACCCCGCGTGACGCGCCGCCGCGGCGCGCCGGCCGCCGCCGTGCCTCCGGGCCCCGACGACCGCCAGCCGGTGCTCCATCGCGCGCGGATGCTGAAGATGGCGCGCTCGGCGCATGCCTACGTCCGGGGCAGCACGGTCAAGTTCTACGAATGGCTCGACGCCGGCGGCAGCAACGCGCTGCCCGCGGGCCCGACGCTCTGGATCTGCGGCGACTGCCACGTCGGCAACCTCGGCCCGGTCGCCGATGCCGACGGTGCGGTCGAGATCCTGATCCGCGACTTCGACCAGACGGTCATCGGCAATCCGGTCCACGACCTCGTCCGCCTCGGCCTGTCGCTCGCGATGGCGGCGCGCAGCTCCGACCTGCCGGGCGTCACGACGGCGCGGATGATGGAGGACGTCGCCGCCGGCTACCGCGCGGCCTTCGATCCGGTCGCGTCGCGCCAGCTCGCCGAGCGGCCGCAGTCGGTGCACATCGCGCTGAAGGAGGCGCAACGGCGCACCTGGCGCCACCTCGCCCACGAGCGCGTCGAGGGCCGGACGGTGCGCCTGCCGCTCGGCAGCCGCTTCTGGCCGGTCTCGGCCGAGGAGCGCGAGAGCATCGCGGCACTGTTCGGCTCCGGCGACGTGCGCCACCTCGCGACGCTGCTGCGCCACCGCGACGTCGACGCGCCCGTCGCGCTGCTCGACTGCGCGTACTGGATGAAGGGCTGCAGCTCGCTCGGGCTGCTGCGCTACGCGGCGATGCTCGACGTCGGCGGCCAGGCCTCGCGTGGCCGCGACCTCTGTCTCGCCGACATCAAGGAAGCCGCCAAGGCCGCGGCGCCGCGCGCACCGAGCGTGTCGGCGCCGCGCGACAACGCCCGGCGCGTCGTCGAGGGCGCCTGCCACCTATCGCCCTCTCTCGGCGAGCGCATGGCGGCGGCGCGGCTCGGCGGCCGGCCGGTGGTCGTGCGCGAGCTGCTGCCGCAGGACATGAAGCTCGAGCTCGAGGGCCTCGACCCCGCCGAGGCCCGCAAGGCGGCGCGCTACCTCGCGCAGGTCGTCGGCCGCGCCCATGCCCGGCAGCTGGACGACGCGACGCGCCAGCGCTGGCACGACGAGCTGGGCCGCGCGGTGTCGAAGTCGCTGCACGCGCCGTCCTGGCTCTGGCATTCGGTGGTCGAGCTGGTCGGCACGCACGAGAAGGGCTATCTCGACCACTGCAGGCGCTACGCGCTCGACGCGGCGTGACCGGCTGCGAGCGGAAGCCGGCGCAGTGCCGAGGCGCGATGCGGTTCGCCCGGATGCGGGCGTCGCGGCGGCGTGCCATCCTCGCCACGTGAACGACCGTGCCGCCGCTCCTGCCCGGCCCGCGCTGCCCGACGGCCTGATCGTCGTCGCCAAGCGCGACTGCCCGACCTGCGCGCTCGTCGAGCCGCTGCTCGGCGAGCTCGCCAGCGCGAGCGGCCTGCCGCTCACCGTCTACGTGCAGGACGATCCGGCCTATGCCGCCGGCCTGCCGGGCCAGGTCGACGACACGGCGCTCGACCACTCGTTCCACCTCGGCATCGAATTCGTGCCGACGCTGCTCCGCGTCGACGCCGGCCGCGAGGTTGACCGCACCCACGGCTGGCACCGCGGCGACTGGCAGCGCCTCTGCGGCGTGCCCACGCTCGGCGCCGCGCTGCCCGAGCTCCGGCCCGGCTGCGGCTCGAAGACGCTCGAGCCCGGCATCGCCGAAGACCTGCGGGTCCGCCACGGCGCGACCGGCCTCGCCTCGCGCACGCTCGAGATCGGCGCCGACGAGGATCCGGTCGAGGCGTGTTTCGACCGCGGCTGGACCGACGGCCTGCCGGTCGTGCCGCCGACGCCGCAGCGCGTGCTGCGCATGCTGCAGGGCACGGCGCGCTCGCCGGCCGAGGTCGTCGGCGCGATGCCGCCCGACCTCGCGCCGTGCACGATCGAGAAGGTGGCGGTCAACGCGGTGATGGCCGGCTGCCGGCCCGAGTACCTGCCGGTCGTCCTCGCCGCCGCCGAGGCCGCGCTCGTCGATGCGTTCGGCCTCCACGGCGTGCTCTGCACGACGATGTTCGCCGGCCCGATGCTGATCGTGAACGGGCCGGCGGCGCAGCGCGTCGGGCTCAACTCGGGCGTCAACGCGCTCGGCCAGGGCAACCGCGCCAACGCGACGATCGGCCGGGCGCTGCAGCTCGTCGTCCGCAACGTCGGCGGCGGCCGGCCCGGCGAGATCGACCGCGCGACGCTCGGCACGCCGGGCAAGTACACCTTCTGCTTCGCCGAGGCCGAGCACCCGGCGTGGGAGTCGCTCGCCGTCGAGCGCGGCTTCGCGCCGGGCGCGTCGACGGTCACCGTGTTCGCCGCCGAGGGCGTGCAGGGCATCGTCGACCAGAAGTCGCGCACGCCCGAGTCGCTCGCTCTGAGCTTCGCCGCCTGCCTGCTCGCGGTCGACCATCCGAAGCTCGCGATGGCCGGCGACGCGGTGCTCGTCGTCTCGCCCGAGCACGCCCGCGTCTTCATCGACGCCGGCTGGTCGAAGGCGCGGCTGCGCGAAGAGCTCGAGCGGCTGCTGCTGCGCGACGCCGATTCGCTGCTCGCCGGCGCCGACGGCATCGCCGAGGGGCTGCCGGCCGCGCTCGCCGGGCAACGGGTGCCGAAGTTCCGCCCCGGCGGCCTCCTGATCGTTCGCGCCGGCGGCAGCGCCGGCCTGTTCTCGGCGGTCATCGCCGGCTGGGCCGCCTCGGGCCCGACCGGTTCGACGCCTGTCACCAAGGAGATCCACGGATGACGACCACGTTCTTGCTCGACCCGACCGCGGAGCGTGCGCCGACCGCCCGCGCGCTGGCGCCGCGACCCGTCTCGCTCGCCGGCGCGACGGTCGGCCTGCTCGACATCTCGAAGCCGCGCGGCGACGTGTTCCTCGACCGCCTCGCCGAGCTGCTCGGCGCGCAGGGCATCGCCGTGAAGCGCTACCGCAAGCCGACCTTCACCCGCCCGGCGCCGACCGCGCTGCGGCAGACGATCGCGGCCGAATGCCGGCTCGTCGTCGAAGGCCTCGCGGACTGAGGGTCGTGCACGTCGTGCTGTATGCATGACCTCACGGACCTCGAAGCGCGTGGCCTGCCCGGTGTCGGCGTCGCCTCGACCGAATTCGTCGCCGCGGCGGCGGCGCAGGCGCGCGCGCTCGGCATCGAACCGGCGATGGTGTTCGTCGCGCATCCGATCCAGGACCGCAGCGATGCCGAACTGCGCGCGCTCGCCGACGCCGCGCTGCCCGAGATCGTTCGCCGGCTCACGCGCGGCTGACGTTCCGCGACCGCGCCCACCTCGGCGGCGGCGGCCGTGATCGTCGCCACCGCCGGTCATGTCGACCATGGCAAGACGACGCTCGTCCGCGCGCTGACCGGCGTCGACACCGACCGGCTGCCCGAGGAACGGCGGCGCGGGATGTCGATCGACCTCGGTTTCGCCTGGAGCGCCGACGGCCGGCTCGGCGTCGTCGACGTGCCGGGGCACGCGCGCTTCGTCGGCAACATGCTCGCCGGCGTCGCCGGCATCGACGCCGCCCTGCTCGTCGTCGCCGCCGACGACGGGCCGATGCCGCAGACGCGCGAGCATCTGGCGATCCTCGCCGGCCTCGGCGTCGCGCGCTGCGTCGTCGCGCTGACGAAAGTCGACCGCGTCGACGCGGTTCGACGCGCGGCGGCCCGCGCCGAGCTCGACGCGCTCCTCGACGGCGGACCGCACGCCGGCGCGCCGGTGATCGACGTCGCGGCGCCGTGCGGCACGGGCATCGCGGCGCTGCGCGAGGCGCTCGACGCGGTCGCGGCCACGCTGTCGACGCGCCCGGCGGACGGCGGCTTCCGGCTCGCGGTCGACCGCAGTTTCGTGCTCGCCGGCATCGGCCGCATCGCGACCGGCGCGGTGCAGTCGGGCGTGGTGCGCATCGGCGACACGGTCGTGCTCTCGCCGCGCGGCACGTCGCTGCGCGTGCGCGGCCTGCATGCGCAGGGCCGCCCGGCGGAGGTCGCACGGGCCGGCGAGCGCTGCGCGCTCCACCTCGCCGGCGCGGCGTCGCGCGACGCGGCGCCGGCGCGCGGCGACTGGCTCGTCGACCCTGCGCTCCACGCGCCGACCGACCGGCTCGACGTGCGGCTCGCGGGCCGGCTGCAGGCACGTGGCGCACGGTGGCACCTGCATCTCGGCGCCGCGGCCGTGCCGGTGCGGGTCGTCGGGCTCGGCGCCGACACGGACGGTTGGGCGCAACTGGTGCTCGACCGCCCGGTCGCGGCGCTGCACGGCGACCGCTTCGTCCTGCGCGAGCCGGCGGCCGGCAGCGTCGTCGGCGGCATCGTCGTCGACCCGTTCGCGCCCGCCCGCGGCCGGTCGGCGCCGGCGCGGCTCGCGGCGCTCGCCGCGCTGGCCGCCGCGGATGCCGGCGCCGCGCTCGACGGCGCGCTCGGCGCGGTCGGCTCGCTCGCGTTCGACCGCTTCGTGCTGTCGCGCAACCTCGCGCCGACGGCCGCGGAGGCACTGCGGCTGCGGCCGCGCGTGACCGTCGTCGCGACCGGCGACGGACCGCAGGCGGTCGCCGCCGCGACCTGGCGCAGCCTCGGCGAGCGCATCGTCGCGGCGCTCGACGCCTGGCACGCCGCGCGACCGGACGACGCCGGCCCCGGCGAGGCGGCGCTGCTGCACGCGATCGGCATCGGCGGGCCGGCAGCGCTCGCCCGCGCTGCGCTCGCAGCGCGGGTCGCGGCGGGCGAGGTCGTCCGCGACGGCTTCCGGTTGCGGCGACCGGATCATCGCGCGCGCCTCTCGGCGGACGACGCGGCGCTGCTCGCGCGCATCGTCGACCGCCTCGTGCCGACGGGCCTGCGACCGCCGATTGCCGGCGAGCTCGCCTGCGCGCTCGGCGTCGACCTGCCGCGGCTGCGCGAGGTCGTCGAACGTGCGGGACCGGGCCGGCGCGCTCGTCGCCCTCGCGCCGAACCGCTGCTTCCTGCCGGCGACGGTCGCGGCGCTCGCCGAGCATGCACGCGAGCTGGCCGCCGCGTCGCCCGACGGCTTCGATGCCGCGGCGTACCGCGACCGCACCGGCATCGGCCGCAACCTGACGGTCGAGGTGCTGCAGTTCCTCGACCGGGAGGGGCTGACCCGCTTCGACGGGCGGCGTCGCGTCCTCGCTCGGCAAACCGCGCTGCCGGATCGGTAAATTCGACCGCGCCGGCGACGCCGGGCATCGCCACGGCAGGCATCGCGTTTGCCCACTGTACGGCACATGCAGTCGTTCAACGTTTTTCTCGACCCGTCGGTGCGCCGGGTTTCGCACCAGCCGTGATGGTTTCCGGCCGCAGTTCGGGCCCCACCACCATGCTGCTCGCGGAGCACGCATGGTGACGCGCACCGTGTCCGTCGTCGGCGCCGGCCCGGGCGGGCTCGCGACCGCGATGCTGCTCGCCGCATCCGGCGCGCGCGTCACCGTCCACGAAGCCGCTTCCCAGCCGGGCGGCCGCTCGCGGCGACTCGATGTCGGCGGCTACCGCTTCGACACCGGCCCGACCTTCTTCCTCTACCCTCGGATCATCGAAGAAATCTTCGCGCACTGCGGCTTCGACTTCCGCCGCGAGGTCGAGATGGTGCGGATCGACCCGCTCTACGAGCTCAGTTTCATGCGGCCGGACGGCATCGGCGACCCGCTCAAGGTCTGGTCGGACCCGGCGCTCCTCGCCGCCGAAGTGGCGCGATTCAACGCCCACGACGCCGAGGGCCTCGCGGCGTTCATGACCGACAACCGCGCCAAGCTCGACGCCTTCGGCCCGGTGCTGTCGCGGCCGTTCAACGGCCTGCACGACTTCCTGTCGCCGCCGGTCCTCAAGGCGCTGGCGCACCTGCGGCCCTGGGCGAGCCTCGACCGCGAGCTCGGCCGCTATTTCAGCGATCCGCGGCTGCGCCTGGCCTTCTCGTTCCAGAGCAAGTACCTCGGGATGTCGCCGTTCCGCTGCCCGAGCCTGTTCTCGATCCTCGCCTTCCTCGAACACGAACACGGCGTCTGGCACCCGACCGGCGGCTGCAACACGGTGATCGAGGCGATGGCGCGCCTCGCGCGGCGCATGGGCGTGCAGGTCGAACTCGGCACGCCGGTGCGCGAGATCGTCTTCGACCGCCGCAAGGCCGTCGGCGTGCGCACCGACGCCGGCGTGCGCAAGGCCGATGCGGTCGTCGTCAACGCCGATTTCGCCCACGCAATGCAGCAGCTCGTGCCCGACCGGCTGCGCTCGCGCTGGACCGACGCGCGGCTCGCGAAGAAGAAGTACTCGTGTTCGACCTTCATGCTCTACCTCGGCGTCGAGGGCGCCGTCGATCTCGAGCACCACACGATCCTGCTCGACGATGACTACACCACCAACCTGCGGCAGATCGAGTCCGGCGACGCACCGCCCGACGCGCCGTCGCTCTACGTCCAGAACGCCTCGCGCACCGATTCGACGCTCGCGCCGCCCGGCCACAGCGCGCTCTACGTGCTGGTGCCGGTTGGCAATCTGGAGCGCGGCGTCGACTGGACGCGCGAAGCCGCCGGCTACCGTGCGCGCGTGCTGCAGCGGCTCGGCTCGGCGCTCGGCCTGCGCGACCTCGAGCAGCGCATCCGCGTCGAGAAGATCATGACGCCGACCGAGTGGGAGACCGATCTCTCGGTCTACCGCGGTGCGACCTTCAACCTCGCGCACACGCTCGACCAGATGCTCTGCTGGCGGCCGCACAACCGTTTCGAGGACGTCGACGGCGTCTACCTCGTCGGCGGCGGCACGCACCCGGGCAGCGGCCTGCCGGTGATCTTCGAGGGCGCGCGGATCACGGCGCGGCTGCTCAGCGAAGACCTGGGCCTGCGCCCCGCCGAGCGCCGCGACGCGATGGATTTCGCCGGTCCGCGACCTGCCGAGGCGACGTCATGGAGCTGAACGACCTGCCCGTCGGTGTCGTCGGCGGCGGCCTCGCCGGTCTGTCTGCAGCGGTCACGCTCGCCGGCCGCGGCCATGCGGTCGTGCTCTTCGAGGCCAACGACTGGCTCGGCGGCAAGGCAGCCGTGTACGAGCAGGACGGCTTCCGTTTCGACATGGGACCGACGATCCTGACGCTGCCGCGCGTGCTCGAGCGGGTGTTCGGCGAAGCCGGCCGCACGGTGGCCGACGAGTTGACGCTGCACCGCCTCGACCCGCAGTGGCGCTGCTTCTTCGACGACGGCTCGCAGATCGACCTCGTCGCCGACGTCGACGACATGGTCGGCCGCATCGAGGCGTTCGCGCCGGGCGACCGGTCCGCCGCGGGCTACCGGCGCTTCATCGACGTCTCCGCGCGGCTGCACGAGATCTCGGAGCGCTTCTTCTTCTGGAAGAGCGTCGGCGGCGTGCGCGACACCTTCGACCTGCGCAGCAACATGACGTGGGCGACGCTCTCCGACCTGCTGGCGCTGCGCATGGGCACGAGCTACGGCAGCGTCGTCAGGAAGCACATGCCCGACCCGCGGATCGCGCAGATGGTCGACCACTTCGCGCAGTACGTCGGCTCGAACCCGTTCGTGGCGCCGGCCGTGCTGTCGTCGATCGCGCACATGCAGACCGGCGACGGCGTCTGGTACCCCGACGGCGGGACCGGCGCCGTGCCGCGTGCACTGGCGAAGGTCGCGCGCGAGCTCGGCGTCGTGTTCCGCACCGGCACGCCGGTCGCGCGGATCGAGCGCCAGGGCGGGCGTGTCGCCGCGGTCGTCACCACGGGCGGCGAGCGTGTCGCGGTCAAGGCGGTCGTCTCGAACATGGACGCCGCGCGCACCTACGGCGAACTGCTCGAGCCGCCCGCGCGCGACCGGCTGCGCAAGACGCATCCGCTCGAGCCGGCGTGCTCGGGCGTCGTCTTCTATCTCGGCCTCGACCGCGCCTATCCGCAGCTGGCGCACCACGACTTCGTCTTCTCGCGCGACGCCAAGGAGGAGTTCGACTTCATCTACCGCCGCGGCGAGCCGGCGCCCGACCCGACGTGCTACATCGCCGCGCCGGCGCGCACCGAGCCGGGCGTCGCGCCGGCCGGCGGCGAGGCGCTCTACATCCTCGTCCACGCGCCGTACCTGCGGCCGCACCACGACTGGCAGGCGATGCTGCCGGCGTACCGGCGCGTCGTCTTCGACAAGCTCGCGCGCACGGCGGGCCTGACCGGGCTCGAGCAGCGCATTCGCGTCGAGCGCGTGCTGACGCCGCAGGACATCCACGACCGCTACCGCGTGCTGAACGGCGCGATCTACGGGCTCGCGAGCCATGGCCGTGCCACCGGTGCATTCAAGCCCGGGAACCGCCGCGCCGACGTGCCGGGCCTCTACCTCGCCGGCGGCGCCGCGCACCCGGGGCCGGGCATGCCGATGGTGCTGATGTCGGGCTGGATCGCGGCCGACGCGCTCGATGCCGACCTCGGGCCGTCCGCACGCCGCAGCGCGGCCCGTGCCGCCGACACGCCGGTGCTCGTTCCGGCCGGGGACCGTGGCTGACGCTGCCTCCCGCGCAATGCGAGCTCCGCCGGCCGAGACCGATCCCGAACGCCTGCGGTCGACCGCCTGGCTCCGCTTCTTCGAAGTGGTGCTCGGGATGCGTCTGCGCCGCTCGTTCCACGCCGTGCGCGTGGCGCGGCCCGGCCTGCCGGCGATCGCGGACGACCTGCCGCTGATCGTCTACTGCAATCATCCGTCGTGGTGGGACGGTGCGCTCGTTCCGGTGCTGACGCGCCGCCTCTTCCCCGAGCGCCGCGCCTACGGCCCGATCGACGCCGAGGCGCTGCGCCGCTATCCGTTCATGCGCCGGCTCGGGCTGTTCGGCGTCGACCTCGGCTCCTACGCCGGCGCGGCGACGTTCCTGCGCGTCGGCCGTGCGGTGCTCGCCCGGCCCGACACGCTGTTTTGCCTGATGCCCGAGGGGCGCTTCCGCGACGCCCGGCCGCGTCCGCTGCACCTGCGGTCGGGGCTCGCCGGCCTGATCTCGGCGGTGCCGCGCGCGACCGTGCTGCCGCTCGCGGTCGAGTATCCGTTCTGGGACGAACGGCTGCCGGAGGCACTGGTGCGCTTCGGCGAACCGCAGATCATGGGCGCGGAGGCGTCGACGTCGATCGCCGCCACGCGCGATTCGCTCGAGCGCCGGCTCACCGACGCCATGGACCGGCTGGCGGCCGACGCGATCAGCCGCGACCCCGATCGCTTCGTGACGGTGCTCGACGGCCGCGCGGGTGTCGGCGGCGTCTACGGCGCCTGGCGCCGCCTGACGGCGTGGCGCCACGGCGAGCGCTTCGACGCCGCGCACCGTCACGCACCGGAGAAGGGCTGATGGCCGCGCTCGGCTGGGTCGCCGCGGCGCTGGCGTGGCTGCCGCTGCTGCTCGCGATCTTCAACGTGCGGCGCTTCGCCATGCCCCCGCTGCTCGCGCCGGCGGGCATGGCCGTGTCGGTGCTCATCCCGGCGCGCGACGAGGCGGCGGGCATCGAAGTCGCGGTGCGTGCGGTGCTGGCGAGCCGCGGCGTGCAGCTCGAAGTGGTCGTGCTCGACGACGACTCGAGCGACGAGACCGCGGCGATCGTCGCCGAGCTCGCCGCCACCGACGACCGCGTGCGCCTGCTCTGCGCCCCGCCGCTGCCCCCGGGCTGGGCCGGGAAGCAGCGTGCCTGCCATCTCCTGAGCGAGGCGGCGCGCTTCCCGGTGCTCGTCTTCGTCGACGCCGACGTGCACCTCGCGCCCGAGGCGGTCGGCCGCGCGGCGGGCTTGCTGCTCGCCGATGCCCGGCTCGGCATGGTCAGCGGCTTTCCGCGCCAGCTGACCGGCAGCTGGGCCGAACGCCTGGTCGTGCCCTGGATCCATCTGCTGCTGCTCGGCTACCTGCCGATGGCACGGATGCGGCAGTCGACCTCGCCGTCCTATGCCGCGGCCTGCGGCCAGTGGGTCATCGCGCGCCGCGACGCCTACGCCGCGGTGCGCGGCCACGCCGCCGCGCCGACGTCGCGCCACGACGGCCTCAGCCTGCCGCGCACCTTCCGCACGGCCGGCTGGCGCACCGATGTCTTCGACGGCCATCGGCTCGCGACCTGCAGGATGTACCGCGACTTCGCGACGGTCTGGCACGGCTTCGGCAAGAGCGCCGGCGAGGGCCTCGCGACGCCCGCGGCGCTGCCGGTCTGGACCGTGCTGATCGCCGGCGGCCACGTCCTGCCGGCGGTCGTGCTCGGCGCCGGCATCGTGTCGGGCTCGGCGGCGGCGGTGGCGGCAGGGCTCGCGGGCGTCGTCGCCAACCTCGCGCTGCGCGCGGTCTTCTGCGTCCGCTTCGGCTCGTCGTGGACCGGCGCGCTGCTCCATCCGTTCGGCGCCGCGCTCGTCCTCGCGATCCAGTGGACCGCACTCGTCCGCCACCTGCTCGGCCGGCCGAGCGAATGGCGCGGCCGGGCCTACCTGCGGGCGTGACGACCGACAATGCCGTGGCGTCGCCAGGAGACGTCATGGCCCGCTGCGGCTTGAGCGGCGCGCCGTGCACATCCGGGATGCGGCCTGACCGATCACGCCAGCGGACACTCTTCGACTGAATCCGAACGATGGACCGTCCCGATCCCCTCGCCGCGCTCTCCGACGCCGACCTCTCGCTCGACGCCCTTCTCGCCCGGCAGCGCGCAGCCTTCGCGGCCGAGCGCAATCCCTCGCTCGCGACCCGGCTCGACCGGCTCGACCGCCTGCTCGAGATGACCGACCGGCTGCAACCAGAGATCGCCGGCGCAATCTCGGCCGACTTCGGCCACCGCTCGACGCACGTCACGCGGATGGCCGACGGCCTCGTCGTGCGCAGCGCGATCCTGCACGCACGCCGGCGCCTGCGTGGCTGGATGAAGACGCGGCGCGTGCCGACCGCCGCGACCTACTGGCCGGGCACGAGCCGTGTGCAGTCGCTGCCGGTCGGCGTCGTCGGCGTCGTGAGCCCCTGGAACTACCCGTACCAGCTCGCCATCAACCCGGCGGCCTCGGCGCTCGCGGCGGGCAACCGCGTGATGATCAAGCCGTCGGAGGCGACGCCGCGCTTCGCCGCGCTGCTGCAGCGCGAAGTCGCCGCGCGCTTCGCCGCCGACGAACTGACGGTCGTGCCCGGCGACGCCGACGTCGGCCGCGCGTTCGTTTCACTGCCGCTCGACCACCTGCTCTTCACCGGCTCGACCGCCGTCGGCCGGCAGGTGGCGCTCGCCGCGGCGGGCAACCTGACGCCCGTGACGCTCGAACTCGGCGGCAAGTCGCCGGCGATCCTGAACGCCGATTGCGACCTCGCGCAGGCCGTGCCGCGGCTGATGGCCGGCAAGCTGCTCAACACCGGCCAGACGTGCATCGCGCCGGACTATCTGCTGGTACACGACGCGCTCGTCGACCGCCTGCTGCCGGCGCTGCGCGAGGCCGCGGAGCGCTTCTATCCCACGATCGACGGCAACGCCGACTATTCGAGCGTCGCGAGCGACCGCCACGCCGCGCGGCTGCAGGCGCTGCTCGACGACGCCGAGGCGCTCGGCGCGACGATCGTGCCGCTGCACGCCGAGACCGCGACACGCGCCCGGCGCATGCCGCCGTTCGCCGTGCTCGACGTCGACGACCGGATGCGGCTGATGCGCGAAGAAATCTTCGGCCCGATCCTGCCGATCGTCCGGTTCAGCGCGCTCGACGACGCGATCGGCTACGTCAACGCCCGCGACCGGCCGCTCGCGCTCTACTGGTTCGGCCGCAGCACGACCGACCGCGAGCAGGTGCTCGCGCAGACGCTCTCGGGCGGCGCGACCGTCAACGACTGTCTCTGGCATGTCGCGCAGGAGGGCCTCGCCTTCGGCGGCATCGGTGCGAGCGGCATGGGCTGCTACCACGGCGAGCACGGCTTTCGCACCTTCAGCCACCAGAAGTCGATCTTCGTGCAGTCGCCGCACGCGGGCACCGCGCTCATGGCGCCGCCCTACGGCCGCACCTTCGAGCGCTTGGCGAAGTGGGTGCGCTGGATCGGTTAGGGACGTCCTGCGGAAGGTTTCGGCGAATGCTCGAACGTCGCGAGCGAACACGACAGTCCACTCGCTGCGACGCTTGGGCCCCTGTCAATGTGGGCGGCCCACGCCGGGGGGGTCCGGGGACCTACCCCCTCCCTTCAGTCAGCTTTTTTGCGCCTCGACAGACACGCACCTGCAAGGGCAACGCCGACGAGGGCCAGCGAGGCGGGTTCCGGGACTGCGGATACTGCCGCAGCCACTCGCACGTGATCGAGGTTCCAGTTGTTGACGGCATCCTCCGTGTCGGAATAGTCCCAGGTGATCCGATGTGTCCCTCCGTCGGCGAACGCTCCGAGCGCAATGGAAACGGTCTGATAGCCGGCGGCGTAAGCGGATGCGGACGCTGACGTGACGGTCCACTCCGGCGTCCCATCGATCGAGAAGGTCAGCGTCGTGTCAGGGGCGCCCGTTTCGCCGGCCCAGAAATCGAACAGCAGTGCGCCAGCGCTGCTTTCGATCAGAGCCGTCTGCGAGAGCACCGCGGTCTGAGCGCCCGCGCTCCCGCCGAACCAGATCCAGTAGCTGTCACTGGCCGGGCCGACAGACCCACCGCCGTCGCCACAGCCGGCAAGGCTGCAACGTGAATAGCCAAGGAGGGAGTCGGTGTCTGTCCATCCAGTCGGTGGACCTGCCGTCGGCCCGCTCTCGAAGTCACCGTTGACGATGCCCGCTTGAGCGGAGAAGGCGACGGAAATACCGGCGATCAAGGCCGACAGGCCGAGTCTCGAAGTCATGGCGATCCCAGGTTCGTGGAAAAAGCCACAAGAAAGCAAGCGCCGTTCCCCAAGAAAATCAATGAGTTACGAGATGGTCTGTCAAGAGAACCGACATATGGGACCGTTCGAGTGGCGGGATGGTGGACAAGACTTGAAGCTGTGACTTCCCTGTTGGCAAGAGATCGCGTCACGGAACGTCTGACGCGCTGTTCAGACCCGATGCGCGCCGGATCGACGTCGCAGCGTCGTCGACCGGACCGGCTGTCCGCCGCCGCCGGGCCAGCGCCACGCAGGCACGTCGGCGATCGATGCGGCCGGCTCGACATGCAGGTCGCCGTGGCGGTCGGCTGGCGCCTCGCCGCGGCGGCCGACCGCCACCGGCAGCTTCAACGCGCCCTGAGCACCCACCATCCGAGCGCGCCGGCTGCCGCCACGAGCCCGAGCACACCCGCCCGTCGCGCGGCCGGCCGCCGGTAGCCGCCGTCGATCGCATGGCCGACCGACGGCGTATAGAGGTTGCCGTCGGTGACCGGCACGGCGTCGGCTCGCGCGAACGCCAGGTCCATCACCCAGCGCGAAACGCGGCCGACGAGGTCCGGCGCGACGGCGTGCGCGATCCGCGCCGGCGCCGCGACGCTGCCGACGGTGACGGACGCGCGCGGCCGTGCCGCGAGCGAGACCACGACGTCGGCCACTTCGCGCGGGTCGAGCAGCGGCGGCGGCGGCTTCAGGCTCCGGCCGGTGTGGTTGGCGCCGTGCGCCATGGCGGGCGTGTCGACGAACGTCGGATAGACCTCGCAGACGTGGATGTCCGGCAGCGCCGAGAGCTCGGCACGCAGCGCCTCGGAGAAGCCGCGCAGCGCGAACTTCGTCGCGCAGTACGCCGCGGCGTACGGCGCCGCGGCGAAGCCGGCGACCGAGATCATGTTGATCAGCGTGCCGCGGCCGCGCCCGCGGAAGTGGCCGATCGCGACGTGCGCGCCGTTCATGTGGCCGATCAGGTTCGCGTCGACGACGCGCCGGTGCGCTTCGAGCGGCACGCGGTCGAACGCGCCGACGACGCCGATGCCGACGTTGTTGATCCAGACGTCGATCCGGCCGAAGCGCCGGATCGCGGCGGCGCCGAGCGCCTGCACGGCGGCGGCATCGGCGACGTCGGTCGGCACGACCTCGACGCCGGCGCCGAGCCGCCGGCAGGCGAGCGCGACCGCGTCGAGGCCGTCCTTGCCGCGCGCTGCGAGCACCAGGTCGGCGTCGCGCGCGAAGGCGAGTGCCGTGGCGTGGCCGATGCCGCTCGACGCGCCGGTCAGGACGACGACGCGGCGGTGCGCGCTCGAATTGGGGGACATCATGGGTCGGTGGCTCCATTCGGGTGAAGGGGACAGCCGGCCGCAGCCGGCACTGACGGCGTCCAGCGTGGCGAACGCATCCGGCGCGCCGAAGCGACGGACGACGACGGCGCCGATCGGGACGCGAAGCGCGGACGTCGCGGCGACCACGGCGAGGCGCGTGCGACGACCGGTCGGGTCGGCCCGGGACGCTGCGGCGTGTCGGGGTCGTCCACGGGATCAGTCACGAAGCGCCCGCACGAGCGCGTCGATCTCGAGCGGCTTGCGCAGGCAACGGTCGAACGTGCTTTCGATCGGCGGCCCGGCCCAGTGGTGCAGGTCCATGCCGGTCAGCGCGATCAGCCGCGGCCGCTCGTCGGCCGGGAAGAGCCGCCGCAGGATGCCGGCGACCTCGATGCCGTCGATGCGCGGCATGACGATGTCGATCAGCACCGCTCCGGGCCGGTTGCAGCTCGCGTCCTCGATCGCGTCGGCGCCGCCGAGCGCGGTGCGCACCTCGCAGCCGAGCGTCGAACGGATCAGCTCCGCCAGCGCCCAGGCGGCGTCGGCATCGTCGTCGACGACCAGGATGCG
This sequence comes from uncultured Rhizobacter sp., assembly GCA_964249855.1. GTDB lineage: Bacteria > Pseudomonadota > Gammaproteobacteria > Burkholderiales > Burkholderiaceae_C > LMDS01. The sequence goes on along the minus strand of CAXUDL010000012.1, from coordinate 49,708 downwards.
TGAGGGCAGGTGTGGGTCCAAGGAATCAGCTTTCGTCGCCGGCGCGCTCGAGACTGCCGTGCGACTGCGTCGCATCGAGTGGCAAACGATGTGCCCCCGGCGCGGACACCGCCGGCAGGCCGCCGAGGAAGAGGTCGGCGACGAGCGGCGCGATCGCGTCGTGGTCGAGCGCGCCGCCGGGCTTCATCCAGGTGAAGAGCCAGTTGACCATGCCGAACAGGAGCATCGTGAGCGGCTTGTCGAGCGCCGGGCGGACGGGCAGGTCGGGGCGCAGCGCGCGCACCGCGGCCGCGAAGCCCTCGACCACGGCGCGCTCGTGGCCGAGCACGCGTTCGCGGTCGGCGGGCGCGAGATGGCGCACGTCCTCGGTCAGCACGCGGTGCGCGTCCTGCGCCTCGGCGTACTCGCGCACCAGGCTCGCGATGAGCGTGCGCATCTGCGGCTCCGGCGCGAGGCCGCGACCGCGCACGTCGGTGACCAGCGCCTCGAGCCGCGCGACATGACCCTCGGCGATGGCGACGAGCAGCGCGTACTTGTCGGCACCGTAGTGGTAGAGCGTCGCCTTCGACAGGCCCGCCGCCTCGGCGATCTCGTTCATCGACGTGCCGGGGTAGCCGCGGCGGGCGAAGAGCGCCGCCGCGCAGGCGACGATCAGCTCGCGCTGCTCGTCGAAGCCGGCGGAGCGACCGCGGCCCAAGGCGTCAGTCCTTCCGGCCGAGGCGGAGGCGCCCGCACGGCGCAGCGCGGCGCGGCGGCAGGCCCGCGGCGCGCGCGGCGCGTCGACCAGCGGGCACGGCGCGACGCGCCGCCGCGCGCCGCGTCCGCATGTCGCGTCGGGTCACCGGCCTCAGCGCTCGTCGAACGACAGCCGCACGCGCTCGCCGAGCGGATGCGCCTGGCAGGTGAGCACGAAGCCGGCGGCGATGTCGGCCGCGTCGAGCGCGAAGTTGCGCTCCATGCGCACCGCGCCGTCGAGCACCTTCGCGCGGCACGTGCCGCAGACGCCCGAGGTGCACGAGAACGGCAGCTCGACGCCGGCGGCGACGGCCGCGTCGAGCACGCTCGCCTGCCCGGGGCGGAAGACGACGTCGTGGCGCAGACCGTCGCGGACGATCTCGATGCGCGCGTGCGCAGCGTCGCCGGGCTGCGGCACGTGGCTCACCGCATCCACCGCCTGCGCGAAGCCGAAGCGCTCGACGTGGATGCGCTCGGGCGCCACGCCGGCATCGCGCAGCGCCGCTTCGGCCTCGTCGTTCATCGCGAACGGGCCGCAGACATAGGCATGGTCGATCGCGGCCGCGGGGATCAGCGTGGCGAACAGGTGCGAGAGCTTCTCGCGGTCGGCGCGGCCGCGGCCGATCGCCGAGTCGACCGGCTCGTCCGAGAACACCCGGTGCAGCGCGAACCGTGCGAGGTGCCGGTTCTTCAGGTCCTCGAGCTCCTCCATGAACATTGCCGAGGCGAGGCGCCGGTTCGCGTAGACGAGCGTGAAGCGCGACAGCGGCTCGCGCGCGAGCACCGTCTTCAGGATCGACAGGATCGGCGTGATGCCGCTGCCCCCGGCGATGCCCAGGTGGTGGCGACGCGCCGCCGGCTCGATCGGCACGAAGAAGCGGCCCTGCGGCGCCATCACGTCGACCGTGTCGCCGGCGCGCAGCGCCTCGTGGATCCACTGCGAGAACGCGCCGCCGCGGACCTTGCGCACGCCGACGCGCAGCGTGCCGTCGTCGACGCCGGCGCAGATCGAGTAGGAGCGCCGCAGCTCGCGGCCGTCGAGCTCCTTCTTCAACGTCAGATACTGCCCTTGCGTGAAGCCGAAGACCGGGCGCAGCGGCTCGGGTACGTCGAACGAGACGACGACGGCGTCGGTCGCCTCGGGCCGGACGGCGAGCACCCGCAGCGGATGGAACAAGGTCGACATCAGATCGGCTTGAAGTGCTCGAACGGCTCGCGGCAGGCGAGGCAGCGGTAGAGCGCCTTGCACGCGGTCGAGCCGAACGCCGAGAGCCGCTCGGTGCGCGGGCTCGCGCAGCGCGGGCAGGCGACGCGCTCCGCCGCCCGGCGGCCGACGAAGCGGATCGGCACGAGCTCGGCCGGGCCGGGCGGCGCGATGCCGTGGTCGTGCAGCTTGCGGCGGCCGTCGGCGCTGATCCAGTCGCTCGTCCACGCCGGCTGCCGACGCAGCGTCGCGCGCGCGGGCCCGAGGCCGGCAGCGGCGAGCGCGTCGATCACGTCGCGCTCGATCGCCTCGGTGGCCGGGCAGCCGGAGTAGGTCGGCGTGAGCACGACCTCGAGGCCGGCCTCGCCGTGGTCGACGACGTCGCGGACGATGCCGAGGTCGCGCACCGAGAGCGCGGGCACCTCGGGGTCGGGCACGGTGCCGAGCACCGCCCAGGCGCTGTCGAGCCGGTTCACCAGACGCCTCCCGGAAAGGCGCGCTGCAGGTGCTGCATCTCGGCGAGCAGCCGGCCCATGTGCTCGCTGTGCACGCCGCGCTTGGCCGTGCTGACGAAGCGGCCGGGCGGCGGCACGGCGAGGCCGGCATCGGCGAAGACGGCGGCGATCTCGGCACGCCAGTCGGCCTCGAGCTCGCTCCACGCCGGGCCGAGGCCGGACGCGTGCGCCGCCGCATCGACCGCGTCGTCGGCGAACAATTCGGCGGTGTAGCGCCAGAGCGCGTCGAGCGCGGCATCGATGCGGCGCCGCGACTCGGGCGTGCCGTCGGCGAGCCGCACGACCCAGTCGGCCGAATGCTGCCGGTGGTAGCGCGCTTCCTTGACGGCCTTCGCGGCGATGCCGGCGAGCTCGGCGTCGGACGACGCGGCGAGCCGCTGCCACAGCAGCTCGAGGAACGTCGCCATCAGCGTGTTGCGCAGCACCGTGACCGCGAAGTCGCCGCGCGGCAGCTCGACGAGCGTGACGTTGCGGTAGTCGCGCTCGTCGCGCAGGAAGGCGAGCTGGTCCTCGTCGTGGCCGCGGCCTTCGACGGCGCCGGCGTGCGACAGCACCGCGCGCGCCTGACCGACGAGGTCGAGCGCGAGGTTGGACAGCGCGATGTCTTCCTCCAGCACCGGCGCGTGGCCGCACCATTCGGCGGTGCGCTGCGCCAGGACGAGCAGGGTGTCGCCGAGCCGCAGCAAATACTGCAGCGCCGGCGACGCGTCGACCGCGATCGAGGCCTGCGTCACAGGTGATCGACCGCGCCCGGCAGCCGGTAGAAGGTGGGGTGGCGGTAGACCTTGTCCTCCATCGGATCGAAGTACATCGCCTTGTCGCCCGGGTCGCTCGCGACGATCTGGTCGGAGCGCACGACCCAGAGGCTCACGCCCTCCTGGCGGCGGGTGTAGACGTCGCGGGCGAGCTGGATCGCCATCTTCGGATCGGCGGCGTGCAGGCTGCCGCAGTGCTTGTGGTCGAGGCCCGACCGGGCGCGGACGAAGACTTCCCAGAGCGGCCATTCGGACTCGGTCACGGCGGCCTCCGTCATGCCGCGAGCGGCTCGGCGGCCTGCCGCTTCGCCGCGTGGGCGAGCGCCGCCTCGCGCACCCAGGCGCCGTCGTTCCAGGCCTGCACGCGCGCGTCGAGGCGCTCGCGATTGCACGGCCCGTCGCCGCCGATCACCCGCTCGAACTCGCTCCAGTCGATGGCGCCGAAGTCGTGGTGGCCGCGCTCCTCGTTCCACGCCAGGTCCGGGTCGGGCAGGGTGACGCCGAGCACCTTCGCCTGGGCGACGGCGGCGTCGACGAACGTCTGCCGCAACGCGTCGTTCGAGACGCGCTTGATGCCCCAGCGCATCGACTGCGCCGAGTTGGGCGACCGGTCGTCGGGCGGCCCGAACATCATCAGCGACGGCCACCACCAGCGGTCGACGGCGTCCTGCACCATCGCGCGCTGCGCCTCGGTGCCGTGCCGCATCATCGTCAGCAGCGACTCGAAGCCCTGGCGCTGGTGGAAGCTCTCCTCGCGGCAGATGCGCACCATCGCGCGGGCATACGGCGCATAGGAGCAGCGGCAGATCGGCACCTGGTTCAGGATCGCGGCGCCGTCGACGAGCCAGCCGATCGCGCCCACGTCAGCCCAGGTCAGGGTCGGGTAGTTGAAGATCGAGCTGTATTTGGCTTTGCCCGAATGCAATGCGGCGAGCATCTCGTCGCGCGAGGTGCCGAGCGTCTCGGCGGCCGCGTAGAGGTAGAGCCCGTGGCCGGCCTCGTCCTGCACCTTGGCGAGCAGGATCGTCTTCCGCTTCAGGGTCGGCGCACGGCCGATCCAGTTGCCCTCGGGCAGCATGCCGACGATCTCGGAGTGCGCATGCTGGCTGATCTGGCGGACGAGCGTCCTGCGGTAGTGCTCGGGCATCCAGTCCTTGGCCTCGATGAAGTCGCCAGTGTCGATGCGGGCGTCGAAGGCGGCCTGCGCGGCCGACGGGGCGTCGCCGCCCGCCGGTGCGGTGTCCATCGCTTGGGTGTACATGGAAACTCCTCGTTCAGCGCGGCCGCTTGTCGACGACGCGCCGCGCCTTGCCGGTCAATGTGCGTTCAATGCTGCCCTCGGGCCGGACGGTCACCGTCGCGGTGAGGCCGCAACCGGCCTTGATGCGCTGCGCCAGGCCGTCGGCGAGCGCGCCGTCCGCGGCGACGCCCGGCTGCGATTCGCAGACGACCTCGAGCGCGTCGAGCGCACCGTCGCGCGTGACGACGAGCTGGTAGTGCGCCGACAGCCGCGGCTCCTGCAGCACCAGCTCCTCGATCTGCGTCGGGAACAGGTTGACGCCGCGGATGATGAGCATGTCGTCGCTGCGGCCGACGACCTTGCCCATGCGCCGGAACGCCCGCGCCGTCGGCGGCAGCAGCCGCGTCAGGTCGCGGGTGCGGTAGCGCACGAGGGGCAGCGCCTCCTTCGTCAGCGAGGTGAAGACGAGCTCGCCCTCCTCGCCGTCGGGCAGCACGCGGCCGGTGTCCGGGTCGACGATCTCCGGGTAGAAGTGGTCCTCCCAGATCACCGGGCCGTCCTTGGTCTCGATGCATTCGCTCGCGACGCCCGGACCCATGACTTCCGAGAGGCCGTAGATGTCGACCGCGTCGATGCCGGCGGCCGCCTCGAGCTCGCGGCGCATCGCCTCGGTCCACGGTTCGGCGCCGAAGATGCCGAGCTTCAGCGACGACGCGCGCGCGTCGAGCCCCTGGCGGGCGAACTCCTCGACGATCACCTGCATGTAGCTCGGCGTCGCCATGATGATCGACGGGCCGAGGTCGCGGATGAACTGGACCTGCTTCTCGGTCTGGCCGCCCGACATCGGGATCACCGTGCAGCCGGCGCGCTCGGCGCCGTAGTGCGCGCCGAGGCCGCCGGTGAAGAGGCCGTAGCCGTAGGCGATCTGGACCAGGTCGCCGGGCCGGCCGCCTGCAGCCCGGATCGAGCGGGCGACGAGGTCGGCCCAGGTGTCGACGTCCTGCGCGGTGTAGCCGACGACGGTCGGCTTGCCGGTCGTGCCGGACGACGCGTGCAGCCGCGCGAGGCGTTCCCTCGGAACCGCGAAGAGGCCGTAGGGAAAGGTGTCGCGCAGGTCCTGCTTGACGGTGAACGGGAACTTCGCGAGATCCTCCAGCCGGCGCAGGTCTCCGGGATGCACGCCGTGCGCGTCGAAGGCCCGCCGGTAGTGCGGCACGTGCGCGTGGACGCGCTCGAGCGTGCCGCGCAGGCGCGCGAGCTGCAGCGCGGCGATCTCGTCGCGGCTCGCGGTCTCGATCGCTTCGAGGTCGCCGGGCGCGGGGCGGGTCACGGGCATGCGACGGCTCCCTCCCGGCGGGGGCCGATCGCGTGCGATCGGCCGCGGAACACCGCGACGCGCTCGCCGCGCTGGTTGGTCACGACGACGTCGTAGACGCCGCTGCGGCCCGCGGTCGCGATCTCGGCCGCGTCGGCGCTGAGCACGTCGCCCGGCCGCGCCGGCGCGACGAAGTCGATCGAGAAGCCGGCGGCGACGGTCGGTACGTCGCGCGAATTGCAGGCGTAGGCGAAGGCGGTGTCGGCGAGCGTCGCGATCAGGCCGCCGTGGCAGGTCGCATGGCTGTTGAGCTTCGTGCCGTCGACCGCCATCGTCGCGGTCGCACGGCCCGGCGCGATCGCGACGACCGCGATGCCGAGCGCGCGGACGGCAGCGTCGGCGCCGGCCATGCGCTCGCGTGCCAGGTCGGCGATCCGCTGGGCGGAGGCGGCGTCGTTCATGTCGCGTCAGCGGTCGGTGAACGTCGGCGCGCGGCGCGCATGGAACGCGGCGACGCCTTCGTGGTGGTCGGCGCCGCGACTCAACACGGACTGCACGCGCGCCTCCTCGGCGAGCGCGGCCTCGATGCCGAGGCTCTGCGCGCCGTCGACGAGCTGCCGCGTCGCGGCGAGCGCCTTGACCGGCATCGCCGCCAGGCGCGCGGCCAGTGCCGCGACGTGGTCGGCGAAGGCAGCGTCGTCGACGCACTGCCAGATCAGGCCGATGCGCTCGGCATCGGCGGCGGAGAGCTTGTCGCCGAGCATCGCGAGACCGAGCGTGCGGGCGCGGCCGACGAGCCGCGGCAGCAGCCAGGTGCCGCCGCTGTCGGGCACGAGGCCGATCTTCGCGAACGCCTGCACGAAGCTCGCCGAGCGCGCCGCGACGACGAGATCGCAGCCGAGCGCGACGTTCGCACCGGCGCCGGCGGCGACGCCGTTGACCGCCGCGACCACCGGCACCGGCATCGTCCGCAGCCGGGCGAGCAGCGGTTCGTAGTGCCGCGCGAGCAGCTCGCCCACGTCGAGCGGCTCGGCTCCGGGCGCCGTGACGATGTCGTCGAGGTCCTGACCGGCGCAGAACGCCCGGCCCGCGCCGGTCACGACGACGCAGCGCACCTGCGCGGCCGCGGCGGCGGCTTCGAGCGCGGCGAGCAGCTCGGCGTGCAACGCGGTCGTGAAGCTGTTGAGCGCCTCGGGGCGGTTCAACGTGAGCCGGCGGACCGCGCCGGTATCGGCGACGAGGACCAAAGCGTCGGACATCGGGGGGCCTTTCAGCGTTCGGGTCGATGCGGTCGATATCGCAGGTTCTCGAGAACGCCACTCAATTTCGACCGACCGTCCGGTCGATGATAGACCGTCGCCGCGACGACGGCAAGAGTCGCAGTCGTCGATCGATCGCCCCGCGACACACGCGCGCGGACGGTCGGCCTGGCCAGCGGCGCCGCGCCGACCGCGTGACGCGCCCGGTCGGGGGACTCGGCCGCGGACGGGTCGGCGCCGTGCCGACGGCGTGATGCGCGCGGCCGGAATCTCGTTGCGGCCGAACGCCGACCGCGTGACACGCCCGTCCGCACCGTCGACCCGGCGCGAGCGGCACAGCGCGGACTTCGCGAGAGGCCACGTCGTTCGAACTCGCGGGCGCGCGCCGGCCAGTTCGACGATCGAAACGCGCCGACTGCCCCTACCATCCGACGCCTTGAACCCGACCGCACACCCGTCGCCCGGCCGCCGATCGTCGGCGCGCCAGGCCCGTGCGCTGCTGCTCGGCGCGCTCTTCGGCGTGGTGGCCGTGGGCTTGCGCGCCAGCCTGCAGCCGGTGCTGGGCAACGAACTGCCGTTCGTGATCGCGTTTCCGGCGATCGTCGTCTCGGCCGTGCTGCTCGGCAGCGTCGGCGGCGCAGCCACGACGCTCATCTGCGCCGCGGCCGTCGCTTCGCCGGCGATCGCGCCCAACCTGCCGCCCGACAACCGGCCGTTGCAGATCGGCGCCTTCCTGGTGGGCAGCATCGTCGTCGCGCTCTTCTGCGGCCGGCTGGCAGCGCGCCGCGGTGTCGAGATCCTGTCGTCCGAGCCCGATGCCGGCTTCGAGTCGCCGCTCACGTCGTGGCTGCGCGCGGTGCTCTGGGGTGCGTTCCTCGTGCCGGCGACGGCGTTCGTCATCATCGCGTGGTGGGGCTACGAACGCGCCGCGCACGACGCCGAGGCGAACGTCGCGCATGCGTGCGAACTCGCCTGGCGGCAGGCGGTGCGCACGTTCGCCGTCACCGCCGACATCGCCCGCCGCGCCGACCTCGCCGCCGCCGGCAGCGACGAGGCGGTGCGCAGCCGCGAGGCCGAGATCCACCGCCGGCTCGCCGACATGACGTCGGGCCTGCCGTCGGTCGTCAACCTCAACGTCTGGGACGCGGGCGGCCGGCCGCTGGTGCGCAGCGACATCTTCCCGGTCGACCCGAACGCCATCGTCGCCGACCGCCAGTACTTCCAGGACCAGCGGGCGAAGGCGTCGCCGCTCGGCATCAGCGAACCGATCATCGGCCGGCAAAGCGGCCGCGAGCTCTTCAACGCGACGATCCGCCGCAGCGCGAGCGACGGCCGCTTCACCGGCCTCGTCTCGGTCTCGCTCGCGCCCGACTTCTTCCGCGACTACTACCAGTCGCTCGCGAGCGAACAGCAATCGCTCGAGAACTTCGTGCTGGCGCGGCTCGACGGAACCGTCCTGACCCGCTGGCCGAAGGCCGACGACGACATGAAGAGGCTGCCCGCGGACTCGCAGGTGATGGCGAGGATCGCGGCCGGCGACACGAGAGGAACGCTGATCGCGCCGCCGGGTCACGGCCAGGAGGCGCGGATCATCAGCTTCCGCCGCGTCGAGGGCTTTCCGCTGATCGTCATCGCCCGGGTCGGCCGCGGCGCGATGCTCGCGAGCTGGACGCGCTTCGTCGCGCTCGTCGCCGGCATCCTGCTGCCGACCGCCGCCGGGCTCGTCTACGTCTCGTGGGTGGCGCTGAAGAAGACCCGTCGCGAAGCAGCGACGGCAGCGGCGCTGCAGGAGCAGGTCCGCCGTCGCGCGAGCGCCGAGCGCAGCCTGCTGCAGACGCAGAAGCTCGAGACGCTCGCCGTGGTGACGGGCGGCGTCGCCCACGACTTCAACAACCTGCTCGCGATCGTCACCGCGAGCCTGCACATCCTGCAACGCCGTCATCCCGACCTCGCCCGCGAGAAGCACATGCAGGCGATGAACCGCGCGGTGCAGACGGGCGTGCGGCTGACGCGGCAGCTGCTGTCGTTCACCCGCAAGCAGGCGCTGCGGCCGGAGACGCTGCTGCTGCAGACCTGGTTGCCGGCCAACGAGGGGCTGTTCCAGAGCACGCTCGGGTCGACCGTCAGCTGGCAGCTCTCGATCGATCCCGGGACGCTGCCGATCACGGTCGACGTCGGCGAGCTCGAACTCGCGCTCATCAACCTCGTCGTCAACGCACGCCACGCGATGCCCGACGGCGGCACGCTCGCGCTCGCCGTCGGCAACGCGCCGCCGGCACCCGGGCCGGCGCCGCGGCCGCGCGTCGTGCTCGCCATCCGCGACAGCGGCGTCGGCATTCCGCCGGACCTGCTCGACAAGGTCGTCGAGCCTTTCTTCACGACGCGCGCCAAGGGCGCCGGCTCGGGGCTCGGCCTGAGCCAGGTGCAGGGCTTCTGCACCGAGGCGGGCGGCGAGCTGCGCATCGCGAGCGCGGTCGGGCTCGGCACGACGGTCGAGATCTTCGTGCCGGCGGCGGCGCAGACGGCCTTGCCCGAGCCGCCCGAGCTGCGCGCCCCCGCGGTGCTGCGCGGCCGAGTGCTGCTCGTCGAGGACAACGAGGACGTCGGCGCGACGACCGAGACCATGCTGCGCGCCGCCGGGCTCGAACCCATGCGAAGGCTCGACGCCGACGCTGCGCTCGCGTATCTCGCCGCGACGGCCGAGCTGCCGGACGTGGTCCTGAGCGACATCTCGATGCCCGGCTCGATGAACGGCATCGACTTCGCGCTCACGCTGAAACGCCGTCATCCCGAGCTGCCGGTGCTGCTGACGACCGGCTACACCGAGCAGCTCGACAAGGCGGTCGCGAGCGGCCTGCGCGTGCTGCCGAAGCCGGTCGCGCCGGAAGATCTGCTCGCCGAACTCGCCACGCTGCTCGCGAAGAAGGTCGGCGACACGGCGCACTGAACGGCTCGCGCCCCGGCGGCGTCCGCGTCGATGCGAGCGTGACCGGCTGCGGCAGCGCCTGGCCCGTGTCGGCTTCGCCGAACGGCAGCCGCTGCTGCGCAGGTCGGGGTCGCAGGCGCGTCGAGGCCACCCGTGCGTCGCCCTCGGCGCTGCACTCGGCGTTCGGGATGAGCGCGGGCGCGTGACGGTCGTGTCGTCGGTCCGGCGGCACCGCGCTCGTGCAGGAACGCGCCCGAGCACGCAGTCGGCGCCGGCAACGATCCGCGGCAGTCGATTCGCACGACAGCGCGGCGATACCGACTCAAGTCTCCCGGCGGCTCGCCGAGAACCAGGTCGACCTCACTTCCACGTGATCGCGCAAGACTGCCCATGAAGACCCGCCTCGATCCCAATGACAAATTGATGCTGATCGCCATCGGCGTGCTCGCCGCCGCGGCCGCCGCATACGGTGCCGTCGACGACCGTCTCGGAACCGCACTGGGGTCGGCGCTCGCGCTGCTCGCCGCGGCCACGGGTCTCGCGCTGCGCTGGCCGGGCGGCACCGGCTGCCGCATCGGCCTGCCAGCGCTCGGCATGGCCATGGTGGGCCTCGTGATCCATGTGGCACGCGGTCGTGCCGAGGCGCACTTCGCGGTCTTCGGCTTCCTGGCAGCGACCATCGTCTACCGCCACTGGCTGCCGGTGGTGATGGCCGCCGCCACCATCGCGGTGCACCATCTCGCCTTCAACTACTTGCAGCAATGGGGCTGGGGCCCGATCTGCTTCACCACGCCGAGCTTGACGACTGTGATCGAGCATGCGGCCTACGTGGTGGGCGAAGCGGCGATCCTCGTCCTGCTGGCGGCGCGCTCGCGTGCCGAGTTCGCGGCCAACGAGCAGCTCTCGGAGATCGCGACACGCCTGATCGCCGCGGACGGTTCGGTCGACTTCCGCGCCGCGCACCCCGAGCGCCCGACGCCTGCCGCCGCGCGCATGCTCGAGGCGCTGGGCCGCATCGAGACGGCCATCGCGACCGTGCGCACCGGCACCGACTCGATCGCCACCGCGTCGGGCGACATCGCCAGGGGCAGCAGCGACCTGAGCCGGCGGACCGAGCAGACGACCAGCAACCTGCAGCAAACAGCCAGCGCGATGGAGCAGCTCATCGGCACGGTGCGCCAGTCGAGCGACGCGGCGGCGCAGGCCGACCAGATGGCGCGCTCTGCTTCGGAGGTCGCACGCCGCGGCGGCGAGGTGGTGATGCAGGTGGTGGCGACGATGGAGGACATCCACGCCGCCAGCCGCAAGATCGGCGAGATCATCGGCACGATCGACGGCATCGCCTTCCAGACCAACATCCTCGCGCTCAACGCCGCGGTCGAGGCGGCGCGCGCCGGGGAGCAGGGCCGCGGCTTCGCGGTCGTCGCCGGCGAGGTTCGCTCGCTCGCCAAGCGCAGCGCCGACGCGGCCCGCGAAATCAAGGTGCTGATCGGCAACAGCGTGGAACGTGTGGAAGCCGGCAGCAAGCTGGTGGGCCATGCCGGCGCCACGATGCAGGACATCGTGGGCAGCGTCCAGCGCGTCAACGACATCATCGGCGAGATCTCCGCCGCGTCGACCGAGCAGAGCTCGGGCATCGGCCACGTCAACGGCGCGGTGGTGCAGCTCGACGCGATGACGCAGCAGAACGCCGCCCTGGTGGAAGAGTCGGCCGCCGCCGCCGCCAGCCTGATGGCGCAGTCGACGCGCCTTGCCGAAGCGGTGTGCATGTTCCGCCTGCGCGAGCGACCGGAGGTCGCGCCGGTCGCGCACGCGGCCGCTCGGCCGACGGCTCCCGTCCATCGCACGGTGCAGCCGCCGATGGCGCGCGAGACTGCAGCGGCAGCGGCAGCGGCAGCGGCATCGGCGTCGACGACACGGCCTGCGCCCGCCGCGACGTCGTCGGCAGCGCCAGCGCGGTCGCCCGCGACGCCGGCGCGAACACCGGCCGATGCACGCGGCGCCGGAGACGACTGGGAAAGCTTCTGAACGCGGCGCGCCGCGGCGACGCGTCCCCGCGGCGCGATCACACCGAGCTGCGAAGCCGAGCCGTCGGCTGACCGACGGCGAGGCCGTGCAGCCACGCGTGACCGCGCCTCACGCCGCCGCGCCGGTCGCCGGGTTTCATTGCGCCAGCAGCTTCTTCCGCCGCTCGAGCAGCCGCAGGATCATCGGCGTGAAGATGAGCTGCATCGCGAGCTCCATCTTGCCGCCGGGCACGACGAGCGTGTTGGCGCGCGACATGAACGAGTCGTGCAGCATGCTCAGCAGGTAGGGCATGTCGATGCCCTTCGGATTGGCGAAGCGGATCACGACGAGGCTCTCGTCGGCGGTCGGGATCGTCCGCGCGACGAACGGGTCGGACGTGTCGACGACCGGCACGCGCTGGAAATTGATGTGGGTGCGGACGAACTGCGGACAGATGTAGTGCACGTACTCGTGCATGCGCCGCAGGATCACGTCGGTCACCGCCTCGGTCGAATAGCCGCGCGTGCTCTTGTCGCGGTGGATCTTCTGGATCCATTCGAGGTTGATGACCGGCACGACGCCGATCAGCAGGTCGGCGAGGCGCGCGACGTCGACGGTGTCGGTGGTGACGCCGCCGTGCAGGCCTTCGTAGAACAGCAGCTCGCTCTCGGGCAGCGGCGCCCACGGCGTGAACGTGCCGGGCGCCTGGCCGTGGGGCGCGGCCTCCTCGTCGTTGTGCAGGTACATGCGGCTGGTGCCGGTGCCGCTCTCGGCGTAGCTCGCGAACAGCGCCTCGAGCTCGGCGAACAGGTTGGCGTCCTCGCCGAAGTGACTGAAGTGCGGCCGCCCCTGCGCCTCGGCCTCGGCCATCGCCGCCTTCATCGCGACGCGGTCGTAGCGGTGGAAGCTGTCGCCCTCGACGATCGCCGCGGCCACGCCCTCGCGCCGGAAGATGCTCTCGAAGGTGCGGGTGACCGACGTCGTGCCGGCACCCGACGAACCGGTGATCGCGATGATGGGGTGCTTGACTGACATCGTGGTCTCGCGGTGGGTCGTGGAATCAGGCGGTGCTCGCGAACAGGCCGCGGCGGCCGAAGAGCGGCGAATCGAAGGCTTCGGGGGCCTCGTCGCGGTGGTACTCCTCGATGCGCGAGACCTCGTCCTTCGAGCCGAAGACGACGCCGATGCGCTGGTGCAGCGCGTCGGGGGTGACGGCCAAGAGCCGCTCGCGGCCGGTGCTCGCGGCACCGCCGGCCTGCTCGACGAGGAACGAGATCGGGTTCGCCTCGTAGAGCAGCCGCAGCCGGCCGGGGCGCGCCGGATCCTTGCGGTCGCGCGGATCGAGGAAGACGCCGCCGCGCATCAGGATGCGGTGCGTCTCGGCGACGAGCGACGCGATCCAGCGCATGCTGAAGTCGGCGTTGCGCGGCCCCGTCTGGCCGGCCATGCACTCGTCGACGTAGCGCTTGACCGCCGGCTCCCAGAAGCGGCTGTTGGACGCGTTGATCGCGAATTCGCGCGTCGACGGCGGGATGCGCAGGTTCGGATGGCTCAGCACCCATTCGCCGAGCGTCGGCTCGAGCGTGAAGGCGTGCGTGCCGCGGCCGAAGGTCAGCACGAGCATCGTCGACGGACCGTAGATCGCATAGCCGGCGCACACCTGGCGCGTGCCGGGCTGCAGGAAGTCGTGCGCCGCAGGATCCTCGCCCGGCGTCGCTGCGCGAACGATCGAGAAGATGCTGCCGACGGCGACGTTGACGTCGACGTTCGACGAGCCGTCGAGCGGGTCGAAGAGCAGCAGGTACTTGCCGCGCGGATGCTCCGGCGGCAGCAGGTAGGGCGCGTCCATCTCCTCCGACGCCATGCCCGCGAGATGGCCACCCCATTCGGTCGCGCGGAGGAAGAGCGCATGGCTCACCAGGTCCATCGGCTCGCGTTCCTCATGCTCGACGCCGACGCTGCCGGGCACGGTGGCGCCGGCCTCGCCGAGCGCACCGAGCGCCACCTTCTTCGCGATCGCCTTGCACGCCAGCGAGACGTCGGTGATCAGCGCGTTCAGGTCGCCGGTGGCATCGGGGTGGCGGCGGCGTTCCTCGATCAGGAACTGGGTGAGCGTGGACTTTCCTCCGGTCGGCATGACGGCTCCCTGTCGAATCGAATCACGTCGGCGCGCACGCCCACGAGGCGAGCTGCCGCACGAGGTCGTGCGGCGTCGCGAGCCGCATCACCCGCTCGGTCGGCTCGGCGGGTACCGGACCGTAGCCCCAACCGGCCCAGGCGACAAGGCTGCCGGCGGCGAGCGCGGCGGCGATGTCGGGCGCGGCGTCGCCCACCATCAGCAGGTGCCGCGGCGCCACGCCGAGCCGCGCCGCGGCGTCCGCGAGCAGCGCCGGCGACGGCTTGCGCTGGGCGAGCGTGTCGGCGCCGTGCACCGAGACGAAGACGTCGAGCAAACCGGCGTCGCGCAGCACCGCGCGAGCGAGCGGCGTCGGCTTGTTGGTGACGACGGCGAGCGGCCGTCGCCGCCCGAGCTCGGCGAGTGTCGCGGAGATGCCGTCGAAGACGCTGCTGCCCGCCATCGGCGCGGCGAGCGTCGCGGCGTCGAAGCCGTGCCGCAGGCGGGCGGCGAGGCCGTCGCCGTGCCGCAGGCCCGGCGTCGCCAGGGCGCGGGCGATGAGCGCGTCGGGCCCGTCGCCGATCCACCCCCGCACGGTGGCGGGCGCGAACGGCGGCAGGCCCTCCTCGCGCAGCGCGACATTGAGCGCGTGGGCGATGCCACCGGCGCTGTCGACGAGCGTGCCGTCGAGATCGAAGGCGATCGCGTCGACGCGCTTCATCGGCAGCGCGCTCCGGTCGCGCGCCGCAGCGCCACGGCGCATCGGCACGGCTCGCGAAAGCCCGAGGTGGCCGTGACGCTGCGGACCGCGGTCATGCGGCACGACCGTGCGGCTGCGGCTGCGGCTGCGGGGCCGGCCACCGGGGGGCGCCGGAAAGCCGCTGCAGCTCGTCGAGCGTCAGCCAGGCGTTGTCGTGCAACGCGCCGCCGGATTCGTCCGGCAGCGGATCGGCGGGGTCGCCGAAATGCGGCAGCACGAGACCTGCGCCGGTGAAGTCGCCGCCCGCGGTCCAGTAGGTCGGCGTGACGACCGTCCAGAGTCCTGCGCGGCGCGCCGCGCGCAGGCCGTTCGGCGAGTCCTCGAACGCGATGGCGCGGTCGGCGTCGACGCCGAGCGTGCGCAGCACGAGCTCGTAGATGTCGGGCGCGGGCTTCTTCGCGGGCACCTGGTCGCCGCAGGCGATGACGTCGAACAGCGCGAGGCCGCGGCTGCCGAATGCCGACTGCAGCAGCGCGTCGACGTTCACGGCGGTGGTCGTGCTTGCGATCGCGAGATGGCAGCCGGCGTCGTGCGCCTCGTCGAGCAGCCGCGCCACGCCGGGCCGCAGCGGCACGTCGCCGTCGCGCACGGCCGCGGCGTAGACGGCCGTCTTCTCGGCATGGATCTCCGCCACGCGCGAGAGCAGCCGCTGCCGCGCCGCGGCCGGCTCGGGCAGCGTCTGGATGAACGCGGCGATGCGCTCCTTGCCGCCGGTGACGGCCAGCAGCTCGCGGTAGCGCGCCGGCGTCCAGTCCCAGCCGAGGCCGAAGCGTTCGAACGCCGCGTTGAAGGCGACGCGGTGCGACTCCTCGGTGTCGGCCAGCGTGCCGTCGACATCGAAGATCAGTGCTTCGATCATGGGGCGAGCTCCTTCCCGGCAGTGGCGGCGGCGAACACGCGGCTCGCGAGGATGTCTTCGGCCTGCAGCGTCGCGAGCTGCTCGCGCGACGGCGGCTCGGTCGAGCCGAACAAGCGCGTCGCGTGGCGCAGGCGGATGCGGTCGAGCGCGTTGCGGATCGAGCGGGCGTTGGCGAAGTGCGGCTGGCGGCGGCGCAATGCGACGTAGCGCTCGAACGCCGGCCCGGCGGTCTCGTCGAAGCGGTAGTCGAGGCGGTCGAGCATCAGCCGGGTGATCTGCATCAGTTCGGCCTCGTCGTAGTCGGGAAAGTCGATGTGGTGCGCGATGCGCGACGCCATGCCGGGGTTGCTGCCGAAGAAGGTCTCCATCCGGTCCTTGTAGCCGGCGAGGATCACGACGAGATCGTCGCGGTGGTTCTCCATCACCTGCAGCAGGATCTCGATCGACTCCTGGCCGTAGTCGCGCTCGTTCTCGGGCCGGTAGAGGTAGTAGGCCTCGTCGATGAAGAGCACGCCGCCCATCGCCTTCTTGACCACTTCCTTGGTCTTCGGCGCGGTGTGGCCGATGAACTGGCCGACGAGGTCGTCGCGCGTCACCGCGACGAGATGGCCCTTTCGCACGTAGCCGAGCCGCTTGAGCACCTCGGCCATGCGCATCGCGACCGTCGTCTTGCCGGTGCCGGGGTTGCCGGTGAAGCACATGTGCAGCGACGGCGGCGTCGACTGCAGGCCCTGTTCGGCGCGCAGCCTGTCGATGAGCAGCAGCGCGGCGATGTCGCGGATCCGGCCCTTCACCGGCGCCAGGCCGACGAGCTCGGCGTCGAGCTGGTCGAGCACGGCCCGCGCGCCGGAGGCTTCGAGCATCGCGGCGGGCGTGGAGCTCATCATGGCGTCGATTCCTTGCCTAGTAGCGCGCGCCTTCCGGGGCGCGCTGGACCGCGTAGCTCTCGATGCTGTAGCGGATCGTGCGGCCCGGCTCCTCGGTGCGGATCAGACGGAAGCCGGGCTCGTCGGGCGGCCGGTTGACGATGAACGACAGCACGACCGACTCGGTGCCGTGGGTCGAATCGAAGGCGGTGACGCGCACATAGTGCCGCGGATGCGTCTTCCGGCAGTCGTCGAGCTGCAGCATGATGCCGGCGGCATCGCGGATGTCGAACATCGGATTGCCGAACATCTCCCAATAGGTGTTGCGCGGGTGCGGATCGTCGGTGTATTCGATGCCGACGGCCCAGCCGCGTTCGAGGCAGTGGTCGAGCTGCTTCATGATCTGCTCGTCGCTCAGGTCGGGCAGGAAGGAGAACGTGCCTTGGGTGATGCGCATGATGGTTCCTGATCAGGACACGGAGGCGGTCGGCGTGTAGTCGGACGTGTCGGTCGACGCGTAGTTGAAGCTGACATCGCCCCAGGTGTCGAGCGCGGCCTTCAGCGGCGTGCACCACCTGGCGGCCTGGCGCAGGATGTCGAGGCCCTCGTTCTTGATGTCGCGGCCTTCGTTCCGTGCAAGCACCATCGCCTCGAGCGCCACGCGGTTGGCGGTCGCGCCGGCCTGGATGCCCTGCGGATGGCCGATCGTGCCGCCGCCGAACTGCAGCACGACGTCGTCGCCGAAGAGGTCGATGAGCTGGTGCATCTGCCCGGCGTGGATGCCGCCCGAGGCGACCGGCATTACCTTCTTCAGCGCGCCCCAGTCCTGGTCGAAGTAGATGCCGCGCGGCAGGTCGACGCGGGTGTAGGTGTCGCGGCAGATGTTGTAGTAGCCCTGCACCGTCATCGGGTCGCCCTCGAGCTTGCCGACTGCCGTGCCGGCGTGGATGTGGTCGACGCCCGCGAGCCGCATCCACTTCGCGATGACGCGAAAGCTCACGCCGTGGTTCTTCTGGCGCGTGTAGGTACCGTGGCCCGCGCGGTGCAGATGCAGCACCATGTCGTTCTGCCGCGCCCACGCGCTCATGCTCTGGATCGCGGTGTAGCCGACGACGAGGTCGATCATGACGATCACCGAGCCGAGCGACTTGGCGAAGTCGGCACGGCGGTACATCTCCTCCATCGTGCCGGCGGTGACGTTCAGGTAGCTGCCCTTGACCTCGCCGGTCGCGGCGCTCGCCTTGTTGACCGCGTCCATCACGAACAGGAAGCGGTCGCGCCAGTGCATGAACGGCTGCGAGTTGATGTTCTCGTCGTCCTTCATGAAGTCGAGGCCGCCCTTCAGGCCCTCGTAGACGACGCGGCCGTAGTTGCGGCCGGAGAGGCCGAGCTTCGGCTTGGTCGTCGCGCCGAGCAGCGGCCGGCCAAATTTGTCGAGGCGTTCGCGCTCGACGATGATGCCGGTCGGCGGGCCGGGGTAGGTCTTGACGTACGCCACCGGGAAGCGCATGTCCTCGAGCCGCGCCGCCTTCAGCGGCTTGAAGCCGAAGACGTTGCCGATCACCGACGCCGTCAGGTTCGCGATCGAGCCTTCCTCGAACAGGCTCAGGTCGTAGGCGATGTAGCAGAAGTGCTGGCCGGGGTTGTTGGGCACCGGGTCGACGCGGTAGGCCTTGGCGCGGTACATGTCGCAGGCGGTCAGGCGGTCGGTCCAGACCACCGTCCAGGTCGCGGTGCTCGACTCGCCGGCCACCGCGGCGGCAGCCTCGATCGGGTCGACGCCGTCCTGCGGCGTGATGCGGAAGAGCGCCAGGACGTCGGTCGGCTTCGGCTCGTAGTCGGGGTCCCAGTAGCCCATCTGCGCGTACTTGAGCACACCCGCCGAGTAGCGCTTCGTCGCGTCGGTGATCTGCACGGCCTGTTGCATGTCGCCCATCTCGGTTCCCCTGTGGTTGCGCACGGTTCGCTGCAACCCAATGTAGGCAACATCATCGATTCGGAACAATAAGAACTGTTTGCGCTTTCATTAGCCGACGCTAATACTTCGGCATGCCGCTCTCGCGCAACGCCACCTTCCGCCAGCTGACCGCGTTCCAGGCGGTCGCGCGGCTCGGCAGCGTCTCGCTCGCCGCCGACACGCTGCACCTCACGCAGCCGGCCGTCTCGATCCAGCTCGCCGCGCTCGAAGCCTCCGCCGGCACGCCGCTCGTGCAGCGCAGCGGCCGCGGCATCCGCCTCACCGAGGCCGGCGAGCTGCTCGCCGGATACGCCGGCCGCATCGTCGACCTGTGGCGCGAGGCCGGCGAGGAGATGGCGACGCTGCAGGGCGTGTTCTCGGGCACGCTGCGCGTCGGCGCGGTCACGACCGCCGACTACATGCTGCCGCCGCTGCTCGTCGCCTTCGTCAACGAGCGGCCGAAGGTCAAGGTGCGACTTTCGGTCGGCAACCGCGGCGAGATCGTGCGCCTGCTCGCGCGCCAGGAGATCGACGTCGCGATCATGGGCCGGCCGCCGGCCGAGCTGACGACCGAATCGCAGCCCTTCGCGCGCCATCCGATGGCGTTCCTCGCCGCGCCCGCCGATCCGCTCATGACGCAGCCGGGCCTGACGCTCGCGCAGGTCGCCGAGACGCGCATCCTCGTGCGCGAGCGCGGCTCGGGCACGCGCACGACGATCGAGCGCGTCTTCAAGGACCAGGGCCTGACCTTGCGGATCGGCTCCGAGCTGTCGAGCAACGAGGCGATCAAGAGCATGTGCGCGGCGGGCTTCGGCGTCGCCTTCCTGTCGATGCACACCTGCGTGCTCGAGCTCGGCGCCGGCCTGCTCGCGATGCTTCCGCTCGACGGCAATCCGGTCGTGCGCGACTGGTACGTGATGCACCTCGCCGGCCGCCAGCTGCCGCAGGTCGCGGTCGCGTTCCAGAAGTTCCTCGGCGACCGCGGCCCGGACGAGATCCGGCGCCAGCTCGGCGACCTCGCGATGCCGAAGCCGGTCGGCCGCCGACCGCGCAAGCCCCGCAACTGACGCCCGTGCCGCGGCGGCATCGTCGCGCTGGCGTCGCCTGCCGACCTCGACGACATGCGCGCGTCGTCGCCGCGGCTCGTCCGGCGCCCGCATGCCGGCCGGCGGCGAGCGGCCGGCGACGGCATGCCGAGTGCGAGTTTCAGTCGAACGAGACCTTCACCCCGACGAGCACCGAGCGCGGCGCGCCGGGCGCGAGGAAGGTCGCGTGCCGCAGCGGCCGCTCGCCGTCGGCATTGGCAGCGAACGGCCGCGCGACGAACCGGCCGGCGGCGTCGAAGGCGGTGGCGCCGAGCTGCGCCGCGGTGGCGTAGCGGCGGTCGAACAGATTGCCGATCTGGACGAACAACGCCCACGTCGGCACGGGCCGGTAGTCGACGCCGAGGTTGACGACCGCGTAGCCCGCGCTGCGCCCCGGACCGAGGTAGTAGACCCCGTCGGCGCGGTGCGCGTTGTTCTCGTTGCCGCGCGCGAAGGCGCCGCTCGTCGCGGTCATGTCGACGCCGACCGACCACGCCGGAGCGGGCCGCCAGTCGGCGTGGAGCTTGAGCAGATGGCGCGGGACCAACGGGAGGCGGTCGCCGCGCCGGATCGCGATGACGCCGTCGACGCCGGGCACACCCGCGGCCGCGGTGTCGTTGCTGCTGTTGCTCGAGCCGTTGACGGTCTCGGCGCTTCGGTCGGTCGCGTCGACGAGCGTGTAGTCGACGCCGACCTCGAGCGCCGCCGCGGCCTGAGCGGCGAACCCCGCTTCGACGCCCTGCCGGCGCGTCCGGCCGACATTGGCGAAGTTGCCGAAGCCGGTCTGGCTGCCGGCGACGAACAGGATGTCGTCGCGGTTGTCGGCACGGAAGACGCCGAGCCTCCAGCGGTAGGCGCTGCCCGCGCCGCCGCGCAGGCCGAGCTCGACCGTGCGCGTCACGACCTGCTTCAGCGGCGGATCGCCGGCGAAGGCGTTCGGCAGCTTGCAGGGGAAAGCCGGATCGGCGCAGCCGAGCTCGATCGCCGACGGCGCACGGTTGCCTTCGGCGATGCCGGCGTAGGCGTTCCACTGCGGGGTCGGCTCCCAGGTCAGGCCGAGCGCCGGATTGAAGCGCGAGAACACGTGGTCGCCGTCGAGCGAACCGGCGCCGCCGCCGCGGACCAGGCCGTCGCGGTTCGTGACGGTGCTGCGGTTGTAGCGGCCGGAGAGCGTCAGGTGCAGACCCGTGGCGAGCGCGACGGTGTCGGTCGCGAACAGGCTCCAGGTGCGGGTGCGCGACGACAGCTCGACACGGGTGTCGTAGGGCTCGCCGTCGACGTCGCCGCCGGTCGCGCCGCCGTCGCCGAAGGCACCGACACCGGTCACGCTGTGGTCGGGGTTGACGATGCCGAGCTCGGAGCCCTGGCTGAAGGCGACGCGGCTCGTGTCCAGCGCGGCGCCGACGACCGCCTGCTGGCCGAAGCCGCCGAGCACGCCGTCCCAGTCGAGCTGCACCGACGCGCCGCGGCTCGTCTGCCCGGTGCGCGTCGTGTTGAGCACGCCCGTGCACGTCTCGGCCGGCTCGTCGTTGCGCAACACGTTGGCGAGGCAGCGCCAGATCGGGAACGGCGTGTTCGTGGCGTCGGCGCCGGCGATCGGGACGCCGGTGTAGCCGGCGCTCGCCAACACCGCGCGCTCCGCCGCGGTCGGCTGGTAGACCGACTGGTCGAGCGAGAAGTCGTTGACGTCGCCGTTGCGCGTCGTGCTGCGGATGCGCCGGACGTAGGCGTTGCCCGAGACGCCGAGCGTGCCGCCGAGCCGCCGTCGGCCTTCGAGCACGAGCACCGCGGCGCGGTTGCCGGTCCGGTCGGGCGAGGTGTAGAGGCTCGCACGGTCGGCGGCGAGCAGGCCTTGCTCCTGCAGGCCGTTGCCGGTCAGGCCGTTGTCGGCGAGCGTCGCAGAGATCGACAGCCGGCTGTCGGCCGACGACAGGCCGAGCTTGCCGAAGAGCTGCCGCACGTCGGTCGGCGACGCCGGCCGCCAGCCGCCGTCGTGGAAGCGGGTGCCGGTCACGTACCAGTCGACGCCGCGGTCGTTCCTGCCGCCGGTCTCGAGCTCGACCGCCGCGCGCCCGTGCGAACCCGCGGTTAATTGCACCGACGAGCCCGGGTTGTCGATGCCGTTCTTGGTGACGACCGACAGCGCGCCGCCCAGCGTGTTCAGGCCGAACAGCGGGTTCGAGCCCGGCATCAGCGTGACGCTCGCGATCGCCGTCCGCGGGATCAGGTCCCAGCTCACGACGTCGCCGAACGGCTGGTTGACGCGCACGCCGTCGACGTAGACCGACAGGCCCTGAGGCGTGCCGAGCAGCGGCGACGCGGTGAAGCCGCGGTAGTTGACGTCGGGCTGGAACGGGTTGTTCTGGATCTCGTTGATGTGGACGCTGCCGAGCCGGCGGTTGAGGAAGTCGGTCAAGTCGATCGCGTGGCTGCGATCGATGTCGGCCGCGCGTGCCTGCTGGACGTTGCCCGGCATGCGCGACGCCGGCAGGCCGATGCCGGGGACCGGCGTCGTGCCGACGACTTCGACCGGCGGGAGCACGACGTCCGGCGCCGGTTGTGCCCGCACCGGCGCGGCGAGCGCGGCGAGCACAGCGAACGTGGCGAGCCCGGCGAAGCTGGCGAGCGTGACCGCGAGCGCCGCGCTTCTCGCGCGAGCGGCCGTGGCCGGCGGCGCCGGCGCGATCCGCCGCGGGGCGCAGGCGACGGCGGGAACGTGCTCCCGCGGCCGGGTCGAAGCTGGCCGACCGCCGCTGCGGCCGCCGGCGCCCGCCGCATGCCAAGACGGTCGTTCAGGGAAGCGCTCCCCATGCGCTCCGGTCCCGGCATCGGCCATCCCTATCTCGTTGGATTGACCCCCGTCCGCGCGGTTTCTAACCTCGTCTGCAAGCGATCGACGCCGCGATCCGCCGCCGCCGAGGCGGGTCGGTCGGCCGCTCGCTCCTTCGGTCGGCGCTGTCGATCGTGCCGGTGCCGCATCGGGAGACATCCGTTGATCCATGACCTCGACCAGACGATCGCCGCGCTGCTCAAGCGCGAGCTGCGCGGGCGCGACGAGATCACGGTGTCGTTCGCAGCGCCCGACGACCAGTTCTCGGTGAAGCCGCCCGCGGTCGACCTGTTCCTCTACGACCTGCGCGAGAACCTCGAGCTGCGCGGCAACGACGAGTTCATCGAAGCCCGCGAGGGCCTGCGCGCGGCGCGCGTGCAGCCGCCGGTGCGCGTCGACGCGTCCTACCTGATCACCGCCTGGCCGGGCGGCGGCGGCGCGCAAAGCGATTCGTCGGAAGACGAGCACAAGCTCCTCGGTCTCGTGATGCGCACGCTGCTGCGTTTTCGCACGCTGCCGCGCGAGTTGATGAAGGGCAGCCTCGCCGCGGACGACCTGCCACTGCCGGTCACGACGCTGCACCCGGGGCGGCTGCAAAGCCTGGGCGAATTCTGGCAGGCGCTCGGCGGCAAGCCGAAGGCGGCGCTCAACTACATGGTCACGCTCGCGATCGACGTCGGCGAGCCGGTGGTGTCGCCGCTCGTCACCGGCAAGGACATCCGCCTCGCGCTCGCACCCGGGGCCGTCGCATGACGACCGACGGCAGCGTGGCCCGGACGGTGTTGCGACGCCGCGTCTCGCTCGCCGGTCACGTCCGCCGCGGCGACGGCTGGCCGGCGACCGGTGGCGCGGTGCGCGTCGAGTTGGCGGCATTCGGCGTGCGCCGGGCGCCGATCCGCGCCGACGGCCGCTACGTCTTCCTCGACCTGCCGCCGGGCGACGTCGCCGTGAGCGGGCTCGACGGGTCCGGCCACGCGATCGAGGCGCAGCGGGTGACCGTCGCGCGGATCGATGCGGACGCGCCGCCGATGCCGCTCGAGGTCGACCTGCGCGTGCACGCCGACCCGGCGCCGTCGCCCGACGCGCCCTCACCTTGAACGCTCACGGGCGGCGCATGCCCGGGCAACCGTCTCCAGCACGCGCCGATGTCGATCGGCGGGGCTGTCGGCAAAGGGGTACCTGAATGGCAAGACTCGCTTACTTCGCGCCCGGCGTCTACGTCGAGGAGATCGCCTCGGCGCGACAGCCGATCGCAGGCGTCGGCACCAACACCGTCGCCTTCATCGGCATCGTGCCCGACAAGATCCACTGTCCCGTATCGAACCCGGACTACAACCCGGTGCTCACCGCGGACCTGCTGCGCCTCGGCCGGCTCACCCAGTCGCAGACGTCGGAGGACCCGGCCGCGCTGCAACGGCAGAAGACCGAGGCCGCGCAGCTGAAGACCGCGCTCGAAGCGCGGACCGCGGCGCTGGCCGGCGAGATCAAGGCGCTCGAGGAGAAGAAGCCCGACCGCGATGCCAAGGTCACGGCCGCCGAAGCCGACCTGAAAAAGGCCGTCGACGCGCAGGCCGCGCTGGCCGCCGACGCCACCGCGCGGGAGACGAACACCAAGGCCAACGCGGTGCTCGCGGCCCAGAACGCGCTCGCCAAGGCCCGCACCGACGCCGACGACGCGGCCGCTGCGCTGACGCAGAAGCAGGCCGACCTCGAGAGCGTCCGCGCGCAGATCGCGGCCGCGGATGCCGGAGCCGGCGGCGCAGCGGCTGCACCGGCAGGAGCCGCAGCGGGCGGCGCAGCGGCCGCAGCGGCGGATGCCGAAGCGAAGGGCGACGACGCCGATGCGCCCGACGACGCCGGCACGCTCGAGGACCAGCTCGACTATGCCGGCAAGGCGCCCGACGACAAGCTCATGCGGCCGTCGGTCCTGCGGCCCTACTGGCTCAAGCCGACCGTCGTCCCGGCGGCCGAGTTCGCGACCAAGCTCTGCACCAATTTCACCGAGTACACCCAGCTCTTCGGTGACTTCTCGGGCTACGACAAGGCCGGCGGCGACGGCGGCGACGGCGCCGTCGTGCCGCTCTACCCCGGGCACCACGCGCTCACCCATGCGGTGAACGGCTTCTTCGTCAACGGCGGCACGCGGGCGTTCGTCGTCCGCATCAAGAGCATCGAAAACTTGAAAACAGCGCTCGACCGCCTGGCGTCGATCGAGGACGTCGCGATCCTCGCCGCGCCCGGCCTGCCCAAGACGAAGGACGTTTGGGAGCAGATCGAGAGCTACTGCGAGGAGGAGGTGCACCGCAACGTCTTCGCCATCCTCGACGCGCCCGAGATCGTGGGCGACGGCACGACCCGCGACTTCGACATCCTGAAGCTGAAGGACGAGACGCCCGGCAACGTGCTGCCGCGCCGGAGCACGCACGCCGGCTTCTACTTCCCGCACGTCGAGGTCAGCGATCCGGCGAAGCGCCTCCAGGACGGCGACCCGGCTTGGAACGTGCCGGGCAAATACCGCGGCCGCACGCACGTGCCGCCGAGCGGCCACGTCGCCGGCATCTTCGCCCGCACCGACGAGGAGCGAGGCGTCCACAAGGCGCCGGCCAACGCCATCGTGCGCGGCGCGCTCGAGGTCAAGTACTACGTCAGCAAGACCAAGCAGGAGCTGCTCAATCCGCAGGGCGTGAACTGCATCCGGCTGATGAACGGCGACGTCACGCTCTGGGGCGCGCGAACCATCGGCGGCGACCGCAACGGCGAGTGGAAGTACGTCAACGTGCGGCGCTTCGCCGGCTTCCTCGAGGCGTCGATCGACCGCGGCACGCAGTGGGTGGTCTTCGAGCCGAACGATCCCCGGCTCTGGTCGAAGATCATCCTCAACATCACCGCCTTCCTGACCGAGGTCTGGCGCGGCGGCGCGCTGTTCGGGCTGACGGCGCAGGAGGCGTTCTACGTCAAGTGCGACGCCGAGCTGAACCCGCCCGCGGTGCGCGATCTCGGCTGGGTCGTGACCGAGATCGGCGTGTCGATCGTGCGGCCGGCCGAGTTCGTCATCTTCCGCATCTCGCAGTCGGTCGGCGCCCGCGAGGCCTGACGCGCCGGACGCCGCCCGCCCGGACCGCATCACATGACCATCGCCGCCGCCACCACCCAGACGCTTCGGCCAAGCGGGCGTGCAGCCTGGCCGCCGGGCGTCGTCTTCGATGCGAACCCGGCGCCGCGTGCCGAAGCCGCGCAGCCGGACGGTGGCGTGCCGGCCTTCGTCGGCTTCGCAACCGTCGCGACCGTCGACGGCGCGCTGCGCGACCGGCGCGGTCCGGTCGGCACGGCCGCCGTCGTCCTCGACCGCTGGGACGCGCGGCTCTGGGAGCACCTGCTCGTGCCCGCGGCCGGCAGCATGCTGCGCGCCTCGGTGCGCGGCTTCTTCGCCAACGGCGGCCGGCGCTGCGTCGTGCTGGCGCAGCCGCTGCCCGGTACGCCCGACGGCGCGGGCGACGCGCTCGTCCGGCTGTTCGAGCCGGGCAGCGCCTTGTCCGACCGCAGCGACGTCGACCTCGTCTGCGTGCCCGACGCGGCGCTCGCGGGCACCCGTGGCAGTGCCGCGGTGCAGCGCGCGGCGCTCGACCACTGCGAGGCGCTCGGCGACCGCTTCGCCTTGCTCGACGTGCCGCCACCGCCCGACGCACACGCAGCCGACGAGCTCGAGTCGTGGGTGCGGCTCGCCGCAGACCTGCGCTCGGGCTTCGGTGCGCTCTACGGGCCCTGGCTCGTCGCCGACCCGACGCGCGACACCGCCGCCGAGGTCGTCCGCCTGCCGGTCGAGTGGCGGCACGCCGCGGCGGCGGCGGCGGCCGACGCGGCTTCGGCGCGCTCGCTCGTGCCGCCCTGCGGTCACGTCGCCGGGCTGATCGCGCGGCTCGATCGCCGTGCCGGTCCGCAGCATGCGCCCGCCAACGAGGCGCTCGACGCCGTGCTCGACGCCGCCCGGCCGCTGTCGACCGCGGAGCGGGCGCGCCTCGACGATGCCGGCATCAACGCGCTGCATGCGCTGCCCGGTCGCGGCCTGCGCGTCGGCGGCGCGCGCACGCTGCGGCCCGACGCCGTGCAGGCGCACGTCTCGACCGTGCGCGTCGTCGTCGCGTTCCGGCGCTGGCTCGCGCTGCGGATGCGCGACCTGGTGTTCGAGCCGCAGACGCCCAGGCTGCGGCAGGTCGTGCGCGACCGCCTCGTCGCCCGCTGCCTCGAGCTGCAGCGCGCCGGCGCGCTCGCCGGCCTGCGGCCCGAGGACGGCTTCGACGTGCGCTGCGACGACGAGACGAACCCCGCGGGCGCATGCGAGCGCGGCGGCATCGTCGCGCACGTCGCGCTCGCGATCACCGTGCCGGCCGAATTCATCGTGCTCCGCGTCGTCCAGGACGCGAGCGGCTTCACCCTCAACGACATCTCTTGACGACCAACGCGAGGAGAAACGAGCATGGCCACAGGTCAGCGCGCCCCGGACCCGTTCCGCGGCTTCCGGTTCCGGGTCCAGATCGACGGCATCCGCAAGGCCGGCTTCCGCGAGGTCTCGGGCCTCGACGCCGGCACCGACACGGTCGACTACCGCGAAGGCGACGGCGACTCGATCCTCAAGCTCGCGGGCCTCAAGAAGTTCTCGAACATCACCCTGAAGCGCGGCATCACGGCCGACACCGACCTCTGGTCGTGGCGCATGAAGGTCATGGACGGGAAGATCAAGGACGCCCGCAAGAACGGCCAGATCATCCTGCTCGACGACGAAGGCAACGAGGCCGCCGAGTGGACGTTCACCAACGGCTGGCCGATCAAGTGGACCGGGCCGGCGTTCAACGCGACCGCCAACGAGGTCTCGATCGACACGATCGAGATCGCCCACGAAGGCCTGCTGCGTGCCAAATGAGCGCGGTCGCCGACTTTCCGTTCACCTTGCCGCGCGGTTACGTCGACGCCGACGGCCGGGTCCACCGCGAGGGCACGATGCGCCTCGCGACCGCGAAGGACGAGGTGGCGCCGCTGCAGGACCACCGCGTCAAGGCCAACCCGGGCTACCTGGCGGTGATCCTGCTCGCCCGCGTCGTGACCCGCCTCGGCGAGCTGCCGCAGGTCTATCCGCAGGTGGTCGAGGACCTGCCGGTGGCCGACTTCGCGCACCTGCAGGCGATGTACCGGCGCATCAACGACCAGGGCGAGAACCGGCTCACCGTCGCCTGCCCGCATTGCGAGAAGACCTTCGACGTGGAGCTCGAACCGCCGGGGGAGCGCTAGGCCGCCACCCGGAGCGCGTCGTCCGGGAGGTGGCCTACATCGCCTATTACCTGCATTGGGCGCATGCCGAGATCATGGACATGAACCACCGCGAGCGGCGAGCCTGGGTCGACCAGGTCGCGCACATCAACGATCGGCTGAACGACGAGGACGCCCATGGCCAGCGCCGCGATGGCTAGTGCGGGCGCGCGGCCGGCCGCCGCACCGGGCCGCCGGCTCGCCGATCCGTTCACCGCGTTCCGCTTCCTGGTCTCGTTCGATCACGACGACGCGACGGTCATCGGCGGCTTCAGCGACGCGAGCGGGCTCGGCGTCGAGACCGAGGTCGAGACCTTCCGCGAAGGCGGCGTCAACGGCGCCGAACGGCAGCTCGCCGGCGCGGCGAAGTTCCCGTCGCGGCTCGTGCTCAAGCGCGGCATGGCCGACAAGACGCATCTGTGGGCCTGGTACCGGCAGATCCTCGCCGGCGCGATCCGCCGCCGCGACGTCCGCATCGAGGTGCTGCCCGACGACGGCGCCGCCGGCCTCGCGTGGACCTTCGTCGGCGCCTGCCCGGTGAAATGGACCGGCCCCGAGCTGCATGCCGGTTCGTCGGCGGTGGCGTTCGAGGCGATCGAGCTCGTCCACCAGGGCCTGCTGCCCGACTGACGATGGCGACGACGCAGCACACCGACGCGCCGGCCTGGGCGCAGCCCGGGTCGCTCGGCGTCTCGATCGCGCAGCGCCTGCTGCGGCCCGGCGTCATCGCGTCGCCGACCTCGTTCGCGCGCCTGCACGACGCCGCGGCGATCGGTGAGTCGCACGGCGCGTTCAACGCGTCGCTGAGCGTCGCGCCGTCGCTGCGCGGGCCCGACGGCGGGGGATCGCAGGCGGCTGCCGACGACGATCCGCGGGTGTTCCGCGGGGTGGCTGCGGGGGAGACGGGCTGGCCCGGCAGCGCGGTCCGGCCGACGGCCGAGCGGGCCGTCGTGCGGCCGTTGGCGCGGACTCCTGCGGGCGGTGCGGCGCTGCAGGCCGGCGAGCCGGCCGCTGCCGGTGCAGGATCATCGGCGCCGCCGGCCGACGACGGTCCGGTGGCGCGGTCAGCCGCGGCGGCCGCACCGGCCACGGCGCCGGCCCAGGACCGGTCCGGCGAAGGCCGCGGCGCGGTGTCCTTCAGCGGCAGCGTCCGGCCGACGGGGGCGCCGACGACGCTGGTCGTCACAGCGCCGGCACGCAGCGTGACGACGGCTGCCCGGTCGGCTGCCTCCGGACGAGCGACGGGCACCGAGTCGGTCGCCGGGAGCAGGTCGGCGTCCGGACCGGTCGACCGGAGCAGGGAGAACACCGGGTCGGGCGCCCAGAGCAACGGGATCACCGAACCGGCCGCTGGAGACAGCGGGATCACCGAGTCGGTCGCCGGAAGCGACGTGGTCACGGGGACGGTCGTCGCCCGGAGCGACGGCGCCACGGGACCGGTCGCGCGAAGCGACGCGGTCCCCGGATCGGCAGCGCGGAGCGAGGCAGCCGACGGGTCGGTCGGCCGGAGCGGGACGACGGCCGCCGGAGCGCCCATGCACCGCCGTGCGCGCGCCGTCGTGTCGCATTCGTCCGCGGCGGCGACCGGTGGGTCGTCGTTCGCCGCGCTCGCGTCGGCGGCACGGCAGTCCGACGCAGCGGCGCCGGAGGACGTGCGGCGGGCCGCTGCGCCCGCCGCGGCCACGGCCAGCGGCGCCGGCGCGGCGGCGCCGCACTTGCCCAACGCTTCGCTGTCGTCGCGCGAAGACGCCTCGGCGATGCCCTTGGCCCGGCGCCCTGCCGCGGCGGCCGACCCGGCTCCTGGTGTCGCCTCGCAGGCGGAGCTGCCGGGCGAAGCCCGTGCGCTCGACCACGCGGCGCCGGCCGTCGGCGGCGAGCCGGTCGCGGCGCTCGCCCGCGCCGCGCGGCCGTCCGACGACGCGCCGCTGTGGCGCGCGCCGGCGCGGTCCGGGCCGTGGGTCCCGGCATCGGCCGACAACAGCAATGCGCCGACCGTTCAGCGCAGCGAAGCGACGCCGCGCGTGGACACCGCGATGCCGCTCGCCGCGGCACGGCGACCGTCGACCGCGCCGAGCCCGGCAGACGACGGCGGTGTCACGCCGCGCGCCGCCGCATCGGTCGACGCAGCGTCGCTGCACCCGGCGATCCTCGCGGCTGCAGCGCAGCCGGCAGCGTCGGCGATCGACCGCGCGCCCGTCGCAGCGCTGCCGCGCAACGATGGCGCGCCGTTGCGGTCGGGCGACGCCGCAGCGGCCTTCGCGGCGGAACGAAGCCCGCCCGGCGAGCACCTGCCGCTCGCGCCGAGCGGCCGGGCCGACGCCGTCCGCGTTCAGCCTGCGAGCGAACGGTCGGTGCCGCCGGAGCCCACGACGGGCACGACGGGCGCGACGGCCGCGACGGGCGTGACGGGCGTGACGACAGCGATGCCGCCGCCCGCTCGGTTCGACGCGATCGACGCGGTCGTCGACGCGGCGCTGCCTGCGATGCCGCTCGCGCGATCGGCCACGACCGCGACGCGCAGCGACGCCAGCACGTCTGCAGCGGCGACGTCGTCGACGGCAGCGACGACCCGGCTCGCGGCAGCGCCGACACCGAGCACCCGGCCGGGACGGCCCGATGCTGCGCCGCCGGCGTTCGTGCTCTCCCGTGCGCAAGCCGCCGCGCTGCCGCTGCCGCTGCATCGCGCCGCGACAGGCGACCCGAGGCCGTCCGCGTTCGCCGACACCGTGCCGGTCGCGCTCCTCGCCGACCCCGGCGCTCCGGCAGCGCCGGACGCCGCCCCTGCGTCGACCGTCCGCCATGCCGACGCGGCCGGTGCCACCTCGCCGGCCGGTGCCGCGCTGCCGGCAGGCGCCACGGTCGATCTCGACGACCTGGTCGAGCGCGCCTGCCAGGCGGTCTTCGCGCGGCTCGTCGTCGAGCACGAGCGCCGGGGGTACGCGCGATGGGCCTGAGCAAGCTGACGATCCTGGTCGAGACGCCCGGCAGCACCGACAACGCCCTGCAATTCGGCAGCGAAACCTCGGGCGACACGCTCGTCGCGATGTTCAATCCCAACAAGCTGACGGTCAGCCGCAGCGTCTCGTGGCCGAGCCAGGGTGCGGCCAAGCGCGACACCGCCGAATCGCAGTTCGTCGGCGGCGAGCCCGCGACGCTCGGCGTCGACCTGCTCTTCGACACCTACGACACGCCCGAGCTCGTCAAGAAGAGCGTGAAGACGCTCTACGTCGACAAGCTGATGAAGCTCACGACCGTCGCCGGCCACGGCGCGATGCACCGGCCGCCCGTCGTCCGGCTGTCGTGGGGCGAGCAGGCGGTGTTCTTCCAGGGCGTGCTGCAGCAGCTCGAGACGCAGTACACGATGTTCGTCGAGTCGGGCGTGCCGGTGCGCGCGACCAACCGCTGCAGCTTCAAGCAATGGGTCTCGACGTCGAAGGACCTGGTGCAGCAAAAGCTCATGTCGTCGGACGTGACCAAGGTCTGGGTCGTGCGGCGCGGCGAGTCGCTCGCCTCGATCGCCGCGGCCGAGTACGGCGACGTGCGCGAGTGGCGGAGCATCGCCGAGGCGAATGCGATCGACGATCCGCTCGCGCTGTCCGTCGGCACGCGCCTGACCTTGCCGCCGCGGCGCGTCGCCTGGAGCGCGAGGACCTGATGTCCGGCCGCGACCCGCTCAACACGCTGACGCCGGAGTTCGCGATCCGGATCAACGGCAGCCCGCTGCCCGCGGCCGCCGTCGCCGACCTGTCGCAGCTCTCGGTGCTCGACGACGTCGACGCGCCGGGCATGTTCACGCTGACGCTCGCGGCCTGGGACACGGCGCAGATGAAGCCGAAGTGGATCGACGACCCGCTGTTCCGCGAGGGCGGCGTGACCGAGATCGCGCTCGGCTACCGCGACCAGACGACGCCGCTCCTGAGCGGCGAGATCACCGGCCTCGAGCCCGACTTTCCCGAGGGCCGCGCGCCGACGGTGACGGTGCGCGGCCATGACCGGCGCCATCGCCTGATGCGCGCGAAGACGACCCGCGCCTTCACGCACATGAAGGACAGCGACATCGCGGCGCAGGTCGCCTCGGGCGCCGGGCTCCATCCGGTGACGACCGACAGCGGCCCGACGCTGCCGTACGTCCTGCAGCACGCCCAGACCGACCTCGAGTTCCTCGCGACGCGCGCCCGACGCATCGGCTTCGAGGTCGCCGTGCGCGACCGCGACCTGCTGTTCCGGCCGCGCGCACAGGGCGGCGAAGCCGAGCTGACCTTGCACCGCATGGTCGAGCTGCTGGCCTTCCGCCCGCGGCTCTCCACGCTCGGCCAGGTCACCGCCTGCGAGGTCCGCGGCTGGGATCCGGCGCAGAAGCAGCCGATCGTCGGCCACGCCGGCCGCGGCGACGAAGCGCGCCTGCTCGGCGACACCGCGTCGGGCCCCGCGGCGCTCGAGAAGGCCTTCGGCGCCGCCGCCAGCGCGCGCGTCGACATGCCGGTGCAGAGCCAGGCCGAGGCCGACGCGATGGCGCGGCGCGGCTTCGCCGAGATGGCGCTCGGCCACGTGCGCGCCGAGGGCGTCTGCATCGGCGAGCCGCGGCTGCATGCGGGCATGCTCGTGCGCATCGACGGCGTCGGCGAGCGCTTCGGCGGCAGCTACTACGTGACCGCGGTCGAGCACGTGTTCGCGCCGAAGAAGGGTTTCCGCACCTCGTTCCAGGCGCGGAGGAACGCGACATGATCCCGTTCGGCGCCGACATGTCGCGCGAGCTGCTCGCGCCCGGCGACGCGTCGGGCCGCTTCTTCGGCGTGGTGGTCGGCATCGTCACCAATCACCGCGACCCCGAGGGACTGCACCGGGTGAAGGTGCGCTTCCCGTGGCTCGCCGCCGACGTCGAGAGCGCCTGGGCACGCGTCGCCACGCCGATGGCCGGTGGCGGGCGCGGCCTGTATCTGCTTCCCGAGCCCGACGACGAGGTGCTCGTCGCGTTCGAGCACGGCAGCCTGGAGCACCCGTTCGTCGTCGGCGCGCTCTGGAACGGCAAGGACGAGCCGCCCGAATCGAACGCCGACGGCAAGAACGCCATGCGCAGCCTGACCTCGCGCAGCGGCCACGTGATCCGCCTGTGCGACGCCGAGGGCGGCGAGCGCATCGAGATCGTCGACAAGACCGGCGCCAACCGCATCGTCATCGACAGCACCGCGCAGACGGTGTCGATCGAGGCCCAGGGCGACATCGCGATCCGCTCGGCCACCGGCACGATGACGCTCGCCGCGCAAGGCGACATCGCGATCCGCTCGGCGGCCGGCAGGGTCGTCGTCGACGGCGTCGGCGTCGGCGTGCAGTCGAAGGCCGACGTCCGGATCCAGGCGACGACGACGCTCGACGCCAGCGCCGGCGCGACCGCGAGCCTGCAGGGCGCGGTCGTGAAGATCAACTGATCGCCGCCGCGGCCGACCGGAGACGCACGCATGCCCGACCGCACCGCTCCGCGTTCGATGACCGTGCTCGGCTGCGGCTGGGCCTTTCCGGTCGCGCGCGCCGACGACGGCAGCGACTTCGCGATCTGCGCCGACGAAGCGATCGTGCGCCAGTCGATCGCGCTGATCCTGTCGACCCGCAAGGGCGAGCGCGTGATGCGCCCCGACTTCGGGTGCGATCTCGACCGGCTGCTGTTCGCGCCCAACACCGGCGCGACGCAGGCGCGCGCGGCGTTCGAGGTGCGCGAGGCGCTCGAGGCCTGGGAGCCGCGCATCGACCTGCTGCAGGTGAGTGCGCGGGCCGATCCGGTCCACGCCGAGCGGCTGCTGATCGACATCGACTACCGCGTCCTCAGCACCGACAACCGCTACAACCTCGTCTATCCGTTCTACCTCGACCGGGCGCTCGCATGATCGACCGACCCGGGGCGCCGACCGCCCTTCCCCTCGTCGTCGAGCGGCCGCGCACCGCCGCCGAGATCGCCGCGCGGCTCGAGCGGCTGCTCGGCGCCGGAGCCGGAGCCGTCGACCGGCCGCTGCAGACGGCGCTCTTGCGGATCGCCGCACGCCACGCCGAAATCCTCACCGCGCAGCTCAACGCCGCGCCGGCGCTGCACCTCGCCGCGTTCGACCGCTTCCTGGCCGGCCGGCCGCGGCCGGCCGCGGCGGCGCGAACGGTCCTCGTCTTCCGGCCGGCGCCGGGGCGCGCGGCCGTGGTCGTGCCGATGCACACGCAAGTCGCCGCGCCGCCGCAGGGCGACGATGCGCAGCCGGTCGTCTTCGAGACCTGCGACGACCTCGAGCTCGTCCGCGCGACGCTGGTCCGGGCCTGGCTCGTCGACGCCGGGCATCGCCGCCAGGCCGACCTCGCGGCGCTCGTGTCGCCGTCCGGCCGCGACGCCGGTCTCGACCCGCTCGCCGCCGCGACGCCGGTGCCGCAGACGCTCCATTTCGGCTTCGACGGCGTGCCGGACATCGCCGGCCTGCGCGAGCTGCGGCTGCGCTGGCAGGCCGAAGCCGACCGCGGCGGGCCGCTCGAGGTCGGCATCGCGACGCCGACCGGCTTCCAACCGCTTGTGGCACGCGGCGGGGCGACCGCGGACGGCGGCGACGACCGCATCTTCGACGCGCCCGCGGCATGGCCGGTGGCGACGCTCGCCGGCAGCGCGTCGCGCTGGCTGACGGTGCGCCCGGCGTCGGCGTCAACGCCAGCGCCAGCGCCAGCGGCAGCGGCAGCGTCGGCACCAGCGGCAGATGCAACGCGGGCGCCTCCGGTCGCGCCGAGCCTGCGCAGCATCACGCTGCAGCTCGTCGCCGCCGCCGCCCCGGCCGCGCCCGCCGCCGCCTGCGCCAACCAGCTGCCGCTCGACATCTCGAAGGACTTCTTCCCGCTCGGCGAACGCCCGCGCTTCGGCGACGTGTTCCAGCTGCGCTCGCCGGCCTTCGCGACGCCCGGCGCCCACGTCGACGTGCAGGTGCAGATGACGAACCCAGCCGGCGACGCCGCGAGCCCGATCCCGCCGGTCAGCCGGGCCGCCCGGCCGCTGGTCGCGTGGGAGCTCTCGACCGCCGACGGCTTCCGCGCGCTCTCGGTCGGCGACGGCACGCGCTCGCTCACGGCCGACGGCGCCCTGACCTTCACCGTGCCGCCCGACGTCGCCGCGACGACCATCGCCGGCCAGACCGGCGCGTGGATGCGGGCGCGCCTGGTGTCGGGCGACTTCGGCAGCACGCCGTCGACCGACGCGACGCCGGCGGCCCGGCCCTGCGCGCCGGCGATCCGCAGCGTGACGGTCGCATCGACGCTGGCGCTCGGACCGCTCTCGCCCGAGCACGTCGTGCGCGACGGCGCGCTCGCCCGGACGGCGCTGCCGACGACGGCCGATGCGCTCGAGCTCGCCGGTCGGGCCGACGTCGACGGCGCCGCGCTCTACCTCGGCTTCGCGGCCGACGGCAGCGCGACCGAGCGGCCGTTCACCGCCGGCCGGACGCTGACCGTGCACCTCCGCGCGGCGCCGCCGCGGGGCCCCGGCGCCGCACGCGGCGCGCTTCCGCGCTGGCAGCAGCGCACGCTCGACGGCTGGCGCGAGCTCGCCGTCGTCGACGACGCGACCGCCGGGCTGACCCGCTCCGGCGTCGTCCGCCTGCGGCTCGTTGCCGATGCAGCGCCGTGGCCCGGCTGCCAGCTCGACCCGACCGCGGCGCTCGCCTGGCTGCGCCTCGTCTGGCCGGCGGGCGACGGCGCGCCGCCGACGCTGCCGGTCGGCATCGCGCTCAACGCGGTCGCGGCGGTGCAGTCGCAACAGCTGCGCGACGAACCGCTCGGCTCGGGCCTCGGCCGCGCGTCGCAGGCGTTCAAGGCACTGCGCACGCCGATCGTCGGCGCGGTGCGGCTGCAGGTGCGCGAGGACGACGGCGACGACTGGCGCGACGCCGTCGACTGGCACGAAGTCGCCGACTTCGCCGCGTCGCAGCCCGACGCGCGCCACTTCACGCTCGACCGGCAGACCGGCAGGGTCGTCTTCGGCGACGGCCGCCGCGGCCGGATCCTGCCGGCCGGCGCCAACAACGTCCGGCTGCAGGCCTACGCGGTCGGTGGCGGCCGGCGCGGCAACTGCCCGCCGGGATCGATCGCACTTCTGCGCACGGCGTTGCCGGGCGTCGACGGCGCCGTCAACCTCGACGCGGCGACGGGCGGGCTCGACGCCGAGGACGACGACGAACGGCAGGCGCACGCCTCGGCCTGGCTGCGCCACCGCGACCGCGCGGTCGGCGCCGACGACTTCGCCGAGCTCGCGGCGCGCGCCTCGCCG
This sequence comes from uncultured Rhizobacter sp., assembly GCA_964249855.1. Lineage (GTDB taxonomy): Bacteria > Pseudomonadota > Gammaproteobacteria > Burkholderiales > Burkholderiaceae_C > LMDS01. Next base: position 13,700 of record CAXUDL010000012.1, on the reverse strand, counting down.
GAGGTGGCGCGGGCCTGGTGCGTCGCCGGCCGCGACCTCGCCGCCGCGCCGCCCGCGCCCGGCGCCGAAGCCGAGCCCGGTGTCGTCAGCGTGGTCGTGCTGCCGCGCGGCGAGGCGCCGAGGCCGCAGCCCGGCCCGGCGCTGCTCGACGCGGTCGCCGCGCATCTCGACGCCCGGCGTGCGCCGGTCGGCCGGCTCGTCGTCGTCGGGCCGGTCTACGCGCCGTGGTCGGTGTCGCTGCGCTTCGTGCCGACGGCCGACCGCTCGGCGCAACGTGTCGCCGCCGAAGTCACCGAGCGGATCGCGCGCTTCCTGCACCCGCTCGGCGGCGGACCGGACGGCCGCGGCTGGGCACCGGGGCAGCGGCCGCACCGCTCCGACATCGTCGCGCTCGCCGGCGCGGTGCCGGGCGTCGACGTCGTCGGCGCCGTCCGCCTGCACGCCGAGCCGGGCGCGCCGCCGACGGCGCTGGTGGCGGCCGGCCGCATCGACGTGGCGGTGGGCACGTGATGGCGATGCTGCCGCTGCCGCCGGACGCGACGGCCCGAGCCTGGGGCTACGACGACTTCCTGCGCGAGGGCCTGTCGCTGCTGCCCGCCTGGGCGCCCGGCTGGACCGACCACAACGCGTCCGACCCCGGCATCGCGCTGCTCGAACTGCTCGCCTACGTCGCCGACATCCTCCACTACCGGGCGCTGCGCATCTCGCCCGACGCCCGGCTCGAATTCCTGCGCCTGCTCGAGGGCGCCGACGGCGACGCCGAGGCGAACTGGCGGGGCCGTCCGGCTGCCGGGCTCGACGACGCGATCCGGGCGCGCGTCGCCGCCCTGGCACGGCCACGCTGCACGGTCACGCCCGCCGACTTCGAGCGCGAGGCGCTCGCGGCCGCAGCCGACCAGCTCGGTGCCGACACGCCGGTCGGCGCCCGCGCGATCGTCGGCATCGACCTGTCCGCCGCGGCGCACGGCCGCGGCAGGGGCGCCGCGGCGGCCGACGTCAGCGTCGTGCTCGCCCCCGGGCGCGACCTCGCGCCCGCGGCGCTCGCCGGCCTCTGCCGCGCAGTCGAGGCGGCGCTGGCGCCACGCTGCCTGCTGACGACGCGCGTCCACGTCGTCGCACCGGTCGTGCTGCGGGTCGCGGTCGGCGCCGCGGTCGCGCTCGCCGACGGGACGACGCTCGACGACGCGGCGGCTGCGATCGACGCGGCGCTGCAGCGGCGCTTCGGGCCGACGCGGCCGGGCGACACCGGCGCGCCGCGCCCGCTCGGCCGGCCGCTCTTCGTCTCCGAGCTCGTCGAAGTCGTCGACGCGGCCGACGGCATCGACTGGGTCGAGACGGTCGAGCTGCGGCGCATCGGTGCCGGCGCCGCCGAAGACGACCCCGACGCGCTCGTCGGCCTGCGCATCGGCAGCGTCGCGACGCTCGGCCTCGACGCGCGCCTCGGCGGCGGCATCAGCCGCGGCGCGCGTCGGCTGCAGCGCGACGCCGGCGGCGAGGTCGTGTCGCTGCGGCTCGAACCCTGGGAGCAGCTCCGCGTGACGCTCGCGCGCGACGCGCTGCGCCCGGTCGCCGACGACGCCGGTGGAGGCCGCGCATGACCGCGCCCCGCGGCAGGCCATGGCGGTGCGCGGAGCCGCGCCGATGAGCGCCGCCGCCGGCGATCGGCTGCTCGACCTGCTGCCGGCCGTGTTCCGGCAGGCCGATGCGTCGGGCGAGCTCGCGCGGCTGCTCGGTGTCATCGAGCAGCTCTTCTTCGGCGAGCCGGACGCCGCCGCCGATGCGCCGCTGCCCGGCATCGAACGCACCGTCGCGACGTTGCCGGCGCTGTTCGCGCCGCTCGGCAGCAGCGGCGACCCGCAGGCGCGCACGCCCGACCGCTTCCTGCACACGCTCGCCGGCTGGCTCGGTTTCACGCCGCACCGGCTGTTCGGCGCCGACGCGCTGCGCCGCATCCTCGCCGGCATCGTGCCGCTCCACGGCCTGCGCGGCACGCGCGACCATCTGGTGCAGCTGCTCGGCCTGTGCTTCGACGAGCTCGCCGGCGTCGAGGTCGACGACCGGCCGGCCGGCGGCTTCGCCGTCGGCGCGGCGCGCATCGGCCACGAGACGCGCCTCGGCGCCGCGCCGCCGTTCCGCTTCGAGGTCGTCGTCGACCTGAAGCAGGCCGCCGCGCCGGCAGCCGACGGCGCGGCGACGCTCGAGCGGCGGCTGCGCGCCGTGATCGACTTCGCCAAGCCGGCGCACACGCGCTACGGCCTGCTCGTGCGGACGCCGCGGCCGCCGCCTGCGACCGCCGCCGACACGCTCGACCGGAGCGGCTGACCGCCCGCCCGTCATCCCGGAACCGCACCATGCACAAACGCCAGTTGATCGCCCGCAAGCCCGCCTACCGGCACGGCCAGCTGCTGCTCGAGGACGACTTCATCGACGAGCAGCGCTTCCACGTCCATGCGCGCGACGCCCACAACCGCGAGCTGCACGGCTTCGGCGTCGTCCGCGGCCTCGAGCTCGCGCCCGCCGGCGAGCGTGCGGTGAGCATCGGCAAGGGCATCGCGATCGACCGCCGCGGCCGCCAGATCGAGCTGCGCGAGCCCGAGACGCTCGAGCTCGCCGGCCTGCCCGCCGGCGCGCGCGCCGACGTGTCGATCGGCTACCGCACCGAGTCGCTCGCGCAGGACGGCAGCGGCGAGAACCGCATCGACTGCTATGCGGTGCTGCGGATCGCGACCGGCGTCGAGGTCGACGACGTCCGGCTCGGCCGGGTGCAGACCGACGAGCGCGGGCGCATCGTCGCGAACGGCGTCACCGACGCCGACCGCGACCGCCTGCGCACCGCGATCGCGCCCGGCTCGGTCGATGCCGAGGCGCTCGCGCCGGCGCTGCGGCGCGGCTGGGTCACGGTCGCCTTCCATCCCTCGTCGATGCCGCAGGACGAGGACGACGCGCGGCCGCCGTTCCGCGTCGGCGCGACGCAGGCGGTCGCCCACGAGGACTGGAACGGCGCGCCGAACAAGCGCGGCGCGGCCGGCACGATGACGATCGTGCTGCCGCCCGGCGTGCGCGCGCTGCATGCGCTGCGCGTCGCCGGGACGAGCAACAAGGCGGCGATGACCGCCACGCTCATCCGCGGCGGCTTCGACGGCAAAAAGCACGCGCGCGACGAACTGCTGACGCTGCGGATCGCGAGCGGCGAGTCCTACTGCGAGACCGGCAGCGTGCCCGAAGCGCACCGCAACCTGCCCGACGACGGAATGCGCACGCTCGCCGTCGACCTGCGCGCCGAGGGCTTCGTCAAGGTCTCGCTGGTCGCGCTCGACGTGTCGTACTGACCGGCCCCGCCATGCCCGACCGCTTCGCCGATTCGACCGCGCACCTGCTCGCCGAGCTCGAGCGCGTCGACCTGCGGGTGCGCTCGCGCGTCGCCCAGCTGCGCCGCGTGCAGTCGGAGGACGAGCACTTCCGCGGCCTCTACATCTCGGAGCAGGAGATCGACGCGCTGCTCGAGCGCCCGCTCGGCGCGCCGCACTGGCACGCCGCCGCGGGCGACGGCGACGAGGCGGCGCGGACCGACGCGGCACTGCGCCGGCTCGAGGCGCGACTCGGCGACGCGGCGCGGCACAGCCGCGAGGCCGGCATCGACCTGCGGCTGCCGCGGCTCGCCGCCACCTTCGGCCTCAGCGGCTTCGACGTCGAGGTCGTGCTGCTCTGCCTGGCGGTCGAGCTCGACCTGCGCTACGAGCGGCTCTACGCCTATCTGCAGGACGACGTGACGAAGAAGCGGCCGAGCGTCGACCTTGCGATCCAGCTGCTCGCTTCGGCGCCGGCGGCGCGGCTCGCCGAGCGGGCGCGCTTCCACGCCACCGCGCCGCTCGTCGCGCACCAGCTCGTCGAACTGCTCGACGACGCCGCGCAACCGAACCCGCCGCTGCTCGCCAGGTCGCTCAAGCTCGACGGCCGCATCGTCGACTTCCTGCTCGGCGGCGACGCGATCGATCCGCGCCTCGCCGGCGTCGCGACGGTCGATCGGCCGCGCCGCTCGCTCGACCACCTGCGGCTCGCCGACACGACCCGCGCGTCGCTCCGCCGGGCCTGGCCGGCACCGTCCGCGGACGCCGCCGGCGCGGTGCTGCTGCTCGAGGGCCGGCCCGGCGCCGGGCGGCGCAGCGTCGCCGCGGGCTCGTGTGCCGAGCAGGGATGGTCGTTGCTCGCGGTCGACCTCGGCGCCTGGCCCGACGCGCTCGACGCGGTGCTCGGCGTCGCGCGCATCGAGCGCGAGGCCGCACTGCAGGCCGCCGCGGTGCTCTGGCACGGCACGCTCGCGAGCGCAGCCGGCGCAGCGAGCGGGCGCGGCGGCGACGACGCCGGCGAGGCCGCCGCACCGCCGCGGCCGTCGCCGCTCGCCGTGCTGCGGGCGATCGACGCCGGCCGCGCACCCTGCATCTGGGCCGCCGACGACCTCGACACCGCGGCCGCGACGCTGGCGCGGCGCGGCACGGTGCGGCTCGCCGTGCCCGAACCGACCGCCGAGGAGCGCGCGGCGCTGTGGGCGCACGCGCTCGCCGGCGCGGCGCTCGACGCCGACGTCGACCTCGCCGCGCTCGGCGGTCGCTTCAAGCTGACGCCGGGCCACGTCGTGCGCGCCGCGGCGCACGCGCGCCGGTTCGCGCGGCTGCGCGCCGGCGACGCGGCGCCGATCGCCGCCGCCGATCTGCACGGCGCCTGCCGGCTGCAGTCGAGCGCCAATCTGGCGTCGCTCGCGCGCAAGAGCACGCCGCGGCAGCGCTGGAGCGACATCGTGCTGCCGGCCGACCGGCTCGCCCAGCTGCGCGAGATCTGCAACCAGGTCGTCTACCGCGACCGCGTCTACGGCGACTGGGGCTTCGGCCGCAAGCTCGCGCTCGGCAAGGGCCTCGCGGTGCTGTTCGCCGGCCCGTCGGGCACCGGCAAGACGATGTCGGCCGGCATCATCGCGGCCGAGCTCGGCCTCGACCTCTACAAGATCGACCTGTCGAACGTCGTCAGCAAGTACATCGGCGAGACCGAGAAGAACCTCGCGCGCATCTTCGACGAAGCCGAGACCGCCAACGCCATCCTCTTCTTCGACGAGGCCGACGCGCTCTTCGGCAAGCGCAGCGAGGTCCGCGACTCGCACGACCGCTACGCCAACATCGAGGTCGGCTACCTGCTGCAGCGCATGGAGGAGTACGAGGGCGTCGCGATCCTCGCGACCAACTTCCGCAAGAACATGGACGACGCGTTCGTGCGGCGCCTGCACTTCACGGTCGAGTTCCCGTTCCCGGACGCGCCCGACCGGCTGCGCATCTGGCAGGCCGTCTGGCCGCCGGCGACGCCGCTCGATCCGGCGATCGACCTGCCGCTGCTCGCCCAGCGCTTCGAGCTGACGGGCGGCAACATCAGGAACATCGCCGTCGCCGCGGCGTTCCTCGCCGCCGACGCCGACGACCAGATCGTGCGGATGCGCGACATCGTCCGCGCGACGCAGCGCGAGTACCAGAAGACCGGCAAGCTGATCGGCCACTTCGACGAATTCGCCGACGGCGCCGGAAGCCCGCGGCACTGACCGCGCGTCGACACGCCCGCAACGACAGGAGCGCCCATGGCGACCGGCATCGAAGACGCAGGACGGCTGAAGAACCGGATCAGGCTCCTCTCGATCGTCGTCGCCGCGGGCGTCTGGCTCTCGGTGTCGATCACGACGCGGGGCCTGGCGCTCGCGGTGCTGGTGCCGTGCGCGGTCGTCGCCTGGGTCGTCAGCGGCCGCGAGATCCAGCGCATGCGGTCGACCGCCAACGTGTTCCGCAAGTCGTATCCGCTCAACGCCTACGGCGCGACGTACGGCCACTTCGAGCACGTGTTCCACCACCGCCGCAGCCTCGAGAGCGACATCCTCGAGACGGTGATCCGCGAGTTGAGGAAGCGCACGCCCGTGCAGTCGATCGAACCGCTGACCGTGACCGACGCCGACCCCGAGCTGGACGCGCCCGAGGAACGGCTCTTCCTGCGCGCCGATGCCGGCCGGACCGAGCGCGGCACGACGGTCACGCTGGTGCTGCAGATCGGCCGCTTCGGCAGCATGCAGTCGGTGCGCTGGTGGGTGCTCGGCGGCGGCTACATCGACCGCAACAAGCGCTTCAACTTCGTCGCCTACGCCGGGCTGTCGCTCTGGTTCTGGATCGTTCCGTACCTGAAGCGCGAACACGATCCGCTGCCCGCGCTGCGCACGGTGCACCCCGGCGGCTACAACGGCATGGACCTCACGACGCGGGTGCGGTGCCTGCACGAGGCGGTGTTCAGCGCGATGGTCGCCGAGCTCGAGCGGCACGAGATCGACACGAGCGACCTGCGGGCGCAGCGGGCGCAGGTCATGAACATCACCGTCTCCGGCGGCAAGCTCGTCGTCGGCAACGTCGTGCAGGGCGCCCGCAACCAGCTGGCGGCGAAGATCAAGGACGCGAAGGAACCATCGATATGAGTGCAGGGATCCGGATCCATGTCGCGGGCGGCAACGCGACGATCGGCAACGTCGTCCAGGGCGACGGCAACACCGTCGGCGCGCACCAGGGCACGGGCGACGGCGCCGCCGCGCGGTTCGACGCCTTTCTCGCCGAGCTGCCGGCGCTCGCCCGCCCGTACGACCGGCCCGACGACGAGATCGCGCAGCTGCGGCGCGAGGTCGAACGGCTGAAGCACGAGGCGAGCCGGGAACGTCCCGACGTCGCACAGGGCTCGGGCGTCGTCGCGTCGATCCGCAAGAACTTCGGCTGGGCCTGGCCGGAGGTCAAGGTGCTGCTCGAGCAGGCGTGGCCGGTCGTCCTCAAGGCGGCGCTCGGCTGAGCGGCCGGTGAACGACTCGGACACGCCCTCTCGGCAGCCCGGCACGGCCCGACGCATCGGTGCGCGTGCTCGCCGTCGCAGGGGCGGCGTCTGTGCCTCGCGCCTCGATCGGCGCCGCTCGCGGCCGCCGGCCGGGCGCGCCGGATGCAGCCGCCGATCCTGAGCGGCACCACCTCGGCGAAGGAGAGCTCACCATGTCCGACTTCGAGGCGCTGCACCGGCCGGTGCTGTCGCCGCCGCTCCTGCCGGCAGGCGCCGCGGCGCCGGCGCGCGCGTTCCGATCGACCGACGAGCCAGCGGCCGGCGGCGCGGTCTGCCGGCTCGGCGACGCGTCGTGCGCGTCGGCGCACGCCGGCGGCATCCAGCGCGCGGCGCGCGGCGGCGACGGGCGGCTCCACGGGTCGCTGCGCCGGCTGCAGCAGGACCACGGCAACCACTTCGTCGGCACGGTGCTGCGCCAGGCGGGCGGCGCGCCGCCGGGCGCCGACATGGATGCGGTCGAGCGGTCGATCGGCGCGGCGCGCGGCGGCGGCCACGGCCTCGACGCGTCGACGCGCACGCGCATGGAGTCGTCGTTCGGCGTCGATTTCGGCGGCGTGCGCATCCACACCGACGCCCGCGCCGACGCGCTCGGCGAGTCGCTCGCGGCGCGGGCCTTCGCGACCGGCAACGACGTGTTCTTCCGCCAGGGCGAGTACAACCCCGGCGCGTCGTCCGGCCGCGAACTGCTCGCGCACGAGCTGACGCACGTCGTTCAGCAGAACGGCGGCGGCGTGCAGCGCAAGATGACGGTGAGCCAGCCCGGCGATCCCCAGGAGGTCGAAGCCGACCGGATGGCGAGCGAGGTGATGCGCCACGAGCACGCCGCCGAGGCATTGCAGCGCCAGCCCGAGGCGCCGCCGGCGCACGACGACGACGAGAAGAAGCGGCTCGCCGGGGGCCACGACGCGGGCGCGGCGAGCCCCGGCCGCTCATGACCGCGCGATGGCCCGCCTCACCACACGCAGCCGCAGCCGCAGGAGCGTGCGCGACGCGCCGGTCGCGCCGCCGCGGCCGCCGGTGGCGCTCGCCGCCGCGGTCCGCGTCGCACCGGCGCATGCGGCGTGGCTGCGGTGGCAAGGCCTCGTGGGGAACGCGCGGCTGGCGCGGTCGGTGGGCGCCGACGCGACGAGACGTCGGCCGGACGACGCCGGCCCGGCGCTGCTGCGCGAGGGCAGCCGCGGGCCCGCGGTGCGCGAGGTCCAGGCCCGCCTCAACGCCCACGGCGCGGCGCCGGCGCTTGTCGAAGACGGCGTCTTCGGCCCGGCCACACGCGCCGCGACGCTCGCCTACCAGCGCTCGCACGGCCTCGATCCCGACGCGATCGTCGGGCCGCGCACGCGGGCGTCGCTCGAGGGCCCGGCGCAGCTCGGTGGCGGCGGCGCGGGCGGCGCCGGCGGCCCGGGCAGCAGCGTGATCGAGTACGACACCGCCGCCCAGCGCTTCGGCCCACCGGCGCCGGGCACGACCCTGGCGCAGCTGCGCGGCGCGATCCAGGCGAAGCAGGACGCCAAGCCGCTGCCCGAGCTCGGGCCGACCGTGTCGGCGACGGGCGTCGCGCCCGGCAGCGCCGAGGAGCTCTTCGTCTGGAACGTGCTGCTGCAGCGCGCCGAGCGGCGCTTCTGGGGCGGCGAGCTCGACGCGGTGACCGCGATCGGCCCGGTGCCCAAGGGCGGCGGCGCGGCACCCGTGGGCCGGGTCACGGTGCGGATCGACGGCCGCGGCAATGCCGACGTCGAGCTCGTCGCGCGCGGCGCCGTGGCCGCGCCGGCGGCCTTTGCGGACGACGCGGCGGCGCGCGCGGCGCTGGTGCGCGATTTCGGCTTCGCCGAGGTCCGTGACGGCAGCGCCGCCTGGCGGCTCGCCGACCTGAACAAGGCGCACGCCGCGCTCTCGCGGCTGCCGGTCGCCGACCGCGCCGCGCTGCACGGCGTGGCGCTGGTCCGCGATGCGACGCTCGTGGACAAGGAGGGCCGGCCGCTCGCCGGCGCATTCGAACACAGCGCGACGCTCGCCGTCGGCGCGACCACCGCGACCCGGGCCGATGCGTTGCGCCTCGCCGATGCGGCGTTCGCCGCCGACGACTTCGGCTTCATCGGCGACAAGGGCAACGCGGCGGTCGAGAGCTTCGAGGTGATCCTGCATGAAGCCGGTCATGCCGTCGAAGGCCGCGAGCTGCGCGACGCGCAGTTCGCGCGGCTCGAGGCGCAGGGCCGGCTGAACGCAGAGACGGCGGCGACCAACGCCGCGGTCCGTCGATTCAACGCCGAGCGGCACGCCGCCGCCGTGAAACGGGCGCGCTATGCCAAGGCGCTGCGCGCGAGTTCGAAAGCCTTCTCGGCCGCGCTCGACGCCGCCACCGTCGCCGTCACCGCGTTCGCCACGGGCGACGACGCCGCGCTGCACGCCCGGCATGAAGCCGCTGCGAGCCGAGCCGTCGCGGTGCGCGATGCCCGCCGCGCCGCGCTGCCGCCGACGCATCCGGCGGTGGCCGACTTCGCGGCGACGGTGCGCCTGCAGGACGACTGGCTGAGCGCCGCGCGGCTCCGCGCCGCGGCGCACACCGCCGTCGCGACGGCGACGCGCGCGGAAGCTGCCGTCTCCGATCCGGCGAACGCCGGCCGGTCGAAGCACCTGGCGGACTTCGTCGGCATCGTGACCGCGCAGAAGATCCCGCCGTTGACCGAATACGCCAAGGCGAACTGGCCCGGCCATCCGGAAGAATTCTTCGCCGAAGCCTATTCGCTCTGGCGCAACGACCCGGCGTACCTGGCGGCCAACGCCAGGCCGCTGAAGGACTGGTTCGATGCCGGCGGGCACCGTGCGTGACATGACGGGCACGGTGTCGCGATGAGGGCCGAAGCGCAGTCCGTGCGCGCGGTGCCGGCGGCACCGGCCGGCCGCGACGGCGTCTCCCCGGCGGCCGCGGCGCGCCGCACCGGGCCGGAGCTGCTGCGCGCCTTCGCGCACGACGCCGCGCCGGCCGGTGCGCGCGCCGCGTTCGCGCCGCACGGATCGGCCCGCGGCGGCGAGGCATCGCGCGCGCTGCTGCTGCGGCAGCTGCAGCGGACGCAGGGCAACCGGGCGGTCGAGCAATGGGTGCGCAGGAGCCCGGCGAGCGCTGCGGTGGCGGGGGCGGGGGTGTCGACGGCGGGGGCGGTGACGGAGCCAGCCGGAATGCCGGCGTCTGCGTATGCGTCGCCACCGGCCGCACTGTCACCGGCATCGGCACCGGCGACGCCCGTGGCGAGGGCGACAGCCCCCGCGCCGGCCCGGAACGCGTCCGCCGCGTCGACGGCGCTCGTCCAGCGCGACGCCGCCGCCGACGCGCCATGGTGGAAGGTCACCGCCTTCGGCGAGTCGCTCGCCTGGCAGATGGCCGACCAGTTCGCGCCGCAGCTCGCACCGGTGCTACGCAAGGGCCCGGAAGGCGTGATGGGCTGGCTCGAGACGCGCGCGTCGGGCGCCGCCGATGCCGTCGTCGACGGGCTGATGCGCCCGGTGCGCGCGGTCACCGGCGCGGGCGGGCAGCTCTCGGCGCAGTTCGTGCCGATGCTCGGCGCGCTGCAGGACGCCGGCACCAAGATCGCGGCCAACGACTGCAGCCCGATCAGCCAGGCGGCCGACCGGATCGAGAAGACCGCCGAGAAGATCGTCGGCCCGATCGTCGAGACGCTGCAGCCGGTCGTCGCCAAGGTCCAGAGCTTGCTCGGCGCGGTGTGGGACAAGATCGGCGCGCCGATCTGGGACTGGATCAAGGACTACGCCGGCCAGCAGTGGGAGATGGTCAAGGAGCTCGCCGGCTGGATCTGGTCGCTCACCGAGCCGATGCGCTCGCTCGGCGCCGACGCCTGGACCTGGCTGAAGGACAAGCTCGGCATCGGCGACGGTCCGCAGGGCGAGAACGGCGTGCTGCAGTGGCTGCAGGCGAAGTTCGAGGCGGCCTGGCAACGCGTGAAGACCGCGCTCGCGCCGTTCACGAAGCAGATCGCCGTCGTGCGCTCGGCGCTGTCGCAGGTCGCCGACAGCATCGGCAGCGGCGTCGCGCGCGTCGGCACGCTCGTCGCGCAGGTCGGCAAGGGGCTCGGCTGGATCGCGGCGAACATCGGCAACGGCCAGGCGCTGATCGCCGCGCGCAGCCACGTCGAGAAGACGCTGCTGCCGCCGCTCGTCGACGGCCTGCACCGCACGAGCGCCGGCGTGACCGCGCTCGCCGCGTCGCTCGGCGGCGCGCTGCGCAACGTCGCGGCCGGGCTCGACGGCGCGGCCGGCGCGGTGGCCGGCTCGGTGCTGCGCGTGGCCGCGTCGGCGGTGCAATGGATCGCGGGCGAAGCGGCCGCGCTGGCCGGCTGGGCCGCCGACAAGCTCGCGGGCGTCGCGGCCGGGCTCGAGTCGGCGATCGGCAAGCTCGGCGCCTTCCTGCACGGCCTGATCGAGTTCCTGTCGAAGGTCGGCGGCGTCGTGAGCGACGTCTGGCGGCTGCCGATGTTCCTCGCCGAGAAGGTCTGGAACTGGATCCCGCGCTGCATCCGCGATCCGGTCGTCGACTTCGTCGTGCCGATCGTCCTGCGCCAGATCGAGCTCTTCGAGGAGCTGGTGCGCGACAACGACGCCTGGCAGAAGACCAAGGTGCAGGTGATGGCGATCGTGCGGCTGGTCTTCGTCAACCACGATCTCGTCGGCGCGGTGAAGGCGTGCTTCAACCTGCTGCTGCGGGTGCTGAACATCCCGCCCGAGATGCTCGGCAAGGTCGCCGCGAAGGCGCTCGCCGCGTGGGACGTGGTCTCGAAGAAGCCGCTCGACTTCATCAAGAACACCGTGCGCTCGCTCGGCCAGGGCTTCAAGCTGCTGTGGGCGAACATCGGCAGCCATCTCGAGCACGGCATCGAGGGCTGGCTGTTCGGCGAGCTCGGCGACAAGGACATCCATCCGCCGAAGAAGTGGAGCGAGCCGAAGGAGGTGTTCGGCTTCGCGGTCGAGGTGCTGGGCCTCTCGGTCGGCCATGTCGCCGAGCTGCTGAAGAAGCGCATCGACCCGAAGCTCGTCGACAAGGTGCAGGGCTGGATCGGCCGCTTCTCGCGCGCCTGGGACTGGGTCACGCACGTGATCGACACCTCGAAGTCGCCGGCCGAGAACACCCGCGGCGTGATCGAGCAGGCCAAGGGCTTCGGCAAGTCGATCCTGACCGGCGTCGTCGAATGGATCTCGGGCAAGGTCGCGACCGAACTCGCGGTGCTCGCCGCCGGCGCGGCGGCGTCGGGCGGGCTCTCCGAAGTGCTCGACGTCGCGCGCCGCATCTACAAGGCGATGCTCACCGCCAAGCGCTGGGCCGGACAGATCCTGCAGATGGCGAGCAACACGCTCGACCACGTGCTCGACATCGCCGGCGGCAACGTCGCCAAGGTCGGTGGCGAGTTCGAGAAGATCATGGACAAGGCGATGCCGGTCGTGATCGGCTTTCTCGCCGACCAGGTCGGGCTCGGCGGCGTCGGCGCGGCGATCCGCGACATCGTCGACGCGCTGCGCGCCCAGGTCGACGCGGCGATCCTCTGGCTAATCGACAAGGCGAAGGCGGGGATCGAGGCGGTGCTGGGCGGGATCAAGGCCGGCGTCTACGGCGGTACTGAAGAGGAGAAGCAAGCGCGGCTGGACAAGGGCATGACGGAGGCTGTCGCTGTCATCGACGGCATGCCGGGCGACAAGCTTCCGGGGTCGCTGACCAAGACGAAGCTGACTGCGTTGAGGCTCCGGCACAGATTGCCGGTTCTCGAAGCGGTGGCGCAAGAGGGCCGCTGGTTCGTTCACGGCGAGATCCAGCGCGTCATGCAACCGACGACCAAGCAGGTCGACGCCGCTGAGGGAAAGGTCGAGGAAGCGGACGTGCCTGCAGAGTTGAGGGAGTTGCACCGCGAAGTTCAGTACCATTTTTTCTTCGCAACAGCCAAGGGCAGAGGCGGGGCGGAGCTGGACGTGGGCGAGTTCCTCGAGCTGCGTCGGGAAAAGGGAGAGCAAGGGGACAAATGGTGGGCTCTCTACAGTCCCACGAAGCGGAGGCCCGGGACCAGCGGCATCGTCAAGCTGAGAGCACTCGTCTGGGACAAGAGCATGCGACAGAAGGCTTTCGAGCGAGCGGGCAATCCGGGTGATGTGCAGTCGGTCCTGTCCAAAGGAACCGGTTCGGACGGCCGAGCTGCGTGGGTGCACGCTCGACCATTGGCACTACAGGGCAGGTACAGCGCGCCCCGCGCGTCGGAGCCGCATGGCTGGGATCGCCTCGGCGCGAAAGCCAACTGGGTCAGGGGTCACCTTGTCAACGGCGAAATGGGCGGTCCCAACGCAACATGGAATCTCGTCCCGATTCCGAGCGTCATGAACAGTCGGATGACAGACGGGCATGAAAACCCGATCCGGCGCGAACTGCAAAAGGGGCTTTATTTCTTCTTCGGCGCGGACGTCGACTACTACAGCGACGCGGCTTCACCCGCCATCGGACGTGCGTCGGATTTCGCTCGCTGCATCACGGTGAGCTACGGGGAAACAGAGGCCGTCACGCCAGACAAGACGGTGTTCAAGGACTCTCCAGCGGGCTTGAAAAGTCATCGTTACGAGATTCCGCTTCCCACGCCAGAGGAATTGCATCCGGATCGAATTCGGCGTTGATCGCGTTGAGGCCGATCGCACTCAACTCGTGCCTCGTTCGCCGACCGCACTCGATGTCGCGGTCTCGACCTTGGAGCGCAGCGCCACTTTTTCAGCGCACCGGCGCCGGACAACGCTCGACCAGCGCCTGCCGCGTCTTCGCCGCC
>CAXUDL010000011.1:0-109881 GCA_964249855.1 uncultured Rhizobacter sp. | reverse complement strand
TCGGCATCATCCTGCTGATCGGCATCGTGAAGAAGAACGGCATCATGATGGTCGACTTCGCGCTCAGTGCCGAGCGCGAACGCGGCATGGCGCCGCAGGAAGCGATCTTCCAGGCCTGCGTGCTGCGCTTCCGGCCGATCATGATGACGACGATGTGCGCCCTGCTCGCAGGCCTGCCGCTCATGTTCGGCACCGGTTCGGGCTCGGAGCTGCGCCGGCCGCTCGGCTTCGCGATGGTCGGCGGCCTGCTGCTGTCGCAGGTGCTGACGCTCTTCACCACGCCGGTCGTCTATCTCTATCTCGACCGCCTGCATTTCTGGTACGAGTCGAAGCTGACGGCGCGGCGCGGCCGCAGGGACGCGGGCGACCGCGGCGGCGACGCCACGCCCGACGCAGGCCAGCCGCCGCGGCCCGCGCCGCAGGCTCCGCTCGCGCTGCCGGATGCGCGCTGACCGATGAACATCCTCATCGTCGAGGACGAGCTCAAGACCGCCGACTACCTGCAGAAGGGTCTGTCGGAACAGGGCTGCACGGTCGCCATGGCGCACGACGGCGTCGAAGGCCAGCACCTCGCGCTCGAGCGTGACTTCGACGTCATCGTGCTCGACGCGATGCTGCCCGGCCGCGACGGCTTCGAGGTGCTTCGGGCGGTGCGCCAGCTGAAGCAGACGCCGGTGATCATGCTGACCGCGCGCGACCGCGTCGAGGACCGCATCAAGGGCCTGCACGACGGCGCCGACGACTACCTCGTCAAGCCGTTCTCGTTCCTCGAGCTGCTCGCGCGGCTGCATGCGCTCGCGCGCCGCGGCCGCGCGCAGGAGCCGATGCAGCTCCGCATCGCGAACCTGCAGATCGATCTCATCGCGCGCAAGGCGAGCCGGGCCGGCCTGCGCATCGACCTGACGGCGAAGGAGTTCGCGCTGCTCGCGGTGCTCGCGCGGCGGCAGGGCGAGATCCTCTCGAAGACCGCGATCGCCGAGCTCGTCTGGGACATGAACTTCGACAGCAACACCAACATCGTCGAGGTCGCGATCAAGCGCCTGCGCGCCAAGATCGACGTCGGTTTCGCGCCGAAGCTGCTGCACACCATCCGCGGCATGGGCTACGTGCTCGAGCCGCGCGACGACGGGCGTGCCGCGTGATCGTCGCGGGCCGCTCGATCACCGCGCGGCTCGCGACGATGTTCGCGCTCGCCGCGCTCGTCACCTTCTCGCTGATCGGCGCGGTGCTCTACGGCGTGCTCGAGCGCGAACTGCTGCAGCACCAGGACCAGGAGCTCGACACCCGCGTCCAGGGCCTGCGCTACTTCATCGCGCGCACCGCCGACGAGGAGCGCTGGGCGCGCGTCCGCGCGAAGATGGACAACGACACGCCTGCCGACGGCCGCGTGCGCTTCTGGGTGCTCTCCGACGACCCGCGCTTCCAGTACGGCCACGGCGTCGACGAGCTGCTCGACGGCATCCGCCAGGAGCCCGGAGGCCGCGGCACGATCGTCCTGTCGGCGAGCGGCCAGACGATGCGGACGACCTCGCTGCACATCGACGGCCTCGGCATCCGGCCGCCGGTGCGGCTGATCGTGGGTGTCGACGCTGCGCCGTTCGAGCACACGCTGCGGCGCTTCCTGGTCGCGCTCACGGGCGTGTCGCTGTCCGCGATGCTGCTCGTGCTCGGCCTCGGCTGGTGGATCGCGCGGCTCGGCCTGCGGCCGGTGAGGCGCCTGTCGGAGGAGGCGCAGGCACTGCGGCCGAACGCGGTGTCGCAGCGGCTCTCGGTCGACAACCTGCCGGTCGAGCTCTCGGACCTCGCGCACGCCTTCAACGGCGCGATCGGGCGCCTCGAGACCGCCTATCAGCAGCTCGAAGCCTTCAACGCCGACGTCGCCCACGAACTGCGCACGCCGCTCGCCAACCTGATCGGCGGCACGCAGGTCGCGCTCTCGCGGCCGCGCAGCGCCGCCGACTTCGAGGAGGCGCTGCAGTCGAACCTCGAGGAGCTCGAGCGCCTGCGCTCGATCATCAACGACATGCTGTTCCTCGCCCGCGCCGACCAGGGCGAAGCGGCAACCGGCCTCGTCGAGGCGAGCGTCGCCGCGGAGGTCGCGAAGACGATCGAGTTCTTCGAGTTCATCCTCGACGAGGCGGGCCTCGCGGTCGCCGTCGAGGGCGCGACCGACGCCCGCGCGACGCTCAACATCGCGCTCTTCCGCCGCGCACTCTCGAACCTGCTGCAGAACGCGACGCAGCATGCCGCGCCGCGCTCGACGCTCGTCGTCACGATCGAGCGGCTTGGCGCCGAGGTGTGGATCGGAGTCTCGAACCCCGGCGAGACGATCGCCGCCGCCCACCTGCCGCGGCTCTTCGACCGCTTCTACCGGGCCGATGCGTCGCGGCACGACGCCGGCGCGCACCATGGGCATGGACTGGGGCTCGCGATCGTCCGCGCCGTGGCGAGCATGCACGGTGGCGACGTGGCGGCACGCAGCGACGCCGGGCTGACGACGATCGGCTTCAGTGTCCGGCGCGCCAACCCGTCGCCGGCGCGCCTTGCGGAACAGCCGTGACCGCGAGGAGCGCCGCCCACGCTCCTGGAAGGCGCCTGGCCGGGGCCGCAACGTCGGGACGATCGCATCCCGGGTCGCGAGTGCTTTCCCGCCGTCGAGCGTCCATTCGGCGGTGCTGCGGCCGTCGCCGAGATCCTCGGCGAATGCCCGGCGCTTGAAGGTTCGCGGGTTGTCGTCGGTCATGCGTTGTCCCTTCATTGCTCGGGCTTCGTCGCGTTCGGCCACCACGGCCCAGTCGGCATAATTTGCGGTATCGACAGCAGCTGACGGAGCCGCCATGGCAGACCTCGCGAGCGCCGGCCGGTCCGGCAAGGTGGTGATCCGCAACATCGGCCTCGTGCTCTCGGGCGACGTCGACAGGCCGATCCTCGATGCCGACACCGTCGTCGTCCGCGACGGCTTCATCACCGGCATCGGCAAGGAGATCGATCTCGACACCGACCACGCCGACGTCGTGGTCGACGCCCGCCGCACCACGCTCTGCCCCGGCCTGATCGACAGCCACGTCCACCCCGTCTTCGGCGACTGGACGCCGCGCCAGGGCCAGCTCGGCTGGATCGACTCGACGATGCACGGCGGCGTGACGACGATGATCTCGGCCGGCGAAGTCCATCTGCCCGGCCGGCCGAAGGACATCGTCGGCCTGAAGGCGCTCGCGATCACGGCGCAGCGCGCCTTCGACAACTTCCGCCCCGGCGGCGTCAAGGTGCTGGCCGGCGCGCCGGTGGTCGAGCGCGGCATGGTCGAGTCCGACTTCAAGGAACTCGCCGAGGCCGGCGTCGGCCTGCTCGGCGAGATCGGCCTCGGCTCGGTCAAGGCCGGCAACGAAGCGGCGCAGATGGTCAAGTGGGCGCGCGCCCACGGCATCCAGAGCACGATCCACACAGGCGGCCCGTCGATCCCCGGCTCGGGGCTGATCGACAAGGACGTCGTGCTCGAGGCCGACGCCGACGTCATCGGCCACATCAACGGCGGCACCACCTCGCTGCCCGAGGCGCACGTGTGCGAGCTCTGCGAGCGCTCGACGCGGGCGATCGAGATCGTCCACAACGGCAACGAGCGCGTGGCGATCGCGGCAGCGAAGATGGCGATCGAGCTGAAGTGCCCGCACCGGGTGATCCTCGGCACCGACGGGCCGGCGGGTTCGGGCGTGCAGCCGCTCGGCATCCTGCGGATGATCGCGATGCTCTCGAGCGTCGCGAACCTGCCGGCGGAGCTGGTGTTCTGCTTCGCGACCGGCAACACGGCGCGCATCCGCGACCTCAATTGCGGCTTGATCGAGGTCGGCCGCGATGCCGACTTCGTCTTCCTCGACCGGGCTCAGCACGCGCCGGGCAGGACGGTGCTCGAGAGCGTGCAACAGGGCGACATCCCCGGCGTCGGCATGGTGATGATCGGCGGCATCGTGCGCTGCGGGCGGAGCCGCAACACGCCGCCGGCGACCGAAGTGCCGGTGGTCGTGGGCGCACACGGCTGAGCGCGGCGCGTGCCCGGTTGCGCTGCGACGCGGACGGCACGGTTCTCGCAGGCGGTTCGCGAGCCGGTGAGTTGCCACACGTCGCCGGGCGTTGCGGTCCGGCGGCCGGCCGAGCGAATCTCCGGTTCCGAGACTCAGGGCGGCGGTCCGTCGGACCCGCTGGTCAGCGTGCCCGGATACCGTCGATGAGCGCGCCGACTGGCTGCAGTCCGCGGTCTGCTGCCTATAATGAGAATCATTCTCACTGAACGGTCGTCATGTCGCGTCGCCTCACTTCCCTCGCGCTGGCCGTCGCCACGCTGTCGTCCTCCTTGGCCCAGGCGCAGTCGACACCCGCGGCTCCGGCGCCCGCTGCGTCGGCCGCGACACTTCCATCGGTCACCGTGCGCGCCAGCGCCGATGCCTCGGCCGGCGGCCTGCAGCCCGCCTACCCCGGCGGCCAGGTGGCCCGTGGCGGGCGGGTCGGCCTGCTCGGCAGCCAGGACACCATGTCGACGCCGTTCAGCCTCACCGCCTATACCAACGAGCTGATCCAGGACCGCCAGGCGAGGAGCGTCGGCGACGTGCTGCAGAACGACCCGACCGTCCGCATGGCGCGCGGCTTCGGCAACTTCCAGGAGTCGTACTTCATCCGCGGCTTCCTGCTCAATTCGGACGACGTCGCCTACAACGGCCTCTACAGCCTGCTGCCGCGTCAGTACATCGCGACCGAACTGTTCGAGCGCGTCGAGGTGATTCGCGGTGCGACCGCGTTCCTGAACGGCGCGAGCCCCGGCGGCGACGGCATCGGCGGCGCGATCAACCTGGTGCCGAAGCGGGCGACGAACGAGCCGCTGACGCGTCTGACCGCCGGCTGGTCGAGCGGCGGCCAGTACTCGGTGGCGACCGACGTCTCGCGCCGCTTCGGCCCCGACAACGCCACCGGCGTGCGCTTCAACGCCGCGCACCGCGACGGCGGCACGCCGGTCGACGGCGAGCATTCGAAGCTCGAACTGCTCGCGCTCGGCCTCGACTGGCGCAGCCGCGAGGTGCGGCTCTCGGGCGACATCGGCTGGCAGGAAAACAAGCTGCGCGGCACCCGGCCCAACGTCTCGCTCGGCACGACGGCCGTGCCGCGCGCGCCCGACGCCTCGACGAACTTCGCCCAGCCCTGGACGTTCTCCAACGAGCGCGACCTCTTCGGCACCTTCCGCGGCGAGGTCGACCTCGCGCCCGCGATCACCGCATGGGCCGCCTACGGCCTGCGCCGCAGCTCCGAGGCCAACTCGCTCGCCAACCCGACCGTCGGCGATGCAGCGACCGGCGCGGCCAGCACCTACCGCTTCGACAACACCCGCCGCGACCGCGTCGACACCGGCGAGCTCGGCCTGCGCGGCAAGCTCAGGACCGGGCCGGTGAGCCACGACTGGGTCGCGTCGTTCGCCGCCTTCCAGCTGACCATCCGGAACGCCTACGGCTTCGACTTCGGCAACCAGCTGCCGACGAACGTGTACGCCCCGGCCGCCATCGCGCAACCGGCATTCACCGGTACCGCCTTCTTCGGCGGTGTGCTCGACGCGCCGAAGCTCGCGAGCCGGATCAAGCTCACGAGCATCGCCGTCGGCGACACGCTCGGCCTGCTCGACGACCGGGTCCTCGTCACGCTCGGCCTGCGGCACCAGACGCTCGGCATCTCGAACTACGACAACGGCACGGCCGCGCTCCTGACCGAGTACGACAAGAGCCGCATCAGCCCGAGCGTCGGCGTCGTCTGGAAGCTGGCGAAGCAGGTGTCGGTCTACGGCAACTACATCGAGGGCCTGACGCAGGGCGCGACCGCCGCGGGCGGCTTCGGCGCGCCGCCGCCCGTCAACCAGGGCGAGGTGCTGCCGCCCTACGTCTCGAAGCAGGAGGAAGTCGGCGTCAAGCTCGACACCGGGATCCTCGGCGGCAGCCTGGCGCTGTTCTCGACGTCGAAGCCGCGCGCCTTCGTCGACGCCGCCAACGTCTTCGTCGCGAGCGGCGACGACCGCCACCGCGGCGTCGAACTCTCGGTGTTCGGCGTCGCCGCGCCCGGCGTGCGCGTGCTCGGCGGCCTGACCTGGCTCGACGCCGTGCAGCAGTCGACCGGCAGCGCCGCGACCGACGGCAAGCGCGTGATCGGCGTGCCGAGGACGCAGGCGAACGTCGGCGTCGAGTGGGACGTGCCGGGCGTCACCGGCCTTGCGATCGACGGCCGCGTCGTCTACACGGCCGCGAGCTACGCCGACGCGACCAACACGCTCGCCGTGCCGTCGTGGACACGGCTCGACCTCGGCGTGCGCTACGCGGTCGACGTGCAGGCCCGCCCCGTCACCTTGCGGGCCCGCGTCGACAATGCCGCCAACCGCTCGTACTGGTCGTCGGTCGGCGGCTATCCGGATGCCGGCTACCTCGTGCTCGGTGCGCCGCGCAGCGTCTCGCTGACCGCGAGCGTCGACTTCTGACGGAAGGCACGCGTGGCCGACGACGCTCTCCTCCTCCCGCCGGCGCCGGCCCGCGCGCAAGCGGCAGCCGCCGCCGGCCGGCGGTCGCTGCGCGGTTGGGTCTGGGTCCACAAATGGACCAGCCTCGTCTGCACCGCCTTCCTGCTGCTGCTCTGCCTGACCGGCCTGCCGCTGGTCTTCAGCCACCAGATCGCCCACGCGCTCGGCCATCTCGTCGAGCCGCCGGACCTGCCCGCGGCCGCGCCGCGCGTGTCGCTCGATCGGGTGCTCGCGGTCGCCGAGGCACGCTTCCCCGGCGCCATGGTCCGCTTCGTCTCGCAGGAGATCGACGACGACCGCGTCTGGTACGTGACGCTCTCGCTGCAGCGCGACGGCAGCGGCCTGAAGCAGGTCGCGGTCGATGCCCGCACCGGCGTCGCGCTCAACGAGCCGCCGCTCGAGAACGGCGTCATGCACGTCGTCAACCGCCTGCACGTCGACCTCTTCGCGGGCTTGGCCGGCAAGCTCTTCCTCGGTGCGATGGGCGTGCTGCTGCTCGCGTCGAGCGTCTCGGGCGTCGTGCTCTACGCGCCGTTCATGCGCAAGCTCGGCTTCGGCGAGGTGCGCCACGAGAAGTCGCCGCGCACGCGCTGGCTCGACCTGCACAACCTGCTCGGCATCGCGACCTTGAGCTGGGCGCTCGTCGTCGGCGCGACCGGCGTCTGCAACACGCTGGTCGATCTCGCCTACGACCATTGGCGCGGCGACCAGCTCGCCGAGATGGTCGCGCCATACGCCGGCCAGCCTCCGCTCGAGCGGCTCGGCCCGCTGCAGCGCGCGCTCGACGCGGCGCTTGCGCGCGAGCCGGCGATGCGCGTCGCGTTCGTCGCCTTCCCGGGCACGGCGTTCACGAGCCTTCACCACTACGGCGTCTTCCTGCGCGGCGACGCGCCGCTGACCGCGCGGTTGCACAAGCCGGTGCTCGTCGACGCGATGACGGGCGTGGTGACCGCGAGCCGCGAGCCGCCGTGGTACCTCGTCGTGATGCGGCTCTCGCAGCCGCTGCACTTCGGCGACTACGGCGGGCTGCCGATGCAGCTGCTCTGGGCGGCGCTCGACGTGATCACGATCGTCGTGCTCGGCAGCGGGCTTTGGCTGTGGTGGACGCGGCATCGCCAGGACCGCCGCGCAGCGCGCAGCAGCCGTCCGTCGGCGCCGCGGCGCATCGGCTGGCTGCGGCGCTCGACCTGGGCGCTGCCGGCCGGTCTCGCGGCGGCGGGCAGCGCCGGCCTCGTCGCCGGCCTGCTCGGCGACGGCCTCTGGGACGCTGCTGCCTGGGCCGGCCTGGGCGTGCCGGTCGCCGTCTGCCTGGCCTTCGCGCGGCCGCTGCGCCGCTGAGAAGCTCGGCAGAAATCCCCGCACCCGCTGGTGCGCCGCAAACGACGTCCCTCGTCGTTGCAGATGCTCGCCGTCGCCCGAGCGACGCCCGGCCGACCCGCGACGTCGCCGGAGCGGACCGTTCCGCGTCGCACGCGCTGCCCGGGGCGCGCGCGGCGGCCGCCGCGCGGCTCACCCGACAGGCGCAGCTCGAACTGGATCGATGGCTCGACCACGACAGTGACGGTGACGCCGACGACGCCGACGCCGATGCCGACGCCGATGCCGACACACCGAAGCCCCCGGCCGTCGACGCGCTCGCGCTCGGCTCGCTGCTCGAGACGCTCGCCGAACTCCTGCGCACGGTGCATCCCGAGCATCCGGATTTCTTCTGGCCGCCTCGCGACGAGCCGGTCGCCACGCGGGTCGATCGGGCTGCGTCGGCTCGACGGGGCGCTCGACGCCGGAGCGAGCCTCGCGAACCGGCCCGACCCGGAGCGCCTGGAGGCCGCGATGCGCAGGTTGCGGCGCGCACTCGTCCGCAAGTCGCCGGCGAAGCCCCGCCTCGGGCCCGGCCTCAACCGGGGCGGCACGGGCTGACCGCCGACAGGGCCTGGCGCGGGCCGTCAGCCGACGGGTCGCACGTCCGCGATCACGCGCCCGTCGGCCGGCAGCGAGCCGGGCGCGACGATGGCGACGTCGCCGCGCAGGCGCGTCAGCTCGCGCACCGCGTCGGCGATCCGCGTGGCGAGGCCGTCGACCGGCGCCGCGCATTCGACGTGCAGCGTCATCCGGTCCGCGCCCGGCTCGCCGTCGACGACGAGCCGCACCCGGCCGAGCTCCGGAAAGCGGCGCGCGACCGCCGCGACCTGCGCCGGGTGGACGAACATGCCGCGCACCTTGGTCGTCTGGTCGGCACGGCCGAGCCAGCCGCGGATGCGGCGGTTGGTGCGGCCGGTGGGGCAGCGGCCGGGCAGCACCGCCGACAGGTCGCCGGTCGCGAAGCGCACGAGCGGATAGTCGCGGCCGAACGTCGTGACGACGACCTCGCCGATCTCGCCGTCCGGCAGCGGCTCGCCGGTGCCCGGACGGACGATCTCGAGCAGCACGCCTTCGTCGACGACGAGGCCCTCGCGGGCGCGGGTCTCGTAGGCGACGAGGCCGAGGTCGGCCGTGGCGTAGCACTGCAGCGCCTCGACGCCGAAGCCGGCGACCGCCTCGCGCAGGGCCGCTGGGAACGCCTCGCCCGACACCAGCGCCCGGACGAAGCCCGTGCCGCCGGCATCGGCCGCCCGCTCGAGCAGGATGCGCAGGAAGCTCGGCGTGCCGACGTAGCCCTCGGGACGGAGATCGGCGATCGCCGCGAGCTGCTGCTCGGTCTGCCCGGTGCCCGCGGGAAAGACGGTGCAGCCCAGCGCGTGCGCGCCGCCTTCCATCATGAAGCCGGCCGGCGTCAGGTGGTAGCTGAAGCTGTTGTGGAGCAGGTCGCCGGCGCGAAAGCCGGCGGCGTGCAGCGCGCGGGCGGTGCGGCCCGGGTCGGGCGATGCACCTTCGGGCTCGTAGACCGGCCCGGGGCTTGCGAAGATCCTGCGCAGCGCCGGACCGCGGGCGACGGCCGCGAAGCCGCCGAACGGGTCGGCGGGCAGACCGGCGCGCTGCAGCGCGTGCAGCTCGGACTTGCGCACGACCGGCAGCGCGGCGAGCGCCTCGCGCGTCGTGACCGCGGCCGGATCGACGTCGGCGAGGAGCCGCGCATAAGCCGCCGTGCGGCCTCGTGCGTGCGCCACCTGCGCCGGCAGCGCGGCCAGCAGCGCCGCCTCGCGCGCGGCCGGCTCGCGGGTCTCGAGCGCGTCGTAGGGCGTGTCGTCGGGCAGCGGCGTCACTGGTGCTCCCTGTCGCTTCGCTCGGTCCCTCCGGGAGGGACGACGCGCTTTCGTCGGAACGGCCGTGCGGAAGCGCTCATGCCAGCCAGCGCTTGCGGCGCTTGTAGCTCTTCACGTCGCGGAAGCTCTTGCGGTCGCCGCCGGCGGCGCCGAGATAGAACTCGCGCACGTCGGCGTTGTCGCGCAGGCTCGCCGCGTCGCCCTCGAGCACGACGCGGCCGCTCTCGAGGATCACGCCGTGGTCGGCGTAGCGCAGCGCCATCGCGGTGTTCTGCTCGGCGAGCAGGAAGGTCACGCGCTCCTTGCGGTTCAGGTCGCGGACGATCTCGAACACCTCCTCGACGATCTGCGGCGCGAGGCCCATCGACGGCTCGTCGAGCAACACGACGCTCGGGCTGGCCATGAGCGCACGGCCGATCGCGCACATCTGCTGCTCGCCGCCCGAGGTGTAGGCCGACTGCGCGCCGCGCCGCGCGCGCAGCTTCGGGAAGTAGCCGTAGACCTTCTCGAGCGTCTCGGCGATCGCCCGCGCGCCGTCGCGCCGGGTGTAGGCACCGGTCATCAGGTTCTCCTCGATCGTCAGGTGGGCGAAGCAGTGGCGGCCTTCCATCACCTGGACGAGGCCGCGGCGGACGAGCGCCGACGGCGTCGACGCCTCGATGCGCTCGCCGCGCAGCGTGATCGTTCCCTTGGTCACCGCGCCGCGCTCGCCGGCGAGAAGGTTGCTGATCGCGCGCAGCGTCGTCGTCTTGCCGGCGCCGTTGCCGCCGAGCAGCGCGACGATGCCGCCCTCGGGCACCTGCAGCGACACGCCCTTGAGCACCAGGATCACGTGGTCGTAGATGACCTCGATGCCGTTGACGTCGAGCAGCGGGGCGGCGATGGGCGCCATCGTCGTCGCCGCGCTCAACCGCAGCTGCGCGGCTTGACGTTCTTGTCCTTCGCGTACTTCTCGGCGTACTCCTTGACCAGCGGCGCGATGAAGGTCTTGTCCGATTGGTACCAGTCGGACTTCAGCTCCCACTTGGCGCCGTCCCACTGGACGATGCGCGCCCAGTCGTCGCCCATGTGGTTGGTGCACGAAGTCTTGACCGGCCGCATGATCTCGCCGAAGCCGAGCGTCTTCAGCCGCTCGGCGGTGAGGTTGAGGTTCTCGAAGCCCCAGCGCACCTGCTCGGGCGTCATCGGCTTGCCGCGGCCGTACTTCTCCTGCGCGGTGCGGATCGCCTCGACCTGCAGCATCGAGATCATCATGCCGCGGGTGTGGGCGAGCGTGCCGACGCTCTCGACCGGGCCGCTGCCCTGGCCCTTGTCGTAGACGTATTTCCGCAAATCGTCCTGCACCACGTCCTTCGCGGCGCTGTTGTGCAGCGTGATCGCGTTGTAGCCACGGGCGCCGGCGCCGAGGTCCTTGACGTCGTGGTCCGAGCCCGCCCACCAGATCGCGTAGATCTTCTCGCGCGGATAGCCGCTCGCCTGCGCCTCGCGGATGCCGGCGGGCGTCATCACGCCGGCGGACCAGAAGAGGACGTAGTCGGGCCGCTGCTGGCGAAGCTGCAGCCAGGTCGACTTCTGCTCGACGCCCGGCGGCGTGACCGGCAGCAGCAGCAGCTCGAAGCCCTGCGCCGCGGCGCGCTTCTGCAGCAGCGCGATCGGCTCCTTGCCGTACGGCGAGTCGTGGTAGACGAGCGCGATCTTCTTGCCCTTCAGGTCGCCCTTCTCCTTCTTCAGGATGTCCTGCACCATCACGTCGGCGGCGGTCCAGTAGGTGCCGAGCAGCGGGAAGTTCCATTCGAAGACGCTGCCGTCGGCCGACTGCGACAGGCCGTAGCCGGGCGTCTCGACGGGAATCTTGTCGACGAAGGCCTTGTCGGTCACGGCGAAGGTGATGCCGGTCGACTGGGTGTCGAAGCCCGACGCGCCGCCGCCGCGCGTCTTCAGGCGCTCGTAGCACTCGACGCCCTTGCTCGCGTCGTATGCGGTCTCGCATTCCTCGAAGGCGATCTTCACGCCGTTGACGCCGCCGTCGCGCGCGTTGACGAGCTTCAGGTAGTCCTGCTTGCCGTCGGCCCACGGGATGCCGAGCGGCGCGAACTGGCCGGTGCGGTAGACCATCAGCGGCACGAACTGCTCGGCGGTCTGCGCTGCGGCAGGCAAGCCGAGAGCAGCGAGCGTGATGCCGGCGAGCGCGAGGGCGGCGGTACGGGCGAGGGGCGAGGACGGCATGGCGGAGTCTCCTGTCGTTGTGGTGGGATCGGTCAGTGCGGGAACGGCCAGAGCCGCAGCTTCTGCCGCGCCGTCATCCAGAGGCGCGCGAGGCCGTGCGGCTCGACGATGAGGAAGAAGACGATCAGCGCGCCGAAGATCACGTGCTCGAGATGCGACGCGACCGCGGTCGAGACCGGCAGCCCGAGCCAGCGCGGCACGAAGTTGAGCCAGAGCGGCAGCAGCACGATGAAGGCGGCACCGAAGAAGCTGCCGGCGATCGAGCCCAGGCCGCCGATGATGATCATGAAGAGGAGCTGGAACGACTTGTCGATGCCGAACGCGGCCGGCTCCCAGGCGCCCAGATGGACGAAGCCCCACAGCGCACCGGCGATGCCGACGATGAAGCTGCTCGCCGCGAATGCCGTCAGCTTGGCGTGGACCGGGCGGATGCCGATGACGGTCGCGGCGACGTCCATGTCGCGGATCGCCATCCATTCGCGGCCGATCGCGCCGCGCACGAGGTTCTTGGCGAGCAGCGAGACGACGACGACGAAGGCGAGGCAGACGAGGTACTTCTGCGCGGGCGTCGTCACGTCGACGCCGAGGAAGCGCAGCGACTGCACGCTCACCGAGCCCGACGACGAGTCGTGCGTGACCCAGCGGACGCGGTTGGTGAACCAGTCGACGAAGAACTGCGCGGCGAGCGTCGCGACGGCGAGGTAGAGGCCGCGGATGCGCAGGCTCGGAATGCCGAAGAGCACGCCCAGGACCGCCGCCGCGACGCCGCCGCCGAGGATCGCGACGGCGAGCGGCAGGCCGTCGACGCGCACCTGCAGGTTGTAGGCCGCATAGGCGCCGACCGCCATGAAGGCGCCGGTGCCGAGCGAGATCTGGCCGCAGTAGCCGACGAGCAGGTTGAGGCCGACCGCGGCGAGCGAGAGCACGAGGAACGGAATCAGCACCGCGCGGAGCAGGTAGTCGCTCGCGAGCGCCGGCACGGCGACGAAGGCGACGACGGCGAGCACGAGCATCGCGACGCGGTCCTGCGCGACGGGGAACAGCGCCAGGTCGGCGCGGTAGCTGGTCTTGAACTGGCCGTTCTCGCGATAGAACATGGTGGTCGTGGTTCGTGGTCGCCGGCGTCAGACGCGGTCGATGATCTTGTCGCCGAAGAGGCCTTGCGGCCGCACCAGCAGCACGCCGAGCGCGAGCACGTAGGCGAACCAGTTCTCGATGCCGCCGCCGACCGTCGGCCCGAGATAGATCTCCGCGAGCTTCTCGCCGACGCCGATGACGAGGCCACCGACGATCGCGCCCGGCACCGACGTCAATCCGCCGAGGATCACGACCGGGAAGGCCTTCAGCGCGACGAGCGAGATCGAGTACTGCACGCCGAGCTTGCTGCCCCAGATGACGCCGGCGACGAGCGCGACGAGGCCGCCCACCGACCAGACGACGACCCAGATGCGGCCGAGCGGAATGCCGATCGACTGCGCCGCCTGG
Source organism: uncultured Rhizobacter sp. (assembly GCA_964249855.1). Classification (GTDB taxonomy): domain Bacteria; phylum Pseudomonadota; class Gammaproteobacteria; order Burkholderiales; family Burkholderiaceae_C; genus LMDS01. The sequence goes on along the minus strand of CAXUDL010000011.1, from coordinate 96,429 downwards.
TGGTCGTCGGCGACCGCGCGCAGCGCCCGGCCGGTGCGCGTCTTCTGGAAGAACACGGCGAGCAGCGCGACGAGCGTCGCGGCGACGACCGCCGCGTAGAGGTCTTCGCGGTTGACGAGCAGGCCGCCGGGAAAGGTCGACTCGAGGACCATCAGCGGGTCCTTCGGCATGCCGATGTCGATCTTGTAGGTCGCGCTGCCGAAGACGAGCTGGCCGGCGCCGTCGAGCACCGTGCCGATGCCGAGCGTCGCCATCAGCAGCGTGATGCCTTCCTGGTTGACGAGCCGGCGCAAGGCGAAGCGCTCGACGCCCCAGGCGACCGCGACCATGCACGCCGCCGCGGCGAGCCCGCCGAGGACGTTGGCGAGCAGCAGGCTCTGGAAGCCGAAGAGGCGCGGCAGCCATTCCGAGAACCGCGCCATCGCGAGCGCGGCGAACAGCACCATCGCGCCCTGCGCGAAATTGAAGACGCCCGAGGCCTTGAAGATCAGCACGAAGCCGAGCGCGACGAGCGCGTAGAGCATCCCGACCATCAGGCCGCCGAGCACGGTCTCGAGGAAGAAGCCCATCAGGCGAGCGCCGGCGTGCCGGCCGGCGCGGCCTCGGCCAGCGCGGCGCCGAGATAGGCGCGGATCACGGCCGGGTCGGCGCGCACCGTGGCCGGCGTGCCGTCGCCGATCTTCTGCCCGTGGTCGAGCACGACGACGCGGTCGGACAGATCCATCACCACGCCCATGTCGTGCTCGATCAGCACGATCGTCGTGCCGAACTCGTCGTTGACGTCGACGATGAAGCGGCTCAGGTCCTGCTTCTCCTCGAGGTTCATGCCCGCCATCGGCTCGTCGAGCAGCAGCACGTCGGGTTCCATCGCGAGCGCGCGGCCGAGGTCGACGCGCTTTTGCAGGCCGTACGGCAGCCGGCCGACCGGCGTCTTGCGGTGCGCCTGGATCTCGAGGAAGTCGATGATGCGCTCGACGACTTCGCGCTGGGCGATCTCCTCGCGCAGCGCCGGGCCGAGGCGCAGCGCCTGCGCGAAGACGCTGCTGCGCATCTTCAGGTGCCGGCCGGTCATGATGTTGTCGAGCGCGCTCATGCCCTTGAAGAGCGCCAGGTTCTGGAAGGTGCGCGCGACGCCGGCCTCGGCGATGCGCCGCGGCGTCATCGTCGCGAGCGGCTGCCCGCGCAGCCGGATCGCGCCCGACTGCGGCCGGTAGACGCCGTTGATGCAGTTGAGCATCGAGCTCTTGCCGGCGCCGTTCGGGCCGATGATGGCGCGGATCTCGTGCGCGCGGACGTCGAAGCTGACGTCGCTCAGCGCCTTGACGCCGCCGAACGCGAGCGAGACGCGGTCGACCTCGATCACGACCTCGCCGACGCGGTCCTTCGCGGCCGTCATGCGGCCGCCTGCGTCGCGGGGTAGCGCGTCGCGTCGCGGATCGCGAGCGTGGCAGCCACGCTGCCGCTGCGGCCGTCCTCGAAGCGCACCTGCGTCTCGACGAACTGCTCGGTGCGGCCGGCGTAGAGCGCGTCGACGAGCAGCGCGTACTTCTGCGCGACGAAGCCGCGGCGGACCTTGCGGGTGCGCGTCAGCTCGTCGTCGTCGGCGTCGAGCTCCTTGTGCAGCACGAGGAAGCGGGCGATCTGCGTCGCGGCCATGCCCGGTTCGGTCGCGAGGTCGGCGTTGACCGCGGCGACGCACTCGCCGACGAGCGCGACGACCTCGGGCTTGCCCGCGAGATCGACATAGCCGCCGTAGGCGATGCCGCGCCGTTCGGCCCAGTGCCCGACCGCCTCGAAGTCGATGTTGACGAAGGCGCAGACCGCATCGAAGCCGTCGCCGAAGCAGACCGCTTCCTTGATCTGCGGAAAGAACTTGAGCTTGTTCTCGAGGTAGTTGGGCGCGAAGAGCGCACCGCCGCGCATGCGGCCGACGTCCTTGGCGCGGTCGATGATGCGCAGGTGGCCGTCGGCATCGAGCACGCCGGCGTCGCCGGTGTGGAAGTAGCCGTCGGCATCGAGCACCTCGGCGGTGGCGTCGGGCCGGCGGTGGTAGGACTGGAGCACCGAGACGCCGCGGACGAGCACCTCGCCGCTGTCGGCGATCTTCAGCTCGATGCCGGGCGCCGCGGTGCCGACGGTGCGCGGCCGCACGTCGCCGTCGCGTTGCAGGCAGACGTAGGCGCAGGTCTCGGTCTGGCCGTAGAACTGCTTCAGGTTGACGCCGATCGAGCGGTAGAAGCGGAACAGGTCGGGGCCGATCGCGGCGCCGGCGGTGTAGGCGACGCGGATCCGGCTCATGCCGAGGACGTTGCGCAGCGGCGCGAAGACCAGCACGTCGGCGACGGCGTAGCGCAGGCGATCGAGCGCCGCGACCGGCGCACCGTCGAGCACGTCGCAGCCGACGCGCCGCGCGAGCGCCATGCAGCGCGCGTAGAGCCAGCGCTTCGGCGCCGCGGCATCTTCCATGCGGATCGCGACCTGCGTCGACAGCGCCTCGAAGCTGCGCGGCGGGCCGAAGTAGCAGGTCGGGCCGATCTCCCGCATGTCGGCGAGCACCGTCTCGGCCGACTCGGGGCAGTTGAGCGTGAAGCCGCCGACGAGCCACTGCGCGACCGAGAAGAGGTGGTCGCCGACCCAGGCCATCGGCAGGTAGCACATCACGTCGTCGCCCGGGCCGAGCCGGTCGGCGGCGCAACCGCCCTCGCCGGCGGCGATGAAGCTCGCGTGCGTCTGGCACACGCCCTTCGGCCGGCCGGTCGTGCCCGAGGTGTAGAGGATGACCGCGACGTCGCCCGGCTCGCCGCTCGCGACCGCGGCGTCGAAGAAGCCGGGGTGCGCGGCGTCGTGGGCGCGGCCGGCCTCGCGCAGGGCGGCGAAGCCGATCAGGCCGGGCGCGTCGTTGTGGCGCAGGCCACGCGGGTCGTCGAAGACGATCGCCTCGAGCGGCGCGCCGTGCGCGGCGCGCGCCTCGAGCAGCTTGTCGACCTGCTCCTGGTCCTCGGCGACGGCGAAGCGCACTTCCGCATCGCCGAGCATCACGACCATCTCGGCGGCCACCGCGTCCTGGTAGAGCGGCACCGGGACGCCGCGCAGGCACTGCGCCGCGAGCATCGCCATGTAGAGCTGCGGCCGGTTGGTGCCGACGACGGCGAGCGTGTCGAACGGTCGGAAGCCGAGGCTCGCGAGCCCGCAGGCGATCTCCCGCACGCCGACCTGCACGTCGGCCCAGGTCGCCGTCTGCCAGATGCCGAGGTCCTTCTCGCGGATCGCGGGCGCGGCCGGGCGCGCCAGTGCATGCGCCCGCAGGCGGCGCGGGAAGGTGGCGAGAGCGGCGTCGGCGGTTCGGGGCACGGGCGGACTGTAGGATCGGCTTTGACGGCGTCTTGTCGTTCCGACGACAATCCGAGGGTCAGTCCCGAGCGTGGTTTCCCGATGAGTACGCATGCCGCGAGCAGGAAGCCGCTAACGCAGCGGCCGATCTCGAGCCGGCTGCGGCCGGTGCGCGACGCCGAATGCGCGGCGGTCCCGTGGCTCGCGGCACTCGCGCCCGCCGAGCGGCGGCGTGGCGAGCGCGCGATGGTCGTCGCCGAGCTCGGGCCGGGCGAGCTGCTCTGCCGCGTCGGCGGGCCGCCGACGTACTGGTTCGGCGTGATCGAGGGCCTGCTCAAGGTCAGCACCGACACGCCCGACGGCCGCTCGGTGACGTACAGCGGCCTGCCTCCGGGCGGCTGGTTCGGCGAGGGCACGGTCCTGAAGCGCGAGCCCTACCGCTACGACGTGCAGACGCTGCGTCGCAGCGTCGTCGCCGGTCTGCCCGCCGACGAGTTCCATGCGCTGCTCGACAGCTCGATCGGCTTCAACCGCTTCATCATGAACCAGCTCAACGAGCGGCTCGGCCAGTTCATCGCCGCGCACGGCACGCACACGCTCGCCGGCCCCGACGTGCGCGTCGCCCGCGGCCTCGCGGCGCTGTTCGGCCCGCTGCTGTCGCCGAGCGGCAGCGACCGCCTGCGGATCACGCAGCAGGAGCTCGCCTATCTCGTCGGGCTGTCGCGGCAGCGGGTCAACGAGGCGCTGGTCGAGATCGCACGCAGCGGCGCGATCCGGATCGAGTACGGCGGGCTGCGCGTGCTCGATCTGACCGCGTTGCGGCAGGCGGACTTCGGGCCCGCGCGCGGCTCGCCGCGGGTGTCGCAGCCGACGGACGCATCGCGGCGCGAAGGGTGACGGCGGTCGGCGCGGAGTGCGGTGTCGGCCGTCGTGCGACGGGTTCGGCCCTGCCGGGCGGGGTGGCAGCCGCTGCGACGCCGCCGCCCGCGGGTGCGGCACCGCCGAGCAAGGCGGCACAGGTGCGGAACGCCCGGCACCGCCACCGGTGTCGCTCGCGAGCCGCACGGGCAGGCCGCACGCACCGACGCGACGCCGGACCGGGCGCGTCGCCGAAGTCGGCTCGCGACGCGCGACGGGTCGCGCAGGCGCGGGCGCTGACAACGATCGATGCGCGGCGGCCCGCGGTGACCGCATCCGAGAAACTCGCCGTCGGACAGCGCGGACAGCGCGGACAGCCCGGCCGGCGCGGCCGGCGCGGCCGGCGCGGCGCCGGCTTCCGCCCCACCGTCAGGCCGGCACCTTGAAGACCTGCCGCAGATAGGCGAGGAAGGTCTCGTCGTCGCACAGCAGCTTGCCCGGGCTGTCGGAGAGCTTCGCGACCGGCTGCCGGTTGGCGTGGGTCAGCTTCATCACGATGTGCAGCGTCTTCAGGCCCATGTCGTTCGTGAGATTGGTGCCGATGCCGAAGCCGAGCTGCGTGCGGTCGGCGAAGCGGTGGTAGAGCGCGATCGACTTGTCGAAGTCGAGGCCGTCGGAGAAGACCAGGCGCTTGGTGTGCGCGTCGATGCGCAGCTTCGCGTAGTGGGCGAGCGCTTTCTCGCCCCAGACGACCGGGTCGCCGGAGTCGTGGCGCAGGCCGTCGAAGAGCTTGGCGAAATAGAGGTCGAAGTCGAGCAGGAAGGCGTCCATGCCGACGACGTCGGTGAGCGCGATGCCGAGATCGCCGCGGTATTCCTGCACCCAGTCCTCGAGCGCGGCGCGCTGGAAGTCGCGCAGCCGCACGCCGAGCGTCTGGTAGGTCTGCAGGTACTCGTGCGCCATCGTGCCGATGGGCACGAGGCCCATGTCGCGCGCGAACAGCACGTTCGACGCGCCCTTGAAGAACCGCGGCACCTCGCGCTTGAAGGTCGCGAGCACCTCGCGGTGCCAGTCGCTAGAGAAGCGCCGGCGCACGCCGAAGTCGAAGAACTCGAACGGGTGGCGGCGCGGCGGCCCGTCGCGCTCGAAGGCACGCAGCCGCTCGATCTTGGCGGCGAGCCGCTTGCGGCCTTCGGCGACGGCGGCGGTCGCGTCGAAACGGCGGAAATACAGTTCGTTGACGATCGCGAGCACGTAGATTTCGAACGCCATCACATGGACCTGCGGGCCGCTCGCGACGATCTCGAGCTGGTCGCCGACGGCACGCGCGCCGATGAACTCGCGCTGGAAATGGAAGATGCGCAGGAAGTCGACGAAATCCGAGCGCATGAAGCGCAGGCCGCCCAGATAGCTCAGCTCGTCGGGACGGAACGTCAGCGAACAGAGGTGGTCGAGCTGCGCGTCGACCTCGGCCACCAGCTCGGCGAGCGGATACGCCGGCTGGTTGCGGCAGACGAAGGTGTACTCGGCCTGCGTCGCCGGATGCCGGTGCAGCATCGCCTGCCACATCGTGAACTTGTAGAGATCGGTGTCGAGCAGGCTGGTAATGACGGGGTTCATCGCGTGTGCGGGCGGCGGCAGAGCGGGCAGGCATTGTCGCGGCAACAGCGGCGCCCTCGTCCCGCTGATCGGACGACCGCCCGCGCGCGGCCCTGGCGATGATCGCGCGGTGCAGCGAGCCGCCACCATCCGGATCCACGTCGACGCGCCGGCCAAGCCACCGGAGGGCGCGGCGTGCAACGGCTGCGGCGTGTGCTGCGCGAGCGCGCCGTGCCCGATCGGCGTGTTGGCGAGCCGCCGCGTCGCGGGCGCATGCGCAGCGCTCGTCTGGCGCGAGGACGAGGCGGTCTACCGTTGCAGCCTGATCGACGCACCGGCCGCATGGTTGCCAGTGCCGCTGCGCGCCGGTGCGCCGTTGCTGTCGCGCGTGGCACGGCGCTTCGTGGCGGCAGGATCAGGATGCGATTGCAGTCTGGTGGTCCAGCGGGGCGAGTGAGCCGGCGGCGGCAGGGGGCGTGGCCGCAGCGACGCCGATGGCCGCAGGTCGCTGTCCTCGAGCCGCAGTGCACGGACACGCGCTCCGTCGCGGCGCCGGCCCTGCGTCGTCGGCGAGCGAGGCGGCACACCCTCTGGACGATGCCTCCGGGGTGCGCCATCCGCCGAGCGGCGGCCGCGGCCGATCAGCGCGTGATGATCTCGCGGTACATCGGCGCGAGCCGGGCGAGCAGCTTGTTCTGCGCGCGGAAGTCGATGCCTTGCGCGTCCATCGACGCCTGCAGTAGTTCGACCTGCGCGAGGCTGTCGGCGCGCGTGATCCCGAGGTCGGCATGCGAGGCGCGCATCGAGTCGCCTTCGTAGACGCAGGGGCCGGCGAGCACCTGGCACAGCTGGTCGGCGAGCTGCTTCTTCAATGTGCCGATCTTCGTCTTGGCGAAGTAGTGGCCGATGCGCGGGTCGGCGCGCATGCGGTCGACGAAGTCGTCGGACAGGCGGCGCAGGCCTTCGGGGCCGCCGAAGGCGTGCAGGAGTTCGGCATCGGGCGCGTGGACCGGGACGAGCGGCTGCGAAGCGGCAGGTGCGTCGGCGGCAACGACCGGGAGCGCCACGACGACGGCGAGCAGGGCTCCCGCGACAGCGCGGGCAAGAGTCGGGGCGGGGCGGCGGGGCGACGACATGTGGGTTCTGCGAAGCTGCGGAAAGCCCGTTTTCGGCCGAACGGCGCGGCGATTGAGTGCGGCGCGCGTCGCGAGGCCGGTCGCGACGTCTCGCGACCACGGCGGCGTGTTGAGCGGAGGCGCGCAGGTGCCCGCGGGCGAACGACGACCGGGCCGGCGCCGCGCGGCGCGACCGCCGACGGCGCGGGCGGTCGCGCCGGCGACGTCGCGCGACGCGCCGGTCGAATCGCTCGAGCGCCCGTCATGGATCCCGAGACGCGTGCAACACTGCGCCACCGGCCTCGGCCATTCCGACTTCGACGTTCACATGGCGCGCGCACTGTCTTTCTTCGTTCTGCTGCTGCTGATCGGCTTCTTCGCCCTGTTGAACTGGGACGCCTTCACCGCGACGACGCCCGTCTCGCTCGGCGTCACGACGGTGCGGGCGCCGCTCGGCCTGATCATGCTCGGGCTCGTCGTTCTCCTTTGCGTGCTCTTCATCGGCTGGGTGATCGCACTGCAGGCGAGTGCGCTGCGCGACGCGCGCCGCCAGACGAAGGAACTGCAGGTGCAACGCGAGCTCGCCGACAGCGCCGAAGCCTCGCGCTTCACCGAGCTGCGCGCCCAGATGACCGCGCGGCTCGATGCGCTGCAGCACGAACTGCGGCTCGGCATCGAGCAGAGCGGCAACAGCGTCGCCGCGCACCTCGGGCAACTCGAGGACCGGCTCGAGCGTGCGCGGCTGTTGCCGGCCGAGCGCAACCGGCCGATCGATCCGACGATTCGCTGAGGCATCCACGGTGCACGCGACGGTCGGCGGAACGTCGCCAACCTCGCTCGCCGATGACGGCCGTGGCGGATCGCCCTGCGCAAGGCGCTGAGGGCGATACGGCGATGCACTGAAGCGCTGTGACGGCGTTGCTCGGCGGTGGCGATGCGCTGCGCGATAGAGCGCCCGAGTCCCCGAGTCCCCGAGTCCCCGAGTCCCCGAGTCCCCGAGTCCCCGAACTCGAGCCGCCAGCGCGCCGGCCGTTGGCCGACAGCCGCCCTTCACCACGCGAGCGTCTGCTGCGACGGCTGCGTGGGCGCGTCGCCGTCCTCGTCGTCGCCGTCGGCGAGAGCCCGGCCGTGCGGCACATAGCCTTTGGTCGCGAGCCGCCAGCCGTCGATGGCGCCGTGCTCGGTCGTCCGCAGCACGGCGTGGCTCGCCAGGTCGTGGGCGACGCCGCGCTCGAGCAGGCTGTCGCATTGCGCCGGCGTGAGCTGCAATGCGAAGCTCGTCCAACGGCGCTGCACCAGCGGCGCGAGCCAGGCATCTTCGATCGCCCAACGGCTCGCCTGGCCGTCCGACAGCCGCCCGGCTTCGAGCACGCGCGGCAGCATCGCCATCACGAAGCGCTTGAAATCGCGCTGCAACGCCTTGCCCGGCAGCAGTTCCTCGAAGTGCGCCAGCCGCCGGCTCCAGCCGGGCACCAGGAATTGCCGGCTCACGAACGCCTGCAGCGACTGCACCGGGTTGAACACGCGCAGCCGGTTCGGCGGCAGCACCGTCATCGGCAAGGCCGCGGCTTCGGCGTGCGCCAGCGGTTCGACGAAGCTGCAGAGCACGGCGATGCGAGACCACGCACGGACATCGAGGTCGGCGAAGCCGGGCAGGTCGCCGGCATCGATGCGGTCGACGATGCGGCGGGCGTCGCGGTACGCGTTCGCGCCCTTGGCCCGATTGGCGCGCACGCTCATCACCGCGAGGTTGCCCGCCGCATAGCCGGCGTCGTGGCGGACCCGGTCGAGCGAGCCTGAGCTCGGCCCGAGCGCCGTCGCCGACAGCGGCATGCGCGTGATCGGGCAGTGGCCGACGTCGATCTGCTGCAGGTAGTGGGGCGTGACCTGCACCGTCTCGAAGCCGCGGCCGCGCAGCCAGGCGTGGAGTCGAAGCTGCAGCCACTTGCGCACCCATGGCGTCGGCGCCAGCGTGCGCGCGCCGAAGACGCGGCGGCCGTCGACGAGGCCCTCGCGCAGCACCGACGGTTCCTGCCCGTAGGGCGCCGGCAGCTCGAGTGCGTACCGCGCGTGGTCCCGCCCGAGGTCGAAACCGGTCTGCTCGTGGATCGAGCGGTCGACTCGACCGGGGTGCAGTGCGATGTAGTGCGTGTTCGACATGTCGGCTCCTGGTTCGGACGAAATCCGCCGCGACGGGAGCCAGTGTTCTCGCTCGATGGCTCATGGCGTGAGCCACCCCGAGAAAAGTTTCCGGTATTCTCGGCGTCGCCCGAGACGCCGGCTCGCTCACCCGGCGAGCCACCCTCCCCCATGGAACGCACCGAACGCTTCTACAAGATCGAATTGCTGCTCAGGCGGCAGGGCTGCGTCAGCTTCGCGGCGTTGCGCGAGGCGCTCGACGTGTCGCCGGCGACCTTGAAGCGCGACCTGCAGTACCTGCGCGACCGGATGAGCGCGCCGATCGTGTACGACGCGTTCGACAACGGCTACCGCTTCGCGACGCCCGACGCCGCGTCGACGGTGACCGCGCCGCGCCACGAACTGCCGGGCCTGTGGTTCAGCGAGAACGAGATCCACGCCCTCCTGACCATGCACCAGTTGCTCGCCGGGCTCGACGACGACGGCGTGCTCGCCCGCCATCTGCAGCCGCTGATGGAGAAGCTCCAGGGCATGCTCGGCACCGACGAGATCGCGGCGCGCGAGCTGATGCGGCGCGTCAAGGTCATCGGCACGGCGCGGCGGCCCGTGCCGAGCCGCCACTTCGAGCTGCTCGGCGGCGCGCTGCTGCAGCGGCGGCGCGTCTGGCTGCGCTACTTCAAGCGCAGCGACCGGTCGACGAGCGAGCGCGAGGTGTCGCCGCAGCGCCTCGTCAACTACCGCAACACCTGGTACCTCGACGCCTGGTGCCATGCCAGCGACGGCCTGCGCCGCTTCGCGCTCGACGCGATCCGCGACGCCCGCGCGGAACGCGCCAAGGCGAAGAACGTGCCGCTGCGCGAGCTCGAAGCGGCACTCGACGCCGGCTACGGCATCTACGGTGGCGGCGACGCCAAGGTGCGCTGGGCGACGCTCGTCTTCGAGGCCGACGCCGCGCAATGGGTCGCGAACGAGCAGTGGCACGGCCGGCAGAAGTCGCGCTGGCTCGCCGACGGCCGCTACGAGCTGCAGGTGCCCTACAGCGAGCCGGTCGAGCTCGCCATGGACATCCTGCGTCACGGCGACAGCGTCAAGGTCGTCGGCGACAAGCCCCTGGTCGCGATGATCGCGAAGCGCCTGCGCAGCGCCGCGGCGGGATATCCGGGATGATGGCTGGCGGATCACCGCGAAGGAGCACGAGCATGAAAGCCATCTGGAACGGCGCGACGATCGCCGAGAGCGACGACACCGTGGTCGTCGAGGGCAACCACTATTTCCCGGCGTCGAGCCTGAAGCGCGAGTACACGACCTTCAGCAACCACCGCAGCAGCTGCCCGTGGAAGGGCCAGGCCCACTACCACAGCCTCATGGTCGACGGCAGCCTGAACGAGAACGCCGTCTGGTACTACCCGGAGCCGAGCGCGGCGGCGGCGAACATCAAGGACCGGGTGGCGTTCTGGAAGGGCGTGAAGGTGGAATAGCCCTTCAGCGCTGCATCTGCATCGCCTTGTCCATCGGCATCATGTTGTGGTTCAAGTTCGACATGATCCAGAGCGAGCCGAAGACCAGCAGCATGACGATCAGCACGCCGAAGGCGAGCGCCATGAGGTTGTTGACGTTGTCGGGACCCGACGTCATGTGCAGGAAGAAGACCAGGTGCACGCCCATCTGCGCGATGGCGAGCACCGACAGCGCGATCGGGATGCTGGGCGTCCAGAACAGCGTGGTGTGGGCGATGTAGAACGAGACGAGCGTGAGCCCGCCGGCGAGCACGAGGCCGACGGCGTAGCCGAGGATGCTACGGCCGAGGCTTCGCTCGTCGTCGTGCGATTCGCCGGGCGCGACGTGGCTGCGCTCGCCTTCGTCTCCGGGCACGAGATTGCTCATCGGCGGGCTCTCCGGTGCGCTGCGGGCCGCGGCGGGTCCGGGCGGGCCGTGGCGGGCCGTGGCGGGCTGCCGTGGGTGCGTCATGGTGCGACTCCGACGAGGTAGACGAGGCTGAAGAGGCCGACCCAGACGATGTCGAGCGTGTGCCAGAAGAGGCTGAAGCAAAGGATGCGGCGCAGGATGTCTTCGCGGAAGCCCTTGGCGACGACCTGCGCCATCATCGTCAGCAGCCAGAGCAGCCCGGCGGTGACGTGCAGGCCGTGGCAGCCGACGAGCGCGAAGAACGCCGACAGGAAGCCGCTGCGCTGCGGCGTGGCGCCGCGCGCGGCGAGGTCGGTGAATTCGCGGATCTCGAGCGCGAGGAACGCCGCACCGAGCACGAAAGTGACGGCCATCGCGGCGTGGAACATCGCGCGCTTCCTGAATTGCGCGCCGATGCTCGCGAGGCCGCAGAAGAAGCTCGAGAACAGCAGGCACGCCGTCTCGATGGCGACGTTGCGCGTCTCGAAGATGTCGCGACCCGTGGGGCCGTTCGCCGTGGCGTCGGACTGCACCGCATAGGTCGCGAAGAAGGCCGCGAACATGATGATGTCGCTGATCAGGAAGATCCAGAAGCCGTAGCCGACGACGATGCGCTTGGCGGCGTCGTGGTCCTCGTGCTCGGTGACCGCGGCGCCATGGCGGTCGTCTCGCGGCTTCGCCGGGCGGCGGGGCAGCGCGGGTGCGGCGGCCGTCGCCATCAGGCGGCCCCCGCGTCCGCGAGCGCCGCGCGGCGGGCGCGGCGGTTCGCGCGGTCCTCGTCGGCGACGGTGCCCGCGGAGATGGTGTGCTCGTCTTCGTCGCGCCACGCGAAGACGACGAAGGTCGCGAACGCGCCGACGAACCCGAGGCCCACCAGCCACCAGATCTTCCAGATCAGCGCGAAGCCCATCACCGTCGCGAAGAAGGCGCAGATGAAGCCGGTCGGGCTGTTGCGCGGCATGCGGACGTCGACGTAGTCGGGTTCGCCGACCTGCTCGGCCTGCGCCTTGGCGCGCTCCTTGATCTGCCAGTAGGCGTCCTCGCCGTCGACGTCTGGCAGCACGGCGAAGTTGAACGACGGCGGCGGCGACGCGGTCGCCCATTCCAGCGAACGGCCGTTCCACGGGTCGCCGGTCGCATCGCGCAGGGCGTCGCGCCGGCGGATGCTGACGACGAGCTGCAGCACCTGCATGGCGATGCCCGCGAGGATCGACGCCGCGCCGAGCGCCGCCACGAGCAGCCAGGGCCGCCATTCGGCGACGTCGTAGTGCTGCAGGCGGCGCGTCATGCCCATCAGGCCGAGCAGGTAGAGCGGCATGAAGGCGAGGTAGAAGCCGACGATCCAGAACCAGAACGCCGCCCGGCCGAGGCCTTCGTGGAGCCTGAAGCCGAATGCCTTCGGGAACCAGTAGGTGTAGCCGGCGAAGGCGCCGAAGAGCACGCCGGGGATGATGACGTTGTGGAAGTGCGCGACCAGGAAGACGCTGTTGTGCAGCACGAAGTCGGCCGGCGGCACGGCGAGCAGCACGCCCGTCATGCCGCCGATGATGAACGTCGTCATGAAGCCGATCGACCAGAGCATCGGCACCGACAGGCGGATCGAGCCGCCCCACATCGTGAAGAGCCAGTTGAAGATCTTCACGCCGGTCGGCACCGCGATCACCATCGTCGCGATGCCGAAGAGCGCGTTGACGTCGGCGCCCGCGCCCATGGTGAAGAAGTGGTGCAGCCAGACCATGAAAGCGACGAGGCAGATCGCCATCGTCGCGGCGACCATCGAGCGGTAGCCGAAGAGCGGCTTGCTCGAGAAGGTGGAGACGACTTCCGAGAAGATGCCGAACGCCGGCAGGATGAGGATGTAGACCTCCGGGTGGCCCCAGGCCCAGATGAGGTTCATGAACATCATCATGTTGCCGCCGGCTTCGTTGGTGAAGAAGTGGAAGTCGGCATAGCGGTCGAGCAGGAGCATCGCGAAGGTCGCGGTGAGGATCGGGAAGGCGGCGACGATGAGCAGGTTGGATGCGAGCGTCGTCCAGCAGAACATCGGCATGCGCAGGTACTGCATGCCCGGCGCGCGCACCTTGAGCACCGTGGTCACGAGATTGACGCCCGAGAGCAGCGTGCCGACGCCCGAGATCTGCAGCGCCCACAGGTAGTAGTCGACGCCCACGCCCGGCGAGTACGCAGTTTCCGACAGCGGCGGGTACGGCAGCCAGCCGGTGCGCGAGAACTCGCCGACGACGAGCGAGATGTTGACGAGCAACGCCCCGGTCGCGGTCAGCCAGAAGCCGACCGAGTTCAGCGTCGGAAAGGCGACGTCGCGCACGCCCAGCTGCAGCGGCACGACGAAGTTCATCAGGCCGATCATGAACGGCATGGCGACGAAGAAGATCATCATCGTGCCGTGCGCCGAGAAGATCTGGTTGTAGTGTTCGGGCGGCAGGAAGCCGCCGGACTGCAGCGCCACCGACTGCTGCGCCCGCATCAGGATCGCATCCGAGAAGCCGCGCAGCAGCATCACCAGCGCGAGCAGCACGTACATCACGCCGACGCGTTTGTGGTCGACGCTCGAGAGCCATTCGCGCCACAGATACGGCATGTGGCCCTTGACGACGATCCACGCGAGCACGCCGGTGAGCACGAGCGCGACGACCGCGGAGGCGACGAGCGGCAGCGGCTGCTCGAAGGGAATGGCCGACCAGCTGAGGCGGCCGAAGATCGGGCTGTCTTGCATGGGTCAGTGCTTCACGTCGAAGGCGTTCGACGCGCCGGGGTTCTTCAGGCCCGGGCCGGGGCCGGGCGCGATCGACTGGTCGACGATGCGGTCGAAGAGCTTGTCCTCGACCGCGGCGAAGCTCGCCCTGGGCTCGTCGACGCTTTGCCTCGAAAGCTCCGCATAGCGCGCGGCATCGAGCCGGCGATCGCCGCGCCGCGTCGCCGCGACCCAGGCGGCGAAGCCGGCTGCATCCACGGCGCGGACCGGGAAGTGCATGTCCGAGAAGCCGTCGCCGCTGATCATCGTCGAGAGCCCCTGGAAGGTGCCGACGTCGTCCGCCTGCAGGTGCAGCTGCGTCGCCATGCCGTTCATCGTGTAGATCATGCTGCCGAGCTTGGGCACGAAGAAGGTGTTCATCACGCTGCCCGATGTCAGCGCGAAGTGCACCGGGACGCCGACGGGCACGACGAGCTCGTTGACCGTCGCGACCTGCAGCTCGGGATAGATGAACAGCCACTTCCAGTCGAGCGACACGACCTGGACCTGCAGCGTCGGCTGGTCGGAGGCGATCGGCACGGCCGGATCGAGCTCGTGCGAGCCGATCCAGGTCACGCCGCCGAGCAGAATGATCACCATCACCGGGATCGACCAGACGACGAGTTCGATCTGCCCGGAGAACGCCCAGTCGAGCCGGCGCCTGGCCTTGACGTTCGACGCCCTGAACCACCAGACGGCGCCGAGGGTCGCGACGATGGTCGGAACGACGATCGCCAGCATAATGACGAGCGAATCGATGAGGATCGTCCGCTCGGCGCGGCCGACGGGGCCCGCCGGCGACATCAGCGCCGTGCTGCAGGCGGCGAGCGAGAGCAGGGCGGATGCCGCCGCGGTGCGTTCGGCGGCCCGGCGGGCGAAGGATCGGTACTGCATGGTCGGGCAGGGCTCGGACGCAGCGGGCATTCCATGTTCCTGGCCTGGCATCCGCACGGCGATGATCCGCCGCCAGTCACATCGGCGTCAGCGCCCGGCCTTGAAGTTCGTGAAGACGCGCGTCTGCATGCGCCGGATGTCCTGCGGCACGGCGTCGGGCGGCGTCATGCGCTTCTTGTCGGCATCAGAGAGGAAGATCGTCGGGTTGTCGGCGACCTCCTTCCTGACGGACTTGAGCGAGGCCGCGTTCGGGTTGGCGTAGTAGACCTTGTTGGTCAGGCTCGCCGCGACCTCGGGCCGCAGGATGTAGTCGATGAAGCGGTGGGCGTTGTTCGGATGCGGCGCGTCCTTCGGGATCGCCATCGTGTCGAAGAAGAGCGTCGCGCCGCCCGTCGGGATCAGTGCCTCGATCGCCGCCGGCGCTTGTCGGTTGGCCTCGAGCGCCCGGGCGCGGGCGATGTTGATGTCGCCCGAATAGCCCATCACCGCGCAGAGCGAGCCGCCGGCCAGGTCGTTGATGTAGCCCGACGACGAAAAGCGCGTGACCGACGGACGCACCGCCTTGAGCATCGTCGCGGCGGCGTCGTAGTCGGCCACGGTGGTGCTGTAGGCCGGCTTGCCGACGTAGAGCATCGCGACCGGCAGCACCTCGGAGGCCGAATCGAGGAAGTTGATGCCGCACGACTTGAGCCGTGCCGCGTACTTCGCGTCGAAGATCAGGCTCCAGGCGTTGTCGGGCATCGGCAGCGCCGGCGCCGTGGCGAGCGCCGCCTTGACCTTCGGCACGTTGATGCCGACGGTGACGTAGCCCCACAGCCAGTCGACGAGATACTGGTTGCCCGGGTCGACGTTGGCGAGCTGCTCGAGCAGCCCCTTGTCGAGATTGCCCCAGTTCTTGAGCTTGGCGCGGTCGAGCTTCTGCAAGAGGCCCGATGCGATCTGCGTCTTCGCGAAATGCGAGCCCGGGACGACGATGTCGTAACCGGTGCGGCCGGCGATCAGCTTCGCGTTGAGGATCTCGTTGGCATCGTAGTTGTCGTAATTGACCTTGATGCCCGTCTCCTTCTCGAAGTTCTTGATGGTGTCGTCGGCGATGTAGTCGGACCAGTTGTAGATGTTGAGCTGCGGCGGTTCGTCGGCGGCCGTGGCGTGCACGGCGATGGCGGCAGCGGCGAGAGCGAGCGCGGTGCGCACGAACGAAAACTGCATGGACTGGGGCTCCGATGGATCGACGGTGCCGCCGCGTGGCCTGTGGCGCGCGGCGACGCGGACGCGGTCAAATGCTAGCGGCAAACCCGCCTCGACCAGGATTCGCCATGCGCGGTCCCGCGCCGGTCCGCTTGCCGCCGCCGCCACCTCGACGTCGTGCGCTGCCGCCGCGCGGACCTGCCCGTCGCGCGCCGATGGCGTCGGCGGTCCGATCCTCGTCGCGCCCTGCGCGGTCGTCTGCGGCACGGCGCACCGGCGTCGCCCCAAGTCCGCCGACGACATGCGTGCCTGCACGGCGAAGAGCGGCGCGTCGCGAAACCCGCGCTCGTCGCGGACGCCTGCGCGGCAGCGGCCTCGCATAATCGGCCGGCCATGCCTACCGCCCTGCTGTCACCGGTGCACCGCCGGCGCCTCCGCGACGTCTACCGCTCGGCCGGCTGGCCCTGCCAGGACCTGCTCGAGATCGAGCTGCTCGCCGCCGGGCTGATCGAGCGCGTCCGCGGCCCGCTCGGCCACGAGACGCTGCGCGTCACCGACGCCGGCATCGCGGTGCTCGCCGACACGCTCGAGAAGAACCGCGCCCGCCGCGAGCCGCACGAGGCGCTCGTCGACCGCGTCGCCCGCGAGATGACGCGCGCCGGGCGCCTCGCCTGGCGCGGGCTGTCGCTGCGCGCCAAGGTCGCCGACGCCTGGACGATGGCGATGCCCGACGTCTTCTCCATCCGCCACACGACGGTCGAGGCCTACCTCGATCCGGTCGTCCACGAGATCAAGGTGCAGCGTGCCGACCTGCTCTCCGATCTCCGCAGCACGACCAAGCGTGCCGCCTACCTGCAGCTCGGCGGCGAGTGCTGGTACGTGATCCGCGCCGGCATCGCCCGGCCCGACGAGATTCCGCCGGAATGCGGCGTGATCGTCGCCGAAGCGGCCGGACTCGACGTCGCCCGCCCGGCGCCGCGGCGCGCGGTCGCGATGCCCTTCGGCGTCTGGATGGCGCTCGCCAAGGCGACGCCGGTCGCCGGCTGGCGGCACGACGACGCGCAGGGGTGCCTGCAGGAGCTCGTCCGGCCGACGCCCGAGGCGCTGCCGCCATCGCCGAACTGAGAACACCATGATGTCTTGCCCGCCTCGCCATGCCGCCCTCTGCCTCGCAGCCGCCGCGATCCTCGCCGGCGGTTGTTCGCGCCCGGCCGACACGCCTGCGGCACCGCCGACCGCGCAGGTGGCACAGGCCGGCGGGCCGACGGCGGCCGCGGCGCCCGCCCGGTCCGCCGCGCCCGCCGACGCCGCCGCCTCGGGCATCGCCTGGCGCCACGCCTCGAGCGACGCCGACGTCGACGCCGCCTTCGCGCAGGCCCGCGCTGCCGACCGGCCGGTCTTCGTCTACTGGGGCGCGAAGTGGTGCCCGCCGTGCAACCAGGTCAAGGCGACGCTCTTCAACCGCCAGGAGTTCATCGAGCGGTCGCGTGCCTTCGTGCCGGTCTATGTCGACGGCGACAGTCCGGGCGCGCAGCGGCTCGGCGCGCGTTTCCACGTCAGCGGCTATCCGACCATGGTGCTCTTCTCGCCGCAGGGCACCGAGCTCACGCGGCTGCCCGGCGAAGTCGAGCCGACGCGCTACACCGAGGTGCTGACGCTCGGCATGAACGCGCAGCGGCCGGTGCGCGACGTGCTCGCGAAGGCGCTGGCGGGCGGCGCCGGCCTGGCGCCGAACGACTGGCGGCTGCTCGGTTTCTACGCCTGGGACGTCGACCAACAGCAGCTGGTGCCGGCCGGCGGCACGCCGCAGCTGTTGACGAAGCTCGCCGCGACCTGCCCGCCGGAGCTGCGCGACGTCGCACAGCGGCTGCAGCTGCAGGCGCTCGCCGCGGCCGAGCCGGCGCGCGGCGCGGCAGTCGGCCCGGCTGCGCGCGACGCGCTGCGCCGGCTGCTCGCCGATCCGGCGGCGGCCCGAGCGCAGACCGACGTGCTCGTCAACGCCGCGCCTGCCATCGTCCGCGCCGCGGGCGCCGGCGGCACGCCCGAGCGCGCCGACCTGCTCGGCGCGTTCGACACCGCGCTTGGACGCCTGCAGCACGACGCCACGCTCTCGCGTGCCGACCGGCTGGCGGCGTTGTCGGCACGCGTCGAGCTCGCCCGCATCGACGTCCCGGAGCCCGCGCCCGGCCGTGCAGCGCCGACGCTGCCGGCCGCGCTGCTGGCCGACGTGCGCGACACTGCCGCCCGCGACGACCGCGAGATCACCGACGGCAACGAACGCCAGGCGGTCGTGACCGCCGCCGCCGACACGCTCGCGCGCGCCGGCCTCGCCGACGACGCGACCGCGCTGCTCACATCGAACCTCGCGAGAAGCCACTCGCCCTACTACCTGATGTCGATGCTGTCGCACCAGGCGAAGGAGCGCGGCGACACCGCCCGGGCGCTCGACTGGTCGGCGCGTGCGTTCGCGGCCAGCGAAGGTCCGGCGACGCGGCTGCAATGGGGCGCGAGCCACGTCGCGACGCTCGTCGAGCTGGCGCCGCAGGACGACGCGCAGATCGAGACGACCGCGGCCCAGCTCTTCACCGAAGCCGCCGCCGAGGGCGACGCGTTCTATGGCCGCAGCGGCCGCGCGCTGCGAAAGATGGGGACGAGCCTGCAGCGTTGGCACGCCGGCGGCCGGCATGCCGAGGCGTTCGCCCGGCTGCAGCAGCGCTTGGACGCGCTCTGCGGCGCCCTGCCCGCGGCCGACCCGAACCGCACGGCCTGCGGCGGTCTGCTCCGCCCCTCGCAGAAGCCGCCGGCGCCACGCGCCTGAGCGGCGGCGTCAGCGGCGTCTGCGGAAGCGGAGCTCGTAGCGCGCCGAGCGGTCGAGGTCGGCGAAGAGGAGCGTGTCGCCCTGCCAGCGGTAGTCGGCGACGAACTCGCCGAGCTGGCCGGCGCCCTGCGTCAGCAGCACCGCCACCTCGTCGCGACGGAGCTGCAAGCGGTAGACGACATCGTCGATGCGGGCGCTGGCGAGGCCGTCGCGAGCGAGCTGCAGTTCGGCGGGGCCGCAGGTCTGCCGGCCTGCGCCGACCGCGACGCACAGCTCGCCGTCGTAGCGGCCCGGCGCCGGCGCAGCGAGTGCCTGCGCGACCCCGAGCAGGCCCGCGACCACCAGGCCCCGTCGGCTGCCGACACGCATCGTCCGCGTCCTACTGCGCCAGGCCTTCGGCCGCGAGCGCCGCCTGCACGGCCGGACGAGCGCCCATCCGGGCCATGAAGGCCTCGAGATTCGCGAGGCCGGAGATGTCGATGCCGGTGTGCGCGGTCCAGGTCGTCACCGTGAAGAGATAGGCGTCGGCCACGCTGAACGCGTCGCCCATCAGGTACTGCTTGCCCTCGAGCTGGCGGTCGACCCACTTCAGCCGGCCGAGTGCCTTCTCGCGCATCAGCGCCTTGGCTTCCTCCGGCTGCTTCGGGTTGAACAGGAAGCCGATGCCCTTGTGCAGTTCGCTGCTGACGAAATTCAGCCACTCCTGCACGCGGTAGCGCTCGAAGGTGCCCGGCGGCGGAATGAGGTGCTTGGCCGGCACCTGGTCGGCGATGTACTGGACGATCGCCGGGCCTTCGGTCAGCCGCTGGCCGTCGTCGAGCTCGAGCACCGGCACGTAGCCCTTCGGGTTGACGGCGTAGAAGTCGCTGCCGTCGTCGAGCGTGTGGGCCATCAGGTCGGCCGATGCGGTGTCGAACGCGAGGCCCGACTCCTGCAGCACGATGTGCGGCGACAGCGAACACGCGCCGGAATGGTAGTAGAGCTTCATGGGAACTCCGTCTTTCGAAGGTGAGGGCCCGCATTAGACCTCGGCCGCGTGACGCCGGCATGCCGCCGTCGGCGCCGGCGGATCGGCTAGGCTCGCGGCTTTGCCCGGGAGGCCCGATGCCCCGCACGATTCTCGACGACAGCCGCCTGCATCCTGCGATCCGCGACCAGGTCGCGAATCTGCACGCCGACATCGTGCACAACGTGCAGGCCGCGGCCACGTCGAACCCGGTCCTCGTGGTCGGCATGGCGGGCAACCCCTTTTGCCGACGCGCCCGCAAGCTGCTGGACGGCGCCGGCATCGCCCACAAGTACCTCGAGTACGGCAGTTATCTGAGCCAATGGCGGTCGCGCAACGCGTTGAAGATGTGGACGGGCTGGCCGACCTTCCCGATGGTCTTCGTCGCCGGCGACCTGATCGGCGGCGCCGACGACCTGCAGGCGCTGATCACCAGCGGCGAGTTGAAGCGCCTGCTCGGGCAGTAGCGGCGATGCGTTCGCCGGCATTCGCGGCGCACGCGGCGCTGGCCGTCGCCGCGCTCGCACTGTCCGGCGCGGCGGCGGCGGAGCCGACGCACGACTGCCGTATCGACGGCATCGCCCACGGCGTGCAGTGCGGCGTCGTCCGCCGCGCGCTCGACCCGGCGCGGCCGGACGCGCGGACGATCGACATCCACTACGTCGTCGTTCCGGCGCTCGCGCGCAACAAGCGGCCGGACCCGGTGTTCCTGCTCGCCGGCGGGCCGGGGCAGAGCGCGATCGACGTCGCCGCGCAGACGCTGCCGCTGTTCAGCCGGCTGAACAACCGCCGCGACATCGTCTACGTCGACCAGCGCGGCACCGGCCGGTCGGCCGGCCTCGTCTGCCCGGACCCGCCCGACGCGCCGCTCGCCGCAGCGGCCGATCCGGCGCAGCAGCTGGCTCGCCTCGACGCCTGCCGCACCGCCTGGCGACAACGCGGCGTGCTCGGCGCCGACGCCGATCTCGGCTTCTTCACGACGACGCTCGCGATGCAGGACCTCGACGCCGTCCGCCGGGTGCTCGGCGCCGGGCAAGTCGACCTCGTCGGTGTCTCCTACGGCACGCGCGCGGCGCTCGAGTACATGCGCCAGTTCCCCGCCGCGGTCCGCCGCAGCGTGCTCGACGCCGTCGCGCCACCCGACATGGCACTGCCCGCGAGCTTCTCGACCGACGGGCAGGCTGCGCTCGACGCGCTGTTCGGCGCCTGCGCCGCCGAGCCCGACTGCCGGCGCCGCCACCCCGACCTGCGCGCGGCCTGGCAGTCGCTGCTCGCGAGTCTGCCGAAGCCGGTGTCGGCGGTGCATCCGACGACCGGCGCCCTCGAGCGCTTCACGCTGACGCGCCGGCTGCTGCTCGCGACCGTGCGCGCGCCGCTCTATACGCCGGCGGCCGCCTCCGCGCTGCCAGAGGCGATCGACGCGGCGGCGCACGGCCGCTACGAACCGCTGCTCGGCGTCGGCGCGCTGCTCGACGGGCGCAACGGCGGCGCCCCTCTCGCGACCGGCATGCATTTCTCGGTGATCTGCGCCGAGGACATGCCGCTGCTCGATCCCGGTGCCGGCCCGCGCGATCGCAGCGATCCGCCCAGCGCCGACTTCGGCCGCGATGATGCCGAGACGTATCGGCGCATCTGTGCCGGCTGGCCGCGCGGGAGCGTGCCCGCGGCGTTCTACCGCGTGCCGCCGAGCCGGGTGCCGACCCTGCTGCTCTCCGGTGGCCTCGACCCGGCGACCCCGCCGCGCCATGCCGCCCGCGTCGCCGCCGCGCTCGGGCCGACGGCGCAACACGTCGTGGTGCCGAACGGCGGCCACGGCGTGCTCGGCGTCGGCTGCGTCCGCGACCTCGTCCACCGCTTCATCGACGGCGGCGACGATCGCGCGGCGCCGCGGGTCGACGCTGCGTGCGTGACGGCGATTCCGCGGCCGCCGGCGTTCGTGCCGGTGGGCGCGCTCGAGACCGCGTCGCGGCCATGATCGAGGTCGACGGCTTCGCCAAGCGCTTCGTCGTCGCCGACGACCGGCGGACCGGCTGGCGCGCAGCGCTGCCCGTGGCCCGGCGCGCGCAGCGCACCGTCCACGCAGTGCGCGACATCGGCTTCAGCGCCGCGGACGGCCGGATCACCGGACTGCTCGGGCCGAACGGTGCGGGCAAGACGACGACCTTGCGCGCGATCGCCGCGCTCATCGTGCCCGACGCCGGCCGGCTGTCGGTCGACGGCATCGACGTCGCCGTCCGGCCGCGCGAGGCGCTCCCCCGGCTGGGCGTGCTGTCGGACGCGCGCGGCCTCTATCCGCGCCTGACGGCGCGCGAGAACATCGTCTACTACGGGCGCCTGCACGGTCTCGATGCCGACGCGGCAGACGCCCGCGCCGAAACGCTGGCGTTGCTGCTCGACCTCGGCAGCCTGCTCGACCGCCGCACGGAGGGCTTCAGCCAGGGCGAGCGGATGAAGACGGCACTGGCGCGGGCGCTCGTCCACGACCCGGCCAACATCGTGCTCGACGAGCCGACCAACGGCCTCGACGTCGTCGCCGTCCGCGCGCTGCGCGAGAGCCTGCGCTGGCTGCGCTCCGCGGCGGGCGGCGGCAAGTGCATCGTCTTCTCGAGCCACGTCATGTCGGAAGTCGAACGGCTCTGCGACAGCGTCGTCGTCGTCGCCGACGGCCGCACCGTCGCGTGCGGCAGCGTCGACGAGCTGCTGGCGGCGACCGGCGAGCGCGACTTCGAGGATGCCTTCGTGCGGCTCGCGTTCGGCGGCGCCGCGGCGGACCGCGGGGATTCGGCAGCGCCGGCAGCCGCAGCCGCAGCCGCAGCCGCAGCCGCAGCCGCAGCCGCAGCCGCAGCCGCGCCGGGGGCGCACGCAGTGCCGGGAGCGGCGCGCCCCGCGCCTGCCCGGGCCGCGCCGCCATGACGCCGCCCCGGCGACACGGCGCTGTCCTCGCGGTGTACCGCAAGGAAATCGTCGATGCGTTGCGCGACCGCCGCACGCTCCTGACGGTGCTGGTCTCGGCGGTGCTGATGGGGCCGGTCGTGCTCGTCGCGATCTCGGCGCTCGTCGCCTCGCTCGAGGCGCGCGCCGAATTGCGCGAGCTCGTCGTCGACGGCGTCGACCGTGCGCCGACGCTCGTCAACTTCGCGCGCCGGCAGACCTGGTCGGTGCGGCCGGCGCCGGCCGACTACGAGGCACGGCTGCGCGACGCGACGCTCGTCGACCCGGTCGTCGTCGTGCCGGCGGACTTCGAGGGCGCGCTGCGCCGCGCAGAGGCGCCGCGCCTCGTCGTCGTCGTCGACAGCGCCAACACGCGCTCGCTCGCGGGCAGCCGCGCGGTCGAGTCGCTGCTGGCCGCGTTCGGGCAGGAGCGGGCGAGCCTCGCGCTCGCGCTCCGCGGCGTCGGCATCGCGCTCGTCCGGCCGGTGCGGGTCGAGTCGCGCGATCTCGCCGGGCCGCAGAGCCGGGCGACGCAGATCACCGGGCTGCTGCCCTTCTTCGTGATGATGGCGGTGCTCTACGGAGCGCTCAACGCCGCGCTCGACACCACCGCCGGCGAGCGCGAGCGCGGCTCGCTCGAGCCGCTCCTGATGAATCCGCTCGAGCGCTGGCGGCTCGTCGTCGGCAAATGGGGCGCGGTCGCGACGGTCGGCATGCTGATCGCGGTGTTGTCGTGTCTCGGTTTTCTCCCCGGCCAGTGGGTGCTGCGCAGCGACACGCTCGCCGCGATGTTCCATTACGGCCTGCGCGAGGCGGCGCTGTTCCTCGTCGTGCTGTTGCCGTTCGCGGCGGCGGCGTCGGCGGTGCTGATGGCTGTCGCGATCCGCTGCCGGACGTTCAAGGAAGCGCAGGCGAGCACGACCGTCGTGCTGCTCGCGGCGTCGCTGCTGCCGCTCGTCAACCTGTTCAGCCTCGGCAGCGAGGCGCGCTGGCACCTCTGGGTCCCGGCGCTCGCGCAGAACGTCCTGCTGACGCGGGTGCTCAAGGGCGAGGCGTTCGGCGTCGAGCAGCTGCTCGTGCCGTTGTGCGTCTGCGCCGCGCTGACCGCTGCCGGCGTCGTGCTCGTCGCCCGTGGGCTCCGCGAGGCGGCGGTGCGGTGATTCCGCCGACCGTGCAGTGGCAGTGCCGCGGGTTCGCGGCGCTCGGCGTCGATGACCTGGCGGCGATCTATCAGGCGCGCCAGCAGGTGTTCGTCGTCGAGCAGGCCTGTGCCTATCTCGACGCCGACGGCCTCGACGCCGACTGCCTGCACCTCACTGCGTGCGAGCCGGGCGAACGCCTGCCCCTGGCCTACGCACGGCTGCTGCCGCCGGGGTTGCGCTACGCCGAGGCGTCGATCGGCAGGGTGTTGACGCGCGGCCGCGGCCGCGGCTGCGGCATCGGGCGCGCACTGGTGCGCCGCGCGCTCGTGCACGTCGCGTCGGCACACCCCGGACACGCGGTGCGGATCGGAGCGCAGGCGCACCTGCAGGCGTTCTACGGCGGCTTCGGCTTCGTCGCCGACTCGGAGCCGTATCTCGAAGATGGCATCGCGCACGTCGAGATGCTGCTGGTGAGGCCGTGACAAGACCCCGAACGGACGCGGCACCGTCGGGTCGTCCCGTTGCCATGGCGGAGCGCCGTGCGCCGGCGACACGGCCGTTCGGGCGGGTGGATCGAACCGCGAACCGTCAGCGCGTGCCAGCCGTGCTTGGCCGGGTCGCGTCGTCCAGCGCGGCCAGCCAGCGCAGCGCGTGTCCGCGCGACGTGCCGCACATCTCCGCCGACGGCTGCAGCCCGCCGCAGACCGCCGGCCGCTCGGGCAGGCCGAACAGCCGGCAGCGGAGGTCGTCGGCGAGGTGCGGACATGCGATGCCGGCCGGCTTGCCTTCGGGCCGGCCGGGGAGCGCGCTCGAGATCGAGGGCGCGATGCAGCAGGCGCCGCAGCCGGGTCGACAGGTCATCGGCCAAGTCTAGCCGCCGCGGCCGAGCGGCTGCCTACAATTCCGCCCTGCTCCAGCAAAGGCACGGCCATGTGGTTCCCGACAACTTTCGACGTGCTCGTCATCGGCGGTGGCCATGCCGGCACCGAAGCGGCGCTGGCGGCGGCACGCATGGGTTCGGCGACGCTGTTGCTGACGCACAACCTCGAAACGCTCGGTCAAATGAGCTGCAATCCGTCGATCGGCGGCATCGGCAAGGGGCATCTGGTCAAGGAGATCGACGCGCTCGGCGGCGCGATGGCGGCGGCGACCGACGAATCGGGCATCCAGTTCCGCATCCTCAACGGCTCGAAGGGCCCTGCCGTCCGGGCGACGCGGGCGCAGGCCGACCGGGTGCTCTACCGCGCCGCGATCCGCCGACGGCTCGAGAACCAGCCGAATCTCTGGCTGTTCCAGGGCGCGTGCGACGACTTGATCCTCGAGGGCGACCGTGTCGCCGGCGCGGTGACGCAGCTCGGTGTGCGCTTCGCGGCGCGGGCGGTCGTGTTGACGGCAGGGACGTTCCTCGACGGCAAGATCCACGTCGGACTCGACAGCCATGCAGCGGGCCGTGCGGGCGATCCGGCGTCGGTCGCGCTGTCGGCACGGCTCAAGGAGCTGAAGCTGCCGCAGGGCCGCTTGAAGACCGGCACGCCTCCGCGGCTCGACGGCCGGACGATCGACTTCAGCGTGCTCGCGGAGCAGCACGGCGACGGCACGTGCGGCCCGAACGGCGAGCCCGCCGCCGGGCCGGTGCCGGTCTTCAGCTTCATGGGCGATGCGTCGCAGCATCCTCGCCAGGTGCCGTGCTGGATCACAGAGACCAACGAGCGCACCCACGCGATCCTGCGTGCCGGCTTCGACCGCAGTCCGATGTTCACCGGGCTCATCGACGGCGTCGGCCCACGCTACTGCCCGAGCATCGAGGACAAGGTGAACCGCTTCGCCGACAAGGCGTCGCATCAGATCTTTCTCGAGCCCGAAGGGCTGACGACGCACGAGGTGTACCCGAACGGCATCTCGACCTCGCTGCCGTTCGACGTGCAGCTCGACGCGGTGCACAGCATGCGCGGGCTCGAATGCGCGCACATCGTGCGTCCGGGGTATGCGATCGAGTACGACTTCTTCGATCCGCGCTCGTTGACGCAAGGCTTCCAGACGCAGGCGATCGCTGGGCTGTTTTTCGCCGGGCAGATCAACGGAACGACGGGCTATGAGGAAGCCGCCGCGCAGGGCCTGTTCGCGGGCGTCAACGCGACGCGCTTCACCCGCGATGAGCCGGCGTGGTCGCTCGGGCGGAACGAGGCGTATCTCGGCGTTCTGGTCGACGACTTGGTGACGAAGGGTGTGAGTGAACCGTACCGAATGTTCACGAGTCGCGCGGAGTACCGGCTGCAGCTGCGCGAGGACAACGCTGATGCGCGACTGACCGAGATCGGTCGAGGCCTTGGGCTCGTCGACGATGCCCGTTGGGCGGCCTTCAACCGCAAGCAAGACATCGTTTCACGTGAGACAGAGCGGCTTCGCACGTCATGGGTGCGACCGCAGACGTTGTCGGTTGCAGATGCTGAGCGTCTTCTGGACGGCGCGCTTCAACATGAGCAGTCGTTGGCTCAGTTGCTGCGCCGGCCACGTGTCGACTTCGACGTGTTGGCAGACATTCAAGTGGCTGCCGGCAGCTCAGCAGTTGTTTCACGTGAAACGTTGAAGGCGGAGCTGGGCACGTCGATGGCTGCAGCAGTCATCGACCAACTCGAAACGTCGATCAAATACGCGGGCTACATCGACAAGCAGCGCCTTGATGTCGAGCGCGTGAAAGGCTTCGAACGATTCGCCCTTCCTGCCGATTTCGACTACGGCGGCGTGCCTGCGCTTTCATTCGAAGTTCGGCAGAAGCTCGCTAACCAACGACCCGCAACGTTGGGGCAGGCGTCTCGCATCTCTGGTGTGACGCCGGCGGCCATCTCGCTGTTGCTGGTGCATCTGAAGAGAGCGCCACGGGCCTCCGCAGCCACGACGGCAGCGTGACTGACGTCCTGCGCGTCGCGCTCGTCGACACGATGGCGGCGCTGGCGCTCGAAGCGACCGACGCACGGCTCGACAAATTGCTCGAATATTTGAGCCTG
This sequence comes from uncultured Rhizobacter sp., assembly GCA_964249855.1. Lineage (GTDB taxonomy): Bacteria > Pseudomonadota > Gammaproteobacteria > Burkholderiales > Burkholderiaceae_C > LMDS01. The sequence continues at coordinate 69,747 of CAXUDL010000011.1, read as the reverse complement.
CTGCAGCGCTGGAACGCGGTCTACAACCTGACTTCGGTGCGCGACCCTCGAGCGATGCTGGTCCAGCACCTTGCCGACTGCCTCGCGGTGGTCGGGCCGATGTGCCGAACCGCACCCGGCGTGCAACGCGTTCTCGATGTCGGCAGCGGGGGCGGCCTGCCGGCGGTCGTGATCGCCATCATGTTGCCGGGGCTCGCCGTGACGAGCGTCGACGCGGTCGGCAAGAAGGTGGCGTTCATCCGCCAAGTCGCTGCGGAACTGGGTTTGTCGAACCTCGATGCGGTTCACACGCGCATCGAGAAGTTCATGGCGCCGCCGTTCGATCTCGTGACCTCGCGCGCATTCGCGTCGTTGGCCGATTTCGTCCGTTCCACCTGCGCGCTGGTTGCGCCGCAAGGTCTTTGGATGGCGATGAAGGGTCGGGTCCCGCACCATGAGCTGACTGGATTGCCAGCCGACATCACTGTGTTTCACGTGGAACAACTTCACGTTCCGCAGCTGGTCGGCGACCGCTGCCTGGTCTGGATGGAAGACAGCCGCTCCGCAGCACTCCGTGCTCATCCTCGACCTTCGCCGTGATTCGAATCTTCTGCATCGCGAACCAAAAAGGGGGCGTCGGCAAGACCACGACGACGGTCAACCTCGCCGCCGGGTTGGCGCGCTTCGGGCGGCGCGTGCTCGTCGTTGATCTCGATCCACAGGGCAATGCGACCACGGGATCCGGCGTCGACAAGCGAGCGCTCGAGCTGACCGTCTACGACGTGCTGCTCGAGAATGCCGACATCGCCGAGACCGCGACGCGTGCCGAGGCTGCGGGCTACGACATCGTCGGCGCGAACCGGGAGCTGTCGGGCGCCGAGGTGGAGCTCGTCGAGTTGCCGCGGCGCGATCGGCGGCTTAAGGCCGCGCTCGAGGCGGTTGCCGAGCGCTACGACTTCGCGCTGATCGATTGCCCGCCTTCGTTGAGTTTGCTGACGCTCAACGGCCTGGCATGCGCCCACGGTGTGATCGTTCCGATGCAATGCGAGTACTTCGCACTCGAAGGCTTGACCGACCTTGTCAACACGATCAAGCAAGTTCACGCAAACCTCAACCCCGCGCTCGAGATCATCGGGCTGCTGCGAATCATGTTCGACCCGCGGATCACGTTGCAGCAGCAGGTCAGCGAACAGCTCAAGTCGCATTTCGGCGACAAGGTGTTCGACACCGTCATCCCGCGCAATGTCCGGCTCGCCGAGGCACCGAGCTACGGGCTTCCTGGTGTCGTCTTCGACCCGGCATCGAAGGGCGCGCTCGCCTTCGTCGAGTTCGCCCGCGAGGTGAACGAGCGGCTGGGGCCGCGTTGAGCGGGTGTCGCCGGCCTGTCAGAGGCCCAGCGCCTCGTCGACACCGAGGTGGACGTTCATCGACTGCACCGCGGCGCCGCTCGCGCCCTTGCCGAGATTGTCGAGCCGTGCGATCAGCATCGCCTGCGTCGCGTTCGCGAACACGAACAGGTCAGCGTGGTTGGTGTCATTGCACGCCTGGACGTCGAAGAAGCCGTCCTCCAGGACGTCCGGATCGCGCAGCGGCGCCACCCGGACGAAGCGCTCGCCGGCATAGCGCGCCTCGAGCGCCGCATGGAGCGCCTCGGGCGTGGCGCCGGACGCGAGCTGCGCCATCGCGAGCGGCACGCTGACCGCCAGGCCCTTGTAGAACGGCCCGACGATCGGCATGAAGATCGGTCCGGTCGCGAGGCCGGTGTGCGCCGTCATCTCGGGCACGTGCTTGTGCGCGAGACCGAGCGCATACGGGCGCGGGGATGCCAGCCGGGCGTCGCCGCCGGCTTCGTACTGCTCGATCATCTTCTTGCCGCCGCCGGAGTAGCCGGTGATCGACGTGGCGGAGGACGGCAGCGTTGCCGGCACGAGGCCGGCGTCCACGAGCGGCCGCATCAACAGGATGAACGCCGAGGCGTGGCAGCCCGGGTTGGCGATGCGCTTGGAGCGCCGGATCTTCTCGCGTTGGTCTGCGGCCAGTTCCGGAAGGCCGAAGGCCCAGCCCGGCGTCGTCCGGTGCGCGGTGCTCGCGTCGATGAGACAGGTCGTCGGCGAGGTCACCATCGCAGCGGCCTCGCGCGCCGCGTTGTCGGGCAGGCAGAGGAACGCGACATCCGCGGCATTGAGCAGGCGCGCGCGGGCCGACGGGTCCTTGCGCTTGTCCGGATCGATCTGCAGCACCTCGATATCATCGCGGCGCGCAAGGACCTCGTGGATGCGCAGGCCGGTCGTGCCTTCCTGACCGTCGACGAACACGCGATAGGTCGCCATCTCCTCGATCCTCCCGATGAATGCTCCGCGAGCATACGGCAGCGAGCTGCCGCCGAGATGACGCCGTCGTCGCATCGCGTGCTCACGCTGCCCGGCTGGCAGGGCTCCGGACCGGCGCATTGGCAGAGTCGCTGGGAAGCGCTCCATGGCGACGTTCGCGTCGAGCAACACGATTGGCACTGGCCGCGCCGCGGCGACTGGATGGCGCGGCTCGACGAGGTGCTGGGCGACGCCGACGCGCGCCCGGCGTTGCTCGTCGCCCACAGTCTCGGCTGCCATCTGGTCGCGTCCTGGGCAGCGCATTCGGCGCGGACCCGGCGCGTTGCCGGCGCGCTGCTCGTCGCGCCGCCCGACACCGAACGGGCAGACATGCCGCCGCAGGTGTTCAGCTGGCGACCGGTCGTGCGGTGCCGTCTGCCGTTCCCGAGCCGGCTCGTCTTTAGTCGCGACGACCCGTACTGCACGCCCGCGCAAGCGCAGCGGCTGGCCGCGGACTGGGGCAGCGAAGCCGTCGATGCCGGACCGCACGGGCATCTGAACGCCGACTCGGGCCTGGGCGAGTGGCCCGCCGGACGCGCGCTGCTCGAATCGCTGTGCGCCGCGTCGCCGGGGCCCAGGAGTTCGTGAATCGTGAATCCGCGACGCGCTCGCGCTGCTGCCGAGACGACGCCCGGGCGCGTCGCCATGCTTGCCGCAGCGGTCGCGCACGCACGGCAGTCCTGCGAACGCGTCGCCTCGGCACGCCGCTCTGGCATGCAGAGCTCCGGCACTGCTGCTCGCCAGGGTCGACCGGCGCGTTGCATCGCCGACAATCCGCGGATGGCGACGAAGAAACCCAGGGGCCTCGGACTCGGACTCGAGGCACTGCTCGGACCGCGCGTCCGCGAGCCGGGCGACGCGCCCGCGCCTGCCCCGGCCGAATCGCCGCGCGTCCTGAAGCTCGCGCAGCTGCAGCCGGGCAAGTACCAGCCACGCACGCGGATGGACGAGGGCTCGCTCTACGAGCTCGCCGAAAGCATCCGGGCGCAGGGCGTGATGCAGCCGATCCTCGTTCGGCCGGTGGGCAGCGATCGCTACGAGATCATCGCCGGAGAGCGTCGCATGCGGGCGGCCGCGTTGGCGCAGCTCGACGAGGTGCCGGTGCTGGTGAAGGACGTCGCCGACGAGGCCGCGGCGGCCATGTCGCTGATCGAGAACATCCAGCGCGAAGACCTCAACCCGCTCGAGGAGGCGCAAGGCTTGAAGCGCCTGACCGACGAATTCGGCCTCACCCACGAGGCTGCAGCGCAGGCCGTCGGGCGATCGCGCAGTGCCGCGAGCAATCTGCTGCGGCTGCTCAATCTCAGTCCGGCCGTGCAGCAGATGCTGATGGCCGGTGACATCGACATGGGCCATGCACGCGCGCTGCTGCCGCTCGACGGCGCGCAACAGATCCTGCTCGCCACCGAGATCGCCGCGAAGACACTGAGCGTGCGCGAGGCCGAGAAGCTCGTGGCCCGCACGCACGCGAGCCGTGGCCGGCAAGCGCCGCTGCTGCGCGCACCGCGAGGCGACAAGCCGCGTGAACTGCAGCGGATCGAGCAGGCGCTGTCGGACAGATTGACGGCCATGGTCGAGATCCGCGTCAAGAAGCGCACTGCGCAGGGCGAACAGGGCGAGGTCGCCATCGCGTTCGGCTCGCTCGACGAGCTGAACGGGCTGCTCGAGCGGCTCGGCCTGGCCGCCGCCTGACCATCCGGGTCGTCGCCGTCAACCGCCCGGCGAGCGGCACGTTATTTGCTGAAGTCAGCGTCTCGCCGCCGTCACGGCCTTCGGAGATGCACGGGGATGCCCTCCGTACTCGTTCGATGCGTTGCAGGCAGAATGAACCAAGCTCGATCTCGCGAGTCCGCTGATGCACGGAAAGCTCTGATGGCGCCCACCGGGTGTCATCAGAACTTCCCCAGACGTTGAACGCCGGCGCACGCCTTCGACGTCTTCTGCCCAACAGGAGATCGGCATGGATGTGATCAGCAATTTCGCCGCGCGCTACGAGCGCAGCCGCGAGGAAGAATTGACGATCGAGGAGTACCTTGCCGAGTGCAAGCGCAACCCGGTCGCCTACGCCACGGCCGCGGAGCGCATGCTGCGCGCGATCGGCGAGCCGAAGATGGTCGACACCCGCAACGATCCGCGGCTCTCGCGCCTCTTCGCGAACAAGGTCATCAAGATCTATCCGGCCTTCGCCGAGTTCTACGGCATGGAGGACGCGATCGAGCAGGTCGTGTCGTACTTCCGGCACGCGGCCCAGGGGCTGGAGGAAAAGAAGCAGATCCTCTATCTGCTCGGCCCGGTCGGCGGGGGCAAGAGCTCGATCGCCGAGCGCCTGAAGCTGCTGATGGAACAGGTGCCGTTCTACGCGATCAAGGGCTCGCCGGTGAACGAGTCGCCGCTCGGCCTCTTCGATCCGGCCGAGGACGGGCCGCTGCTCGAGAAGGAGTTCGGCATTCCGCAGCGCTACCTGCAGCGCATCCTGTCGCCGTGGGCGGTCAAGCGGCTCGAGGAGTTCGGCGGCGACATCCGCAAATTCAAGGTGGTGAAGCGCCACCCGAGCGTCCTGAAGCAGATCGGCGTGGCGAAGACCGAACCGGGCGACGAGAACAACCAGGACATCTCGGCGCTCGTCGGCAAGGTCGACATCCGAAAGCTCGAGACCTTCGCGCAGGACGACCCGGACGCCTACAGCTTCTCGGGCGGCCTCTGCCTCGCCAACCAGGGCCTGCTCGAGTTCGTCGAGATGTTCAAGGCGCCGATCAAGGTGCTGCACCCGCTGCTGACAGCGACACAGGAAGGCAACTTCAAAGGCACCGAAGGCTTCGGCGCCATCCCGTTCGACGGCATCGTGCTCGCGCACAGCAACGAGAGCGAGTGGAAGACCTTCCGCAACAACAAGAACAACGAGGCCTTCCTCGACCGGATCTACATCGTCAAGGTGCCGTATTGCCTGCGCGTCAGCGAGGAAGTGAAGATCTACGAGAAGCTCCTGCGCGGCTCGTCGCTCGTGAGCGCCAAGTGCGCTCCGGGCACGCTGAAGATGATGAGCCAGTTCGCGATGCTGACGCGGCTGAAGGAGCCCGAGAACTCGTCGCTCTACTCGAAGATGCAGATCTACGACGGCGAAAACCTGAAGGACAGCGACCCGCGCGCCAAGAGCTACCAGGAGTACCGCGACTACGCCGGCGTCGACGAGGGCATGAGCGGCATCTCGACGCGCTTCGCCTTCAAGATCCTGTCGAAGGTCTTCAACTTCGACCCGGCCGAGGTCGCCGCCAACCCGGTGCACCTGATGTACGTGCTCGAGCAGCAGATCGAGCGCGAGCAGTTCCCGGCCGAGCTCGAGCAGAAGTACCTCGGCTTCATCAAGGAGCACCTGTCGGCGCGCTATGCCGAGTTCATCGGCAAGGAGATCCAGACCGCCTACCTCGAAAGCTACAGCGAGTACGGCCAGAACATCTTCGACCGCTACGTGACCTACGCCGACTACTGGATCCAGGACCAGGAGTACCGCGACACCGACACCGGCGAGGTCTTCGACCGCGCGTCGCTCAACGCGGAGCTCGAGAAGATCGAGAAGCCGGCGGGCATCAGCAACCCGAAGGATTTCCGCAACGAGATCGTCAATTTCGTGCTGCGCGCGCGCGCCAACAACGCTGGCCACAACCCGGTGTGGTCGAGCTACGAGAAGCTGCGCACGGTGATCGAGAAGAAGATGTTCTCGAACACCGAGGAACTGCTACCGGTGATCAGCTTCAATGCGAAAGCGAGCGCCGACGAGGCGAAGAAGCACGAGAACTTCGTCAACCGCATGGTCGACAAAGGCTACACCGCGAAGCAGGTCCGGTTGTTGTGCGAGTGGTACTTGCGGGTGCGCAAGAGCAGCTAAGGTCGGTCGGTCATTTGCATCGGGACATTCATGCTGCAGATCATTGACAGACGCCTCGCCGGCAAGAACAAGTCGATCGGCAACCGCGAGCGCTTCCTGCGCCGCCACCAGGGCCAGGTGCGCGAGGCGGTGCGTCGCGCGGTCGACGGCCGCAGCATCCGCGACATGGACCGCGGCGAGGACATCCACATCCCGAAGAAGGACATCAACGAGCCCGTGTTCGGCCATGGCCAGGGCGGCACGCGCGAGATGGTGCATCCCGGCAACCAGGAGTACGTCGCCGGCGACCAGATCCAGCGGCCGAAGGGCGGCGGCGGCAAGGGCGCGGGCAAGGGCGAGGCGGGCGATTCCGGCGAGGGCGAGGACGATTTCGTCTTCCACCTCACCAAGGAAGAGTTCATGCAGATCTTCTTCGACGATCTGGCGCTGCCGCGGCTCACGCAGACGCAGCTCGCCGAGACGCCGGAGTGGAAGAGCCACCGCGCCGGCTTCGTCAGCGACGGCACGCCGAGCAACTTGTCGGTCGTGCGCTCGATGCGCGGCGCCATCGGCCGGCGCCTCGCGATCGGCGCCAATTCGCGCGGCGAACTCCGCGCGCTCGAGGAAGCGCTCGAGGCGCTGCCGGCCGAGCCGGTCGATGCCGAGCAGATCGAGGCCCGCGCCGATCTCGTCGCGCGCATCGACGCGCTGCGCAACCGGCTCGCGAAGATTCCTTACCTCGACCCGATCGACCTGCGCTTCCGCAGCCGCGTCCGCGTACCGGTGCCGACGACCAAGGCGGTGATGTTCTGCCTGATGGACGTGTCGGGCTCGATGGACGAAGCGCGAAAGGAATTGTCCAAACGCTTCTTCATCCTGCTCTATCTGTTCCTGACGCGGCACTACGACAAGATCGAGCTCGTCTTCATCCGCCATCACACGCAGGCGCAGGAAGTCGACGAAGAAAACTTCTTCCACGCCCGCGAGACCGGCGGCACGGTCGTGTCGAGTGCGCTCGTGCTGATGGACGAGATCATCAAGGCGCGCTATTCGCCGTCCGAATGGAATATCTACGGCGCGCAGGCGAGCGACGGCGACAACTGGCACCACGACAGCGGCCGCTGCCGTGAATTGCTCGTCGACAAGCTGCTGCCGGTGTGCCGCTATTTCGCATACGTGCAGGTGGCCGAAGAGGAACAGAACCTCTGGGAGGAATACCACCGTGTGCAGTCGTCGCAGGCGCACTTCGCGATGCGCAAGGTGACGCAGGCTTCGCAGATTTATCCGGTCTTCCGCGAGCTCTTCAAGAAAGAGCGTGCGGCCGCATGAAAGGCCCCCGCCCATGAGTTCTTCGATTCCCGACTTCGACGGCGCGGCGACGCCCGCGCCCCGTTCGTCTTCGGAGCACCGGCGCGGCACACCCGCCGTGCGCCTGCAAGCCCCGCGGCCAGCGGGGCCGCGCCCCGAGCGGCCGCTGCCCGATCCGAGCGACTGGAGCTTCGAGCTGATCGAGCAGTACCACGACACGATCCGCGCGACCGCGAAGCGCTTCGGTCTCGACACCTATCCCAACCAGCTCGAGATCATCACCGCCGAGCAGATGATGGACGCGTATGCCTCGGTCGGCATGCCGGTGAACTACCGCCACTGGAGCTACGGCAAGGAGTTCATCTCGAACGAGAAGAACTATCGCCGCGGCCACATGGGGCTCGCCTACGAGATCGTCATCAACTCCGACCCCTGCATCAGCTACCTGATGGAGGAGAACACGACCGCGATGCAGGCGCTCGTGATCGCGCACGCCGCCTACGGCCACAACAGCTTCTTCAAGGGCAACTACCTCTTCAAGCTCTGGACCGACGCGTCGTCGATCATCGACTACCTCGTCTACTCGAAGAACTACATCGCCGAGTGCGAGGAGAAGCACGGCCTGGGGCCGGTCGAGGAACTGCTCGACAGCTGCCATGCGTTGCAGAACTACGGCGTCGACCGTTACCGCCGGCCCAGCAAGCTGTCGCTGGCCGAGGAGTCGGCACGTCGCAAGGACCGGCTCGAGCATGCGCAGTCGCAGGTCAACGACCTGTGGCGCACGCTGCCGCGGCGGCCGGAGAAGACCGAGGACGTGACCAACGCCAAGCGCTTTCCGGCCGAGCTGCAGGAGAACATCCTCTACTTCATCGAGAAGAACGCGCCGCTGCTCGAGCCCTGGCAGCGCGAGATCGTCCGCATCGTCCGCAAGATCGCTCAGTACTTCTATCCGCAGCGGCAGACACAGGTGATGAACGAAGGCTGGGCCACCTTCTGGCACCACCACCTGCTCAACACGATGTACGACGACGGCTATCTGTCGGACGGCGTGATGATCGAGTGGCTGAAGTCGCACACGAACGTCGTCTACCAGCCGCCGGTCGGCCACCGCGCCTACAGCGGCATCAATCCGTACGCGCTCGGCTTCGCGATGTACACCGACATCAAGCGCGTCTGCGAGAACCCGACCGACGAGGACCGCGAGTGGTTCCCGGGCTTTGCCGGCAAGCCGTGGCTGCCGACGCTCGACCACGCGATGCGCAACTTCAAGGACGAGAGTTTCGTCGGCCAGTACCTGTCGCCGAAACTCATGCGCGATCTGCGCCTCTTCGCGATTCTCGACGACGAGAAGGCAGAGCACCTGAAGGTTTCTGCGATTCACGATCCGTCGGGCTACCGGCGGCTGCGCGAGGCGCTTTCCCGGCAGTACGACTTGAGTTCACGTGAGCCCGACATCCAGGTCTGGAACGTGAACCTGCGCGGCGATCGTTCGCTCACCCTTCGCCACACCCGGCACAACAACCGCCCGCTGCACGACAACGCGCAGGAGGTGCTGCGCCACGCCGCGCGGCTGTGGGGCTTCGGCGTGCATCTCGAGAGCGTCGATGCGTCGGGCACGGTGCTGCAGCATCTGAACGTGCCCGCGCCGCCGCACTGAGCTGGACACCGTCGTGAGTCGGGCGAAGGCGTCGCCCGCGCGCCGAGAGGGTGTGCCGCGACGTGCGGAGAAGCTCGTCGCGCCGCACGGGTCTCGAGCGCTGCCGGGTCCGTTGAGTCCGGAGGCGCCGGGCGCGGGTTTCGGAGCGTCCGATGTCGACGCGCCGGGTGGCTGGCCTCGGCGCGTCAGAGCGAGAAGATCTTTCCCGGATTGAGGATGTTCTGCGGGTCGAGCGCCCGCTTGAGCGTCCGCATCATGTCGACCGCGCCGACACCCGCTTCCTCGACGAGGAAGTCCATCTTGTGCAGGCCGATGCCGTGCTCGCCGCTGCAGGTGCCCTGCAGCGCGATCGCGCGCTGGACCAGTTCGCGGTTGAGCCGCTCGGCGGTTTCGCGTTCGGCCGGGATGTTCGGATCGATGAGATAGGCGATGTGGAAGTTGCCGTCGCCGACATGGCCGACGATGTAGTGCGGCATGCCGGCGGCGTTGGCGGCGTCCGACGCCGCCGTCACGCATTCGGCCAGACGCGAGATCGGCACGCAGGTGTCGGTCGTGACCGTCCTGCAGCCCGGTTTCAGCTGCGCGCCGGCGAAGTACGCACGGTGGCGCGCGGTCCAGAGCCGTGTCCGCGCCTCGGGCGTGGTCGCCCACTCGAAGCCCGAGCCGCCGTGATCGCTCGCGATGTCCTGCACGGCGGCGGCCTGCTCCTCGACGCTCGCCGGGCTGCCGTGAAACTCCATCAGCAGCATCGGCGACTCGGGCAGCGTCAGCCGGTCGTGGCGGTTGACGGCCCGCACGGCGTTGATGTCGAGCAGTTCGCAGCGCGCGATCGGGATGCCGGTCTGGATGATCTGGATCGTCGTGCGCACTGCCGCGTCGATGCTCGGGAAGGCGCAGACGGCCGCCGAGATCGCCTCGGGCAGGGGGTACAGCCGGACGCTGAGCTCGGTCATGACGCCGAGCGTGCCTTCGCTGCCCACCATCAAGCGCGTCAGGTCGTAGCCGGCCGACGACTTGCGCGCCCGCGTGCCGGTGCGGATGACCTCGCCGCTCGCCGTCACGACGGTGAGGCCGAGCACGTTCTCGCGCATCGTGCCGTAGCGGACGGCGTTGGTGCCGCTCGCGCGCGTCGCGGCCATGCCGCCGAGCGTGGCGTCGGCTCCCGGGTCGATCGAGAAGAAGAGGCCGGTGTGCCGGATCTCGTCGTTGAGCCGGACCCGCGTGACGCCTGCCTCGACCGTCGCGGTCAGATCCTCGGGCTGCACTGCGAGGATGCGGTTCATGCGCGACATGTCGATGCTCACGCCGCCCTGCACCGCGAGCAGATGGCCTTCGAGCGACGAGCCGACGCCGAACGGAATCACCGGCACGGCGTGCTCTGCCGCGAGGCGGACGACGGCGGCGACCTCGTCGGTCGACTCGCAGTAGACGACCGCATCGGGCGGGGGAGCATCGATCGGCGATTCGTCGCGGCCGTGCTGCTCGCGGACCGCGAGGGCCACCGAGCAACGGTCGCCGAAGCGCGCCTGCAATGCTGCGAGCATGGCCGGCGGGACGGGCCGCGGCGCGAGTCGCGGCAGGAGATGTGATGGGAGCGGGGCGTTCATGGGTCGGTCCATTCCGCGACGATCTTTCGATTGTGCGCGCGAGCCGATCTGCGAGCGCGGCCATGCGCATCCGTTGGGTCCGGATGCGTCCGTTCGCGGACCGGTGCGTCCGCACCGGGTCCGCTCGCCGTCGAGCTCCGGGGCGTCTCTCGCGGGTCGGCCCGCGCGCCGCGCGCAGGTGAACATCGACCGCTGCACGTCGCTCGGCACCGGCGACGACGCCACCTCGGGCGAGGGCGATCCGATCCTCGCGCTCCACGATGTCGGCGCGGGCGGAGCGGCGCCGCCTCGCGTCCGGCCCGCGGCGACGCCCGCGTCCGCACTTGCTCCGTGGGGTCGTGCCCGCGCGCTCCCTACAATTTCCAGGTGGCTGCACTGCGCGGTCCGCACACCCCCCACTCGTTCGACACCCGCATGGACACTCATCGCACCCGCTTCGTCCGATTCACCCTGACCACGGCGGCCGTGCTGGCCGCCAGTGCCTGCTCCAGCACCGCGCCGCGCGGCGATGCACCGTCGTCCGCCGCGCCGGTCCCGCCCGCGACCGCCAAGGCGCCCGATGCCAAGCCCGCTGCACCGTCGGCGCGCCCGCCGGCGCCCGGCAGCAGGTTCGCCGCGCTCCAGCCCGGCATGGACATGGACAAGGTCCAGCAAGTGCTCGGCCGCGCGCCCGACCGGACTCACACCTACGAGACCGGCAAGCGCTGGATCCCCTTCTACTTCGCCTCCGACGCGCGCCGGTTGCAGGCGTTGTACAAGGGCGAAGGCTGCCTGACCTTCACCGGCGGCAACGCCTGGGGCGGCGGCGGTGGCGAACTGATCGAGATCGAGGCCGACGTCACCGGCGCCTGCTACGACACCTGAGGAGCTGTGAAGAACTCCCACCCACCCGCTCGCGCGCCGCGAACGACGCCACTCGTCGTTGCAACCGCTCGCCGTAGCCCGAGCGACGGCTGCGCTGAGCGCCTCGATCGGCACCGCCTCCGGCGCCCGCTCGGGCGCGCGGGATTCCCTCACAGCTTCCGACACGACCCGAGGACTCCATGGCCCATCGACTGACACAGATCGCGACCCGCACCGGCGACGACGGCACGACCGGCCTCGGCGACGGCAGTCGCGTGCCGAAGGACCACCTTCGGGTGCAGGCGATGGGCGACGTCGACGAGCTCAATTCACAGCTCGGCCTGCTGCTTTCCGAGCCGTTGCCGGACGCCGTGCGCGAGCTGCTCGTCGTCGTTCAGCACGAGCTCTTCAACCTCGGCGGCGAGCTGTCGATCCCGGGCTTCGAGCTGTTGAAGGACGCGGCCGTGCTGCGGCTCGACGAGGCGCTCGCCGAGCACAACGCCGACCTGCCGCGGCTGAAGGAATTTATCCTGCCGGCGGGCACGCGCAGCGCCGCGCTCGCCCACGTCGGCCGCACCGTGGCGCGCCGTGCCGAACGCAGCGTCGTCGCGCTGGCGGCGACGGAGGCGGTGCGCGCCGCCCCGCGCCAGTACCTCAATCGGCTGAGCGACCTTCTCTTCGTGCTGGCGAGGGTGCTCAACCGCGCGAACCTCGACGGCCTGGGCGGCGACGACGTCTACTGGCGCAGCGAGCGACTCACCGCCGGCGAGCTCGACGCCGAGGTCGGCGAGAGCGGCGGCTGACCGCTCAGCGCGCCCGCCGCGCCGTCACCGCCGCGCTCAGCACCTCGAGCACCGTCAACGAATCGTCCCAGCCGAGGCAGGCGTCGGTGATGCTCTTGCCGTACTCGAGGTGGGCGGGATCGTCCTTGCCCGCGCTGAACTTCTGCGCGCCGGCTTGCAGATGGCTCTCGACCATGACGCCGAAGACGCAGCGGCTGCCGGCGCGCAATTGCGCCGCGACGTCGCGCGCGACGTCGACCTGCCGTTCGTGGCGCTTGCTGCTGTTGGCGTGGCTGAAGTCGACCATCAGCGTGCACGGCAGCTGGGCGGCCTCGATCTCGCGGCATGCCGCGGCGACGCTGTCGGCGTCGTAGTTCGGCGTCTTGCCGCCGCGCAGAATGACGTGGCAGTCGGTGTTGCCGCGGGTCTCGACGATCGCGACCTGGCCGTTCTTGTGGATCGACAGGAAGTGGTGCGGCCGCGATGCCGCCTGGATCGCGTCGATCGCGATCCGGATGTTGCCGTCGGTGCCGTTCTTGAAGCCGATCGGTGCCGACAGGCCCGAGGCCAGCTCGCGGTGCACCTGGCTCTCGGTCGTTCTCGCGCCGATCGCGCCCCAGGCGATCAGGTCGCCGAGGTACTGCGGCGAGATCACGTCGAGGAACTCGCTGCCCGCCGGCATGCCGAGCTTGTTGATCTCGAGCAGCAACGCACGGGCGATCCTCAGGCCCTCGTCGATCCGGTAGCTCTCGTCCAGGTACGGGTCGTTGATCAGCCCCTTCCAGCCGACCGTCGTGCGCGGCTTCTCGAAATAGACGCGCATGACGATCTCGAGCGTGCCCTTGTGGCGCTCGCGCTGCTCCAGAAGCCGCTTCGCGTACTCGACCGCCGCGACCGGGTCGTGGATCGAGCACGGACCCATCACCACGAGCAGCCGATCGTCCTGGCGTTCCATGATGTCGCGGATCGCGTTGCGGGTGCGGCCGATCGCCGCCTCGACAGGCGTGCCGGCGATCGGGAAGAAGCGGATCAGGTGTTCCGGCGGCGGCAGCGGCGTCACTTCCCGGATCCGCAAGTCGTCGGTCTGGCTGGTGCGTTCGCTGCTCGCATACCAGACTTCGCTCGGGGTGATGGGTGGGGGCATGGTGCGGTCCTCGGGGGATCTGCTGGTTATCGGCGGGACGTCGGGCAAGCGGAGGCGAAAAAAAACCGCCGGGGGAGCCCGGCGGTTTTTGGAGAGTCTTGGCGCGTTGACGTCAGTCGGTCGATGCGTGGGCCTCTCCGGCCGCCGAGCGGTGAGAGAACCAAAAATACGCGGACGACGACGTGAGGCGCGGCGACATGCGCGGGAATGTAGCACGGGGCTTCAGCCGGCTCCTCACGCCGTGCCGCCAACCGTCAGACGGTCGATTCGCAGCGTCGGCTGGCCGACGCCGACCGGCACGCTCTGGCCCTCCTTGCCGCAGACGCCGACGCCGGTGTCGAGCTTCATGTCGTTGCCGATCATGCTGACGCGGGTCAGTGCATCGGGCCCGTTGCCGATGATCGTCGCGCCCTTGACCGGATACTGGATCTTGCCGTTCTCGACCCAGAACGCCTCGCTCGCCGAGAACACGAACTTGCCGCTCGTGATGTCGACCTGGCCGCCGCCGAAGTTGGTCGCGTAGAGACCGCGCTTCAGGCCGGCGATGATTTCTTCCCTGGGCTTGTCGCCGCCGAGCATGTAGGTGTTGGTCATGCGCGGCATCGGCATCGCGGCGTAGCTCTCGCGGCGGCCGTTGCCGGTCGGCTGCACGCCCATCAGGCGCGCGTTCATCGAGTCCTGGATGTAGCCCTTCAGGATGCCGTCCTCGATCAGCACGTTGCGCTGCGACGCGTTGCCCTCGTCGTCGACGTTGAGCGAACCGCGCCGGTCCGGAAGCGTGCCGTCGTCGAGCACGGTGACGCCCTTGGCCGCGACGCGCTGGCCGATGCGGCCGCTGAACGCGCTCGATTCCTTGCGGTTGAAGTCACCCTCGAGGCCGTGGCCGATCGCCTCGTGCAGCAGCACGCCGGGCCAGCCGGGGCCGAGCACGACGCTCATCTCGCCGGCTTTGGCCGGGCGCGACTCGAGGTTGGTGAGCGCCGCGTTGACGGCATCGCCCACGTAGCTCTCGATCACGTCGTCCTGGAAATAGCCGAAGCCGAAGCGGCCGCCGCCGCCGCCGTTGCCGGTCTCGCGCCGCACGACGCCGTCGACGGTCTGCTCCGCGATCACGGTGACCGACAACCGCACCAGTGGCCGCACGTCGGCCGCGAGCGTGCCGTCGCCACGCGCGACGAGCACGACGTCGTATTCGCCGGCGAGCCCGGCCATCACCTGGACGATGCGCGGGTCCTTCGAGCGCGCGAGCTTCTCGACCTTCTCGAGCAGTGCGACCTTCTGCGTGCTGTCGAGCGTCGCGATCGGGTCCATCGGCGCGTAGAGCACGCGGCTCGTCGCGAGCTTCTGCCGGGTGCCGACCTTGACGCGCCGGCTCTGGCCGTTTGCGGCGATGGTGCGGACGGTGGCGGCGGCGTCCATCAGCGCGGCTTCGGAGATGTCGTCCGAGTAGGCGAACGCCGTCTTCTCGCCGGCGACCGCACGCACGCCGACGCCCTGGTCGATGCCGAAGCTGCCGCTCTTGACGATGCCCTCCTCAAGGCTCCAGCCTTCGCTGCGGGTGTACTGGAAGTAGAGGTCGGCGTCGTCGATGCGGTGCGTCGCGATCGCGGCGAGCGCCTTGGCGAGCGTCGCGTCGGTCAGGCCGAAGGGTTCGAGCAGCAACGAGCGCGCGACGGCGAGGCGTTCGATCGTGGGTTCGCGGGAGAGCATGGGGCAGCGTCCTCAGGAAGGTCGACGATTCTAGGAGCGGGCTGCCGGCCGGCGACGGTCGATCGGATCAGACCCCTTCGCCGGCTTCGCGCTTCCAGTGCAGTGCCCGCTGGTAGAGCGCGTTGCGCGGCGCGCCGGTCAGCTCGGCCGCGAGCGCGACGGCCTGTTTCAACGGCAGCGCGGCCAGCAGCACCTTGAGCGTCCGGTCGTGCGCGACGTCCGCGTCGGCGGCCGTCTCGGCCCGCGCGTGGACGACGACGACGAACTCGCCGCGGCTGCGGTTCGCGTCGTCGGCGAGCCAGTCGGGCAGGCGATCGGCGGCCATGGTGTCGAGGGACTCGAACTGTTTCGTCAGCTCGCGACAGACCGTCACCGGCCGCGCCGCGCACGCTGCCGCGAGCCCGGCGGCCAGCGCGCCGATGCGATGCGGCGCCTCGAACACGACCTGCGTCGATGCGCAGTCCGCCACCCGCTGCAGCGCCGCGGCGCGCTCGGCGCCTTTGGCCGGCAGGAATCCGACGAAGACGAAGCCGCGGCCGCCCGTGTCGCCGGCGACAGAGACCGCGACCACCGCGCTGCTCGCGCCGGGGATCGGCACCACCCGGTGGCCTGCCGCTCGCACGGCGGCGACGAGCGCGGCGCCGGGATCGCTGACGGCCGGCGTCCCGGCGTCGCTGACGACGGCCACGCGCTCGCCGCGGCCGAGCCGCGCGACGACCGCCTCTGCCGCCTCGCGCTCGTTGTGCTCGTGCAGCGCCAGCAGCGGTTTGCCCTCGACGCCGAGCAAGCGCAGCAGCGGCGCGCTGTGGCGCGTGTCCTCGCAGGCGACAGCGTCGGCGATGGCGAGCACGTGAACCGCGCGCAGGCCGATGTCCGCGACGTTGCCGATCGGTGTCGCGACGACGTAGAGCGCGCCGGCCGGATGGTGCTGCGCGCCGGCGGCGCTCGCGGCGACTTGCTGCAACAGGCGGGCGTCGACGACACTCATTCGGGATGGCAGACGAAAAGAAGGGCTCGGCGACGACGCGACAGCCGACGACACGGGTGGTCGGCGAGGCCGGCGAAGCCCGGGCGCTCGCGCATCTGCAGCGTCACGGCCTGGTGCTCGAGGCGCGCAATTATCGCGTCGCGGCCGGGCCGAACGCTCGCGGTGGCGAGATCGACCTGATCCTGCGCGACCGCGACGGCACGCTCGTCTTCGCCGAGGTCCGCAGCCGACGCGGCAGCGGCTTCGGCGGCGCCGCGGCGACCGTCGGGCCGACCAAGCAGCGACGCCTCGTCTTCGCCGCGCAGCACTATCTGCGCGGCCTGCGGTCGGTTCCGCCGTGCCGCTTCGACGTCGTCGTGATCGAGGGCGACACGATCGACTGGCTGCGCGGCGCCTTCGATGCCGAATGACGCCGCCGATCGGCGGAACCAGCTTGGTGCATCGCTGTCTTATCATGCATGTCCATGCTCGAACAGCGCATCCAGCAGCACTTCTTCGATACCGCCGACCTGAACTACGCGGCTGCGGAAGTGCTGTCGAAGCCGATCGCTGATGCGGTCGAGATGCTCATCGGCTGCATCACGGCGGGCGGCAAGGTGCTCAGTTGCGGCAACGGCGGCTCGGCGGCCCTGGCGCAGAAGTTCGCTGGCGAGTTCGTCGGCCGCTACGAGCGTGACCGTCCGGGGCTGCCGGCGATGTCGCTGGCCGCCGACGGCGCGGTGCTGACGGCGATCGGCTTCGAGCAGGCGTTCGCCGAAGTCTTCTCGCGCCAGGTCCAGGCGCTCGGCCAGCCGGGCGACGTGCTGCTCGCGATCAGCACCGGCGGCAACGCGGCGAACGTGCTCGGCGCGGTCGAGGCGGCACGGGCGAAGGACATGTCGGTGATCGCTTTGACCGGGGGCAAGGGCGGCCGCCTGCGCGAGTTTCTGACCGACACCGATGTGCTCGTCTGCGTGCCGCACGAACGCGCCGCGCGCATCCAGGAAGTCCATCTGCTGGCGCTGCATTGCATCTTCGATGCGGTCGACCTGCAATTGCTCGGCGAACAGGAACCACCATGAAATTCCAAGTCCTCCGTCTCGCCGTGCCGCTGGCCGCGCTCATCGCGCTGCCCGCGCTCGGCGGCTGCGCCGCGGTCCTGCTGGGCGGTGCCTTCGTCGGCGGCTCGCTGGTCGTGATGGACCGGCGCTCCACCGGGACGCAGGTCGACGACGAGGCGATCGAACTGAAGTCGTCCAACCGCGTCAGCGAGGTGATGGGCGACCGCGGGCGCGTCAGCGTCACGAGCTACAACCGCCTCGTGCTGGTCACGGGCGAGGTGCCGACCGAGGCCGACAAGGCGAAGGTCGAGCAGGCGGTCTCGCGGGTCGACAACGTCCGTTCGATCGTCAACGAACTGGCGGTGGGCTTTACCACGTCGATCGGCACGCGCTCGAGCGACACGTTGATCACGAGCAAGGTCAAGGCGAGCCTGGTCGATGCCAGGGACTTGCAGGTGAACACGATCAAGGTCATCACCGAGCGCGGCGTCGTCTACCTGATGGGCGTCGTCTCCGAGCGGGAAGCGAAGCGCGCCGCGGACGTCGCCCGCGGCGTCGGCGGCGTCGTCAAGGTGGTGCGCGTGTTCGACATCGTCAGCGAAGGCGCGCTCGCGGACCTCGCACCGCCGAAGACGCCGCCGGCGTCGGGCGGCAAGCCTTGACGTCAGGCGCGGCGCTCAGCGCAGGCGCTTGATGAGGCTCGACGTGTCGAGCCGGTTGCCGCCGCCGGCCTGGATGTCGGCGTAGAACTGGTCGACGAGCGCGGTGACCGGCACGCGGGCGCCGTTGCGCCGCGACTCGTCCAGCACGAGCCCGAGGTCCTTGCGCATCCAGTCGACGGCGAAGCCGAAGTCGAACTTGTCGTCGATCATCGTCGCGCCGCGGTTGTCCATCTGCCAGCTCTGCGCGGCGCCCTTGCCGATCACGTCGACCACGGCCTTCATGTCGAGCCCGGCTTTCAGGCCGAAGGCGATCGCTTCGGCGAGGCCTTGCACCAGGCCGGCGATCGCGATCTGGTTGACCATCTTGGCGAGCTGGCCGGCGCCGCTGCCGCCGAGCAGCGTCATCGCTTTGGCATAGGCCATCGCGACCGGCCGGACGCGGTCGAAGGCCGCGACGTCGCCGCCGCACATCACGGTCAGCGCGCCGTTGACCGCGCCGAGGTTGCCGCCCGACACTGGCGCATCGACGAACGCGAGCCCGCGCGCAGTCGCTTCGGCACCCAGCGCGCGTGCGACCTCGGCCGACGCCGTCGTGTGGTCGACGAAGACCGCGCCGGGTTTCATTCCCGCAAATGCACCGGCGTCGCCGAGCACGACCGAACGCAGGTCGTCGTCGTTGCCGACGCAGGCGAAGACGATGTCGGCGTCCTTCGCCGCGGCGGCCGGCGTCGGCGCGCTGGCGTGGCCGTGCTCGGCGGTCCAGGCGTCGGCCTTCGGCGTCGAGCGGTTGTATACGGTGACGAGGTGGCCTGCCTTGGCGAGATGGCCGGCCATGGGGTAGCCCATGACGCCGAGGCCGAGAAAGGCGACGGCGTGGGGCGGGACGGGGTCGTAGGGCTTGGTGCTCATGTGCAAGATCTCCAGGCAGGGGCTGGGACGGCGCAGGCCGACCGTGCGGCGCGTGCCGCGGTGGACGTGATTGTCTGCGACGCGCCCGCGGCCCTCGCCTGTGAGGTCCGACTGCGCCGTTGCGCTCGGCCACCGTCGCGCTTCGCAGGACGCGATGGCGAAGGTGCCGGGCCTTGCCGGGCGCCCGCGGACGGCAGCGCATCGATCCCGCTGCGCACCGTGGCGACGCCGACGACTTCAAGCTAGGGGCTTCACGGCGTTTCGCGCAGCGCGTTGAATCGCGTAGGCGCGGACATTCCGTCGAATCGAGAAGACACCATGAAGACGTCTTATGGCGGCCGCGGCCTCCTCCTGATCGTTGCGTTCGCCGCATCGGCGCCAGTCCGTGCCGACGAGCCGCCGCCCGCGATGCAGCGGTGCGACAAGACGCTCGGCGTGCTGCGCATCCAGGAAGACACCGGTGCCGAGTGGTACCGCTACTACGTCGGCCGGCTCGGCTCGACCGCGCCGGTCATCAGCGCGATGGTGATGGAGTCGAACTGCTTCGTCGTCGTCGAGCGCGGCACCGGCGAGCGCGACATCAGCGCCGAGACGCAGCGCGCCCGCGGCGACGAGGCGCGCGAGAGCGACACGCGCGGCAAGGGCCAGCAGGTCGTCGCGGACTATCTGCTCAAGCCCGAGATCGTGATGAACAAGAAGGGCGACAGCGGCGGCCGCTTCGGCGGCCTCGGCCGCCTGCTGCCGGGGCCGTTGGGCGCGGTCGCCGGCAGTGTCGGCGTCTCGTCGAACGAAGCCGCGACGGTGATGACGCTCGTCGACATCCGCAGCACGGTGCGGCTCGTCGCCGCGCAGGGCCAGTCGTCGAGCCACGACTTCAACTTCTCGGGCCTCGGCTTCGGCCGCTACGGCATCGGCGGCGGCAGCGCCTACTCGAACACCGACGAGGGCAAGATGGTCACCGCGGCGTTCGTCGATTCGTACAACAAGCTCGTCGTCGCGGTGAAGAACTACAAGGCGCAGACGGTCGAGGGCGGCCTCGGCAACGGCGGCGGGCTGGGCGTGCAGGGCGGCATGACGGCGGCGTCGAAGAAGGTCGGGCAGTGAACGTCCGCGCGAGACACGTCGGCGAGGCTGTCGTGGTCGTCGCCGCGCTGATCGCCGGCCCTGCAGCGGCGCAGGAGTTCGGCGTCTACCTCGCCTGCGCCGGCGAAGTGCGCGACGGCTCGCGCGCCATGCCGGCCCATCTCGACCTGGCGCTGCGTCGCAACAGCCAGCTCGCGATGGTCCAGAGCTCCGACGTGCTGCCCGTCGGCGAGCGCATGAAGCTCGAGATCACGCCGGCGTTCTATTCGATGGTGTATGCGGCGCCGGTGCGCGACAGCGCCGTCTGGTACGACTGGATCCGCGGCACGATGTTCGTCTGGGACCCGGACCTGCTCAAGCTCCAGAGCGTGCGGCTCTCGGTCGACCGCCAGACGGCGAAGCTCGAAGGCGAGCTGCGCGACGGCGCCGGCCTGCAGCTGGCGCGGCTCGCGATGCGCTGCGACCCGAAGAACAACGCCACGGTGCCCGAGCCGAAGTTCTGAACCGCGGCGCCGGCGCGAGCTCTCGCTGCGCGGCGAGGCGCTCGAACGCTGGCGCTTCGACCATCGGTCGACGCACCGGCAGGCCCCTCCACCGGCCATTCACCCGGACGCCCCGCGACAGGCGCCGCGCGTCCGGTGCCCCGAGCGAGCGAGCCGAGGCGTCGCATCGGTCGCTCGATCGCCGGCCCGCGGCCACGGCGTTCTAGACGATCGTCAGGTGCTCGGTTCCAGCCGCGAGGTCGGTGCTCCGCGCCCGCTTGCTGTGCAGCTTGATCTGCAGCCGCAGGTCGTTGACCGAGTCGGCGTTGCGCAGCGCGTCCTCGATGGTCACCTTGTTCGCCTCGAACAGGTCGAAGAGCGCCTGGTCGAAGGTCTGCATGCCGAGCTCGCGCGAGCGCTTCATGATCTCCTTGATCTCGGCGACCTCGCCCTTGAAGATCAGATCCGAGATGAGCGGCGTGTTGAGCAGGATCTCGACCGCCGCGACGCGCCCGCGGCCTTCCTGCTTCGGCAGCAGGCGCTGCGAGACCATCGCCTTCAGGTTCAGCGACAGGTCCATCAGCAGCTGCTGACGTCGCTCCTCGGGAAAGAAGTTGATGACGCGGTCGAGCGCCTGGTTGGCGCTGTTGGCGTGCAGCGTCGCCATGCAGAGGTGGCCGGTCTCGGCGAACTGCACCGCGTGCTCCATCGTCTCGCGGTCGCGGATCTCGCCCATCAGGATCACGTCGGGCGCCTGGCGCAGCGTGTTCTTCAGCGCCTGCTCCCAGCCGTCGGTGTCGATGCCGACCTCGCGCTGGGTGACGATGCAGTTCTTGTGCGGGTGCACGAACTCGACCGGGTCCTCGATCGTGATGATGTGGCCGAAGGAGTTCTCGTTGCGGTGGTCGACCATCGCCGCGAGCGACGTGCTCTTGCCCGAGCCGGTGGCGCCGACGAAGATGACGAGGCCGCGCTTGGACATCGCCACGTCCTTCAACACCTTCGGGAGGCCGAGCGTGTCGATCGTCGGCAAAGTCTGCGGAATCGTCCGCATCACGAGGCCGACGTTGCCCTGCTGCACGAAGGCGTTGACGCGGAAGCGGCCGATGCCCGCCGGTGCGACCGCGAAGTTGCACTCCTTCGTGCGCTCGAACTCGGCCGCCTGCTTGTCGCTCATCACCGACCGCGTCAGCGCGAGCGTGTGCTGGCCGGTCAGCGGCTGCGGCGACACCTTCGTGACCTTGCCGTCGACCTTGATCGCGGGTGGGAAGTCGGCGGTCAGGAAGAGGTCCGAGCCGTTGCGCGAGATCATCAGGCGCAGCAGGTCGTTGACGAATTTCGAAGCCTGGTCGCGTTCCATCATGGACATCCTTGAACGTGCTGCTGATCTCTTCTCGACGCATGCCGAGGCGCGAAGACCACGGCGTGCGCTAGCCGGGGAAATTGTCCGGGAATTTCGCCTTCGATCGCGCTTCCGCCGCCCCCACGACGCTGCGGCGGACGAGGTCGGCGAGGTTCTGGTCGAGCGTCTGCATGCCCTGCGCGTTGCCGGTCTGGATCGACGAATACATCTGCGCGATCTTCGCCTCGCGGATCAAATTGCGGATCGCCGCGGTGCCGAGCATGATCTCGTGCGCCGCGACCCGGCCCGAGCCGTCCTTGGTCTTGCAGAGCGTCTGCGAGATCACGCCGATCAGCGACTCCGACAGCATCGCGCGCACCATCTCCTTCTCGGCCGCCGGGAAGACGTCGACGATCCGGTCGACGGTCTTCGCGGCACTCGAGGTGTGCAGCGTGCCGAACACGAGGTGGCCGGTCTCGGCGGCGGTGAGCGCGAGGCGGATCGTCTCCAGGTCGCGCATCTCGCCGACGAGGATCGCGTCCGGGTCCTCGCGCAGCGCCGAACGCAGCGCGTTCGAGAAGCTGAGCGTGTGCGGCCCGACCTCGCGCTGGTTGATGAGGCACTTCTTCGATTCGTGGACGAACTCGATCGGATCCTCGACCGTCAGCACGTGGCCGAACTCGTTCTCGTTCAGGTGGTTCACCATCGCCGCGAGCGTCGTCGACTTGCCCGAGCCGGTCGGGCCGGTCACGAGCACCAGGCCGCGGGGCTTCAACGCGAGCTCGGCGAAGATCTTCGGCGCGGCCAGCTGCTCGAGCGTCAGGATCTTCGACGGAATCGTCCGGAACACCGCACCCGCACCGCGGTTCTGGTTGAAGGCGTTGACCCGGAAGCGCGCCAGGCCCTGGATCTCGAACGAGAAGTCGCACTCGAGGATCTCCTCGTACGACTTGCGCTGCGAGTCGTTCATGATGTCGTACACCATGCCGTGGACCTGCTTGTGGTCGAGCGGCTCGACATTGATCCGCCGCACGTCGCCGTGGACGCGGATCATGGGCGGCAGGCCCGCCGACAGGTGCAGGTCGGACGCCTTGTTCTTGACCGAGAACGCGAGCAGTTGAGTGATGTCCATGAGCTTCCTGGGTCCGAATGGCGACAGTCGCAATCCCCGGGTCGCGGGATACTCGAATGATTATGGCGATCATTGGTGAGCAACTGGCGGGTGTTCGACGCCGCATGGCCGACGCCTGCGCGGCGGCGGCGCGGCCCGTGGAGACCGTCACGCTCCTGGCCGTCAGCAAGACCTTCGGGCCGGACGCCGTCCGCGCCGCATTCGACGCCGGCGCCCGCCGTTTCGGCGAGAACTACGTGCAGGAGGGCGTCGACAAGATCGACGCGCTCGCCGAGCTGCGCGGCGCGATCGAGTGGCACCTGATCGGCCCGCTGCAGTCGAACAAGACGCGCGTCGTCGCCGAGCACTTCGACTGGGTGCATTCGGTCGACCGGCTGAAGATCGCCGAGCGGCTCGCCGAGCAACGGCCGCAGGGCATGGCACCGCTGCAGGTCTGCGTGCAGGTCAACGTCAGCGGCGAGTCGACGAAGAGCGGCGCCGCGCCGGCCGACGTGCCGGCGCTCGCGCACGCCGTCGCCCGGCTGCCGCGGCTCGCGCTGCGCGGCCTGATGGCCGTGCCCGAGCCCGCCGCCGACCCCGTCGCCCAACGGATCCCGCACCGGGCGCTGCGCGAACTCTTCGACCGCCTGCGCGCCGACGGCCTGCCGCTCGACACCCTGTCGATGGGCATGAGCGCCGATCTCGAGGCAGCGATCGCCGAGGGCGCGACGATGGTCCGCATCGGCAGCGCGATCTTCGGAACGCGCCAGCGGCCTGCTCCCGCAATCGCCGGATGTCTCGGAGACCCCGGCGCATGACCGCGACGCTCGCTTTCGTCGGCGGCGGCAACATGGCCTCGGCGATCATCGGCGGCCTGCTGCGCGCCGGCCGCGACGCCGCCGCGATCGTCGTCGTCGACCCGAACGCCGCGCAGCGCGAGCGGCTCGGCAGCGACTTCGGCGTCGCGACCCTTCCCGCGGCCGATGCCTCGCTTGCCGATGCCGAGACGCTCGTCTGGGCGGTCAAGCCGCAGTTCTTCGCCGCCGCCGCGGCGGCCTGCGCCGGGCGCGTCGGCCACGCATTGCACCTGAGCGTGATGGCCGGCGTGCGCAGCGACGCGATCGCAGCGGCGGTCGGCGGCGCGCGGGTGGTCCGTGCGATGCCCAACACGCCGGCGCTGATCGGCCAGGGCATCGCCGGCCTGTTCGCGCGCGATGCCGTCAGCGCCGCCGACCGCGCCGAGGTCGAAGCGATCCTCGCGCCGACCGGCGAGACGCTCTGGGTCGACGCCGAAGCCGCGCTCGACGCCGTCACCGCGTTGTCCGGCTCGGGGCCCGCGTACGTGTTCTACCTGCTCGAGGCGCTGCTCGACGCCGGCAGCCGCATGGGCCTCCCCGACGACACCGCACGGCGGCTGGCACTCGCCACCCTCGCCGGCGCGACGCGGCTCGCGCGCGACGCGAGCGAGCCGCCGGCGGTGCTCCGGCAGCGCGTCACATCGCCCGGCGGCACGACCGAAGCGGCGATCGCCACGCTCGACGCCGCGGGCACGCGCCGGGCGATCGTCGACGCGGTCGAGGCCGCCTGGCGGCGCGCCCGCGAGTTGGGCGACGCCCTCGGGCCCTGAAGAGCGCGGGCCGGCAACGCTCCTTCGTGCCCGGCCACGCGCCTACAGTGCAGCCATCCGAACTTCAGGAGATCCGATGAGCACTCTCGCGCCGAGTACCGCGCTCTCGTACGTGCGATCCCACGGCGGCACCGCCTGGGACACCTACCTCTCCCAGGTCGACCGCGTGCTGCCTTACCTCGGCGAACTCTCGCGCTGGTCCGAGACGCTGAAGCGCCCGAAGCGCGTGCTCATCGTCGACGTCCCGATCGAGCTCGACAACGGCAGCGTCGCCCACTTCGAGGGCTACCGCGTCCAGCACAACCTCTCGCGCGGCCCGGGCAAGGGCGGCGTGCGCTTCCACCCCGACGTCACGCTCGAGGAAGTGATGGCGCTCTCGGCCTGGATGACGGTCAAGTGCGCGGCGGTCAACCTGCCGTACGGCGGCGCCAAGGGCGGCATCCGCGTCGACCCGAAGCAGCTCTCGAACAAGGAGCTCGAGCGCATGACGCGCCGCTACACGAGCGAGATCGGCATCATCATCGGCCCGCAGCGCGACATCCCGGCGCCCGACGTGAACACCAACGGCCAGATCATGGCGTGGATGATGGACACGTATTCGATGAACACCGGCACCACCGCGACCGGCGTCGTGACCGGCAAGCCGCTGCACCTCGGCGGCTCGCTCGGCCGGGTCAAGGCAACCGGGCGCGGCGTCTTCGTCACCGGCCGCGAAGCGGCGCGCCGGATCGGCCTGAACCTCGACGGCGCCCGCGTCGCCGTGCAGGGCATGGGCAACGTCGGCGGCTCGGCGGCCGAGCTGTTCGTGCAGGCGGGCGCCAGGCTCGTCGCCGTGCAGGACCACACCGGTACGCTCGTCAACCCGGCCGGCTTCGACATGGCGACGACGATGGAGACCTTGAAGCGCGACGGCGGCATCGGCAACTTCTCGGGTGCGGAGCGCATCGACGACGAATCGTTCTGGGACGTCGACTGCGACATCCTGATCCCGGCGGCGCTCGAGTCGCAGATCACGGCGGCGCGTGCCGGGCGCATCCGCGCCCGGCTGATCCTCGAGGGTGCCAACGGCCCGACGCTGCCCGATGCCGACGACGTGCTCCGCGACCGCGGCATCCTGGTCGTGCCCGACGTCATCTGCAATGCCGGCGGCGTGACCGTCAGCTACTTCGAGTGGGTGCAGGACTTCTCGTCGTTCTTCTGGAGCGAGGACGAGATCAACGTCCGGCTCGACAAGATCATGGTCGACGCGCTCAAGAAGATCTGGGACACCGCCGACCGCCACAAGGTGAGCCTGCGGACTGCGACGTTCGCGGTGGCGTGCGAGCGCATCCTGATCGCTCGTGTGGAGCGCGGTCTCTACCCCTGAGTCAGGGGGTCGAGGTCGATTGCGGCACTCGCATTGCCGTTGATGGCCCCGCACGACACCGGAACGTCACATCCCCGACCTAGCATCGGTTCGTGCGCAACCGCCATGCCGATCCACGACCCACAACACTGCCGGCCGCATGCCCGCATGCCCGTTTGAATCCGGCGCATGGCAAGCCGATCGGCCGCCGTCCGCGGTGGCTGGAGCGGCTCTTCCGCAGGCTCGGCCGCCTCGTGGTCGCACCGCGCCGCAGCGACGCTGCCGAGTGCCCGTCGGAGGCTATTGGTCTCGGGCCCCGCGAAACCCGGGCGCTCGAGAAGGCGCTCGAAGAATGGGTGCGGCGCCAGAAGGCCGAGTCCACGCGCGTTCCTGCGCGTCGCATCGACAGCGATTGATTTGATTTGAGCGTTTCGTCTTCCGCGGCGTGCCGCTGCGGCGTCGCGGGAGGCGTGTTCGACGGCGGGCCGGTGGCCGTGCGTCAAGCGGTCGCTGCAGCGGCCACCGAGGGCAAGACGAGCCCGAACGTCATCGTGGCGGCCCGGACGCCGATGCGATGGCAGCGTCGACGCACCGCAGCGTCGACTCCGCCATGCCGAGCAACCGGTGGACCGGAAACTGCTCGAGCTCGCCGAGGATGTCGCCCGCGGCGGCCAGCACGCAGGACGCGGCGTCGATCCGCGCGCAAGCGAGCAGCGCACAGTGGCGGTCGATCTCCGCGCGGAGTCGTCGCGGAGCGAGCCCGAGCGACTGCGCGACGCGGACCAGATCGAAGAACGGATGGCCCTGCAGCTGCGCGCCGGCCCAGTCGATCACCGCGAGGCGCTGCGCCCAGGGCGCACGGCGTGGCGGCCAGGCGCCGCCGACTGCCGGGCGAAGCAACAGGTTGCCGCGCCAGAGGTCGCCGTGCATCAGCACGTGCCGAGGCACCCACGCCCCGCTCGTGAGCCGTGCGAGAGCTTCGTCGCACGCCACGACGAGACGGGCGCTCGCGCCCTCGAGGCCCCTGAGCCGCATCACGGGTTGCACGAAGTCGACGTCGATGTCGCGGTCGGCCACGGTCGCGGCCGTGCGCGCCGCGACGCCGTGCAGCCAGTCGAGCACGACCGGCCCGAGGCGCAGCCGCTGGGCGGCCCAGCGCCAGCGCTCGCTCGCGAAGGGCAGGCAATAGGGCATGACCGCGTAGCTGCGACCGTCGATCCGGCCCTGGGCCAGCGGCAGGAGGACGGCACGGCCCGACGCGGTGCCCAGCATCGCGGCGGCTGCGGCGGCGCGGGCCATGCCGCGGGCGACCATCCCGGGCGCCGCTTCGGCCGACAACTGCACGATGCCGAGCGGCCGTTCGTCGGCGTCGCGGACGATGAAGATCTGCGAACTGTCGGCGAGTTCGCCCTGGTAGAGCAGGCCGACGGTCACGCCGTCGGGCGACGCGATCAACGATGCCGCTGCCGCGCCGAAGACATTGCGGATCAGCGCCGCAGAGATCCGCGGCGACGGCTCGGGGCCCGCGTCAGCGTCTCCGATCATGGCGGCTCTCGGGAACAGCGGGCGCCGGCATCAAGACATTCTGGAAACGACGACGACATGTGCTGCGGAGCACGGCGAGCGTGCACGGCGGAGACACTCGATGTTACCGATATCGACATCCGGAGCCACGAAGCACGCTCGACGCGCCGCTAGCCTGCGCCCGTTCGTCCGACGCCCGCACGGACCACTCCTCGACCGTTCATTCGATGACGACCCGGCCGACGGCGTGTCGGCCCTCGATGAAGGCATGCGCGGCGGCGGCGTCGGCGAGCGGGAACGTCCGGGCGACACGGACCTCGAGCCGCCCCGCCGCGACGCCCCCGATGCACTCGGCGATCATGGCGAAGCTGCGGGCCGGCTCGGCGCGGATCGTGGCCGACAACTGCACGCCGTGGACGCTGTTGCCGCGCAGGCCGAGTCGACTCGCGTCGAGCGTCGCACCCCGGCCGACCGCCGCGCCCACGCTCACCAGGCGGCCACGCCAGGCGAGCAGCGCGACGCTGTCGTCGAGCGTGCGGCCGCCGACGCTGTCGACGACCAGATCGACGCCGTGCGGCCCGACGCGCCGCGCCACCTCGGCCGCGAGATCGGCATGGTCCGACGCGATGCCGTGATCCAGGCCGAGCGCCGCCAGACGCTCGAGCCGGTCGGCGGTCGACGCGGTCGCGACGACGGTCGCGCCGGCGAGCTTCGCGAGCTGGATCGCCGCCATGCCGATGCCGCCGGCGCCGGCGTGCACCAGGACGGTCTGCCCTGGCTGCAGGTCGCCGGCGGTGAACAGGCACTCGAACGCGGTGCCGAAGGCGATCGGCACGCAGGCCGCCTCGCGGCTCGCGAGGCCCTCGGGAATCGGCCAGGCGAGGCTCGCCGCGACGGCACGCCGGCTCGCGTGCGAACCGGTGGCGCCGACGGTGACGACGCGCTCGCCGATCCGGCGGTCGGTCACCGCTGCACCGACCTCGACGACCGTACCCGCGGCGACGCTGCCGATCACGTGCGGCGACCGCGGCAACGGCGTCATCACGCGGGCGATCAGGTCGGCACGCTCGACGCTGATCGCCTCGACGTCGATCACCAGGCCGTCGTCGGGACAGTCCGGATCCGCGAGCTCCATGTGCTGAAGGACCTCGGGCCCGCCGTTGCGCTCGATCGCCGCAGCCCACATCGACGAGGCTTCTCCGTGGTCCTCAGGCGCACGCCGCCGCGGCCGCGACGGCCGTGTCGGGTCGTGGCGAAGTCGGCGCCGGCGCCGGCACAGCGGCAGCGCCCGCCATCAGCCGGTCGATCGGCTCCGGCAGGTGCAGCAAGTAGCCCTGCGCATAGTCGACGCCGATCGCGCCGAGCTCGGCCAGCACCTCGGGCCGGTCGACGAACTCGGCCACCGTCTTCAGGCCCATGACCCGTGCGACGTCGACGAAACAGCGCACCGCCGCGCCGTCGAGCGGGTCGTCGAGGAAGTCGCGGATGAACTGGCCGTCGATCTTCAGGATGTCGACCTTGAGCTTCTTGAGGTAACCGAACGACGACGCGCCGGCACCGAAGTCGTCGAGCGCGATGCGCACGCCGAGACTGCGCGCCTTCTCGATGAACGCCGCGGCATCGGCGAGGTTGGTGACGGCGGCGGTCTCGGTGATCTCGAGGCAGAGCCGCCGGCAGATCGGCTCGCCCGCCGCGGCGAGGATGTCGAGTGCATGCCGGTGGAAGGCCCGGTCGCCGATCGACTGGCCCGACAGGTTGACGCAGAGCGTGTCGATCGGCGCCAGGTCCGGCAGCGCGAGCAGCCAGTCGCACGCGGCGCGCAGCACCCAGCGGTCGATGCGCGACGACAGATGGAAGCGCTCGGCCGCTGGCAGGAACGCGCCGGGCGCGACGAGGCTGCCGTCGGTCTCGATCAGCCGCAGCAGCGCCTCGGCGTGCAGGCCGTCGCCGGGTTGCGGGCGGATCGGCTCGATGCGCTGCGCGAAGAGCACGAAACGGCCGTCGTCGAGCGCCTGCTCGAGCCGCGTCGCCCACTTCATCTCGCCGTGGCGGGCCCGCATCTCGACGTCGGTGTCGAACCAGACATGGATGCGGTTGCGGCCGGCGTCCTTGGCGGCGTAGCACGACGTGTCGGCGGCCTGCATCAGCGCGGCGGTGTCCGACCATCGCCCGTCGAGCGGCACCAGGCCGATGCTCGCACCGACGCGAAAGCGCTTCGAGCCGTGCTCGAAACGGAAGTCGTCCATCCGGTCGCAGATCGACTGCGCCGCGCGCTCGGCCTGCTCGGCGGGGCAATGCTCGACGATGACCGCGAACTCGTCGCCGCCGAGCCGTGCCACGGTGTCGGTCGAGCGCACCGCCTCGATCAGCAGCCGGCTGACCTGCTGCAGCAGCTGGTCGCCCACCGAGTGTCCGCAGGCATCGTTGACGAGCTTGAACTGGTCCAGATCGATGAAGAGAAGCGTGTGCTGCGTCTGCTCGTGCTTCGACTGCACGAGCAGCCGGTCGAGCCGGGCTTCGAACTCGGTCCGGTTGACGAGGCCGGTCAGCGCATCGTGCATGGCACGGTGGCTCATCTCGGCTGCGAGTCGACGCTTTTCGGTCACGTCGCGGAACACCAGCACCGCGCCGAAAACCTCGCCGCCCTCGTTGCGGATCGGCGCCGCGGAGTCTTCGACGCCGTACTCGGTGCCGTCGCGCGCCACGAGCACGGCCGGCCGGCCGCGCGCCTTCGACTCGCCGCGCTCGAGGCATGCCGCGACCGGGTTGTCGACCGGCCCGCGGCTCGCCTCGTCGATCAGCTGGAAGACCACCGCGAGCGGGTGGAGCTTCGCGCCGGCGGTGGTCCAGCCGGTCATCCGTTCGGCGATCGGGTTGAGCCAGGTGACGCGGCCCGCGGCGTCGGTCGTGATGACCGCGTCGGCGATCGATTGCAACGTGACGCGCATCAGCTCGTGCTGCTCGGCGAGCTCGGCGCCGAGCTGGCGCAGCGCGCTGACGTCCCAGCTCGCGCCGATCAGGTGGCGCGTGCGGCCGTCCTGGCCGCGGGTCGCCTTGGCGGTCGCGCGCAGATACCGCGTCGAGCCGCCGTCGCGGCAGATCCGCAGCACGATGTCGAGCGCGGCGTCGCCGCGTGCCGCCGCGCGGACGCCGGCCTCGGCCAGGGGCAGGTCGTCGGGGTGGATCCAGGTCGCCCAGTCGGCGAGCGGCACGACGGCCGACGGCCCCGGAAGCCCGTAGCCGGCGCAGGCGAGGGCGTCCAGGCGCAGCACGCGCTCGGCGAGGTCGAGTTCCCAGATGCCGATGCCGCCGCTCTCGGTCGCGATCGCGAGGCGTTCCTTGGCTTGTTCGACCGCCCGGCGCTGCACGACGAGCGCGGTGATGTCCTGCGACGCGCCGACGATGCGCGACGGCCGGCCGTCCGCGCCCGACTCGACCTCGGCGACGCTGCGCATCCAGATGCGCCGGCCGGTACGCGTCGCGACCTCGAGTTCGAGGTCCCAGCCGGTGCCGTCGTGCCGGATCCGCTCGATCGCCGCTTCGAAGAGCGTGCGGCTCGCCGGCGCGTGCGCGTCGAGCACGGCATCGAGGTTCGGCGGGTCGGTCTGGTCGCGTTCGAACATCCGGTAGAGCTCGTCGGACCAGTGCATCGCGCCGGTCGCGAGGTCGAATTCCCAGCCGCCGATGCCGGCGACACGGCCGGTCCGGTGCAGGAAGCTTTCGCTCTTGCGCAGTGCTTCCTCGTGCTGCTTGCGCAGCGTCTGGTCGAGGTGCGTGCCGAACATCCACTCGGGGCTGCCGTCGGGCAGGCGCGACAGCACTCTTCCGCGCGACAGCACCCAGACCCAGTGGCCGTCGCGGTGACGCAGCCGCATCTCCGCCTCGTAGGTCGCCAGCCGGCCCGCGAAATGCGCCTCGAGCTGCGCCTGGGCACGTTCGAAGTCATCCGGATGCGCCAGCCGCGCCCAGGTCTCGAACACGAGCGGCCCGAGATCGGCGCGCGTGTAGCCGACGATCGCAGCCCAGCTCTCGTTGAACTTCTGCTCGCCGGTCGCGACGTTCCATTCCCAGGTACCGGCGCCGGTGCCCGTGATGATCGACGCCAGGCGGCGCCGCTCGTCGCGGACCGCGCGTTCGGCCTTCAAGCGTTCGCTGACGTCGTCGATCACGGCGACGCCGCGCAGCGGCGTGCCGCTGCCGTCGCGCTCGACGACCGTCGACAGGCGCGCCTCGAGGATCTCGCCCGAGCGGGTGAAGACCTGTGCCGGCACGTCGTCGAGCTGGCCGCTGACGAACGGGTCGCCGACATGCGGCGGTGGATCGCCGTCGACGGTCGGCACCGCGGCGGTGCCCGGCAGCGGCAGCGCGAAGTCGCTCGCCGGACGGCCGATGACCTCGTCGCGGCGGTAGCCGAGCTTCGCGAGCCAGCGGTCGCTGACGCTCGTGATCCGGCCCTGGGCGTCGATCGACTGGAGCATCGCCGGCGTCGACTCGTACAGCCAGCGAAGCTGCGCCTCGCTGGTCGCGAGCCGGCGCGCCGTGACGAGGCGCGCGGTCGCGTCCTCGACCGAGCCGACGAAGCCGGTCCGCAGGCCATCCGCCCCGAAGATCGGCCGTGCGCGGACGTGGATGTGCGCCACGCTGCCGTCGCGGCGCAGCAGGCGGTGCGTCAGGTGCTGCTCGTCGACGAGCGGCATGACGCGCCGCCACTCCGCGCGCACGGCGGCGAGGTCGTCCGGGTGGACGACGCTGTGCCAGCCGCGGCCGAGGCACTCGTCGACGGCGAGGCCGAGGATCTCCTGCATCCGCGGATTGACGTGGACGAGCCGTCCGCACTCGTCGGCGAGGAACATGCCGAGCGGCAGGCCGTCGGAGAGCACCCGGAAGCGCGCTTCGCTCGCCTGCAACGAGCGCGTCGTTTCGGCGAGACGGCGCATGTCGCGGCGCGACTCCAGCGCCTTGACCGTCGCCGCGCCGAGCAGCGTGAGCACCTCACGCTGCGAGGGCAGCAACGTCCGCGGCGTCCGGTCGATCACGCACAGCGTGCCGACACGCGCGCCGTCGGCCAGGCGCAGCGGCGCGCCCGCATAGAAGCGCAGGCCCGTCACCCCGGTGACGAGCGGGTTGTCGGCGAAGCGCGGATCGTGCTCGGCGTCCGTCACCTCGAAGATGTCGTCGCCCTGGATCGCGTGGGCGCAGAACGCCAGGTTGCGCGGCGTCTCCCGGACATGGTCGAGCCCGGTCGCCGCCTTGAACCACTGGCGGTCGGCGGTGACGAGGGAGACGAGCGAGATCGGCACGCCGCAGGCCACTGCGGCCGCCCGGACGATGCCGTCGAACTCCACCTCGGGCGGCGAGTCGAGAACGTCCAGGGCGAGCAGGGAGCGGAGCCGATCATGTTCGTCCACAGGCGACAGCGCTGCAGACATGCGAGGTCTCGGAAGGGGTGGTCCGTGGTTATCGGCCGTTTCGGCGGACGCCTTGAATCGCGCTGCGCCCGACGGTCGTCAGCGGCCGACGCCGAACGCGGCGACGACGCCGCAGAAGACCGAGAAGCCGAGCCAGTGGTTGAGGCGGAAGGCGCGGAAACAGCCGTCGCGGCTGCGGGTGCGGATCCAGCGGAAATGCAGCACTGCGATGCCCGCGGCGGTCAGGAGGCCGGCGGCATAGGGCAGACCGAGACCGAGGCGCACGCCGACGGCGCACCAGATGGCGAGATAGCTCGCGTAGAACCCCATCACCGCGGCCACGTCGAAGCGGCCGAGCGTGATGGCGGACGTCTTGATGCCGATCTTCAGGTCGTCGTCGCGGTCGACCATCGCGTACTCGGTGTCGTAGGCGAGCACCCAGAAGAGATTGCCGACGAGCAGGATCCAGCCGAGTGCCGGCACGCGCCCCTGCACGGCGGCGAACGCCATCGGAATGCCGAAGCTGAAGGCGACGCCGAGCACCGCCTGCGGCATCGACACGAGGCGCTTGGTGTACGGATAGACGAGCGTGACGGCGAGCGCGGCGACGCTCCAGCGGACGGTCGCGGCGTTCGTCGTGAGGACGAGGCCGAAGGCGCCGAGCGCGAGCACCGCGCCGAGCGCGAGCGCCTCGCGGCTGGACAGGGCGCCGCTCGTGACCGGCCGCTGCGTGGTGCGTTTCACGTGGCGGTCGAAGTCGCGGTCGGCGACGTCGTTGACCGCGCAGCCGGCGCTGCGCATCAGGAACGTGCCGAGCGTGAAGACGGCGAGAAAGTGCCAGCCGGGGAAACCGCCCGCGGCGATCCAGAGCGCAGAGAGCGTCGGCCAGAGCAGCAGGTAACTGCCGGCCGGGCGGTCCCAGCGGATGAGCTGCAGCCAGAGCGGCCAGCGGTGCGCGAGCGTTGCCGTCGACATGGCGCGATTGTGGTCGCGGTGCCGCGGATCGTCAGGGCGCCGCCGAGAGGCCTGCAGCCGTGCCGGCTTCCCGGCTTACCGCGCCGGTTCGACGGCGATGCCGCGCGCCGCCTTGGAACCGAACCACCGGTACCTGGCAACCCTCGGAGCAACGCTCTGACCCGATGTCGTGCCCAAAGGCTTCGTCGTGCTCTGGGTGGTCGAGCGCACCTTGCACGGCACGAGCGCGCACGTCGTCCAAACACTCACCCCGATCGCTCCGACTGGCACCCGTCGCCTGGGCCTGGTCGACCGTGGCACGGATGCTCGCGAGCAGGCTGGCGCACAGCTTCATTCGGGAAAGACCGTCTCAGCCCTCCAGCTGCCGCTGGAAGACGAGCCCGGCGTGCTCGCGCAGTGCGTGGAACCTGATCTTCGGCCAGTTCTCCTGCATCGCCCGCAATTCGCCGGCGTATTCGAGCAGCACGGTCGGCGCGTCGACGGCGTCGAGGGCGACGCGGTGCGAATTGCCGTCGATGAAGCGCTGCAGTTCGCGCTCGCCACCGTCGGCGGTGTCGCAGGTCACCCAGCGCGCGACGTTGTAGCGCGCCGGCAGGATGCGCGCCTTGCAGCCGTACTCGTGCTCGAGCCGGTGGGCGACGACCTCGAACTGCAGCTGGCCGACGGCGCCGAGCAGCAGCACCGAGCCCGCGACCGGCCGGAAGACCTGGATCGCGCCTTCCTCGCCGAGCTGCGTCAGGCCGGCGCGCAGCTGCTTGGTCCTGAGCGGGTCGGCGACCTCGACGCTGCGGAACATCTCGGGCGCGAAGAACGGCAGGCCGGTGTATTGCAGCGTCTCGCCCTCGGTCAGCGTGTCGCCCAACTGCAGCACGCCGTGGTTCGGCACGCCGATGATGTCGCCCGCGAAGGCCTCGTCGAGCAATTCGCGACGCTGGCTGAGGAACGAGACGACGGTGTTCGGCCGCATCTCCTTGCCCGAGCGCGACACCCTGATCCGCATGCCGCGCTTGAAGTGGCCGCTCGCCACGCGCACGAAGGCGATGCGGTCGCGGTGCGCCGGATCCATGTTCGCCTGGATCTTGAAGACGACGCCGGTGAGCTTGGGCTCGGCCGGCTCGACGACGCGCTGGATCGCCTGCCGCGGCCCGGGCGCGGGCGCCAGGTCGACGAGCGCGTCGAGCACCTCCTGGACGCCGAAATTGTTGACCGCCGAGCCGAAGAACATCGGCGTCTGGCGGCCGGCGAGGAAGGCCGATTCGTCGAACGGCGGCGCGGCGTCGGTCAGCAGCGCGATCTCGTCCCTCGACTGCGCGTACTGCATTCCGAAGCGCGCCGGGTAGACCGGGTTGTCGAGGCCGTCGAGGAACTCGGCGCCGCCTGCTTCGCCGCCGAAGACGCGCATCCGCTTCTCGCGCAGGTCCATCACGCCGTGGAACGCCTTGCCCATGCCGACCGGCCAGGTGAAGGGCACGACCTCCATGCCGAGCTCGCGCTCGATCTCGTCCATGAGCGCCATCGGCTCCTGGACTTCACGGTCCATCTTGTTGACGAAGGTCAGGATCGGCGTGTTGCGGGCGCGGCAGACCTGCAGCAGGCGACGCGTCTGCGGCTCGACGCCGTTGGCCGCGTCGATCACCATGAGGGCCGCGTCCACCGCCGTCAGCACGCGGTAGGTGTCTTCGGAGAAGTCCTGGTGGCCCGGCGTGTCGAGCAGGTTGATGACGCAGTCGCGGTATTCCATCTGCATGACGGACGACGCGACCGAGATGCCGCGCTGCTTCTCGATCTCCATCCAGTCCGACGTCGCGTGGCGCGTCGCCTTGCGCGCCTTCACCGAGCCGGCGATCTGGATCGCGCCGGAGAAGAGCAGCAGCTTCTCGGTCAGCGTCGTCTTGCCGGCGTCGGGGTGCGAGATGATCGCGAAGGTGCGGCGGCGCCGGACTTGCCTCGCGAGCAGCGTGGGCGTGGGGTCGGACATGCGGATGCAGCCGACTGTCGCCGGCCGCCTCTCGTGAGGGCAACCGGCGATTATCGGTCGGAGCTCAGTCCTTGAGGTCCGCCGGCACCTTGCCGCCGTTGGCCGCCACCTTGTTCATCACCTGGCGGTGCAGCCAGACGTTCATCGACGCCGAATCGTTGGTGTCGCCGGTGTAGTGCAGCTCCTGCGCGAGTTCCTTGCGGCTGGCGAGCGAGCTGTCGAGGCCGAGCAGCTTCATCAGGTCGACGATCGACGTCTTCCAATTGAGCTTTTCGGGCGACTTCGCGGCCATGCCGTCGAGCATCTGGCCGACGTCGACCTCGCTCATCGCGGCGACGGCGGCAGGTGCCGGCGTCGCCGGTGCGTTCGGCGCCGCGCCGGGCGCGGTCGCCGCCGGCGTCGACGGCGTGCCGGTCGTGTTGGCCGCGTGCGACGACGGGAAGATCTTGGCGAAGATGTTGCTCAGGATGCCCATGGGGTGTCTCCGGAAAAAGGGAGACGGCAGCTTGGGCCGCCGGCCGGCGTGGCGCAGTAGGACGGCGCCTCAGCCGCCGGCGGGCGGGGCCGCGTCGGCCGCCGCGGGCAGGAACGGCCGCACGGCGTCGAGCAGGCGCGCGACGTATGCCTCCTTCTCGCCGACCGGCGCGGCGCGCAGCA
Source organism: uncultured Rhizobacter sp. (assembly GCA_964249855.1). GTDB lineage: Bacteria > Pseudomonadota > Gammaproteobacteria > Burkholderiales > Burkholderiaceae_C > LMDS01. The sequence continues at coordinate 33,355 of CAXUDL010000011.1, read as the reverse complement.
GCGCCCGCCGCGCCGCGTCGAGCCCCGCGCCGCGCACCATCATCCAGGCCGACAGGTACTGCGACGCCAGGCAGCCGCCCGCGGTCGCGACAGGCCCGCGGGCGTGGAACGGCGCGTCGACGACGCGCACGCCCGCCTCGACGACCCAGGGCTTCGTCGTCGTGTCGGTGCACGCCGGCATGTCCGCGAGCAGGCCGAGCCGCGCGAGGAGCAGCGTGCCCGAACACTGCGCGCCGATCAACTGGCGCAGCGGATCGAGCTGCAGCCGGTCGAGCAGCGCGCTGTCGTTGGCGACGGCCCGGGTGTAGATGCCGCTGCCGAAGATCACCGCATCGGCGTCGTTGGCGAACTCGAGCGGCTGCTGCGCGTCGACGGTCACGCCGTTCATCGACGTCACACGCCGGCTCGGGCTCGCGATCTCGGCCTTCCAGCCGTCGGCCGAGAGATGGTTGAGCAGGCCGAGCGGGACGAACGCGTCGAGCTCGTTGAAGCCGTCGAAGGTGAGGATGGCGATGTGCATCGGCGGGCTCCGGGCAGGGCCTGCCACTGTAGACCATGCACCTAGACCGACAGGCGCGTGACCCCCGGCAGCGCGCACGCATAGACCATGTTGCGCAGCGCCGCGATCGCCTCGTAGCGCGTGAAGGTGCGCCGCCACGCCAGCACCACGCGCCGCGTCGGCACCGGCTTCTTGAACGGAATGTAGCGGACGTGCTCGTGCGGACTGCTCGGCACGCTCAAGCCCGGCACGACCGTCACGCCCATGCCCGAGGCGACCATGTACTTGATCGTCTCGAGCGACGAGCCTTCGAAGCTTTTCCTGATGCCTTCGGCGTCGCTCGAGAAGCGCGCGTATTCGGGGCAGACCTCGAGCACGTGGTCGCGGAAGCAGTGGCCGGTGCCGAGCAGCAGCATCGTCTCCTGCTTCAGTTCCTCGGCGCTGACCGCCTTGCGCGATGCGAGGTGATGCGACTGCGGCACCGCGGCGAGGAACGGCTCGTCGTAGAGCGCCGCGATCGCGAGCCCGGTGTCGGGAAAGGGCTCGGCCATGATCGCGCAGTCGAGCTCGCCGGTGCGCAGCATCTCGAGCAGCTTGGCGGTGAAGTTCTCCTGCAGCACGAGCGGCATCTGCGGCATCGTCTCGATCGCGTGCCGCACGAGCTCCGGCAGCAGATACGGGCCGATCGTGTAGATGACGCCGAGCCGCAGCGGGCCCGCGAGCGGGTTCTTGCCGCGCTTGGCGATGTCCTTGATCGCCGCGGCCTGCTCGATCACCATCTGCGCCTGGCGGACGATTTCCTCGCCGAGCGGCGTGACGCTGACCTCGGCGGCGCCGCGCTCGAACAGCTTCACGTCCAGCTCTTCCTCGAGCTTCTTGATCGACACGCTCAATGTCGGCTGCGAGACGAAGCACGCCTCGGCGGCGCGACCGAAGTGTCTCTCGCGGGCGACCGCGACGATGTAGCGCAGTTCGGTGAGCGTCATCGGCGGATTCTCGCCGGGCGGCGTTGTCCACATTTGGCATAGCGTTTGCTAATTCCTGTTTGCTAATTTCTTCTATCGACCTCCACGGAGCCTTCATGCGCCAGCGCTGCCGAAAGTCCCGTCCCCGAACGCTCGTCCTCAATCGCATGATCGTGTCGACGCTTGTCGGCACCGCGGCACCGCTCGGCGTCGCGCAAGCCCAGACCGCCACGCCGGAGCCGGTCGGAACGCTGCAGTCGGTGACCGTGACCGCAGAGCGGCGCAGCGAGAACATCCGCGACGTCCCGAGCGCGGTCTCGACGCTCTCCGGCGAGAAGCTCGACGTGCTCGCGTCCGGCGGCGACGACATCCGCCTGCTGTCCGGCCGGGTGCCGAGCCTCAACATCGAATCGTCGTTCGGCCGGGCGTACCCGCGCTTCTACATCCGCGGCTACGGCAATCCCGACTTCCGGGCGACGGCGTCGCAGCCGGTCTCGCTGGTCTACGACGACGTCGTCCTCGAGAACCCGCTGCTCAAGGGCTTCCCGATCTTCGACCTCGCGCAGGTCGAAGTCCTCGCCGGCCCGCAGGGCACGCTCTTCGGGCGCAACACGCCCGGCGGCGTGGTCAAGCTCGACTCCGTCGCGCCGCGCATCGGCGCGACCGACGGCTACGCCAGCGCGTCGTTCGGCACCTACCGCAGCAGCAATGTCGAGGCGGCGAAGAGCGTCGCGCTCGGCCCGCAGTGGGCCGCGCGCGTCTCGCTGATCTACCAGCACCGCGACGACTGGGTCGACAACACCTTCGCCGCCGGCCCCACGACCCGCGCCGAGGGGTACGACGACCGCGCGGCGCGCGTGCAGTTCCTTTACCGGCCGACGGCCGACTTCAGCGCGCTCTTCAACCTGCACGGCCGCGGCTTGAACGGCAGCGCCCGCGTGTTCCGCGCGAACATCATCAAGAAGGGGACCAACGATCTCGTCGACGGCTTCGAGCCCGACAAGTTCTCGACCGACGGCCTGAACCGCCAGTCGATCCAGAGCTACGGCGGCAGCGCGCGGCTGCGGTGGAACCTCGGCGACTACGCCTTGAATTCGATCACCGGCTACGAGACGGTGCACAGCTACAGCCGCGGCGACGTCGACGGCGGCTATGGCGCCGCCTTCGCGCCGCCTTCGGGGCCCGGCGTGATCCCGTTTCCGAGCGAGACTGCCGGCGCCGTCCACGGCCACCGCCAGATCACGCAGGAACTGCGCGTCGAGTCGCGCTACGCCGGGCCGCTCAACTGGCAGGCGGGCGTCTACTACTTCGACGAGAAGTTCGTCTCCGACAGCTACGACTACGACACCCTCGGCGGCGGCGCGCAGAGGGGCGTGCTGACCGACACCCAGAAGAGCACGTCGTACGCCGCCTTCGGCTCGATCAAGTACGACGCGACCGCGGACTTGAGCCTCCGCGCCGGGCTGCGCTACACGCACGACAACAAGAAGCTCGAGAGCAACCCGCTCGCGCTGCCGGCATCGAGCCAGGCCTTCGGCACAAGCGCCGACCTCAGCAACTCGAAGCCGACCGGCGACCTCAGCGCCCTCTACAAGCTCACCCCCGTGACCAACGTCTACGCCCGCGTCGCGACCGGCTACCGTGGCGCGAGCGTCCAGCCGGCGAGCGCCTTCGGCATCCAGTCGCTCGCGGGCCAGGAAACCACCACGTCGTACGAAGCCGGCGTCAAGTCGGACCTGCTCGACAAGCGGGCGCGGGTGTCGGCGAGCGTCTTCCGCTACGACGTGAAGGATCTGCAGCTCACCGAGGTGGGGGGCAGCGGCAACTCCAACACCTTGAAGGTGGCGAAGAAGGCGCAGGGCCAGGGTTTCGAATTGAACCTCGACGCCTATGTGCTGCCGACGCTTCTCGTCACGACGAGCGCGAGCTACAACAGCACGAAGATCAAGGACCCGGGCCTCACCGTCGCCGGCTGCGGCGGCGGCTGCACCGTGCTCAACCGGACGGCCGGCGCCGGCGAGTTCTTCATCGACGGCAACGCGCTGCCGAACGCGCCGAAGTGGGTCGCGAACGTCACGGCGCGCTACGGCATCCCGACCGGCAACGGCGGTGAATACTTCGTCTACACCGACTGGACCTACCGCAGCAAGGTCAATTTCTTCCTCTACGAGTCGACCGAATTCACCGGCAAGGGCTATGTGCAGGGCGGTCTGCGGATCGGCTACGTCTGGAACGACGGCAAGTACGAAGTCGCCGCCTATGGCCGCAACATCACCAACAAGGTGGTCGCGACCGGTGCCATCGACTTCAACAACCTGACCGGCTTCATCAACGACCCCCGGACGCTCGGCGTGCAGTTCCGGGCGAACTTCGATTGAGGTCGTTGTCGGCGCCGATCGCACGGCGCCGCTGGCTCGCGTGGGCCGCGGCGGCGCTCGCCGCCGGCCCCGCGCGTGCGGCCCTGCCGGCGCCGAAGACCGTCAAGCTGTTCGGCGCCCGGATCCGCTACCACGAGCTCGGCGCGGGGCGCGGCAAGCCGGTGCTCGTGCTCCTCCACGGCCTCGGCAGCAGCGCCGCCGGCGACTGGGGTGCGGTGATGCCCGAACTCGCGCGCACGCACCACGTGCTCGCGCCCGACCAGCTCGGCTTCGGCGGCTCCGACAAGCCGTTCATCCCCTACGGCATCCAGATCTGGGTCGACGTCCTCGGTGAATTCCTCCGCGCCAAAGGCGTCGCCGACGACTTCGCGCTCATGGGCGAATCGCTCGGTGGCTGGGTCGCGGCGCAGTACGCCGTGCAGGCGTTGCGCGGCGACGCCGCCGGCCCGAGCTTCGTCCTGCCGAAGCCGGGCCGGCTGGTGCTGTGCGACGCCGCGGGCTTCCGCGAGACGATGGCGTCGCGCTTCGAGCCACCGCCGGCCGCGGCGTCCGCAGCACCGAGCCGGGCCTCGACCGCCGGTGCGGGCGGAGGCGGGCCGAGCCTCGCCGGCGAGAAGGCGCTGCTCGGTCGCATCTTCCGCTCGCCGGCGTTCTCCACCGATGCCGAGGTCCGTCGCGGCCTCGCCTGGAGCCTGTCGAAAGGCGACAGCCACACCATCGCCGCATTCGGCGCGAATCCGGCGATCCTCGACGAGGCGATCGACGGGCAGCTCGGCGACATCACCGTCCCGACGCTCGTCGTGTGGGGTGCGCACGACGCGCTCGTGCCGTTGGCGCTCGGCGAGCGCTGGGCGCGCGAAATCCCCGGCGCCCGGCTCGTCGTCGTGCCTGCCGTCGGCCATGCGCCGATGATCGAGGCACCGCAAGCGTTCCTCGCCGCGCTCGGCGACTTCCTGATGCCTTGACCCGCGCGGACCCGGACCTGCGCCTTCGCGACCCGACGTCGGCGCCGGTGCGGCGCGACGGCCGGGTGCCGGACTCGTTTCCGCACCGGAAGGCCGGCGAGCGGACGAGCGCCGCGTCCCGCTCCGGTCCGAGATGCCGCGCGACGGCTCCTCCGGACGGCCGCGTTCCGAGGCGTCCGGCGCATCGTGCCGATGGGCTGCTCGATCCTCGAAGGCGATCGCCGCCCGGCATGCGAACCGCCGCGGCCGCCCGGGCGCCGCCGGAGACGGTCCGCCCGCCATGCCCCGGGGCCGCTTTCGTCAGGCGTTCAGAAAGTCCGCCCTGGCGCCCAACCAGCGCTCGACGTGCGCACGCGCCGTCTCGGGCGAACGCGCGAGCAGCGCGACCGCCACCGCGTGCGCCGTCGCGACCAGCGCCTCGTCCTTCGCCAGGTCGGCGAACCGGAGCAGTGTCGCCCCGGACTGCCGCGCGCCGAGGATCTCGCCCGGCCCGCGCAGTGCGAGGTCGCGCCGCGCGATCTCGAAGCCGTCGGCGGTCTCGCGCATCGCCCGCAGCCGCTCCTTGGCCGTCGGCGAGAGCGGCGAGCCGTAGAGCAGCACGCAGACGCTCGCCTCGCGGCCGCGGCCGACGCGACCGCGCAACTGGTGCAGCTGCGACAGGCCGAAGCGCTCGGCATGCTCGATCACCATCAGCGACGCGTTCGGCACGTCGACGCCGACCTCGATCACCGTCGTCGCGACCAGCACCGCGACCTGCCCCGCGGCGAAGAGCGCCATCGCCGCCGCCTTCTCGGCCGGCGGCATGCGGCCGTGCAGCAACGCGACGCGCACGTCCGGCAGCGCGGCGGTGAGGTGCTCGTGCGTCGCGGTGGCATTCTGCAGGTCGAGCGCTTCGGACTCCTCGATCAGCGGACAGACCCAGTAGACCTGGCGGCCCGCCGCGACTTCGACGCGGATCCGCTCGACGACCTCGGCGCGGCGCTCGTCGGAGAAGAGCTTGGTCAGCACCGGCGTGCGGCCCGGCGGCAGTTCGTCGATCGTGCTGACCTCGAGGTCGGCGAAGAACGTCATCGCGAGCGTCCGCGGAATCGGCGTCGCGGTCATCATCAGCGTGTGCGGCTCGAGCTCGCCGGCGGCGAGCTTGGCCCGCAGTGCCAGCCGCTGGCGCACGCCGAAGCGGTGCTGCTCGTCGACGATCGCGAGGCCGAGGCGGGCGAAGTCGACGCTCTCCTGGATCATCGCGTGGGTGCCGACGACGAGCGCCGCGTCGCCCGACGCGACCTGCGCCTCCATCTCGCGCCGCGCCCGCCCCTTGCGGCTGCCGGTCAACCAGGCGACGGTGACGCCGAGCGGCGCCAGCCATCCGACCAATTTGCGCAAATGCTGTTCGGCGAGGATCTCGGTCGGCGCCATCAGCGCGCATTGCCAGCCGGCCTCGATCGCGATCGAGGCCGCCAGCGCCGCGACGACCGTCTTGCCCGAGCCGACGTCGCCCTGCAGCAGCCGGTGCATCGGCGTCGGCCGCCCGAGGTCGCGGGCGATCTCCTCGCCGACGCGGCGCTGCGCCTCGGTCAGCGCGAAGGGCAGCGCCGCGAGCAGGCGTTCGTGCAGGCCTCCGCGCGGCGCATCGAAGCGCGGCGCGGTGCGGCCCGCGCGTTCGCGTTGCGCCTCGAGCTGCGACACCTGTTGGGCGACGAGCTCCTCGAACTTGAGCCGCTGCCAGGCCGGCTGCTCGCGGTCGTCGGGCGTGCTGCCGGGCGGCGGCCGGTGCAGCAGCGCGAGCGCCTGCGACAGCGCCGGCAGGTCCGGCGGCACGAGGTCGTCCGGCAGCAGCGGCGAGAGATCGGCACGCGCCAGCGCCGCCACGACGGCCTTGCGCAGATAGTTCTGCGGAAGCTGCGCGGTGGTCGGGTAGACCGGCGTGAGCGTCGTCGGCAACGGCGTCGCCGCGTCGACCGCCTGGACGCTCGGATGGACCATCTCGAGCCCGAAGAAGCCGCCGCGCGCCTCGCCGCGCACCCGCACGCGCCGGCCGACGGCGAGCGTCTTGCGGCTCGACGGATAGAAGTGCAGGAAGCGCAGGATCAGCGTGTCGCCGGCATCGTCGCCGAGGTGGACGACGAGCTGCCGGCGGCTGCGCACCTGCACCTCCGATGCCGTGACGACGCCCTCGACCTGCGCCGCCATGCCGTCGCGCAGCGCGGCCACCGGCACGCGGCGCGTCTCGTCCTCGTAGCGGATCGGCAGATGGAGCGCGAAGTCGATGTCGCGGACGAGCCCGAGCTTGGCGAGCGCGCGCTGCGGGCCGGACGTCTCCCGGGCCGGCGTCGGACGGCCGGGGCCCGGTGCCGCAGGCGCGGCGGAGACGGCGACGACGACGGCGGGATCGGGCATGGGAGAATTCTGCCCCTAGCCTGCCGGGCCGGTCGCCCGCCGCCATGCAGTCCGACCCCCTGACCGCCCGCCGCTTCACCCTCGCCGATTTCGACTTCGCGCTGCCGCCCGAGCTGATCGCGCAGGCGCCCGCGGCGGTCCGCAGCGCATCGCGCTTGCTCGACGCGACCGGTCCTGCGCCCGTCGACCGGGTCTTCGCTGCGCTGCCGGCGCTGCTCCGCGAGGTCGATCTGCTCGTCGTCAACGACACCCGCGTCATCAAGGCGCGGCTGCTGGGCGAGAAGGCGACCGGCGGCGCGGTCGAGGCGCTGATCGAACGGCTGCTGCCGCACGACGAGGTGCTGGCGCACCTGCGCGCGAGCAAGACGCCGAAGCCGGGCAGCACGATCCGCTTCGCCGGTGCGTTCGACGCCGAGGTGCTCGGCCGCGCCGGCCCCGACGGCTCGCTCTTCCACCTGCGCTTCCCCGCCGCGCCGCTCGGGCTGCTCGCCGCGCACGGGCATGTCCCGCTGCCGCCCTACATCCGCCACGCCGACACCGCCGCCGACGAGGCGCGCTACCAGACCGTGTTCGCCGAACGGCCGGGCGCCGTCGCCGCGCCGACCGCCGCGCTGCACTTCGACGACGCCGTGCTCGACGCGCTGGCGCGGCGCGGCGTCGGCCGCGCCACCATCACGCTCCACGTCGGCGCCGGCACCTTCCAGCCGGTGCGCAGCAGCGACCTCTCGGCCCACCGCATGCACAGCGAATGGTTCGACGTGCCGGCTGCGACCGTCGCTGCGATCGCCCGCACGCGCGCGGCCGGCGGGCGCATCGTCGCCGTCGGCACGACGACGCTGCGCGCGCTCGAATCGGCGGCCCGCGGCGACACGCTCGAGGCCGGCAGCCGCGACACCGACCTCTTCATCACGCCCGGCTTCGACTTCCGCGTCGTCGATCTGCTCGTCACCAACTTCCATTTGCCCAAAAGCACCTTGATGATGCTCGTCAGCGCCTTCGCCGGCGTCGATGCGATCCGTGCGCTCTATGCCCACGCGATCGCCGCGCGCTACCGCTTCTTCAGCTACGGCGACGCGATGCTGCTCGCGCGGACCGAAACCGCCTCATGCTGACGTTCGAGCTTCTCGCGACCGACGGCGAGGCCCGCCGCGGCCGCCTCGCGCTCAGCCACGGCACCGTCGAGACGCCGATGTTCATGCCGGTCGGCACCTACGGCACGGTCAAGGGCGTGATGCCGGCGTCGCTCGAGGCGATGGGCGCGCAGATCATCCTCGGCAACACCTTCCATCTGTGGCTGCGGCCGGGACTCGACGTGCTGCGCCGCTTCGGCGGGCTGCACCGCTTCGAGGGCTGGACGAAGCCGATCCTGACCGACAGCGGCGGCTTCCAGGTCTGGTCGCTGGGCGCGATGAGGACGATCGGCGAAGAGGGCGTGAAGTTCGCGTCGCCGGTCAACGGCGACAAGCTCTTCCTGACGCCCGAAGTGAGCATGCAGGTGCAGACGGTGCTGAACAGCGACATCGCGATGCAGTTCGACGAGTGCACGCCGTACGAGACCGGCGGCGTCCTGACGAGCGAGCACGACGCCCGTCTGTCGATGGAGCTGAGCCTGCGCTGGGCACGCCGCTGCCAGGCCGAGTTCGCGCGGCTCGAGAATCCGAACGCGCTCTTCGGCATCGTCCAGGGCGGCATGTTCGAGCCGCTGCGCGAGGCGTCGCTCGATGCGCTCGTCGCGCTCGATCTTCCTGGCTACGCGATCGGCGGCGTCAGCGTCGGCGAGCCGAAGGAGGCGATGCGGCGCATCGTCGCGCACACGCCGCGGCGGCTGCCTGCGGGCAAGCCGCGCTACCTGATGGGCGTCGGCACGCCGGAGGATCTGGTCGAGGGCGTCGGCGCCGGCGTCGACCTGTTCGACTGCGTGATGCCGACGCGCAACGCCAGGAACGGCCATCTCTTCACCCGCTTCGGCGACCTGAAGATCAGGAACGCCCGCCACCGCACCGACGAGGGCCCGCTCGATCCGACCTGCGGCTGCCACACCTGCCGCGGCTTCTCCCGCGCCTATCTCCACCATCTCGAGCGCTGCGGCGAGATGCTCGGCGCGATGCTCGCGAGCATCCACAACCTGCACTACTACCTCGATCTCATGCGCGAGATCCGCGAGGCGATCGAGGCGCGCCGCTACGTCGACTTCGCAGCGCGATTCCGCGAGGATCGGGCGAGAGGCGTATGACGGCGGCCGGCGATACTTTGCGGCCGCTCGCGGCCGGCGCGTTGCGGCGGCTCGGCTGGCGCTCGCGCGAAGTGCTGCGCCACCCGGGCGCCTTCGCGCTCGGCACGCTGCACGCGTTCCGCGCCAACCAGGGGCTGCTGCTCGCCGGCGCGGTCGCCTACTACGCGCTGCTCTCGATCGTGCCGCTGCTGATCCTGATCGTGATCGCGCTGTCGAAGGTCATCGAGCAGGCCGAACTGCTGCAGACGCTCGCCCGCTACCTCGAGTGGCTGGTGCCCGGGCAGTCGCGTGCGGTGATCGCCGAGCTCGCCAAGTTCCTCGCCAACGGCGCAGTCACCGGGCCGGTGCTGCTGGTCACGCTGCTGTTCTTCAGCTCGCTCGCCTTCACCGTGCTCGAGAGCGCGCTGTCGGTGATCTTCGTCCACCGGGTGGCGCAGCGCAAACGCTCGTTCATCGCCTCGGCGCTGCTGCCGTACCTCTACATCCTGACGCTCGGGGTCGGCATGCTCGTCGTCACGCTCGTCGCCGGCAGCCTGCAGGCGATCGGCCGCGAAAGCATCGATTTTCTCGGCCGCCACTGGTCGCTCGGCGGCGTCTCGGGGGCGCTGCTCTACCTGCTCGGGCTCGCCGGCGAGGTCTTCGTGCTGACCTCCGTCTACCTCGTGATGCCGGCGGGCCGGCTGCGGCTCTCGCAGGCGCTCGTCGGCGGGGTGACGGCAGCGCTGCTCTGGGAGATCACGCGCCACATCCTCGTCTGGTATTTCGCGACGCTCTCGCAGGTGAGCGTCGTCTACGGCTCGTTCACGACGGTGATCGTCGTGCTCCTCAGCCTCGAGATCGCGGCGACGCTGCTGCTGCTCGGCGCCCAGGTGATCGCCGAATTCGAGCGGCTCGGCGACGGCCGGCCCGTGCCGGGCCTGCGCACCGACTGACACCGCCGCGGCCGCGTCACCAAAAGGCCCAGCGCCCGGTCGCGACGACCCAGATGCCGAGCACGCCGTTGGTCACCGCGTGGGCGATGATCGGGACCCAGAGCTTGCCCGTGCGGACGTAGAGCGCGGCGTAGGCCAGACCGGCGACGATCGCCGCCAGCCAGAGCGTGTGCGCGAGCATGAAGATGAACGTCGAGAGCACGATCGCCTTCACGCCGACGCGTTGCGGCGCGACCGCCTCGAACGTCGGGTCGGCGATCCAGCGCATCAGGAACGAGCGCCAGAACAGCTCCTCCATGACCGGCACGAGCAGCGTCGCGCCGATCCAGCGCACCGCGATCCGCGGCCAGTCGAGCCCGCCGGCGGCGTCGAGCGGGCGAAAGCCGGCGCTGGCGGTGCCGATCTGCATCCACGGCGCGTCGAGATTGATCCAGAGCACGAAGACGACGAGGCCGGTGACGGTGGCGAGCGCGATCTCGCGCGCATCGGGCCGGGTCTGCGCGGCGAGCTCGCCGTAGTCGCGCCAGTACCACGCGAGCGTCGCGCCGACGACGACCACCGTGACGGCATAGAGCCAGCGCCCGACGACGCCCCACGAGCCGTCGTCCGGGACGGCGCCGCGCACGACGAGCAACAGCATGAAGATCGCGAACGGGACGGTGCGGGCGAGCGCGGCGCGACTGAGCGGGACAACCATCCGGGGCAATCTCCGAAATCCGAGGGAAGCAGGTCGCCGTCAACGCGCGCCGGCCGGGCGTGTCGTTGCAGCCGCAGCGGCAGCCGCGGCGACCGACGGAGATCGCCGCGTCGTCGATGGCGCCGTCGATTCGATCACGAGGCGAGCAGCCGCGCGACGCGCTCGCGCAGCAGCGCAGGCGTCGCGGCCTCGGCGGACAGCGCCTCGCCAGCGACGAGCGCGACCCGGCGCCGACCCCTCCGCGACCCGCTCGACCGCCCGCGCGAGAACAGCGAGCCCCAGAGATCCTGCAGCGCGAGCGGCACGACCGGCACCGGGTTGGTCGCGAGCAGCTTCATCACGCCGCCCTTGAACTCGCCGAGCGTGCCGTCGCGCGTCAGGCCGCCCTCGGGAAAGATGCCGAGCAGGTCGCCGTCGGCGAGCACATCGCGGCCGCGCTCGAAGGCGCTCGCGTAGAGCGCCGGATCCTCGTCGCGCGGCGCGATCGGGATCGCCTTGGCGAGCCGGAAGAACCAGCCGAGCATCGGCGTCGCGAAGATGCGGTGGTCCATGATGAAGCGGATCGGCCGCGGGCTCGCCGCCAACAGCAGCACCACGTCGACGTAGCTCACGTGGTTGCAGACGAGGATGGCCGGGCCGCTCGCGGGAATGTGCTCGTCGCCGCGCAGCCGGAAGCGGTAGATGACGCGGGTGAGCAAGAAGGCGACGAAGCGCAGGAAGTACTCCGGCACGAGCAGGAAGATGTAGCCGGCGACGGCCGCGTTGAGCAAAGCGGTCGCGAGGAAGATCTGCGGGATCGTGAAGCCGGCGGCGAGCAGCGCGCCGGCACCGATCGAGCTCACGATCATGAAGAGCGCGTTGAGGATGTTGTTGGCGGCGATGATCCGCGCCCGGTGGCTCGCCGGCGTGCGGAGCTGGATCAGCGCGTACATCGGCACGCTGTAGAGCCCGGCCGAGAGCGACAGCAGGGCGAGGTCGGCCATCACCCGCCAGTGCGCCGGCGCCGCGAGGAAGCGGCCGATGCCCATCTCCGCCGCCGCCGGCAGCCCGCTCGCGGCGACGTAGAGGTCGGCCGCGAAGACGCTCATGCCGATCGCGCCCAGCGGCACGAGGCCGAGCTCGACATGGCGCCTGCTGAACACCTCGCACAGCAACGACCCGGTGCCGATGCCGACCGAGAACACGACCAGCAGCAGCGACGCGACCTGCTCGTCGCCGTGCAGCACCTCCTTCGCGAACGACGGGAACTGCGCCAGGAACACCGCACCGAAGAACCACATCCACGAGATGCCGAGCAGCGACCGGAAGACGACGATGTTCTCGCCCGCGAGCCGCAGGTTGCGCCAGGTCTCGGCGACCGGATTCCAGCGGATGACGAGGCCCGGGTCGGTGCTCGGCGACGCCGGCACGCGCTGCGCGACCAGGCGGCCGAGCACGGCGAGCGCGACGCAGGCGCCCGCGACGAGATGCCGGCCGACGCCGGGCACCGCGACGAGCAGACCGCCCGCGACCTGGCCGAGCAGGATCGCGAGGAACGTGCCCATCTCGACCATCCCGTTGCCGCCGGTCAGCTCGCGCTCCGTCAGATGCTGCGGCAGGTAGGCGAACTTGACCGGACCGAACAGCGTCGAGTGCAGGCCCATCAGGAACACGCAGGCGAGCAGCACCGGCACGTTCGCCGTCCAGAAGCCCCAGGCGGCCAGCAGCATCACGGCGATTTCGAGCGACTTGACGAAGCGGATCACGCGCGTCTTGTCGAACTTGTCGGCGAGCTGGCCGCTGGTCGCGGAAAAGAGCAGGAACGGCAGGATGAAGAGCGCGCCGATCACGAGCCCGGCGAGCTGCGGCGTCAGCCAGCCCGATGCGACCTGGTAGGTCACCATCACGGTGAACGCGAACTTGAAGAGATTGTCGTTGCCGGCGCCGAGGAACTGCGCCCAGAAGAAGGGCGCGAAGCGGCGCTGCCGCAGCAGCGCGAACTGGTTCGGCGCCGGCGGCGCGGTCTGGGTCGAGGTCGTCATGGCGAAGGACGCGAGGCGGGTGGAATCGTGCGGACGGCCCTGGAGGCGCCCGCTCCGACCGCTCCGATTCAACCACGCGCACGCGAATCGGCGATGACGGCGTCGAGCCGCCCGGCGAACGCGCCGCGTGAACCGGTGACGTCGGGCACGGTGGCGACCCGCGTGGGCTCGTGCCCGTTCGCGGAGCCCGCCGCTCCGTCGGCCGCCGCGAGCGGACGCGTCGCGTCTCAGGCCGCGCGCTGCTCGAGCAGGTACTTGGCGCCGTCGTACTGACCGAGCGCCTCGACGAGGAACGGCAGCACCGTCAGCAGCTCGTCGTGCAAGGTGAACGGCGGGTTGACGACGAAGACGCCGCTGCCGGCCAGGCCGAAGCCCTGGCGGTCGGGCTGCTGCACCGTCAGCCGCGCGTGCAGCCAACCCCGCGGCGCAACGCCCTCGAGCCGTTTCGGCAGTTGCGCCGCCTCGAGCTTGTTGACCTGCGGATACCAGACGACGTAGGTGCCGTCGGCGAACCGCGCGATCGCATCGCGCAAGGTCGCGATCACCCGGCCGTAGTCGCCGTGACCCTCGTAGCTCGGGTCGACCAGCACGACGCCGCGGCGGCTCGACGGCGGCACCTGGCCCTTCAGGCCGTCGAAGCCGTCGGTGTCGAACACCTCGGTGCCGTTCGTGTCGGCGAGGTACGAGGCGAGGATGCGGTGGTCGGTGGGGTGCAGCTCGAACGCCCGCAGCTGGTCCTGCGGCCGCAACAGCATCTGTGCGAACGCCGGCGAGCCGGGGTACTGCTCGAGCCGGCCGGCGGGGTTGAAGCGGCGCACCAGTTCAAGGTAGTCGGCGAGCGACGGCGGCAGGTCGCGCCGGTCCCAGAGCCGCCGCACGCCCTGCTCGAATTCGCCCTTCTTCAGCGCATGGCGACCTTCGAGCGAATAGCCGCCGGCGCCGGCATGCGTGTCGACGAGCCGGTAGCCCTTCGGCTTCTGGTTCATGTGCCGCAGCACGCGCACGAGCACGGTGTGCTTGAGCACGTCGGCATGGTTGCCCGCATGGAAAGCATGTCGGTAGGCGAGCATCGTGCGGTCCTGCCGGAGGTCGGGCGACGACTGTAGCGCGCGGGGGTCTCGCGATCGCCGTCCGGCGCGCCGACGCGGCGAGTCGCCGCCGCGTACGATGCCGCCGTCGCATCTCCGCACCGTCCCGTCATGCCCCGTCTCTTCGAGCCCATCCGCTTCGGCGACATCGCCGCAGCCAACCGCGTCGTCATGGCACCGCTCACACGCGATCGCGCCGGGCCCGGGCAGACGCCGACGCCGCTGATGGCCGAGTACTACGCCCAGCGGGCGGGCGCCGGAATGATCGTGACCGAGGGCACGCAGATCAGCGCCGAAGGCCAGGGCTATCTCGACACGCCGGGCATCTTCAGCCCTGCGCAGGTCGCCGGTTGGCGCGCCGTGACCGACGGCGTCCATGCCGGCGGCGGCAAGATCGTCGTGCAGCTCTGGCACGTCGGCCGGATCTCGCACACTTCGCTGCTGCCGCCGGGCGTGCAGCCGGTCTCGAGCACCGCGCGCGCCGCCAGGGGCAAGACGTTCACCGCCCGGGGCTTCGAGACCGTCTCCGCGCCGCGCGCGCTGCGCCGCGACGAAATCCCGCGCCTGATCGACGACTACCGGCACGCGGCACGCAACGCCGTCGCGGCGGGCTTCGACGGCGTCGAGGTCCACGGCGCCAACGGCTATCTGCTCGAGCAGTTCGTTCGCGACAGCATCAACGACCGCACCGACGACTACGGCGGGCCGAAGGAAAACCGCGTGCGCCTGGTCGTCGAGGTGATGAGCGCGATCACCGACGAGATCGGCGCCGGCCGGACCGGGCTGCGCCTGTCGCCGGTGACGCCGGCCAACGACGCCGGGCCGGACAGCGATCCGCAGGCGACGTACGACCATCTCGTCGAGTGCCTCGCGCCGCTCAAGCTCGCGTTCCTCCACGTGGTCGAAGGCGCGACCGGCGGGCCGCGTGACATCGCGCCGTTCGACTTCGCGGCGCTGCGCGAGCGCTTCAAGGCCGACCATGCCGACGGCGCCTGGATCGTCAACAACGGCTACGACCGGGCGATGGCGATCGAGGTGGTCGAGCAGGGCCGCGCCGATTGCGTCGCCTTCGGCTCGCTCTTCATCAGCAACCCCGATCTGGTCGAACGGCTGCGCCGCGACGCCCCGCTCGCGCCGGCCGACCGCAAGACCTTCTACGGCGGCGGCGCGGCCGGCTACACCGACTATTCGGCGCTCGCTGCGGCGGCGACCTGAGGTCCGTGCGGGCGCCCGGCACGGGTGGCCGGCGCCGCGCCGGGCCGTGCTGCTGCCCCCGGGTGCAGTGGTGACGAGCGAATTACACTGGGACGAGAATGCCCGTCGCCCGGCCACCGGGCGTGCACGGACCGGCGGGTGAACACAGTGGTGAAACCGCGCTGTCACCGTCCGCCCTCGACTGCAGGTGGCCCGGGCCGGTTCCGTGGCCGGCAGTCGGCGCGGTCCGGTACCGAGAACGCTGCACTGGGCAAGGAGGTTCCGGCCGCTTCGGCGCCGCCGCCGCCTTGCCCGGTTCCGCATTCTTGACTCGACGATTGGATTTCCCATGAACAGCCACCGCAAGGAAGGTGTCCCGCTCAACGTTCCCTCCCACGTCCGCCACGCCCGTCTCGTCGACTGGGTCGCCCGCATGGCGGCGCTGACCGGAGCGAGCGACGTCCACTGGTGCGACGGCAGCGATGCCGAATACGACCGCCTTTGCGAGCGCCTCGTCGCCGCCGGCACCTTCACGAAGCTCAATCCCGAGCTCCGCCCGAACAGTTATCTGGCGTGCAGCAGCCCGAGCGACGTCGCGCGCGTCGAGGACCGCACTTTCATCTGCTCGGCCAGCCAGGACGACGCCGGTCCGACCAACAACTGGACCGCTCCGGCCGAGATGCGCGCGCTGCTCGAGACCGGCGCCGACGGCAAGCCGGGCCTCTTCCAGGGCGCGATGCGTGGGCGCACGATGTACGTCGTCCCGTTCTCGATGGGGCCGCTCGGCTCGCCGATCGCCCACATCGGCGTCGAGCTCTCCGACAGCCCGTACGTCGCGGTCAACATGAAGGTCATGACGCGCATGGGCGCCAAGGTGCTCGACGTGCTCGGCGACGACGGCGACTTCGTGCCCTGCATGCACTCGGTCGGCGCGCCGCTCGACGCCGGGCAGGCCGACGTCGCCTGGCCGTGCAACCCGACCAAGTACATCGTGCACTATCCCGAGACCAAGGAGATCTGGAGCTACGGCTCGGGCTACGGAGGCAACGCGCTGCTCGGCAAGAAGTGCTTCGCGCTGCGCATCGCGTCGACGATGGGCCGCCAGGCCGCGCAAGGCCCCTCCGGTGGCCCGGGCTGGCTCGCCGAGCACATGCTGATCCTCGGCGTCACGTCGCCGAGCGGCCGCAAGCACCATGTCGCGGCGGCGTTTCCGAGCGCTTGCGGCAAGACCAATTTCGCGATGCTCATCCCGCCGGCCGGCCTCGACGGCTGGACCGTCACGACCATCGGCGACGACATCGCCTGGATCAAGCCCGGCGCCGACGGCCGGCTGCACGCGATCAACCCGGAAGCGGGCTACTTCGGCGTCGCCCCGGGCACCAACGACAGGACCAACTTCAACTGCATGGCGAGCTTGCAGCGCGACGTCATCTTCACCAATGTCGCGCTGACCGACGACGGCGACGTCTGGTGGGAAGGCATGACCGACACGCCGCCCGCGCATCTCACCGACTGGCAGGGCAAGGACTGGACGCCCGAGATCGCCAAGGCCACCGGCGCCAAGGCCGCGCATCCCAACGCCCGTTTCACCGTGCCGGCGACGAACAATCCGGCGCTCGATCCGGCGTGGGACGACCCCGCCGGCGTCGCGATCGACGCCTTCATCTTCGGCGGCCGCCGCTCGACGACCGTGCCGCTCGTCACCGAGGCGCGCGACTGGCTCGAGGGCGTCTACATGGCGGCGACGATGGGCTCGGAGACGACTGCCGCCGCCGCCGGCCAGCAGGGCGTGGTCCGCCGCGATCCGTTCGCCATGCTGCCGTTCGCCGGCTACAACATGAGCGACTATTTCCAGCACTGGATCGACCTCGGCGCCAGGCTGCAGGCCTCGGGCGCGACGCTGCCGAAGATCTACTGCGTCAACTGGTTCCGCAAGGGCGCCGACGGCAGGTTCGTCTGGCCCGGCTACGGCGAGAACATGCGCGTGCTGCAGTGGATGGTCGAGCGGATCGAGGGCACGGCCGACGGCGTCGACACCGCCTTCGGCAAGGCGCCGCGCTACGCCGACCTGAACTGGAGCGGCCTCGACTTCAGCGATGCCCAGTTCCAGCAAGTCACGCGCATCGACCCCGCCGCCTGGCATGACGAACTGGCGCTGCACACCGAGCTCTTCGAGCAGCTCGCGCACCACCTGCCGGCCGAGATGCTCGCGACGCAGGCCCGGCTCGCGTCGCGGCTCGGCCGGTGAGAGCGCGAAGCCGGTCGCCGTCGCGCGGCGGCGCAGCGCCTGCAGGCGCCGCCCGCCGTCAGTCGGCGGCGAGCCCCTCGTGGCGCGCTGCGGCGGCGAGAAGGTCGGCCGCGAAGCCGGGGTCGGTCGACTGGTAGCAGCGCGCGAGCTCGCGCACCTGCCGGGCCTCGACAGCCGAGCGCTCGGCGGCCGTGGCAGCGGCACGGTCGTCGACCGCCCGTGCCGTGAGGGCGCGAACGAAGCGCGGCAAGCCGGACAACGCGGCGCCGAGCGCGTGCTGCACGAAGCGCTGACGCTGGACCTGACGCTGGATGGCAATGGTGGACATGGCTGGTTTTTCCTGGTGACCGTCGCTCGGAGACGGGTGCCGCACACCGGCAACCGCCCAGCGGTCGAATTCGAAGGCACCTTGCGGCGATGCGGGAATGATACTAGGGAAAACCCTAGATGTCCACTGGACGAAGACGCTGGACCGCATGGCCCGGCCCCCGGCAGGTGCCCGGTCAGGGCCGGCAGCCGCAGACCACCGGCGCAGGGCCTCTCGCGCCCGACATGGCGGCACTGCGGCCGCAGACGACAATCGACAGCCGCGACCTGATCCGCGGCCCGACCCATGGATTTCGAACCCCGCCCGCCGGCAGCGCCGCCTGCCCGTGACCTCACCGACGCCGACTTCGCCGAGCTCGACGACCTGCTCGCGCAGACGCCAGAACCGCTCGAGCCGCTCGACGTCGTCATGCTCGACGGCTTTCTCTGCGGCGTCATCGTCCAGCCCGTGCCGCTGCTCCCCGAGACTTGGCTGCCGCACGTCTTCGACATCGAAGCGACGCCGCTCCCCGACGACGTCGACGCCGCCTGGCACGAGCGCACCAACGCGCTCATCCTGCGGCGCCATGCCGCGCTGACCCGGGCGATCGCCGAGGACGGCTGGTTCGAGCCGCTGGTGCTC
Organism: uncultured Rhizobacter sp.; assembly: GCA_964249855.1. Classification (GTDB taxonomy): domain Bacteria; phylum Pseudomonadota; class Gammaproteobacteria; order Burkholderiales; family Burkholderiaceae_C; genus LMDS01. The sequence continues at coordinate 14,792 of CAXUDL010000011.1, read as the reverse complement.
GAGCCGGACGACGAGGCCCCCGCGGACGCGCCCGGCGACGCCGCCGAGCCGGTCGATCCGGTCTCCCGGGCGCTGATGCCGTGGGTCGCCGGCTTCCAGCACGCGACGATCGCCTTCCCCGATCTGGCCGAACTGCCCGACGATGCGGTGATGAGCGCGCTCGCGCGCCTCTACCGCCATCTGCCCGCCGACACCGACGAGGAGCGCGAGGTCGTCGAGACGCTCGACCGCGAGCACCCGCTCGCGACGCTCGACGCCGGCATCGAGGAGCTCGTCCTCGCCGTCGCCGATCTCGAGGACCTGACGCGAGACCTGCGCTACAGGGTCGAGACCGTCCGCCGCGATACGCCGAAGGTCGGCCGCAACGATCCGTGCCCCTGCGGCAGCGGCAGGAAGTGGAAGCTTTGCCACGGCGCGGCGTGAGCCCGCCCGGCCGCGGGAAGGGTGAGCGCCGGAGTGCGCGGCAGGAAGGTCGTCCGGCGAGCCGCCGCGGGCGCACGTCCGACGCGCGCCGATGAAGCTGCAGCTCCTGTCCGACCTGCACCTCGAGACCGAGGCGTTCGTGCCGACCCCGGCGCCCGGCGCCGAACTGCTCGTCGTCGCGGGCGACATCGACAGCCGCTGGGACGGGCTCGCCGCCTTCGCCGGCTGGCCCGTGCCCGTCGTCTTCGTCGCCGGCAACCATGAATTCGACCGGCGTGACTTCGACGCCGCACGGATCGGCCTGCGCGAGCGCTGCACGGCGCTCGGCCTCGATCTGCTCGACTGCACGAGCCGTGTCCGCACCGATGCCCGCGGCCGCCGCATCCGCTTCCTCGGCACGACGCGCTGGAGCGACTTCGACGTCTTCGGCCCGGACGGCGTCGCCGCGGCACGGCGCGCCGGTCGCTATTTCGCCAAGGTGATGCGCACGACGCGGTACGGCGAGCCGTTCGACGCGGACCGCGTGCGCGAGGAGGCGCTGCGCTGCCGCGACTGGCTCGCCGCCGAATTGCGGCGCCCGTCCGGCGACTGGGAGCGCACCGTCGTCGTCACCCATTTCGCGCCGAGCCTGCGCAGCGCCGATCCGCGCTACGGCCACCAGCCCGGTACCGCGAGCTTCTGCAACGCCGACGACGATCTCCTGCCGCTCGCCGACCTCTGGCTGCACGGCCATCTGCACTGCCGTTCGGACTACCGCGTCGACGCGCCGCCCGGCGGCGGCACGCGCGTCGTCTGCAATCCACGCGGCCACGCCGGCAAGGGCGAACCCGACGGCTTCGAGCCGCACTGCGTGATCGAGGTCTGACCGGCGCCGGCGCGACGGGCCCGGACGCCGGAACCGCGGCTCTAGAATCGCCGCCCTTCAGCGCCGCGGGAGCTCATCGGCCATGTTCTGCGCGATCGACTTCGGCACCTCCAACTCGGCGATCGCGATTCCGGCGCCCGGCGGGAGCATGCGGCTCGTCGAGCTCGAGCCCGGCCGCTCGACGATGCCGACGGCGGTGTTCTACTTCGTCGACGACCCCGGCGGCGGCACGGCGACCGACGGCCCGCCGCGGGCCTTCGGCCGGGCCGCGATCGCCGCCTATGTCGACGGCATCGACGGTCGGCTGATGCGCTCGATGAAGAGCATCCTCGGCAGCAGTCTCGTCGAGCAGACGACCGACGTCGGCGGCGGCCGGGGCGCGAAGTATCTCGACGTCGTCGCAGGCTATCTGCGCCATCTCAAGCGCCGTGCGGAGGCTGCCGCGGATGCGCCGATCGACCGCGCCGTGATCGGTCGGCCGGTCTTCTTCGTCGACGACGACCCGGCCCGCGATGCGCAGGCCCAGGCGACGCTGGCCACTGCCCTGCGGCAGATCGGCTTCGCCGAGCTCGACTTCCAGTACGAGCCGATCGCCGCGGCGCTGGACTACGAGCGCGGCACCGATTGCGAACAGACGGTGCTCGTCGCCGACATCGGCGGTGGCACGTCGGACTTCTCGGTCGTGCGCGTCGGGCCCGAGCGCGTGGCGCGGCTCGACCGTCGCGACGACATCCTCGCCAATCACGGCGTCCACGTCGCCGGTACCGACTTCGACCGTCGCATCGAACTCGCCGCGATCCTGCCCGCATTCGGCTACGGCGCGCTCGGCCCGCCGCGGCCCGACGGTGCGCCGCGCGAGGTGCCGAACGCGGTGTACTTCGACCTTGCGACCTGGCATCTCGTCAACACCGTCTACAACCGGCGCGGGTCGCCGAGTTGCGCCGGATGCGGCCGTTCTACGGCGATCCGCGCCTGCACGACCGGTTGATGGTCGTGATCGACGACCACCTGGGGCACGACCTCGCGGCGCGTGCCGAGCAGGCGAAGATCGACGTCGCGGCGGGCGGCGACACGCGCGTCGATCTCGGCCATGTCGAAGCGGCGCTGGGCACGGCGCTGACCGAGGCCGGGGCGATGCAGGCCGTCGGCGCCGACCTCGAGCGCATCGTCGACGCGGCGCGAGAGACCGCGCGCCAGGCCGGCCTGCGGCCGGCGCAGGTCGACGCGCTCTACTTCACCGGCGGGTCGACCGGCCTGCGGTCGTTGACCGACCGGCTGGCCTCGGCATTCCCGCAGGCGCGGGTCGCACGGGGCGACCGCTTCGCCAGCGTCGTGACGGGTCTCGGCCTGCACGCCGAACGGCGATTCGACCGGTGACCGGGTCGCGCGCACGGCGTGCGCGGGCCGGCGCCTCGACGGACGACGTGCGACACGCGAGGCGGCGGCGCCGGGCCGTCGACAGCCTCGGCCGACGGTCTGTGCCGAATCAAGCCAGCACGGCCGCCATCGCGGCCGCCGTGGCCTCGACGTTGCCGGTGTTGAGCCCGGCGACGCAGATCCGGCCCGAGCGCACCATGTAGACGGCGTGCTGCTCGCGGAGCCGGTCGACCTGTTCGGCCGAGAGGCCCGTGTAGCTGAACATGCCGCGCTGCGTCAGGAAGTAGCCGAAGTCACGGCCGGGCAGCGTCGCCTGCAGCACGTCGTGGAGCCGGCGCCGCATGGCGAGGATGCGTTCGCGCATCGCGCCGAGCTCGACCTCCCAGCCGGCTCGCAGCGCGGGCTCGTCGAGCACCGCGGCGACGATCTGGCCGCCGTGGATCGGCGGGCTCGAGTAGTTGCGCCGGATCGTGAACTTGAGCTGACCGAGCACGTTGTCCACCTGCGCCGCGTCCGGGCAGACGACGCTCAGCGCCCCGCAGCGCTCGCCGTAGACGCTCATGCTCTTCGAGAACGAGTTGGCGACGAAGAAGGCGAGGCCGGCGTCCGCGAGCGCACGCACGGCGCTGGCGTCGGCATCGATGCCGTCGCCGAAGCCCTGGTAGGCGAGGTCGAGATACGGAATCAGCCGGCGCTCGCGCAACACCGGGATCAGCGCGTCCCACTGCGCCGCGGTCAGGTCGACGCCGGTCGGGTTGTGGCAGCACGCATGCAGCAGCACGATGCTCTTCGGCGGCAGCGACGCGAGCGTGTCGCGCATGGCGTCGAAGCGCAGTCCGCCGGTCGACGCGTCGTAATAGGGGTAGGTGCGGACCTCGATGCCCGCGCCTTCGAACATCGACCGGTGGTTGTCCCAGCTCGGGTCGCTGACCCAGACGCCGCTGCCGGCGAAATGGCGGGCGAGGAAATCGGCGCCGACCTTCAGCCCGCCGCTCGAGCCGACCGACTGGACCGTCGCGACGCGGCCCGAGGTCACCGCCTCGTGGTCGGCACCGAAGAGCAGCCGCTGCACCGCGGCGCGGAAGTTGGCGGCGCCCTCGATCGGGAGGTAGGGCTTCGGGCCGCCGCGCGCCACGACCTGCGCCTCGGCGCGCCGCACCGACTCCATCACCGGGATGCGCCCGGCATCGTCGAAGTAGATGCCGATGCTGAGGTTGATCTTGTGTGGCCGCGGGTCGCGCTGGAAGTCCTCGTTGAGGCTCAGGATCGGGTCGCCGGCGAACGGCGGAACGTGGTCGAACATCTCGGCGTCTTGCTGGCGGTGCTCAGGCCGCGGCGAGCGCGGTCTCGATGTCGGCGCGGATCGACTCGGGCTTGTCGGTCGGCGCATAGCGCTTCACGACCTGGCCGTCGCGGCCGACGAGGAACTTGGTGAAGTTCCACTTGACCGCCTTGGTGCCGAGGATCCCCGGCGCTTCCCGCGTCAGCCACTGCCAGAGCGGATGCGCACCGGCGCCGTTGACCTCGACCTTGTGCATCATCGGAAAGCGCACGCCGTAGTTCGTCTGGCAGAACGACGCGATCTCGCTGTCGCTGCCCGGATCCTGATGGCCGAACTCGTTGCTCGGGAAGCCGATGACGACGAGGCCCTTGTCGCCGTACCGCTCCCACAGGCTCTCGAGGCCGGCGAACTGCGGCGTGAAGCCGCAGGCGCTCGCGGTGTTCACGATCAGCAGCACCTTGCCGCGGTGCGCCGCGAGCGGTGCCGGACGGCCGTCGATCGCGACGGCCTCGAAGTCGAATGCGCTGGTGCTGGCGGGGGCGGACGTGTCGACCATGGACTGCCTTCGAAGATGCGCCGGCGCGGAACGTCGGCTGGACGTGAGATCGTACTGCGCCGGCCCGCGACCGGGCTTGACCCGCTCCGATGCGGCCGCGACCATGCGCGACCACTGTTCGCCGGTCGCCGCCGGCAGCGCCATGTCCGCGAACGTCCGCCAGCATCCGTACCGCGTCGCGATCCTCGGCTTCAACGACTTCGAGCGCGCGTCGCTCGCGTCGTGCCTGCGTCTCTCGGAACACCGTGCGCCGGCGTACGCGGAAGCCGTGGCGCCGCCGGAGCTGGCCTGCGACTTCCTCGTCGCGGATGCCGACGCGCCCGACATCGTCGCCCGCGTCTGGCGCGAACGGCGCAGCGGCGACGCCGTCTTCATCGGTCGGCGGCCGCCGCACGACGCGGTCGCCTGGCTGCTGCGACCGATCGAGCCGGCGCTCGTGATGCGGGCGCTCGACACCTTGCTCGCTGCACGCTTCGACGGCGCGCCGGCCGCGGATGCCGAACCGGACGCCGCGCCGGCTGCTGCGCCGAAGCGCCGACCCAACCGCGCCCGCAGCGCCGAACCCGCGGGCGGCGGCGGCCGGCCGGTGCTGGTCGTCGACGACAGTCGCGTCGCGCGCTCGTTCCTCGCCCAGCGGCTCGCGGCGCTCGGCTACCGCGTCAGCGTGGCCGCCTCCGCCGACGAGGCGCTCGAGCGGGCGGCCGCCAGCACGTTCGCGATCGTGTTCCTCGACTTGAAGCTGGGCGACCACGATCCGCTCGGCGGCCTGCAGGTCTGCCGCGCGCTGAAAGAGGCGCCGCGCGCGCCGGCGGTGGTGATCACGACGGCGAGCGGCAGCTCCGCCGACCGCGTCCGCGGCTCGCTCGCGGGCTGCGACGCCTACCTCGTGAAGCCGTTGCTGCCGGCGGACTTCACGGCCGCGCTGGCGCAGGTCGACCCGCGCTTCGCGAGCGCCATCGCCTGACGCGCGGTCAGTGCTTGTCGAGCCGCGCGATCGCCAACAGGTGCGCGAGCTCGGCGCGATGGTTGCGCGTGTTGCTGCGGTGCCAGCGGTGGATCAGCGCCATCGTGCCGGCGACGACGAGGCCGAACATCGCGATCGCGATGAAGGGCGACAGGCCGAACTTCGTCATGCCGGTGTAGAACGCGCCGAGGCCGAGGATGCACGCCTGCTCGTTGAAGTTCTGGACCGCGATCGACCGTCCCGCGCCCATCAAATTCGCACCGCGGTGCTGCAGCAGCGCGTTCATCGGCACGACCATGTAGCCGCCGATGGCGCCGAGCAAGATCAGGAACGGCGCCGCGGCCCAGACGTTGCTGATGAGATTGAGGCCGATCACCAGCAGGCCGAGCACGACGCCGAGCGGGATCACGCTCGTCGCCTGGTCGAGCCGCATCTTCATCGACGCGAGAACCGCGCCGGCGGCGGTGCCGATCACGACGACGCCGACCAGCGCCGACGCCTGCGTCGTCGAGTAGTGCAGCGCCGCGGTCGCCCAGGCGAAGACGATGATCCGCAGATTGCCCGAGACGCCCCAGAAGAGCGTGGTCGTCGCGAGCGAGATCTGGCCGAGCTTGTCGGTCCAGAGCCGGGCGTTGCAGCTCGAGAAGTCGCGCAGCAGGCCGCCGAGGCCGTGGCGGATCGGCTGCAGCGGCGCCTCGGTGCGCGGGATGCGCAGGTTGAAGAGCGCGGCGAGCACGTAGAAGGCGACGATCACGGCGATCGCCGACTCGGGCGCGGTGCGGATGCCGGTGTCGATGCCCGGCAGATTGAGCGAGAGCAGTTGCCGCGACACCACCGGCCCGATCAGCTGGCCGCCGAGCACGGTGCCGAGGATGATCGAGAGGATCGTCAGGCCTTCGATCCAGCCGTTGGCCTTGACGAGCTGCGAGTTCGGCAGCAGCTCGGTCAGGATGCCGTACTTCGCCGGCGAGTACGAGGCGGCGCCGAGGCCGACGATGGCGTAGGCGAGCAGCGGATGCGTGCCGAACAGCATCATCAGACAGCCGACGACCTTGATCGCGTTGGCGGCGAACATCACCCGGCCCTTGGGCGCCGCGTCGGCGATCGCGCCGAGGAAGGGCGCGAGGATCACGTAGAACAGCGCGAAGATCGGCGCCAGCGCCGGCACGTTCCACGACGGCGCGTTCGTCGTTCGGAGCAGTTCGATCGCCGCGACGGTCAGGGCCGAATCCGCCAGCGAGCTGAAGAACTGCGCCGACATGATCGTGTAGAAGCCCTTCTTCATTCGCGCGAACGCAGCGGCAGGGCAGGCATCGGGGTTCGCGCGGGCATCCCGCGATTGTCACCGTTGGACGGTGGCGTGGTCACGCCCCGGACGAGCGCCGGGGATTTCCCGATCGGTGCACCGAGAAAGGCGACCGCGCGAGCCGTCCACCCGCGGCCGATGGCGTCGGCGCGGGCCGTCCCGAAGGCCCTTGTCATGGCGTCGGCCGCGGCCGCAGCCCTGGCGGAAGGTGTCCTTCGGTGCGCATGTGTCTCCTTCGGCGGGGCGTTATAGCACGCGTTCCCGGGCGGTTCGGCCGCTCCGCAAGGGGCTGCCAGCGCGGCTCGCGCCGGAGCGCGGCTGGCAGAATCGACGCCATGCCGCGTCCCGTCGAAGCGCTCGTCCACACCGACGCCCTCGCCGCGAACCTGCGGTGCGCGCGAGCGGCGGCGCCCGGCGCGCGCGTCTGGGCGGTCGTCAAGGCCGACGCTTACGGCCACGGCATCGAACGCGCGTTCGCCGGCCTGCAGGGCGCCGACGGCTTCGCGCTGCTCGACCTGGCCGAGGCCGAACGCGTGCGCGCGCTCGGCTGGCGCGGGCCGGTCCTGCTGCTCGAGGGCTGTTTCGAGCCGCGCGACCTCGAGGCCTGCTCGCGGCTCGAGCTCTGGCACACCGTGCACCGCGCCGAGCAGATCGACTGGCTGGCCGCGCACAAGACGCGCGCGCCGCACCGCGTCTTCCTGAAGATGAACAGCGGCATGAACCGTCTCGGCTTCACGCCCGCGGCCTACGCGTCGGCCTGGCACCGGCTCTCCGGCCTGACGCAGGTCGACGAGATCACGCTGATGACGCATCTCGCCGACGCCGACGGCCCGCGCGGCGTCGGCCACCAGCTCGAGACCTTCGACGCGGCGACCCGCGACCTGCCGGGCGAACGCTCGATCGCCAACAGCGCCGCGGCGCTGCGCCATGCCGGCACCGACCCGCGTGTCGGCGGCGACTGGATCCGCCCCGGCATCATGGTCTACGGCTCGTCGCCCGACCACCCGGAGCACACCGCGGCCGACCGGAACCTCGCGCCGACGATGACGCTGCGCGCGCGGCTCATCGCGACCCAGGCGCTCGCGCCGGGCGACACCGTCGGCTACGGCAGCACCTTCACCGCCGACGCGCCGATGCGCATCGGCGTCGTCGCCTGCGGCTATGCCGACGGCTATCCGCGCGTCGTCGCGCCCGACACGCCGGTGCTCGTCGACGGCGTCCGCACGCGGCTCGTCGGCCGGGTGTCGATGGACATGATCACCGTCGACCTGTCGCCGGTCCCTGCCGCCGGCATCGGCAGCGAGGCGACGCTCTGGGGCCGCGGGCCCGGCGGCAGCGTCCTGCCGATCGACGAGATCGCCCGCGCCGCCGGGACCGTCGGCTACGAGCTGATGTGCGGTGTCGCGGCGCGCGTGCCGAAGCGCGCGGTCGGGGCCGAATGGTGATCACGCGCGCTCCGCGGATCCGCGAGGAAGAGGTTGAGTTCGACGCGATCCGCGCGCAGGGCGCCGGCGGGCAGAACGTCAACAAGGTTTCGAGCGCGGTGCACCTGCGCTTCGACATCCAGGCGTCGTCACTGTCCGCGCCCATCAAGGAGCGCCTGCTCGCGCTCGCCGACCAGCGCATCACTGGCGACGGCGTCGTCGTCATCAAGGCGCAGACCTCGCGCAGCCAGGCCGCGAACCGTGCCGAGGCGCTCGAGCGCCTGCAGGCGCTCGTCGACAGCGTCGCGGTGCCGCCGAAGCCGCGCCGGCCGACGCGGCCGACCTACGGCGGCGTGCAGCGGCGGCTCGCCGGCAAGAGCCGGCGCGCCGAGACCAAGGCCGGCCGCGGGCGGGTGAGCGAATGAGCCGCCGGCTGCTGCGGCTGGCGTTCGTGGCGTGTGCGCTCGTTGCCGCCGGCACCGCCCGTGCCGCCGATCTGCCGGCGACGATCGAGGCGCTCAAGCCGTCGATCGTCGTGGTCGGCTACGTGAAGGCCACCGACAACCCGCGCTTCACGATGCACGGCACCGGCTTCGCGGTCGGCGACGGCAGCCTCGTCGTCACCAACGCCCATGTGCTCGCCGACGGCGCGACGCTCGACCCGACGGCGCAGCTCACGGTGCAGGTGCGGCTGCCGCTGCGCGCAGGCGGGCCGGCGGCGCTCGAGCCGCGCGACGCGACCGTCGTCGAGATCGACGTGCTGCACGACCTGGCGCTGCTGCGCGTCGGCGGCGCGGCGCTGCCGCCGCTGGCGGTCCGCTCGGGCGCGTCGGCGCGCGAGGGCCAGGCGGTCGCGCTGATCGGCTTTCCGCTCGGCGGCCTGCTCGGCTTCGCGCCGGTCACGCACCGCGGCATCGTGTCGTCGATCACGCCGGTCGCGCTGCCCGGCCCGGCGTCGCGGCAGCTCGCCGAACGCACCGTCCGGGCGCTGCGCGACGGCAGCTTCGACGTGCTCCAGCTCGACGCGACCGCGTTCCCCGGCAACAGCGGCGGGCCGCTGTTCGATCCCGACACCGGCCAGGTGCTCGGCGTCGTCAACATGGTGTTCGTGCGCGAGACGCGCGAAGCGGCGCTGACCCGGCCGTCGGGCATCAGCTACGCGATTCCGGCGAGCCACGTCGCCGAGCTGATCCGGCGCAACGCGACGGCGCGCTGAGGGCGGCGGTTCGACGGACCGCTCCGCCGTGGTGCTCCGGCTGCGTCCAGCGCCGACGGGCGCCGGGGCGATGCCGCCGCCGCGCGTTCAGTCGCCGCGGCGCCGTGCCGTCACCTCGATCTCGATGCGCATCCCCGGGTCGGCCAGGCCGGCGATGAACATCGTCGCCGCCGGCCGGATCTCGCCGAAGTGCCGTCGCAGCACCGGCCAGCATTCGGCGAAGTCGTTGCCCGGTGCGACGAGGTAGTGCACGCGGACGACGTCGGCGAGGCCCGCACCGGCCTCGCGCAATGCCGCGGCGATGTTCTGCAGGCACTGTTCGGTCTGCGCGACGAGGTCGTCGGCGAGCGTCATGGTCGCGTAGTCGAAGCCGGTGGTGCCGGACACGAAGATCCAGTCGCCGTCGACGACGGCGCGGGAGTAGCCGATCTCGGCCTCGAAGGTCGAGCCGGAGCTGATCAGGCGGCGCGTCATGGCGCGGGATTGTGCGGCCGGCGCCCGACAATCGGCGCATGGCCAAGGACAAATCGATCTACGTCTGCAGCGACTGCGGCGGCACCTCCGCGAAGTGGCTCGGCAAGTGCCCGAGCTGCGGCGCCTGGAACACGCTCGTCGAGGCGGTGGAGGAGGCGCCCGGCAGGAACCGCTTCCAGAGCGGCCCGCGCGGGCTGACCGCGAGCCAGCCGGTCGCGACGCTCGGCGACATCGACGCCGCCGACGCGCCGCGCCAGCCGACCGGTCTCGACGAGCTCGACCGCGTGCTCGGCGGCGGCATCGTCGCCGGCGGCGTCGTGCTGATCGGCGGCGACCCGGGGATCGGCAAGTCGACGCTGCTGCTGCAGGCGCTCGACGCGCTCTCGCGGACGGTCAAGACGCTCTACGTCACCGGCGAGGAGAGCGGCGCGCAGGTGGCGATGCGCTCGCGCCGGCTCGGCCTCGACGGCTCGCAGGTGCGCGTGCTCGCCGAGATCCAGCTCGAGCGCATCGCCGCGACGATCGAGGCCGAGCAGCCGGCGGTCTGCGTCGTCGACTCGATCCAGACCGTCTACAGCGACCAGCTGTCGTCGGCGCCGGGCTCGGTGGCGCAAGTGCGCGAGTGCGCGGCGCAGCTCACGCGGATCGCCAAGGGCAGCGGCACGACGATCGTGCTCGTCGGCCACGTGACCAAGGAAGGCGCGCTCGCCGGGCCGCGGGTGCTCGAGCACATCGTCGACACGGTGCTCTATTTCGAGGGCGACACGCATTCGAGCTTCCGCCTGGTGCGGGCGATCAAGAACCGCTTCGGCGCGGTCAACGAGATCGGCGTCTTCGCGATGACCGAGCGCGGCCTGAAGGGCGTCGCCAATCCGAGCGCGATCTTCCTGTCGACGCAGACGAGCGAACCGGTCGCCGGCTCGTGCGTGCTGGTGACGCTCGAAGGCACACGGCCGCTGCTGGTCGAGATCCAGGCGCTCGTCGACTCGGGCGGCCCGAGCCCGCGGCGGCTCTCGGTCGGCATCGAGCGCGATCGCCTCGCGATGATGCTCGCCGTGCTGCACCGCCACGCCGGCATCGCGGCGAGCGACCAGGACGTCTTCGTCAATGCCGTCGGCGGCGTGCGCATCAGCGAGCCGGCGGCCGACCTCGCGGTGATGCTCGCGATCCAATCGAGCCTGCGCGGCAGGCCGCTGCCGCGCGGCTTCATCGCCTTCGGCGAAGTCGGGCTCGCCGGCGAGGTGCGGCCGGCGCCGCGCGGGCAGGAACGGCTGCGCGAAGCGGCCAAGCTCGGCTTCTCGATCGCGATCGTGCCGAAGGCGAATGCGCCGAAGGCCGGTGCCAAGCCGATCGAAGGGCTGACCGTGCATCCGGTCGAGCGGATCGAGGAAGCGATCGCGCTCGCGCGCAGCCTGTGACGGCGCGCGGACGCCGATCCGCCGAGTCGGTATCCTGCGGCCCCTCGCCCTGCTCGCTCCACCGTTGCCGTGACGCCGACCCCTCCCGCCGAAACGCGCACCATCCGCTGGTACTGGGAAGACTTTCCCGTCGGTCAGGTCCGCGAGTTCGGTGCCCACGCGGTCACCCGCGAGGCGGTCGTCGCCTTCGCGTCGCAGTTCGATCCGCAACCCTTCCATCTCGACGACGCGGCCGCCGCGGCGTCGCTCTTCGGCCGCCTCTCGGCGAGCGGCTGGCACACCTGCGCGATGGCGATGCGGATGATGTGCGACGACTACCTGCTCGCGTCGAGCAGCCTCGGTTCGCCGGGCATCGACAACCTGCGCTGGAAGCGGCCGGTCCACCCCGGCGACGTGCTGTCGGTGCGGCTCACCGTGCTCGAGACGCGGCCAATGGCGAGTCGGCCGACGGTCGGCCTCGTGCGCTCGCAGTGGGAGGTCCTGAACCAGTCGCGCGAGACGGTGCTGACCATGGACGGCTGGGGGATGTTCGGCCGCCGCGAGCCCGCGCCGGCTGCGGCGTGAGACGCGGCCCGGTCGCCGTCGTCGTGCGCTGCTGCACGCTCGCCGTCGCCGCGGTGGCCGCCGGCGTCTTCGCCGGCTGCACGACACCGTCGCGGCCACCGCCGTCGAACGTCGTCCTGCCCTTCGACGACGCCGCCGACGCGGTCGCCGACGCGCTCGCCGCGCAGGCGCGCTCGCTCGCCGACGGGCGGAGCGGTGTCCCGCGCGCGGTCACCGTCGCCGACCCGGTGCTCGACACCGCGACCGGCCGGCAGACGGCCGCGACGGTCCGCGTCGACCGCCGCGCCGGCGAGCGGCTGGCCGGCCGGCTCCCGGGCATCGATCTCGTCCCGCTCAGCGCCGCGACGCTGCCGCGGGCGCGCTACGTCCTGACCGGCACGGTGACGCGCGCGCTGCCCGACCGGCCGAAAGGCACGATGCTCGTCAACCTCGCGCTCACCGACCCCAAGAGCGGCAAGGTCGTCGCGCAGGCCTGGGCGCTCGCGCGCGGCGACAGCGTCGACGCGACGCCGCTGCCCTGCGACGCCGACAGTCCGGTGCGGGTGCACGACCGGACCGTCGAGGCGCTGGTCACGACCGCCGCGACCGGTGCCGGCCAGCCTGCCTCGGCGGTGTACCTGCAACGGCTTGCCGCGTCGGCGCTCGCCGCCGAAGCCGCCCGGCTCTGCAACGACGGCCAGCCGGCCGAGGCGCTCGACCGCTATCGGCGCGCAGCGGCCGCGCCGGGCGGCGATTCGATCCGGGTGCTGAACGGCCTCTACGTCACCAGCACCCGGCTCGGCCGCGCGAACGACGCCGAGCATGCGTTCGACCGGCTGGTGGCCGCCGGGCTCGCGAGCCGGCAGTTCGACGTCCAGTTCCTGTTCCGGCCCGGTGCGACGGTGCTGACCGCGGACGGCCGCTACCCGCTCTGGCTGCGCCGCATCGCCCGCGCCGCTGCCGCCGCCAAGGTCTGCCTGCAGATCGTCGGCCACGCGAGCGCCACAGGCGCGTCGGCTGCTGCCGAAGCGCTCTCGCTGCAGCGCGCGAGCTACATCCGGCAGCGCCTCGTCGCCGAGGCCGCCGTGCTCGGCGGTCGGACCGCGGCGGCCGGCGTCGGCGCGCGCGAGAACCTCGTCGGAAGCGGCACCGACGACGCCGTCGATGCGCTCGACCGCCGGATCGACTTCCGCGTCGTCAGCTGCGGCTGATCGCCGCGATGGCGCGGTCGGCGGCGGCCGTGTCGGCCGCTGTGCCGTCTGCGGTGTCACCTGCTTCGTGGACCGGTGCTTCGGCCGCGCTGTCGTCAGCGCTGTCGGCCGCTCCGCCGGTCTCCGCGCGGCCGTCGGCGCGCAGCAGCGTCTCGAGGCACTGCACGCGGATGCCGTACGCCTGCTTGAGGGCGTCGATGTCGTGCCAGGCGCGCGCGGAGGTTCGGACCGGCGTCGTTCGCCGGACCGCCAGGATCATCTTGTTCTTCGCCGTGTGCTCGAGCGCCACGAACTCGAACACCTGGGCGTCGTAGCCGCAGGCGTCGAGCAGCATCGCGCGCAGGCCGTCGGTGAGCATCTCGGCATGCTGCCCGAGGTGGACGCCGTGGCGCAGCACCGGCGCGAGCGGGTGCGGCCGCAGCAGCTGCGGCCGCAGCTCCTTGTGGCAGCACGGTGCGCAGACGATGATCGCCGCGCCGGCGCGCACGCCGGCATGGATCGCGTGGTCGGTCGCGGTGTCGCAGGCGTGCAGCGCGATCATGATGTCGACCGGCTGCGCTGCACGGCGGCCGACGTCGCCCTCCTCGAACACGAGCCCGTCGGCGCCGATGCCGGCGGCCGCCGCGTTGCAGAGCTCGACCATGTCGCGGCGCAGCTCGACGCCGGTGACGCGCGCCGCGAGCCCGAGCGTGTGCCGCAGGTGATCGTGCGTCGCGAACGTGAGGTAGCCCTTGCCGCTGCCGAAGTCGAGCACCTCGACGGGCCGGTCGACCTGACTGGGCAAACGTGCGGCGGCGATCGCGTGATCGAGGAGTTCGACGAACTTGTCGATCTGCTTCCACTTCCGCGCCATCGACGGGATCAGCCGGCGCTCGGCATCGGTGACGCCGAGCGCGGCGAGATAGGGCCGGTCGAGCGCGACGTGGCGGACCTTGGCGCGGTCGTGCGCCGCGGCCGGCACCGCGGGAACCGTCGACGGCGCCTTGCCGCGCGACAGCGTCTCGCGACCGCGCTTGGCGACGCGCCAGTCGAGCGTGCCGTCGGTGCTCATCAGATGGGCGTGGGCGAAGCTCTCGGCGAGCCAGCTGCGGATCGCGTCGACGGCGTCGTCGGGCGGACGATGGTGCGTGACGTCGCGGGCCGCGTGCGTCTGCACGAAGGAAACGACCGGCCGGTCCTGCAGCCGCAGCGGCCGCGCAGTGACCTTGCGCAGGTCGGCGACGGTCGGCATGCGCGGCTTGGCGAGCACCAGCCGGACGAAGCGGCCGTCGTCGATCGCGGCGCGGACCGCCGCGAGGAACGCCTCGCGTGCAGGCGTCGTGGCAGCTGCGTCGTCCATGGCGTGCAAGTGTAGGAGCGGCTCCGCGTGCGCACCGACCGCCGCCACCATCACCACGTCTACGTCGTCGAACTCGACGACGCGGTCTGGAACGTCCGGCGCTTTCGCGACGCCAACCCCGACCACCGCCTCGGCAAGCCGTTCGTCTATGTCGGCATGACGGGCCTCGACCCCGATTTGCGCTTCGACCGGCACAAGGCCGGCGTGCAGGCCAACCCGTTCGTCGAGCGCTTCGGTCTGCGGCTGCTGCCGGCGCTCTACGCGGTCTTCAACCCGATGCCATACCACGCCGCCCGCGAGATGGAGGTCGAGCTCGCGATCGCACTGCGAGAGGAGGGTTTCGGCGTCTGGCAGGCCTGACCGTCCTTCATGGATTTCTTTTTCGATTTCGAGC
>CAXUDL010000010.1:0-112286 GCA_964249855.1 uncultured Rhizobacter sp. | reverse complement strand
GGCAACATCAGCGAAGAGGACGATTATCTGCCGAGGAAGAAACAGGTGTCAAGTGGGGGGGGATGGCGAGCGCCGAGATGCTACCGATCGGGCAGGTCCCGGCCATCCGAAGCTCGGTCGAAGCCATCGCAACTTCCGATCGGGACGTCCCGCCGCTTGTCCACTTGTCCATCCGAGGTGAACGGTTCGCGCAAGCGCGGTGGCCTGCAGGAATGAGCACGCAATCGGCTGGATCGTTGGAACGGCACCGTCATGGACGTCGTCGCTCCACCCGCGAACCGGCGCGGCGCATGGTGGCGATTCGTGCAGCTGCCCCATCGTCGCCGAGGAAGCACTCACGGCTCGACCCCCACCCGCCACCCCGCCGCTCGACGCTGGCCGAAGTCGATGCCCGCCCCGCTTGAACCGCATCGATTCCGCTCCAATTACCATCCGTGAGGAACAGCGGCCCATCGCCTTGACCCCGACGATCGCATCGATCTCCGCATCACGACCTGGCACCGGTACCACCGAACGGACGGCGCTCGACCTCCGCGTCGTCAGGTCGGATGCCACGACCTACGAGCGCAAAGGGGATTCGACTCAAATCGCGACGGCCGTCCGCAATCAGCTTCGGACGGACGTCGACGCCGTCATCGCATTGCGGATGCTTGCGATCCCTCGACCGCCCGATTGCCGCAACGCGCGAGACCGCGGCGTCGCGTCCGGCGAACCCTTGCCCGTGCAGGTGGTCGGCGTTGCGCGCATCGACCTGGATGTCTCGTCCGAGCGGGCGCGCGCGGCAATTGCCCCTGTCGCTGTCCTCGGCGCGTCCCAGGCACCACCGTGCATTCGCGCCGCCCGGGCCGACCGAATTCGTCGACCGCCTGCCCCTTTCCCAAACCGAATCACGCAATGAAATTACCGCGAATCCGCCTTCCCGGCACTTCGGGACGCCACGGCCCCGCCTTGCCGTTCGATGCTGAAGCCGTGCAGAACACCGTGCGGGATGCGCTGGCCGCCGCCCGCGTCGATGTCCGCAGCGGTCCGACCGCGGTGATCGCCGAGACGCTGCGTCGCGCATTCGGCACGACCGCGCTCGAGGTGAACCGGGACAACGTCGTCGCCCGCGAGACGCAGCCGATTCCCGACATCGTCGAGCCCGCAGGTCCTCGCAGCAGGGCGCGCGGCGAAGTCATGGGCGGTGTCTATGTCGGCGCGGCCGGAAGTCGGTCGTACCGGCTCTACGTCCCGCCGACGCGCAGCGAGCGCCCTGCACTCGTCGTGATGCTGCACGGCTGCACGCAGTCGCCGGACGATTTCGCTGCCGGCACGCGCATGAACGAGATCGCCGACCGCGAGGGCTTCCTCGTCGTCTACCCGGCACAGTCGCCGAACGCCAACGGCTCGAAGTGCTGGAACTGGTTCCGCTCGCAAGACCAGGCGCGCGAAGGCGGTGAACCGTCGCTGATCGCAGGCATCGTCCGGGACGTCGTCAACCGCCAGGGCGTCGATCCCCACCGTGTCTTCGTCGCCGGACTGTCGGCCGGCGGCGCGATGGCGGTGATCCTCGGCCGCACGCATCCGGAGCTCTTCAAGGGAATCGGCGTCCACTCCGGCCTGCCGTACGCCGCGGCGCACGACGTGTCGTCGGCGTTCGCCGCGATGGGCGGCGGCGCGGCACCGCAGGAGCCCCGACGCGCAGCGAGCGCCGGGTTCGTCCCGACGATCGTCTTCCACGGCGACCGCGACACCACGGTCAACGTCGGCAACGGCGCGCAGGTGGTGGCGCAGGCGTTGCAAAGGCTGTCCGCCGCAGAACCCGGCACACCGGTGCACAGCACCGTCGCGCAGGGTACGACTTCCGCGGGCAGCCCCTACACACGCACCGTCCACCGCGATGCCGACGGCCGCCCACGCGTCGAGCACTGGGTGGTCCATGGCGCCGGCCATGCCTGGGCAGGCGGCAGCAGCAGCGGCTCCTACACGGCGCCCGACGGCCCGGACGCGTCGGAGGCGATGACCCGCTTCTTCCTCGCCCAGGCACGGGTGGCGGCGGCCGCGGGTGCCTGAGGCCGAACGGCGATGACACGCGCTAGCGCCGCCGCACGCCGGTGGCACTGGCACGCCGCCCTTCTGGCGCTCACAGCCTGCGGCAGCGCTCCGCCGGTCCAGCCGCCGACGTCCCCGTCGCTCGGCGCCGCGTCGCCGACCGCGCCAGCGCCGTCCTCCACGGTTGCGCCGTCCTCCACCGGGCCGACACTGCTCGACGAAGAGCGGCGCCTCGCCGCGCTGTTCGACGGGACGCCGGTCGCGTTTTCGATGCAATCCGGCAACGCCCTGCGCGTCGATGTGCCGCTGCGCTTCTGCTTCGACTCCGGCCGTGACGGAATCAAGCCGCCGCTGGCCGCCGTGCTCGACCGCTTGGCGCAGAGCCAGCGCGACCGGACCAGCCGCTTCGTCGTCAGCGCGTCGGCCGACGGACCGGTGCGCGCGCAGCCGGCCGCGTCCTCGGCGGCACAGCGGCGTGCCGCCTCGGCGCCGTCGTCGCGCGGTGCCGGGCACGACGTCTCGACGCTCGCGACCCGCCGCGCGTCGGGCCTGCGCGATCGCCTCGTCGCGCAAGGCATCGACCCGGCGCGCACCACGGTCGTCGAGAGCGACGCGCCGGGCATCCGCATCGTCGTTTCCGATGCGCCGGCGCCTTGAGGATCTTCGAGCACATCCGACACACCCGCTCGGCAGGCTGAACCGGCGCCATGCGTCGTCGCGAATGCGCGCCGTCGCCGCGGAGCGACGATCACGCCTTGCGCATCAGTCGGCGCCGTTCGCGGCCGCTGCTCGGGTGCGCCGGATCGAGGGTCTGAAGCTGTGCGGACATTCCACCCACCCGCTGCGCAGCAGACGACGCCACCCGTCGTTGCAAATGCTCGCTGCAGCCCGAGCGACGGCTGCACTTCGCACCTCGATTCGCGCCCCTGCCGGAGCCTCGCTCGGACGCGCGCAATTTCCTCGCAGCTTCTGAGCCGTCAGCGAGGCGCCGCTGTCCCGAGCGCCGGCAGCGGCGCGCCGAGACGCTCGGACACCTGCCGCGCGCAACGGCGCAGCGCTTCGCCGACGACGCCGTCCCAGCCGGTGTCGAAGACGACCGCCGGGCCGATCGCGACGATCGCGACCACGACCTCGCCGACGTGGTCGAACACCGGCGCGGCCATGGCGTTGATGCCGGGCACGACTTCGCCGACCGAGCGGCTCAGCGCCCGGGCTCGGACCTCGGCGAGCTGCGCCGAGAACGCGCGCCAGCCCGGCACCGTCGCCGAAGGCGGCATGCCGGGTTCGACCGCGCCCGGGCGCCGCGCCGCCGCCCGCCGCCGCTCGGCATCGAGCAGCCGCTTGACCGTCGCCGGATCGTCGTAGGCCGCGAACAAGCGGCCCGACGCCGTGTCGGTGAGCGAGAACACCGTACCGTGCCGCATGTTGACGTGCACCGCCGCCGGCGATTCCGCGAGCCGCACGATCGTCGCGCCCTGCGTGCCGCGCACCGCGAGCGCGACCGTGTGGCCGAGCGTGCGCGCCAGCTCCGCGATCAGCGGCGTCGCGACCTGCACTGGATCGGCCTGCTGGAGGCTGATCAGCCCCAACTGCAGCGCGAGCGGCCCGAGCCCGTAGGCGCCCGTGCCGTCGTCCTGGACGATCAGGCCGATCCGGCCGAAGCTGACCAGATACGGGTGCACTTTCGCCGGCGCCATCCCGGCCGCACGCGCAAGCTCCTTGAGCGGCATCGCCCGGCCGTGATGGACGAGTGCGAGCAGCAGCCGGCCGCCGACTTCGATGCTCTGGATGCCGCGTTGGGCCCGGTCGACGGTCATGCAGGGGCGAGCACGTTGATTCGGTTAAGACGAACCCGATTAGACATCAACGAATCGACCGGCTACTATGATGAGCCACCCGATGGAGGCGTCGCCCATGAGCCCGCCGGGCCGCCGAGGGGCGAATGTCGAAGCGCGCAGCGCGAAGGGAGTGCAATGAGCCAGGCCAGTCAGACCAAGGTCTTCGCGAGCCAGGCCGATCTGGCCGACAAGCAAGTCAGCTTCACGCAACTGAGCGAGCACGCCTGGGCGTACACCGCGGAGGGCGATCCGAACACCGGCGTCGTGATCGGCGACGACGCGGTCATGGTCGTCGACACGCAGGCCACGCCGGCGATGGCCGCCGACCTCATCCGCCGCATCCGCGAGGTCACGCCGCTGCCGATCAAGTACGTCGTGCTGAGCCACTACCACGCGGTCCGCGTGCTCGGCGCCTCGGCCTACTTCGAAGAGGGCGCGCAGCAGGTCATCGCGAGTCGCGACACCTACGACCTGATCTGCGAGCGGGGCGAGCAGGACAAGGCGAGCGAGATCGGCCGCTTCCCCCGGCTCTTCCGCGACGTCGAGTCGGTGCCGCCCGGCCTCACCTGGCCGACCATGACCTTCTCCGGCGAGATGAGCGTCTGGCTCGGCAAGGTCGAGGTCAAGCTGCAGCAGATCGGCCGTGGCCACACCAAGGGCGACACCATCGCCTGGCTCGACGACGAGCGTGTCTGCTTCTCGGGCGACCTCGTCGAGTCGGAGAGCACCGCCTACGCCGGCGACTGCTACTTCCGCGAGTGGCCGGCCACGCTCGACCGGCTCGCCGCCATGAAGCCGCAGCGGCTGGTTCCCGGTCGCGGCGCAGCGCTGACGTCGGAGGAAGATTCGCTGAAGGCGATCGCCTCGACCCGCGCGTTCGTCAGCGACGTCTATTCGCTGGTCCATCTCGGCGTCGCCGCCGGCAAGACGCTCAACGCGATCTACAAGGAGACGGTCGCCGCGCTGCGCCCGAAGTACGGCCACTGGGTCATCTTCGACCACTGCATGCCGTTCGACGTCACCCGCGCCTACGACGAAGCCACCGGCTACGACCATCCGCGCATCTGGACCGCGGAGCGCGACGTCGAGATGTGGAATGCGCTCGAAGGCTGATATGGCGGACGTCGCCGGCGCGCTGGCGGCCGAGGCTGCAGTCGAACGCCCGGCGATGTCCCGCGCCACGGCCCCCGCGCCCGTCGCCGTCATCGGCGCCGGCCCGGTCGGGCTCACGCTTGCGATCGACCTGGCGCAGCGCGGCATTCCGGTCGTCGTGTTCGACCCCGATCCGGCGCTCTCGACCGGCTCTCGGGCGATCTGCTTCGCCAAGCGCACGCTCGAGGTGTTCGACCGGCTTGGCTGCGGCGAACGCGTCGCCGCCGCCGGCGTGTCGTGGAACGTCGGCAAGGTCTTCTTCGGCGACGCCGAGGTCTACCGGTTCGACCTGCTCGCCGAACCGGGCCATGAACGGCCGGCGTTCGTCAACCTGCCGCAATACGACGTCGAGCGCGCCCTCGTCGACCGCGCCGGCGAACTGCCGCTGATCGACCTGCGCTGGCAGCACGGCGTGGTGGGGCTGTCGGCGCGCGCCGACGGCGTCTCGCTCGAGATCGACGCCCCGGGCGGCCGCTATGCGCTCGACGCCGACTGGGCGGTCGCGTGCGACGGCAGCCGTTCGCCGACGCGCGAGCGCATGGGCCTCGCGCGCCACGGCCGCGCGTTCCGCGACCGCTTCCTGATCGCCGACGTGCGCATGCAGATCGACCTGCCGGCCGAGCGCTGGTTCTGGTTCGATCCGAGCTTCCACCGACACCAGAGCGCCTTGCTGCACCGCCAGCCCGACGGCGTCTGGCGCATCGATTTCCAGCTCGGCTGGGATGCCGATCCGGAGCGCGAGAAGCAGCCCGAGCACATCGTTCCGCGCGTCGAGGCGCTGCTCGCCGCGGCGGGCCTCGCCGACGTGCCGTTCGAGCTCGTCTGGGCGAGCGTCTACAGCTTCGCCTGCACGCGCATCGAGCGCTTCCGCCATGGCCGCGTCGTCTTCGCCGGCGACGCCGCGCACGGCGTCTCGCCGTTCGGTGCGCGCGGCGCCAACTCGGGCATCCAGGACGCCGACAACCTCGGCTGGAAGCTCGCCGCGGTGGTGCGCGGCGCGGCGCCCGAGACGCTCGTCGACGGCTATGCCCGCGAGCGCGAGTTCGCCGCCGACGAGAACATCCGCCATTCGACGCGGGCGACCGACTTCATCACGCCGAAGAGCGAGATCAGCCGCCTGTTCCGCGACGCCGTGCTCGAGCTGTCGCGCGTTCGTCCCTTCGCCCGGACGCTCGTCAACAGCGGCCGGCTCTCGACCGCGACCTGCCACGTCGGATCGGAGCTCGACACACCGGACAGCGACGTCGACTTCGACTGCGCGCTCCGCCCCGGCAGCGCCGCCATCGACGCGCCGGTGCAGCGCGCCGACGGCCGCAGCGGCTGGCTGCTGCGCGAACTGGGCGACGACTTCACCGCGCTCGTCTACGGCGACGCCGCACCCGACAGCTTCGAGCCGCTCGCGCGTGCGGCCCCGGCGACGACGTCGCTGCGGCTCCGGCACATCGTTCCGCCGGGCGCGGCATCCGAGCCCGGCGGCTTCGTCGACCTGCTCGACGTCGACGGCCTCGTCGCCGAACGCTACGACCTGCTCCCCGGCACCGTCTACCTGCTGCGGCCCGACCGCCATGTCTGCGCCCGCTGGCGACGGCCGTCCGCCGAAGCCGTCGGCCAGGCGATCCGCCGCGCGCTCGCATTGCCGGCGGAGGCAGCCGCATGACGCGGCCCGGCCGCTCGACGAGGGGACTGCGGGTCGCAGCGCATCGAGCTCGCCCGTGACCCTGCTCATCACCGACGCGCATCTCGATGCGCCCGACGACTTCTACGAGGCGCTGATCGACACCCACCAGGGCCTGTCGATCGCCGACAGCCACGCGCTCAACGCCCGTCTCGTGCTGCTGCTCGCCAACCACATCGGCGACACCGCGGTGCTGCGCGAGGCGCTCGCCGCCGCGCGGCTCACCGCCCCGCCACTCATCGACGCCTCGACGCCATGACCCACGACGACACCCTCGCCTACCAGACCGGCTTCGGCAACGAGCACGCGACCGAGGCGGTGGCCGGCGCGCTGCCGCGCGGCCGCAACAGCCCGCAGAAGCCGCCGATGGCGCTCTACCCCGAACTCGTTTCGGGCACCGCGTTCACCGCGCCGCGGCACGAGAACCGGCGCAGCTGGCTGTACCGGCGTCAGCCGTCGGTCGTCGCAGGGCGCTTCGGGCCGCTCGCGCTGCCGCACTGGCGCACCGGCGGCGACCGCGACGCCAAGGTGCCGCCCGAGCCGCTGCGCTGGCACCCCATCCCGATCGAATCGGCGACCGGTCCGACCGGCGGCTGCGACTTCGTCGACGGCCTGCGCACGCTCGCCGCCAACGGCGACGCGGCGATGCAGACCGGCGTCGCGGCGCACGTCTACCTGGCCGACCGCTCGATGCGGCGGCGCGCGCTCGTCAACGCCGACGGCGAGATGCTCGTCGTGCCGCAGCAGGGCCGGCTCGTGATCGCGACCGAGATGGGCGTGCTCGCCGTCCGGCCCGGCGAGATCGCCGTGCTGCCGCGCGGCGTCGCCTTCCGCGTCGAGCTGCCCGACGGCGCGTCGCGCGGCTATGTCTGCGAGAACTACGGCGCCGCGTTCCGCCTGCCCGAGCTCGGGCCGATCGGCTCCAACGGCCTGGCCAACGCACGCGACTTCCAGGCCCCGGTCGCCGCGTTCGACCAGGACGACGACGGCGGCTGGGAGCTGGTCAAGAAGTTTCGCGGCTCGTTCTGGCGCGCGCCGCTCGCACGCTCGCCGTTCAACGTCGTCGCCTGGCACGGCAACCTCACGCCGGTGAAGTACGACACCGCGAACTTCATGGTGATCGGCTCGATCAGCTTCGACCATCCGGACCCGTCGATCTTCACCGTGCTCACTTCGCCGTCGGACACGCCCGGCACGGCGAACTGCGACTTCGTCATCTTCCCGCCGCGCTGGCTGGTGATGGAGGACACCTTTCGTCCGCCCTGGTACCACCGCAACCTCATGTCCGAATTCATGGGCCTCGTCCACGGCCAGTACGACGCCAAGCCCGGCGGCTTCAAGCCGGGCGGCGCGAGCCTGCACAACAGCCTGGTGCCGCACGGGCCCGACGAGGAAGCGTATCTGCGCGCGAGCAACGCCGAGCTCGTGCCGCACAAGCTCGACAACACGCTCGCCTTCATGTTCGAGAGCCGCTACTGTTTCGCCCCGACCGAGTACGCGCTGACAAGCCCCATGCTCGATGCCGGCTACGCCGACTGCTGGGCCGGTCTTCCCGACCGCTTCGACCGATGACCACCGTCAACACCACCCACGATCCGATGCTCCGCAGCTGGGTCGCCTCCGCCGATGCGCCGGGCTGCGAGTTCCCGATCCAGAACCTGCCGTTCGGTCGCTTCCGGCGCCGCGGCAGCGACGAGTCTGCGCGCATCGGCATCGCGATCGGCGAGCAGATCCTCGACCTGCGGCTCGCCGCCGACGCGGTCGCCTGGCCCGACGACGTGCAGCGCCTGCTCGAACCGCTGGCCGCCGGCGATCTGAACCGCTTCATGGCTGTCCCGGCCGCCGAGCGCAGCCGCTTGCGCGAAGCGTTGTCGATCGCGCTGGCGCGAGACAGCGCGCACGCCGGGGCGCTCGCCGCGTCGCTCGTCGCCCAGTCGGCCGCCGACATGCTGCTGCCGTGCCGCATCGGCGACTACACCGACTTCTACACCGGCATCCACCATGCGACGACGGTGGGCAAGCTGTTCCGCCCCGACAACCCGCTGCTGCCCAACTACAAGTGGGTGCCGATCGGCTACCACGGCCGCTCGTCGTCGATCGGCGTCAGCGGGCAGCGCGTGCGTCGCCCGAGCGGCCAGACCGCCGGCGCCGACGGCACGCCGGTCGTCGGCCCGGCGCGGCGGCTCGACTACGAGCTCGAGCTCGGCCTCTGGATCGGCCCCGGCAACGCGCTCGGCGAGCCGATCGCGATCGACGCTGCTGAAGCGCATCTCTTCGGCATCGGCCTCCTGAACGACTGGTCGGCACGCGACATCCAGGCCTGGGAGTACCAGCCGCTCGGGCCCTTCCTCGCGAAGAACTTCGCGACGACGGTCTCGCCGTGGATCGTGACGATGGAGGCGCTCGCGCCGTTCCGGACCGCGTTCGAACGCCCTGCCGGCGACCCGGCGCCGCTGCCCTACCTCGCCTCGTCCGCCAACAGCGCGCTCGGCGCGATCGACATCCGGCTCGAGGTCCTGTTGCAGACCGCGGCGATGCGCGAGGCCGGCGCCGCGCCGGTGCGCCTGTCGCAGTCCGGGATGGCCGACAGCGCCTACTGGACGCCCGCACAGCTCGTCGCGCACCACACCGTCGGCGGCTGCAACCTGCAGCCCGGCGACCTGCTCGGCACCGGCACGCTGTCGGGTCCCGAGCTCGAGCAGGGCGGCTCGCTGCTCGAACTCTCGGCCGGCGGCAAGCGGAGCATCTCGCTGCCCGACGGCGAGTCGCGGACCTTCCTCGAGGACGGCGATACCGTCGTCCTGCGCGCGTGGTGCGAGCGGCCGGGCGCGGTCCGCATCGGCTTCGGCGAAGCCGCGGCGACGGTCGTCGGCGACGCTCCGTGAGCGAGGCCCGCGTGTGTGCCGGGTGCCCGCGGCGCCGCCCGATCAGCGTTGCGCACACGCGCCCCGCAGCGGACGCCGCTGCGCTCCGCGTCCGCTTCCGTCGCCGATGAGCGCGCGACTCGCCGACACGGCGGCTCTCCGCCGCACGTGAAGCCCTCGCCGATCGGCCACTGGCGGCCGGCGCCGGACCGGTCGGCGTTCCGCGTGTTCGCGCCGGCGCATGGCGAGTTGGCCGTCGTCCTCGCGGACACCGGCGAGCGCGTGGCGCTCGCGCCCGATGCGCTGGGCCATTGGGACGCCGAGGTCGCCGCGCTGCCCGACGGCACCCGCTACTGGCTCGAGGTCGACGGCCGCCGCGTGCCCGACGTCGCCTCGCGCCTCCAGCCGGGCGGCGTGCATGCCGCATCGGCCATCGCCGCGCCCGAGCGTCCGGCGCGCGACGGCTGGCGCGGCGTGCCGATCGAGGACGCGATCGTCTACGAACTGCACCTCGGCACCTTCACGCCCGAGGGCACGTTCGCCGCCGCGGCGACGCGCCTGCCGCACCTCGCCGCGCTCGGCATCACCGTCGTCGAGCTGCTGCCGATCGCCGCCTTCCCCGGCCAGCGCAACTGGGGCTACGACGGCACGCATCTCTTCGCGCTGCATGCCGGCTACGGCGACTACGCCGACCTGCGCCGCTTCATCGAGGCGGCCCACGGCCACGGCATCGCGGTCGTGCTCGACGTCGTCTACAACCACTTCGGGCCGGAGGGCAACTATGCCGCGGCGCTCGCGCCCTTCACCAAGGACGCGCCGACGCCCTGGGGCGCGGCGATCAACCTCGACGACGCCTGGAACCACGGCATCCGCGCGTTCTTCCTCGAGAACCTGCGCTACTGGCTCGAGGACGCCGGCTTCGACGGCTTGCGCATGGACGCCGTCTCGGCGATCTCGGACAACATGCCGACGCACCTGCTGCGCGAGTGCACGGCGCTCGCCCACGCCATCGGCGAGCGCGAGGGCCGGTCGGTGCTGATGATCGCCGAGCATCTGCGCAACGACCGCAACGTCACCGCGCGAGCCGGCTTCGGCTTCGACACGCAGTGGAGCGACGACCTCGCGCACGCGCTCGTCGCCTACCTGACCGGCGAACGCGCACGCCACTGCGTCAATTTCGGCGGCTTCGACGACGTCGTCCGCGCGCTCGACGCCGGCTTCGTGCTCGACGGCAGCCGCTTCGATGCCTACCGCTGCTTCATGACCAGCACCGATCCCGCGCCGTTGCGTGGGACCGAGCTGCTCGTCCACACGCAGAACCACGACCAGATCGGCAACCGCCTGCATGCCGATCGGCTGATCGCGACGCACGGCCGCGCCAAGGCGCTGCTCGCGATGACGGCGATGTTCGCGACCGCCTTCGTGCCGATGCTCTTCATGGGCGAGGAATACGGCGAGACCGCGCCATTCCACTTCTTCGAGGACTTCGGCGACCCGGCGCTCGTCGACGCCGTGCGCCGCGGCCGGCTGCGCGAATTCGGCCTCGGCGCCGCCGCCGAGCCGCCCGCCGATCCGCATGCGGTCGCGACCTTCGAGGCCTCGAAGCTGCGTTGGGCGTCGCTCGAGAGCCGCGAAGGTCGAGACGTGTTCGCGTACTGCCGCGGTCTCGTCGCGCTCAAGCGCGAGGGTGCGCTCGGCCCGCGCGACCGGGCGTGCGTTCAGGTCGTTGCCGATGCGGCGACACGGCTCGTCCGCATCGAGACGCCGGCGACGCTGACGCTGCTCAACTTCGCCGACGGCTCTCGTGCCACCGGCCGCGACGGAGCGCCGATCCTCCGGTCGATCGAGCTCGAAGCGAGCGGTGCGCTGCCCGCGTTCGGTGCCGCCATCTGGCGTCGCGTCTGACAGGCACACGGCTTGCCAACCCCGATCTCGCGACTGCCACCGTGGCGGTCGAACGACGAGTCGGAGACTTCAAGATGCGAGTGAACACCGGCCGATCACGACGGAGCGACCGCCGCGATCCGACCACGCCGACATCCGGCGCGAAGACTGTCTTCATCGGTGAACGCCGCTGTACGCTCGGTGTCTCTTGCATCCGGTCGGGCGTCTGGGCGCCGACGGTGTCGATCGATCCGTCGCGGCCCGGCGAGAAGCGCGAGCTGCTGACCAGCACGCCGGACCAGTCGCGGCCGACCGCGTCGGAGGCGATGGCCGAAGCACAGCGCATGGCCGAGCGCTTCCTCAGTCCCGGCACGCACGATCCGGTGCTCTCGCGCGCGATGTCGATGCTCGGGAGCAGCTGAGCGGCGCATTCGCCGGACGCGCCGACTTCGCCGTCCAGCCGAGCGTCTTCATCGCAGCGTTCAGGCTTTTCGCGGCCTTGGCGTAGCCGTCCCACGGCCGATTGCCGTCGTCGAGACGATCCTGGACGCTGCGGATCGTCCAGTGATCGCCGCCCCGCAAGCTCTTCAACTCGTCCCAGCGCACCGGCACCGAGATGCCGAGCCCCGGCCGCGCACGCGCCGACCAGGCAGCGACGGTCGTCGAGCCGAGACCGTTGCGCAGATAGTCGATGAAGATCCGGCCGACGCGGTTCTTCGGCCCGCTCTTCACGACGAAGCGGTCCGGCAGCGTCTTCGTCAGGTGCAGCACGACGGCCTGCGAAAAGCCCTTGACGGTGTCCCAGTCGTGGACCTTCTTCACCGGCACGACGACGTGCAGCCCCTTGCCGCCGCTCGTCTTCAGGAACGCCGGCAGCCCGAGCTCTCCGAGGAACATGCGGACGATGTCGGCGGCCTCCTGGATCTGCGGCCAGCCGACGCCCTCGCCCGGGTCGAGGTCGAACACCATCCGGTCCGGGTGCGCGAACGACAGCGCGCCGTTGTTGAGCGTGTGGATCTCAATCACGTTCCACTGCGCGGCCGACAGCAGGCCCTGCGTCGACGCGACCTCGAGCATTGCCGGGTAGCCGGGAAAGCGCGCCGGGTCGATCTGGCGGATGCCGGGCAATTTCTCGGTCTCGGCGTGCTTCTGGAAGAAGAGCTGGCCGCCCACGCCCGCCGGCGCGCGCACGAGCGACACCGGCCGCGCCTGGAGGTGCGCCATCATGAGATCACCGACGGTCGCGTAGTAGCGGACCAGCTCGATCTTCGTGTTGCCGCTCGACGCGTCGATCACCCGGTCGGGATGGCTCACGCGCAAGCGCGTCGAGAGCGGTTGTTCCTCGGTGTCCGCCAGGGCCGGTGTCTTCCTGGCCAGGGCCTTCCTGACGGGTGTCTTCGCGGCCGGTGTCTTCGCGGCCCGTGTCCTCGTCGCCGCCGTCTGGATGGCCGACGTCTTTGTGGCCGATGTCTTCGCAGCCGGCGTCTTCACAGCCGGCGTCTCCCCGGCCGCCGTCGTCACGGCCGATGGCGCCGGCCGCGCCGTCTCGCGGACGATCGCCGTCGCCGGCTTGTCGCTGCGCAGGCCGTGGAACACCGAGTGGCGGATGCGGTGGGCGCGCGTCCATTCGCCGAAACTGACCTCGGCGACGAGTTCGGGGCGCACCCAGTGCGGCCGGCCGACGATGCCGGTGCGGCTGTCGAACGGATTGCGGTCGGTCGCCATCGCCTCGAGCCGCTTCGTCAGCTCGGCGAGCGTGCGCTCGTCGAAGCCGGTGCCGACGTTGCCAGCGTACTTGAGCGCGCCTGCGGCGTCGTGGACGCCGAGCAGCAGCGAGCCCAGCCCGGCGCGCCCGCCCTGCGGATCGGTGTAGCCGCCGATCACGAACTCCTGCCGCTGGCTGCACTTGAGCTTGATCCAGTCGGCCGAGCGGCGCGAGACGTAGCGCGAGTCCTTGCGCTTGGCGATGACGCCCTCGAGCCCGAGCCGGCACGCCGAGGTGACGACCTCGGCCGGCGGCGCGTCGAACACCTCGCTGAAGCGCACAGGACCGTCGGTGGCGCCGTGCAGCACCTCGCGCAGCCGGGCACGGCGCGACGCGAGCGGCTCGTCGCGCAAATCGAAGCCATCGAGGAACGGAACGTCGAAGAGGTAGTACACGATCGACGCGGTGCGCGCCGCGTCGAACGACTGCTGCAGCAGCCCGAAGTCGGGAACGCCGTGCTCGTTCGGCACGACGATCTCGCCGTCGTACCAGCCGCTCGGCAGTTTCATCCTGGCGAGCGCCTTCTGCAGCGGCCCAAGCTTGTCGGTCCAGTCGTTGGCGTTGCGGGTGACGAGCCGCACATCCTTGCCGTCGATGCGTGCGAGCATGCGGTAGCCGTCGAACTTGATCTCGTAGACCCAATGCTCCGGATCGGCGGGCGGCTTGTCGACGAGCGTGGCGAGTTGCGGGGCGAGCGCCTCGGGCAGCGGCGCGCGTGGCGGCTCGGCGCGCGCGGCGACGCTCGCACCGGGCATCGGCAGGTCGCGAACGCTGTCGGGCGCCGCGTCGACGACGCTGAAGTCGGCTGCAGGCCGGACGAATGCGTCCTTTTCCTTGATCAGCAGCCACGGCTCCTGCTTCTCGCCGCGGCCCTTCATGCGCACCAGCACCCAGCGGCCGTGCAGCTTGTGCCCGTGGATGTCGAACTTGAGGTTGCCGTCGCAATAGCCCTGGCTCGGATCACCCACCGGCGTCCAGGTGCCCTTGTCCCAGACGATGACCTTGCCGGCGCCGTACTGTCCCGCGGGAATCGTGCCTTCGAAGCTCGAGTACGCGATCGGGTGATCCTCGACGTGGACTGCCATGCGCTTGTCGCGCGAGTCGAAGCTCGGGCCCTTGGGCACGGCCCAGCTCAACATCCTGCCGTCGAGCTCGAGCCGGAAGTCGTAGTGCAGCCGCGTCGCCCAGTGCTTCTGCACGACGAAGGTCAGCGCGCCCGCAGCAGCCTCGCCGCCGTCGGCCGGTTCCGAGGTGACGTTGAAATCGCGCTTGGCCTTGTACGCGCCGAGCGCGTCGACGGCGGCCGCCGTGGGCCTTGCGACGGCAGTGCCCACGCCGGCGTCAGACGTGCGCCGCGAGATGGCGCTCGACGTCCGCGGCCGACGTGCCGGCGGCCTGGACCGCCGCCTGCAGCTGCTCCTTCGTGCAGCCGAACTTCTCGGTCCAGTAGCGGAGCTCGTGGTCCTGGTGGATGTTGATCCGGCTCGCGTCTGCCGGACCGTGCTGCGTGGTGTCGTCTGCCATGGAGAAGCGCCTTTCGGTCGAGGTGTCGAATGAATCTAGTCGCGCGTTCGGGGCAGTGCATCGGCAGGCGGCGCGTCGATGTGTCGGACGCAACGATGCGCGAGCGACGGAGCGCGTCGGTCCCGACGGCTTCCCCGCGCGCTGGGCGCGGCGCTTGCCACTGCCATCGCACCAACGCTCGCAGACCTCCATGAATCGATCCGAAGAGTCCCAGCCGCCCGAAACCGCAGCCGCCGTCGGCCGGCGCCGTTTCCTTGCCGGCGCCGCCGGCGTCGTCGCGCCGCTGCTCGCGACCGCCGCGACCGCGCAGCCGGCGGGCGGCAGCAACCGGATCGAGCTGCCGCCGATCGCCGCGCCCACCGAAGGTCGCCAGCCGACCCCGGCGCCGGCCGACGCGCCGGGCGCGCGCGTCGGCTTCGCGATCGTCGGCATCGGCCGGCTGACGCTCGAGGCACTGATGCCCGCGTTCGGCCGCTCGAAACATTGCAAAGCCGTCGCACTGGTGAGCGGCGACCGCGACAAGGCGACCAGGCTCGCGCGCCAGCACGGCATCCGGGAGGACGCGATCTACGACTACGCCGGCTTCGACCGGATCGCGCAGAACCCGGAGGTCGAGGTCGTCTACATCGTGCTGCCGAACAGCATGCATGCCGAGTACACGGTGCGTGCGGCGAAGGCCGGCAAGCACGTGCTGTGCGAGAAGCCGATGGCGGTGAGCGTGGCCGAGTGCGAGCAGATGATCGCTGCCTGCGCCGCGGCCGACCGCAAGCTGATGATCGCCTACCGCAGCCAGTACGAGCCGATGAACCGCATGATCGTCGACCTCGTCCGGCAGAAGAAGCTCGGCACGCTCAAGGAG
Organism: uncultured Rhizobacter sp.; assembly: GCA_964249855.1. Taxonomy (GTDB): domain Bacteria; phylum Pseudomonadota; class Gammaproteobacteria; order Burkholderiales; family Burkholderiaceae_C; genus LMDS01. Next base: position 96,694 of record CAXUDL010000010.1, on the reverse strand, counting down.
TTCATCGCGACCAACTCGCAGAACCAGGGCGACCCGTCGCAGTGGCGGCTCAAGAAGGCGCTCGCGGGCGGCGGCGCGATGCCCGACGTGGGCGTCTACTGTCTCAACGCCGCGCGCTTCGTGAGCGGCGAGGAGCCGTCGGAGGTGCTCGCCTGGATGGCCTCGACTCCGAACGATCCGCGCTTTCGCGAGGTCGAGGAAGCGATGCACTTCCTGCTGCGCTTCCCGAGCGGCCTGCAGGCCACCTGCCACACGAGCTACGGCACGCACCGCTCGACCTTCATGCGCGTCATGGGCACCGAGGCCTGGGCCGAGCTCGACCCGGCGTTCGAATACCACGGCCTGCGGCTGCGCATCGGCGATGTCGAGGGCGGCCGGCAGCGCACCGTCGAGCCGAAGGTCGAGGAGCAGGACCAGTTCGCGCTCGAGATGGACCACATGGCCGAGTGCGTGCGTGCCAATCGGACACCGCACACGCCCGGCGAGGAAGGCCTGCAGGACCACCGCGTGATGGACGCGATCTATGCGTCGGCGCGCGCCAACGGCAAACCGGTGTCGATCAAGCCACTGGGGCGGCCGACGCGCGGTCCCGAACCTGCGGCTGCCGCTTGAACGCCGTGGACTGGATGGACGCTGTCCAGTGGCCGGCGATGGCCATCACCGTCGCGGCGGCATGGTTCGTCGCGTCGCGCCACAAGCGACGGCGCAGCATCGGCTTCTGGCTGTTCCTCGTCAGCAACGTCGTCTGGGTCGTCTGGGGCCTGCACTCCCACGCGTATGCGCTGATCGTGCTGCAGGTCTGCCTCGCGGCGATGAACATCCGCGGCGCGGCGAAGACGGCCGACGAGGCATCCGGCTGAGCAGGCGCCGCGCGGCCGAGCGTCAGCCGAGCGGCCCGAAGCCGCTGACCGGCGCGGTGTCGTTGTCGACGTATTCCGGCACGGTCGAGTACTCCTTCAGCCGGTTGTAGAGCGTCTTGAGGCTGACGCCGAGCGCCGCCGCCGTGCGCTCCTTGTTGCGGCCGAAGTGCTCGAGCGTCGCGAGCGTCACCTGCCGCTCGATCTCGGCGAGCGACGAGCCCACCTCGATGCGGAGGACCGGCGCACCGGTCGCCGCCGGTTGCGCGGTCTCGCCGTCGCTCGGCAGGCAGTCGTCGCGGATGATGCCGCCCGCTTCCATCACGTAGGCACGATGGACGATGTTGCGCAGCTCGCGGACGTTGCCGGGCCAGCGGTAGCTCATCAGCCGGTCGAGCACCTGCGGCGCGAACTGCTTGCCCTGGCCCTCGCGGCGCGAGATCTCGGCGAGGAAGTGGTCGGCGATCAGCGGCACGTCCTCGGCACGGTCGCGCAGTGCGGGCATGTGGATCGGGAAGACGTTGAGCCGGTAGAGCAGGTCCTCGCGCAGCTTGCCCATCGCGACGGCCTTGAGCGGGTCGCGGTTGGTCGCGGCGACGAGGCGGACATCCGTCTCCTGCACCTGCGTCGAGCCGACACGCATGAACGTGCCCGTCTCGAGCACGCGCAGCAGCTTGACCTGCAGCTCGAGCGGCATCTCGGTGATCTCGTCGAGGAACAGCGTGCCGCTGCTCGCCCGCTCGAAGAAGCCGTGGTGCTGGCGCTCGGCGCCGGTGAAGCTGCCCTTCTCGTGGCCGAAGATCTCGCTCTCCATCAGGTTGGGCGAGATCGCGCCGCAATTGACGGCGAGGAACGGTCGGCCGCGGCGGCGGCTCAGGTCATGGACGGTGCGCGCGACGAGCTCCTTGCCGCTGCCGCTCTCGCCGGTGACGAAGACCGTGACCGCCGTGCCCGAGACGCGCAGGATCTGTTCATAGACGCGCCGCATCGGCGCGGCACGGCCCCAGAGCAGGCCGAAGTGGCCGTCGGCCTCGAGCGTCTGCTGCAGGTCCGCGGCATCGGCGTGCAGTGTCGACGGGCGCTTCAGGCGCGACAGCACGCCACGCAGCTGCTTGACGTTGAGCGGCTTGATCAGATAGTCGGCCGCACCGAGCCGCAGCGCCTGCACCGACGTCTCGACGCTCGCGTAGCCCGTCACCAGCACCACTTCCGCACTCGGCAGCGCCTTGACGTCGTTGACCAGCTCCATGCCGTTGCCGTCGGGCAGCACCAGGTCGAGCAGCACGAGGTCGGGCGCCTGCAGCGCCATCTGCCGGCGCGCCTCGCGCAGCGAGCCCGCGACGGCCACCGAAAAGCCCTCGGCGAAGATGAGGGCTGCCACCATCTCCGCGGCATCGGCTTCGTCGTCGACCACCAAGGCGTGTCGCATTCACTTTCCTCTTCAAGACTCGGGCGCACGTCTGGGCGTGACCTGCAAGACGGACCGCCGGCAAGGGTTCGGCCGACAGCGCCCGGCCGGCAACGAGACGCTCGGTCACGTCCGAACCAACCGGATGCCGTGCCGCGCCAAATACTACGCCGGTCTGTCCGCGTCTCCTGCGTCGGCGTCGGCTGTCGCGGCGTTGTCCGACGGGCGGACTGCCTCCGCACGCGCTTGCCCGCAACGGTTCGCTATGCTCCGCCGCCTGGCCGTAGCGAGCATCGCGATTGCAAGGTCGATGAATGGGCACGAGCGTTGCCCGCGCCAATGCCGAGAGCGCCCGCGCCGTGCCGATGCGCAGGCACCGGCGTTCTCTGCCGATGCCCGCGATCATGGTCACGGCGTCCCTGGCCGAACCCCTGCGTCTCGACGGAGAGTCGTTCTTGGAGATCGAAGCGAACCTCAACGAGCCACAGCCGCCCCGGCGCGACTTGCCAGGCTCGGATCCGCTGCGCGAACCGGTCGGGCTCGGCGGCCGGATCGTCGGCGACGCAGTGGGCGGCGCCACGGCCGCGGCGGCCTACGAAGCGGTCTTTCGCGCAGCGCCGCTCGCGCTCGCGTTCGCCCGCGATCCGCACTGCCGGACCGTCGTGCGCAATGCAGCGATGAACCGCATCGTCCCCGCCTCGCTCGACTGGCACGCCTGGTCGCTGCCGGACGGCTCGTCGCCGCCTCTGTTCGAGGACGGCGTGCCGCTTCCGCGCGAGCGCCAGCCGCTGCGGCTCGCCGCGTTCCGTGGCGAGCGCTCGGTCGGCCGCGAGCTCGAGCTGCGCTGGCCGGACCGCGAGCCCGTTTATCTGAGCGTCAGCGCCGAGCCGCTCCACGACGCCGACGGCCGGGTGTGCGGCGCCGTCTGCTCGGCGGTCGACGTCGGCGCGACGCGACGCGCCGAACACGCGGCGGCCAGGCGTGTCGAGCGCGATCACGCCGGCAGCCGCGCGCAGGACGAGATCCTCGGCCTGCTCGGCCACGAGCTGCGCAATCCGATGAATGCGCTCGCGACCGCCGTCGAAGTGCTCGACCGCGCCGACCCCGCTGCTCCCGAAGCCACGAGCGCACGACACATCATCGGCCGGCAGACGCGCCGCCTGGCGCAGCTCGTCGCCGACGTGGGCGACGCCGGCCGTGCGTTCGCCGACCGCCGCGAGCCGGTGTGCCGGCCGCTCGACCTCGGCGAGCTGCTGCGTGATTGCGCCGCCCGTGCCGGCCCGAAGGCCGAAGCGACGGGCCGGCGTGTCGCCTGCGACGTCGTCGCCGGCGTCCGGCTCGACGCCGACGCGCCGCAGCTCGCCGCGGCCGTCGACCGGCTGCTCGACGAGGCGCTGCGCGACGCGCCCGCCGGCGCGACCGTCGCCGTGCGCTTGCGCGTCGTCGACACGCTCGACGCCGTGATCGAGATCGGCGCGCCCGGCGACTCGGCCGCGGCGCCGTCCGGCAGCGAAGCGATGCGCCGCCTCGGCGCCAGCGCCGGCCTCGCGCTCGTCCGCGCACGCCACGGCGTCGAGGCGCACGGCGGCCGCGTCGACGCGACACGACCCGATCCGGCCGCCGGCAACGTCTTCGTCGTCCGCCTGCCGCTCGCGCCGCGGAGCATCCGCGCGGCCGCGCCCGGTGCCGGCGAGGCCGCGTCCTGAGCGTGCCTCCACGGAGCCGATCGCAATTGCCGGCCGACTCGCCGTTCGCTTCGTTCTGGATGGGCGGCTTCGAAGCCGCAGACCATGTCAACGCCGCGGGTCGACCGCTCGACATGGCCGCCCTGAGCGGCCACGTCGACCAGCTGGAGGACGACCATGCCCGCGCCGCCGCGCTCGGCATCGGCAGCGTCCGCGAGACGATCGGCTGGCGGCTCGCCGAGCCCGCGCGCGGCCGTCACGATCTGCGCCGGACGCGGCGCATCGCCGCGAGCGCTCGCCGCCACGGCCTGCAGGTTGTCTGGACGCTGATGCACTACGGCACGCCGCCCGACGTGCGGCTGACCGACGACGCCGCGATCGACCGCTTCGCGGCATTCGCCCGCGCCGTCGCGCGCGAGATCGCGCCGCGCTGCGACGCGCCGCCGGTCTACAACCCGGTCAACGAGATCAGCTTCCTCGCCTGGGCGGTGTCGGGGAGCGACATGGTCCACCCCTATCGACCGGACCGCGCCGACGCCGGCGCCGCGGCGACGAGCGTCGCCTCGGGCTACGAGATCAAGCGCCGGCTCGTGCGCATGGCGCTCGCCGCGATCGACGCGATCCGCGAGGTCGACCCGCGTGCCCGCTTCCTGCACGTCGAGCCGCTGGTTCATGTCGTCGCGCCCGCCGGCCGGCCGGAGCTCGCCGCGCTCGCGACGCATGTCTCCGCGTACCAGTGGCAGGCGTGGGACCTGCTCTGCGGCTTGCGCGAACCCGCTCTCGGCGGCACGCCCGAGGCGCTCGACCTGATCGGCATCAACCACTACCACAGCAGCCAGTGGGAGGCGGTGCGCGAGGAGCGGCTCCTGTGGCACCTGCGCGATGCGCGGCGCCTGCCGTTCGGCGAGCTGGTCGCGGCCTGCTGGGCGCGCTACCGCCGGCCGATGATCGTCGCCGAGACGAGCCACTTCGGCGAAGGCCGGCCGCAGTGGCTGCACGAGATCGCCGCGGAGGTCGAGCGCGTGCGCGGCCTCGGGCTGCCGCTGCAGGGGCTCTGCCTCTATCCGCTCGTCGACCGGCCGGACTGGCACGACCCCGCGCACTGGCACGACAGCGGCCTCTGGGACGTCGACCGCCGCACGCCGGCGCTGCGGCGTGTGCTCGTGCCCGACTACGCCGCAGCGCTCGCGGCGTGGCAGGCGCGGTTGCCGCTCGCCGTGGCCGACACCGTCGGCCGACCGCTGCTGCTGGTCTTTTCGCACCTGCGCTGGGATTTCCTCTTCCAGCGGCCGCAGCAGCTGCTGACGCGGCTCGCCGGCCGCTACCGCGTGCTCTTCGTCGAGGAGCCGGTGCTGCTCGGTCCCGACGACGGGCCGGCCCGCGTCGACCGCATCGCCCGCGGGCCCGACATCGACGTGCTGCTGCCGCGCACGCACGTCGACGCGCCGGGCTTCGACGATGCGCATTTCGCCGTGCTGCAGCCGCTGCTCGCGGCGTTGCTCGGCCGGCCCGGCGAACGCGAACGCGAGCGCATCGCATGGCTCTGCACGCCGCTCGCGCTGCCGCTCGCCGCATCGCTGGCGCCGGACCGCGTCGTCTACGACTGCTTCGACGAGCTGGCCGCGTTCGAGCGGTCGCCGGCGGCGATGCGCGCCCGCGACATCGACCTGCTGCGCGACGCCGACCTCGTCCTCGCGAGCGGGCCGACGCTGGCGCGCGCCAAGGCCGCTCGTGCGGCCGGCACCGTGGTGCGCTGCGTGCCGAACGGCGTCGATGCGACGGCGTTCGGCGCCGCCGCGCTCGACGCCGGCAGCGCGCAGGCGAACCAGGCGCGTCTGCGCCAGCCCGACGCGGCCGCAGGACCGCGGCTCGGCTACTGCGGCGCGGTCGACGAGCGCCTCGATCTGGCGCTTCTCGGCGCGCTCGCCGACGCCCGCCGCGACTGGCAGATCGTCGTCGCCGGGCCGGTCGTGAAGATCGATCCGGCGACGCTGCCGCAGCGCCCGAACCTGCACTGGATCGGCCACCAGCCGCCAGCGCGGCTGCCCTACCTGATCGACGCCTGGGACGTCTGCCTGATGCCGTTCGTGCAGAGCCCGCTGACGCGAGCGATGAATCCGGTGAAGGCGCTCGAGTACCTGGCCGCGGGCAAGCCGGTCGTCTCGACGCCGGTGCCCGATATCGCCGAGCTGCATCCCGAAACGGTACGGATCGCGGCGTCCGTCGCCGGCTTCGTCGCCGCCTGCGACGCTGCGTTGCACGAGCCGGCGGCCGAGCGCAGGCAGCGCCTCGCCGCGGCCCGCGACACGGTCGCCCGCGCGTCGTGGGACGACCGTGCCGCCGAGGTCGCGGCGTTGCTCGGCGAGCTCCGCGACGCGTCGCCGACGCCGCGCAGGCCGCTGCTGGCGGCTTGAAGAACCAGCGAACGACCCCGGCGCGCCCGCTCTGTCGCCGCACCCGCGCCATCCGCCGTCGCAGATGCGTGCGGAAGAAGGGACGACTGCTGCGCTTCGCGCATCGCTCGGCGCGGTCGCCCGACCACCAGAGGCCCGCGTCGGATCCCTCCTCAGGCTCCGACCAGGCCGCGCGGCGCACTGTCCTACCCACCGTCCCGGCAGTGCCTACAGACGCCTCCCGCCGGCGCGCCTACCGTGCGTCGACGATCCATTCCAGCGAGACGACAGCATGTCCAACAGCAGCATCCTCGGCGGTGAATCGGCGCCCGGCCGCGCCGCCGGTCGCGATACCGACGCGCTCGGCCCGAGCGACTCGTCCGACTCCGGCAGCGACGTCCAGGGCGAGCGCTCGATGCCGACCGGCGCCGACAACGCCGGCGAGCTCGGCGCGCTGACCGTCGATCTCGACAGCGACAGCGATTCCTCCGGCACCGGCGAGCGCGGTGCCGCGACCGGCAGCGGCGGCCGCGACGGCGGCGACATCCTGCCCGACCAGATCATCGACACCGCCGACGTCGACGGCGAGGTGCTCGTCGACGCCAACTTCACCGGCGACATCGAGGACGACGAGGACGGCGACGACGACAGCGGCGACGATCGCGACGGCGCCCGCGACGCCACCAGCGCCGAGAGCGACTCGAGCGAGTCCGGCACGCATGCCGGCCGCACCTACAGCCTGCCCGCCGGCACGCTCGAAGCCGCCGAGGAGCCTTGAGAAACAGCACCGCCCGCGTCGCCCCGGAGACGATCGGCCGCACGCTGCGCCGCGTCTTCGGCCTGAAGCATCTTCGCGAAGGCCAGGAACCCGTCATCGCGCGCGTGCTGCGCGGCCTGCCGACGCTCGCGGTCATGCCGACCGGCGCCGGCAAGTCGCTCTGCTACCAGTTGCCGGCACTGTTGATCGACGGCCGCACGGTCGTCGTCTCGCCGTTGATCGCGTTGATGAAGGACCAGTGCGACACGCTGCGGGCGCACGGCATCGTCGCGGTGCAGACGCACAGCGCCATGCCCGCCGCCGAGGCTGCCGACGCACGCACGAAGATCGAGGACGGCAGCGCCCGCATCGTCTTCACGACGCCCGAACACCTCGCCGATCCGGACTTCCAGGCGCTGCTCAAGCGCGACCGCATCGGGCTGCTCGCGGTCGACGAGGCGCATTGCATCTCGCAGTGGGGCCACGACTTCCGGCCGAGCTTTCTCGAGCTCGGCAACGTGCGCCGCGCGCTCGGCGACCCGACGGTGCTCGCGCTCACGGCGACGGCGACGAACGACACGCTCGCCGACATCACCACGCTGCTCGACATCCCGAAGTCCGGCGTCATCGCGAGCGGCATCCATCGGCCGAACCTGCACTTCGCCGCCGAGCACATCGTGCGTGCCGACGACAAGCTCGCGCGCGTCGTCGCGATCGTCAGGGCGCGCGAGGGCTCCGGCATCGTCTATGCGGCGACGGTGCGGGCGGCCACCGAGATCCACGCGGCGCTCGAGTCCACCGGCGAGTCGGTCGGCCTCTACCACGGCAAGCTCGCGGCCTCGCGCCGCCATGCCAGCCAGGACGACTTCATGGACGGCCGCGTCCGAGTGATGGTCGCGACCAACGCCTTCGGCCTCGGTGTCGACAAGCCCGACATCCGCTTCGTCCTGCACTACCAGATCCCGCCGGGGCTCGACGCCTACTACCAGGAGTCCGGCCGCGCCGGCCGCGACGGCGAGCCCGCGCGCTGCATCCTGCTCTTCGCCGACGGCGACAAGTCGGTGCAGAGCTTCTTCCTCGGTGGCCGCTATCCCGGCCTGGACGACTTCCGCGCGGTCTGCGCGATGCTCCGACGGCCGCCGCAGCCGGGGGCCGACGACCGGGCACCTGCCTGGACCGACGAGTCGCTGCTCGAGGCCGTCGGCCGCGAGAACGGCCGACCAGCGCGCAAGTGCGCCGTGGCGCTCAGCGTCCTGCGGCAGCAGGGCCTCGTCGAGGCCGCCGATGGCGGCTTGCGGCTCACGCAGGCCGACCTGCCACTCGACGCGCTGCGCGCGGTGGCCGACGGATACCGGGACCGCGGCGAACAGGACCGGGCGACGCTCGAGTCGATGGTCGCGTATGCGCAGAGCGGCCGCTGCCGCTGGCGGCTGCTGCTCGAGCACTTCGGCGAGACGCCTGCGTTCGACCGCTGCAACACCTGCGACAACTGCCTCCGCCTCGCGGCGCACGAAGCGCAGTCAGCCTCGCCGGCGCCGTTCGAGGTGTCTTCCCGCGACACGGTCCAGGCGCCGTCCTTCGCGCGCGGCGACCGGGTCCGCACCCGCCGCCACGGCGACGGCGAGGTCGTGGCCGCCGACGGGCTGAGTGTCACGGTCGCATTCGGCAACGGCGAGCAGCGCTCGTTCCAGCCGCAGTTCGTGCGCAAGGCGGGGCGGCGACGGCCTGCCGGCTCGGCGATCGCCGCTCCGGCTGCATGACACGGCTGGCGAGCCGAAACCGGACCGTCAGGCCGTCGAACCGTCAGCTGGTCGCGGAATCGCGTGCTGCGGCGAACCGGCGACCGGCGAGCCCGTCAGCAGAGTGATCCGACGGTCAGGTAGTCGGCAATTCCGTCGTTGGCGGTCCCGCAACCCGTGAGTCCCACGACCGGCAACTGGGCGACTGGCGACTGCCAATCCAGCAATCCGGCAATCGGCCATCCGGCAGTCCGACCGTTCCACACCGATGACGCAACGGGAGCGCTCGCGATACGCTGAGCAATCGTCGAGTCGCGGGGCTCGATCGGCGACGCTGCGACCCGGCCGTGCATCGCCTGCACGGCAGATGCGGCAGCGGAATGCGCGGCGCTCCGACCGGGCTCGACGGCCGCGCCGCCCGGCTCAGACCTTCTTCAAGCGGCTCGGCTCGACGGCACGGGCGCCGGCTGCCACGCCGTCCTGCCGGTCGACCGCCAGGCGTTCCGCGCCGACGGCGGATGCCGCGGGCAACGGCGCCGCAGCGGCCAGCCCGGCGGCAGCTGCGCCGATGACGCGGTGGCGCACCGCGTGTGCCATGCGTCCGCCGGCAGCGGCGATCGGCGCGGCCTCGCCCGCCGCAACGACGGCCGGGTCGCGCAGCACTGCGAGCGCAGGGACCGGCACCGGCGACTCGGCGAGCTCGGCCTGCAGCAGTTCGTGCACGCGCTCGGCCGCCCGCTTCCACGATGAACGCGCGACGGTCTTGCGGGCGCGCTCGAGCCGGGCGTCGCGTTCCGCAGGCGTCTCGGCCAGCACGGCCTCGCAGGCAGCGATGAAGTCGGCCTCGTCGCGTGCGATGCGAACCGCGTCGCCGTACAGACCGACCACGTCGTGCACCGGCGTGCTCACGACCGGCTTGCCGCCGGCCAGGTATTCGAGCGTCTTGGTCGGGCTGATGAAGCGGGTCGACTCGTTGAGCGCGAACGGCATCAGGCAGACGTCCCAGCCGGCCATGAGATGGGGCAGCAGGTCGTAGCCCTGCATGCCGAGCCAGTGGACGTTGCCCGCCCGCGGCAGCCGCGCCGGGTCGATCTTCACGACCGGTCCGACCATCACGAACTGCCACTGCGGCCGCGCCGCGGCGATGCGGCCGAGCAGTTCGACGTCGAGCCGCTCGTCGATGACGCCGAAGAAACCCAGCCGCGGCCCGGCGATCGTGCCCTGCAGTGCGTCGGCGCGCCGGGCTTCGGCGCTTGCCGGGTCGAGCCGCGACGGCGCGAAATGCGCGGCGTCGACCGAACTCGGCAGGCAATGGGCGTTGGCATGCGAGGCGCGCTTCGACTCGTAGAGCGCCGGGCCGCCGCAGAGCACGAGGTCGGCGATCTTCATCAGCGCGGTTTCCCGCTGGCGCAGCTGGCGCGGCGCATCCTTGAACGCGGCGAGCTCGTCCATGCAGTCGTAGACGACCGCGCGCGGACGCAGTTGCGCCATCAGCGGCAGCGCCATCGGCGTGTAGAACCAGACAAGGTAGTCGTCGATGCCGCGCTCGCGGAGGAAGTCGGCGAGCAGGGGCTGGAGCACCGACAACTGGTCGTCGTGGAACCCCGGCGCCTCCACCGGCGTGTGCGGCGTCAGCACCTCGAGCCCGTCGGCCTTCTCGACCGCGTCGATCCGCGCGGGGCCGTCGCTCCGGGTCGGCTCCTCGACGAAGCACACCTTCAGATGCGGCGCCAGCCGCGTCAGCAGATGCTGCGGCCGTTGGAAGACGAAACCCCAGCGCAGGTGCGAGAAAACGAGCAGACAGGTCATGAGGGGTCCTCGGAGAGTGGAAGTGGCCGCGGCGAGACGGGTGGCCGGACTCACGGCAAGCGACGTGCCGCGGTGGTCGTCCGACCCGATGCGCCACGGCGGTGCGCGAGCGGCCGCCGGGACGGCAGCGGCGAGGCGACGCGTGCGAACACGGGCGGTCTGGCGGCGGCACATCGCCATGCGCATCGCCGTGCCGGCGGCTCCGCTCGGTGTCGCGCCGGCGGTTCGTCCGCAGGCCGCGCGGCTCGGCGTCTTGCGCGGGGCGCGGCGCCGTCGTCGCACGGCCGCGCAGCTCCGCGGGCCCGCGTCACGCAACGGCGCGAGCCGCCATCAGCCTGCGAGGTGTTGCAGCAGCCGCGGGATCTCCGCCGACAGCTCGCGCGCCAGATAGCCGAGCGGACCGCTGCGCAACGCCAGCGTCTCGCCGGCGCGGGCATGCAGCGCGACGCCCCAGGCGGCGGCCTGCGGCGGCTCGGCGCCGCGCGCGAGCAGGCCGGCGACGACACCCGCGAGCACGTCGCCCGAGCCCGACGTGCCGAGGCCGGCGTTGCCGCCGCGGTGGTGCCAGACGCGACCGTCGGGAGCGGCGATCACGGTGAACGCGCCCTTCAACGCGACGACCGCCTGCCAGCGCGCGGAGAAGCGCCGGGCGACGCCGTCGGGATCGGCGGTCACGGCCTCCTTCGAATCGCCGCAGAGGCCGGCCATCTCGCCGGCGTGCGGCGTGAGGACGAACGGGCGGCCGCCGCCGGCACGTCCGTCGGTCGCGGCGTGCATCGCGCAGGCGTCGAGCAGCCACGGCGCCTGTCCGGCCGGGTCCTGGGCGAGCGCCGCGGCGACGAATGCGCAGGTCGTCTCCGGATCCTGCATGCCGGGGCCGACGAGCACGGCATCGGCGCGGCGGAGCACGTCGCGGAGGCGCTCGACGCCCGCCGGCTCGAAGCCGCCCGCCGCGGTTTCCGGCAGTCCGATCACGCGCGCTTCGGGCACGGCGACGCCGACGGCGGTCGCGACCGACGCACCCGTCGCGACCACGAGCTTGCCGGCGCCGGCGCGTAGCGCCGCCGTCGCGGCGAGCACCGCGGCACCGGGCATCTCGCGGCTGCCGGCGACGACGACGACGCGGCCGCGCTCCTCCTTGTCGGCCGCGTGCCCCGGCGTCGGCAACGGCCAGTCGGTCCAGACGTGCGGAGCGAGCACGACGGCGGCCGGGGCGGCGGTCATGGACGCTCGCCCGTCACGACGCAGCGGCGCGCCGCCAGGACCCGGCCGCGTTCCGCCGCGGAACGGGCCGCCGACGGCCGCCCGCGCCGCGCACTGCCACCACCGTTTCGCGCACCAGCCCGGCGTTCTGCCTGGCGGACCCGCAGGCCCGAGGCCGGTCGCGCCGCCCGGGGACGGGCGTCCGTGGAGATCCCGGCGAAGCTCATGAATTCGGCGCCGCCGGCACGTCGGGCTCGTGCGTCACCGGCGTGCCCTCCTGCAGCAGCGGCGCGACGAAGTTCGCCAGCCGCAGCGCGAGCCCGCCGCGCTGACCGAGCCCAGGTTCGAACGCGTAGGAGGTGACGCTGCAGTTCGGCACGTCGCCCTGGCGATCGATGCCGAGGATTTGCGCCTCGTCCATCTCCTCGACGAGATAGCGCAGGCAGTTGACCGTCACCTGGTGCGCGACGATCAGCAAACGCTCGCCCTGCCATTCGATCCGCAGCGTGTCGAGCACGCTGCGCAGGCGCAGGATCACGTCGCACCAGCTCTCGCCGCCGGGAGGTCGGAAGTAAAACTTGCCGACGCGGCTCATCTGCGCGCTGATCTCGGGATACTTCTCGCGGATGCCGAAGCGCGTCAGCCGGTCGAGGATGCCGAACTCCTTCTCGCGCAGCCGCTCGTCGGTATGCAGCGTCGGCGCAGCGCCGGCGCCGCGCAGCGCCTCGACGATCGCCTTGGCGGTGTCCTGCGCCCGCAGGTAGGGCGACACCAGCACGCGATCGGGCCGCTCTGCTGCGGGCAACTGCGCGAACCAGTGTGCGAGCGACGCCGCCTGCTCGCGGCCGAGGTCCGACAACGGCACGTCGATGTCGCGCATCGCGATGTCGATCGACGCATGGCCCGCAGCCTCCGCGGCGTCGCGCGCGACGTTGCCCGCGCTCTGGCCATGGCGCACGATCCAGAGCGTCTGCGGCGCCATCAAGTACGGGCCGCCGGCCGGGTCGGGCGGGGCGGCAGGTAGCGTCGGGGCATGGATCGGGTCGGCTTCATGGAGTCGGCGGCAGCCCGGCAGATGGCAATCGGCGTGCCTCGGACGAGCCGCGCGGAGAGGGGCGCGCGCCTACGCGATGTCCCGCATCCTGCCGACCTGCGATGACTGGACCGTCGTTTAGTTTCGCCCCGCCGCGGTCGTGCACCGCCGATCGCAAGGAACACCATATTGCTCGCCGTCGTCGTTCCCGCCCATGACGAAGAATCCACCATCGACGCATGCCTGCGGTCCATCGCCGAGACTGCACGCTGGCCGGCGCTCGCCGGCGAAGCGGTGCTCGTGGTCGTCGCCCTCGACGCATGCACCGACCGCACGGCCGAGCGCGCCGCGGCGCACGGCGCCGTCACCGTCGCCGTCGATGCCCGCAACGTCGGCCTCGCGCGCGCCGCCGGCGCCGCCCTCGCACTCGAGTGCGGCGCGCGCTGGCTCGCCTTCACCGACGCCGACACGACGGTCGCGCCGGACTGGCTCTCGGCGCAGCTCGCCGAGCGGGCCGACGCGGTCTGCGGCACGGTCGGCGTGGTCGACTGGGGCGACTACGGCCTGGCGATGGACACGCATTTCCGGCTCACCTACACCGATGCCGACGGCCATCGCCACGTCCACGGCGCCAACCTCGGCGTGAGCGCGGCGGCGTACCGCGCGGTCGGCGGCTTCCCGCCGCTCGCCTGCAGTGAAGACGTCGCGCTCGTCGACGCGCTGCGGCGCCACGGCGCGTCGATCGCCTGGTCCGCGGCACCGCGCGTCGTGACCAGCGCGCGCCGCCGCTACCGCGCCGCCGGCGGCTTCGGCGCGACGCTCGAACGCATCCACGTCGAACGCAGCCATGCGACGGCGCTCGCGCGAGAGGCGTGTCCATGATGGTCGCGACCGAGCCGGTCGCCGCGCTGCCGGTGACTGAGCGACCGTTCGACGATGGGCAGCTCCTGCCGCGGCTGCAGCGGGCGCTCGAGGCGCTGCCGCCGTCGGCGAGCGTGGCCGCGCAGCTCGACGCACTCGTCGCGCTCGGACTCGACCGGCTGCCGCTGCCGGGCGCCGGCCGCACGCTCGAACGCTGGCAGGCGCTCGCCGCCGTCGCGCGGCACGACCTGTCGCTCGCCAAGCTCTACGAAGGCCATACCGATGCGCTCGCCATCCTGTCCGAGCTCGGCGAGTCGGCCGCCGTCGCGCCGGGCTCGACCTGGGGCGTCTGGGCGGCCGAGGCGCCCTCGGGCCGGGCGGTCGTCGAGACGCTCGGGAGCGACGGCGCGCTCGTGCTCGGCGGCTCGAAGTGCTGGTGCTCGGGCGCGGCGACCGCGAGCCATGCGCTGCTCACCGCCTGGCACGCCGACGGCCGCGGACCGCAGCTCGTGCGGATCGACCTGCGGCAACCGGGCGTCCATGTCGACGCCGACAACTGGCGCGCCGTCGGCATGGCCGGCAGCGCGAGTCTCGACGTGCGCTTCGATCGCGTCCAGGCCCGGGCGGTCGGCGGGGTGGGCGACTACCTCGCCCGGCCCGGCTTCTGGCAGGGCGGCGCCGGCATCGCGGCGTGCTGGCACGGCGGCGCGCTCGCCGTGGCCGCACCCCTTCTTCGCGCGAATGGGGACCCGGCGGCCCGCGACCCGCTGCGGCTCGCCGCGCTCGGCCGCGTCGACCTCGCGCTCGCGTCGACCGCCGCGCTGCTGCGCGACGCCGCCGCCTGGATCGACGCGCATCCGGCCGCCGACGCCGCCGAGGCTGCACTGCGCGTGCGCCTCGCCGCCGAGGACGCCGCGGCGCGGGTGCTCGACACGGTGGGCCGCGCGCTCGGCGCAGCGCCGTTCTGCCGCGACGCCCGCTTCGCGCGGGCCGCCGCCGACCTGCCGGTCTTCGTCCGCCAGAGCCATGCCGAACGCGACTTCGCCGGCCTGGCCGAGCGCGTGCTGGCGACCGGGTCGCGGTGGCTGCTTTGAGCCCTCGCACGGACCCCCGATGAAGGCACCCGCGACGAACACGGCTCCACGGCGGATCGAAGGCACCGGCACGCTCGAGGCCGAGTGGCGCGCCTGGCCGGGTCTGGCCCGGCTGCCGACGCTGACGCTCGACGACTGCATCGGCGCCACGCAGCGCCTCGTCATCGTCGCGCCGCATCCGGACGACGAGATCCTCGCCGCCGGCGGCCTCGCGGCGCGGCACGCCGACCGCGGTGGCGCGGTGCTCGTCGTCGCCGTCACCGACGGCGAGGCGAGCCACCGCGGCAATCCCGACTGGCCGGCCGAGCGCCTCGCAGCGGCCCGCCGCGCCGAGAGCGGTGCCGGCCTCGCCCGGCTGCTCGGCGTGCCGCCGGCGATGCGCCGGCTCGGCTTGCCCGACAGCGCGGTGGCGGCCGCGCCGGTCGCCGCGGCGCTCGAGGCGATCGTCGGCGCGACCGACGTCGTCGTCGCCACCTGGCGCTGCGACGGCCATCCCGACCACGAAGCCTGCGGCGAGGCCGCTGCCGCCGCCTGCGACGCGGTCGGCTGCACGCTGCTCGAGGCGCCGGTCTGGATGTGGCACTGGGCGGCGCCGGGCGATGCGCGGGTGCCCTGGTCGCGGCTGCGGACGCTCGCGCTCGCGGACGACGTCGTCCGCCGGCGCCAGGCGGCGATCGCCGAGCACGTTACGCAACTCGCGCCGCGCGGCCGGGACGAGGGGCCGGTGCTCACGGCCGCCATCCTCGAGCGTCTTTCCCGCACCAGCGACTGCATCTTCGTCGGGGTGCCGTGACGATGGCGCACGTGCGCGCCGACTTCGAGGCGCTGTTCGCGGCGACCGACGACCCCTGGGGCTTCCGCGAGCGCTGGTACGAGGCACGGAAGCGCGCCCTGACGCTCGCCTGCCTGCCTGCCCCGCGCTACGCATCCGCCTGGGAGCCGGGCTGCGCCAACGGCGAGCTCTCTGCGGCGCTCGCGACGCGCTGCGACCGGCTGCTCGCGACCGACGGCGCCGCGGCGGCCGTCGCCGCCGCGCGGCGGCGGACGAGCGCCCTCGCCCACGTCGAGGTCCGACGCGCCTGGCTGCCCGACGACTGGCCGGCCGAGCGCTTCGACCTGATCGTGGTGAGCGAGGTCGCCTACTACCTCGACGACGCGGCACTCGGCCTCTTCTGCGATCGGCTCGGCGCGTCGCTCGCCGCCGGCGGCACCGTTCTCGCCTGCCACTGGCGCCGCCCGATCGCGGGTTGCGTGTTCGACGGCGACACCGTGCAGCGGCGCATCGGCGAGGCGCTCGGCCGGCCACGGCTGGTCGAGGTCGCCGACGCCGACCTGCGGCTCGAGGTCTGGTGCGACGACGGCCGCTCGGTCGGCGAACGCGACGGACTCGCGTGACGCGAGAAGCGCGGCGGCGCGCGGCACAATCGACGCCCTCTCGCCGCACGACGACCCGCTGCTCATGACATCGCCCACCGACCTGCCCGAGCCCGCGACGGCCGTGCCGACCCTGCCCGCCCCCGAGCCGGCGGCACCGCCGGCACCGGCGCCTCACGCGCCGGGCGCGCCCCATGCGCCGGGCGCACCGCCCGCGCCCGACGCGGCTCCGCCGGCCCGCGCCGGGGCCGCGCCGCAGGCGACGGGCGCGTCCGCGTCGGATGCGCCTGTCATCGCCACGCCGGCGATGGATCCGCTCGCGGCTGCCGCGCTCGCGCCGGACACAGGGGCGACGAAGCTGACTGCGGCCGATGCACCCACGAGCGACGCGGTCGAGCCGGATGCACCTGCGCGAGACGCGCACGAGATGCAGACGGCGCGGCCCTCGACGGACGCACCTTCGGCGGCTCCATTCGCGACGAACGCACCCGCGAACGACGCACCTGCAGGCGACGCATCTGCGATCGACGCAGCGCGGAGCGACGCACATGCGAACGACGCATCTGCGAGCGACGCCCCCGACACCGACTCCCATGCGACCGGCGCGCCCGCGACGAACACTTCGGCGACGGCCGCGTCCGCCGCGGACACGCACGCGACGGACGCTTCGCCTTCGGTCGCCGCCGCCCGCGCCTCCTCCGCGCCCACGCCGGCCGAGCCGACGCTCGATGCGTCGGGCGCGCCGACACCGGGCGGCGCGCCCGCCGATTGCGGCGCGCTGCTGAAGAAGACCTTCCCCGCGCTCTTCGCCGGCGCGCCCAAGCCGCTCAAGCTGCGCATCCAGACCGACATCCAGGCGCGCGCCCCCGGCGTCTTCGGCAAGCAGGCGCTGTCGGCATTCTTCCGCCGCTACACCGGCAGCACGTCCTATCTGCTCGCCGTCTCGCGCGCCAAGCACCGCTACGACCTCGACGGCGCCGAAGCCGGCGAACTGAGCGACGAGCACCGCCAGCTCGCGGCCGACGAACTCGCGCGGCGCCGCGCCAACCAGCAGTCGCGCGTCGCGCTCGAGGAGCAGCAGCGCCGCAACCGCGCGACCCTGCTCCACGACTTCGAGCGCACGACGTTGACGCCGGCCAACTTCTGCGCGCTGAAGGGCATCTCGGTCGACGACCTCGACGGCTATCTCGCGACCGCCCGCCGCGAGGCCGCCGAACGCCCGTTGCCGCCGCCCGCCTTCGACACGCGCCGACCGCCGCCGCGGGGCCGGCCGCCGCAGCGTGGCGCGACGGACGCAGCCAGACCGCTGCCGCGACGCCGCTGAGCCGGCGACGCGCGGCGCGACGCGCCGCCGAGCCGGACGCCAGCGCCGCTCCCGGCCGCCCGGCATCCGCCCCGACCCACATCCCTACCCGGACCTCGCCATGGACACCACCCGCCTCGGCCGCAGCGGCCTCGTCGTCTCGCGGCTCTGCCTCGGCTGCATGAGCTACGGCGAGCCCACCCGTGGCAACCATCCGTGGACGCTCGACGAAGCCGCGAGCCGGCCGTTCCTGAAGAAGGCGCTCGACCTTGGCATCAACTTCTTCGACACGGCGAACGTCTATTCGCTCGGCAGCAGCGAGGAGATCGTCGGCCGGGCGCTGACCGACTACGCGCCGCGCGACGAGGTGGTCATCGCGACCAAGGTGCACGGGCGCATGCGGCCCGGCCCGAACGGCGCCGGGCTGTCGCGCAAGGCGATCCTGTCGGAGATCGACGCGAGCCTGCAGCGGCTGCGCACCGAATACGTCGACCTCTACCAGATCCATCGCTGGGACGCGGACACGCCGATCGAGGAAACGCTCGAAGCGCTGCACGACGTCGTCAAGGCGGGCAAGGCGCGCTACATCGGCGCGTCGTCGATGGCCGCCTGGCAGTTCGCCAAGGCGCTGGCGATCTCGGACGCCAACGGCTGGGTGCGTTTCGTGACGATGCAACCGTATGTCAACCTGCTCTACCGCGAAGAGGAGCGCGAGATGCTCCCGCTCTGCCGCGACCAGGGCATCGGCGTCATCCCCTGGAGCCCGCTCGCACGCGGCCGGCTGACGCGCGACTGGGACGAGGCGACCGCGCGCTCCGAGACCGACGTCTTCGGCCGCAGCCTCTACGAGCGCACCGCGGAAGCCGACCGCAGGGTGGTCGACGCGGTGCGCATCGTCGCCGAACGCCGCGGGGTGTCGCGGGCGCAGGTCGCGCTCGCCTGGGTGCTGCAGCAGCCGGGCATCAGCGCGCCGATCATCGGCGCGACGAAGCTCGTGCAACTCGACGACGCCGTCGCGGCACTGTCGCTGCGGCTCGATGCCGACGAGCTCCGCGCGCTCGAATCGCCCTACGTTCCGCACGCTGTGACGGGGTTCAGCTGACCCATCGATCGCCGGACGGCCGTCGAACCGTTTGACACACCGGCTCACGTCCCGGCGCATTTGCTCGCATCGCGCGTGAAGTCCCGCACGGATACTGCGGGCCTTTTCCGGCGGACGGCGAGCGATGCACTTCCCGAACACTGCGAACCCAGACCACGCGACCCCGGACGCTGCGAACGACCGCGGCGTGCCTGAGCGCTGGCCGGCCATCGCGCCGCTCGATGCGCGAGGCGCGGACCTCGTCTTTGCCGCAGCGGGCAGGTGGCGCGCCATGCCGCGCCGGATCCCGCTGCGAAGCTGGCGCGTCGGTTGCGCGGGCAGCTTTTTCTGGCGCGCTGTCGGCTCGATCGCGACGCGGTCGCGCGGCAGGCTTCTCGCACTCTGCGGCCCGGTGACGCTCGCGCTCGCCGCGTGCGGCGGCGGATCGGATCAGGGCAGCGCGAGCGTCGCCGCGGCCGCTGCCGCGAGCGCCGCGGACGGCGGCGATGTCCATGCGCTCGCGGTCTCGTCGGCCGAGGCCGACCCGAGCGGCTGGACGACGATCGCGACCGAAGGGCAGCACTTCAGCGTCACCGGCACGCAGACCGTCCGCTTCGGGTCGGGCACCGCCTGGGTCACGAAGACGGTGACCGACGGCGGCGACTGCACCAACGCCGCGTTCGGCAACGACCCGGCGTACGGCGTCGTGAAGAGCTGTCAGGTCGCCGTGGACAGCGCGAGCGGCTGGGTCACCATCGCCGCCGAAGGCTCGACCTTCCCGGTCGCCGGCACGCAGACCGTGCGCTACGGCGCCGCCGCTTCCTGGATCACCCGGCAGGTCAGCGGCAACGTCGACTGCAGCAACGCGGGCTTCGGCAGCGATCCGGCCTACGGCGTCGTCAAGCAGTGCCAGCTGCCGGCGTCGGCGGTGACGTGGTCGCGCGTCGCCGCCGAGAACGCGGGCTTCACCATCACCGGCACGGCGGCAGTGCGCTACGGCGCGAACGGCGCCTTCGTGACCAGGATCGTCTCGGGCAGTGCGACCTGCGGCAACGGCTACTTCGGCAACGACCCGGCGTACGGCGTCGTGAAGAGCTGCGAGGTGGCATCGATCGGCAGCACCACGAGCCCGCCGCCGGTCGCGTCGAACGGCATCTGCACGCCGCCGGCGACGGCGGTCGACACCTCGAGCACCACGGCGACGGTCGGGAACGGCACGCCGGCGAGCTGCACCGAGGCCGCGCTGCGCGCGGCGGTCGCGTCGCAGAGCGTCGTCAAGTTCAACTGCGGCGCGGCCGCGGCGACGATCGTCGTCGCGTCGCAGATCGACATCCCTGCGAGCCGCAACACGGTCATCGACGGCGAGAACCGCATCACCCTCGATGGCGGCGGCAACAGCCGCATCCTCAACGTCTCGCAGAACAACTACCGCACCAACCGCAACGGCCTGACGCTGCAGCACATCGCGCTGCGCAACGGCCGCGCGCCAGGCGGCAACTACGTCGCGCCGGACCCCTCCAAACCGCAGTGCGCCTATGGCTACGGCAGCGGCTCGGGCGCGGCCGTGCTCGTTCAGGACGCGCGGCTCACCGTGATCGACGTCGACTTCCAGAACAACGCCGCGGCCACGCCGGGCCCCGACGTCGGCGGCGGCGCGATCTACGCGCTCGGCTCGCTCGACGTGCTGATCTCGGGCTCGCGCTTCTCGGGCAATTCGGGCTCCAACGGCGGCGCGGTGGGCATGCTCAACAGCGACCTGCGCGTCTTCAACAGCAGCTTCTCGGGCAACACCGCGAACGGCTCGACGACCCCCTCGGGCGACTACGGGAGCTGCCCCGGCGTGGCGTACCGGGGCCAGGGCGGCGCCGGCGGCAGCGGCGGCGCGGTCGGCATCGACGGCGGCGACGACGGCGACGTCACCGTCTGCGGCTCGACCTTCACCGCCAACCGCGCGAACGGCCTGGCCGGGGCGATGTTCCGCACGCCCGACGGCGCGGCCCGCCGCACGACGATCGACCGCAGCGCGTTCCAGGGCAACAGCGCGCCGCAGGCCGGTGCCGTCTATGTCATGAACTCGGCGCCGCTCGACGTCCTCGCGTCGACCTTCGCCGGCAACAAGGCGACGCTCTTCGGCGCGGCGCAGCTGCAGGGCGACCAGTTCAACATCGTCAACTCGACGTTCTCCGGCAACGAGGCGACGGCGGGCGTCGGCGGTGCGCTCGGCCTGGCCAACACCTCGTCGGCGAGCACGATCGTCAACAGCACCTTTGCCGACAACAAGGCGAGCGGCGGCTCGGGCTACTTCAGCGCGGCGATCTTCGGCGACTCCAACTTCGCGATCCGCAACACCGTGTTCTCGAGCAATCTGACGTCCGACCCCTACAACCCGATGCAGTGCTTCTTCAGCGCCAACCCCGGCAGCAACGATGTGCAATGGCCGACGACGCGGGCGGTCGGCGGCGCAGCGGACACGCCGTGCGTCTCGGGCATCACCTTCGCCGACCCGCAGCTCGGCGCGCTCGCCGACAACGGCGGCCCGACGCCGAGCCGTGCGCCGGCCGCCGCCAGCCCGCTGCGCAATGCCGGCCGCAACTGTCCGGCGACCGACCAGCGCGGCAACGCGCGCAACACCGCGAACTGCACGATCGGCGCGGTCGAGTAAGTGATGGACCCGAGAAACGGCAGGCGGGCAGCGCTGTCAACCGAGATGTGATGGTGTTCGTTGCCGGGAACGTCGGTCGTCACGAGAGGTCCGGTGCGAACGCGAGGTCCACTGCCGTGTCCTGGATCAGGGCCGTTTGCGGCGCGGCGGCCGCGCCGCCTCGGCGTCCTGCGCCGCGGCCCGCCAGGCCGAGAACTGCTCCGGCGTCTCGAGCGTGATGCGGCCGAGGCTGCCGCTGCGAAAGTCGTGGAGCACCGCCTCGGCCGCCTTCTGCAGATCGACGCGGCCGCCTTTGACGACGGCGCCGCGGGCCCGGCCGATCGCCTCGAGCGCGTCGTCGCTCTGGCGGAACTGCGCGTCGTCGACCGCGTAGCGCCCGCGGAGCGCGCCGGGGTAGTCGGCCTGCAGGCGTTCGATCAGCGCGAGCGCGACGTCCATTTCATCGAATGCATTGCGGCCGACCGCGCCCGCGGCGGCGAGATGCAGCCCGCTTTCGGGAACGACGATCTTCGGCCAGAGCAGCCCCGGCGTGTCGTAGAGCAGCACGTCGCTCGCGAGCGCGATGCGCTGCTCGACCCGCGTGATGCCGGCCTCGTCGCCGGTCTTCGTCGCGCGGCGGCTCGCGAGCGTGTTGACGAGCGTCGACTTGCCGACGTTGGGCACGCCGCAGATCAACAGCCGCAGCGGCTTGACCATGCCGCCGCGCAGCGGCGCGAGCCCGCGGCTCGCATCGACGAGCCGCTGCGCCGGCGCGGCCTCGCCCGCGTCGAGCGCGATCGCACGGGTGCCCGGAATCGCGGCGTAGTGCGCGAGCCACGACGCGGTCCGGCGCGGGTCGGCGAGGTCCTGCTTGTTGAGGATCTTCAACGTCGGCCGGCCGTCGCCGAGCTCGGCGAGCAGCGGATTGGCGCTCGAACCCGGCAACCGCGCGTCGAGCAGCTCGATGACGACATCGATGCCGGCGGCGAGGCGCTCGGCGAGCGCCTTGCGCGTCACGTGCATGTGACCCGGGAACCACTGGATCGTCGGCATGTCAGCCGTTGCGTGCCGTCCGCACGCGGACGACGCCCGGCCGGCGACGGCGCTGCCGCTCCATTTCGTCCAATGCGTCAGGGAGATCGCACCCCGCGCAGGGGTGCCGCAGGGTGCCGGGATGGGCGCGCCGCGCAGCCCATGCCCGGCCGCCTGGGCAAGCGGCGCAACGACGCCCTGCGCCCTGCCGCGCCCCGGCCCTGCGGGTGGGGTCCGAAGCCGGCGATGGCGCCGTCGTTGGACGCCACGGGCGGGTCGCCCGACCCAGCCCGCGGCTTCCGCCTCGATCGGGCCGGCTTCGGGCCTCACGGGGAGTGCGATGTCCCTGACGCATTGGACTAGCCGCGCAGCCGCTCGTGGATCAGCGCGACCACCGCCGCGCCTTCGCCGATCGCGCCGCCGACGCGCTTGACCGAGCCGCTGCGCACGTCGCCGACCGCATAGACGCCCGGCACGCTCGCTTCGAGCGCCACGGGCTCGGGGCCGTCGCGCGGCGCGAGCGCCGCGCCGGTGCGGACGAAGCCGTGGTGGTCGAGCGCGACGCCGCAGTCCTTCAGCCAGTCGGTCTCCGGCGTCGCGCCGACGAAGAGAAAGACGTGGCGGACCGGGCGCCGCTCCGGGCCCGGCTGGCGGCGGTCCCGCCATTCGACGGCCTCGAGCCCGCCTTCCGGCGACCCGAACAGGCCGGTCAGCTCGGTGCAAGGGTGCAGCTCGATGTTCGGCGCGGCCTCGATGCGCTCGATCAGGTAGCGCGACATGCTGGCGGCGAGGTCGGGGCCGCGCACGAGCATCGACACCTTCGCCGCATGGCGCGACAAATAGACGGCGGCCTGCCCCGCCGAATTGCCGCCGCCGACGAGCACGACCTCGCTGCCGCCGCACATCCGCGCCTCGAGCGCCGACGCCCAGTACCAGACGCCGCGGCCCTCGAACTCGGCGAGCCGCGGCACGTCGGGCCGCCGGTAGCGTGCGCCGCTCGCGACGACGACGCAGCGCGCCCGCAGCCGTCGGCCGTCGGCGAGCGCGAGGCCGAGCGCGTGGTCGGATGTCGCCGAGGCGCACTCGAGCGCCACCACCTGCGCCGGGATCAGCATCTCGGCACCGAACTTCTGCGCCTGCACGAACGCCCGGCCGGCGAGCGCCTGGCCCGAGATCCCGGTCGGGAATCCGAGGTAGTTCTCGATCCGCGCGCTCGCGCCGGCCTGGCCGCCGAACGCCCTGCAGTCGAGGACGACGACGTGCAGACCCTCGGACGCCGCGTAGACCGCGGTCGCGAGGCCCGCCGGCCCGGCACCGACGATCGCGACGTCGAACAGCTCGTCGTGGCCGAGCGTGTCGAGCATGCCAATGCAGCGCGCGAGCTCGGCTTCCGACGGCCGGACCAGCACCGTGCCGTCGGGGCAGACGACGAGCGTGTCGCCGGGCTCGTGGCGCGCGACGAGCAGCGCCGCCTCGGGGTCGGTCTCGGCGTCGACGACGTGGTATGGCTGGCCGTTGCGGCCGAGGAAGTTCTGCAGCCGCAGCATGTCGGCGGCATCGGCGCGGCCGATCAGCACCGGCCCGCTCGCGCCCGATTCGATGAGCGAGACGCGGCGCAGGATCAGCGCCCGCGTGATGCGCTCGCCGAGGTCGGCCTCGGCGATCAGCAGCGCGCGCAGCCGCGCCGGCGGCACGAGCAGCGCCTCGACCGCATCCACCGCATGGCCGTCGACCAGCGACGGCCGCGCCGAGAGTTGCGCGACCTCGGCGAGAAACTCGCCCGGCCCGGCATGCGTCAGGGGCACGACGTGGCCGAGGCCGTCGCGCTGGGTGAGCGCGACGTGGCCGCGCAGCACGACGAACATTCCCGGGCCCGGCTCGCCGGCGGCGAAGAGCGGCTCGCCCGCCGCGAACCGCACCGGCGAGCCGAAGCGCGCGATGCGGTCGAGATCGCCGCGGTCGAGCACCGGGAACATCTGCGTCCGGCGCGCGGCGGTGCCGGCCGACGGCCCGGCGTCGCGGCCGGAATCTCGCTGCGCGTCGGTCGGACCGTCGGCCATTGCGCCTCTCCTGTGGTTCAGCGCGGATTCTGCGGCAGGGCGCGGGGCCGGCGGAGGTTGGCGGCGAGGCGACCCGCGGTCGCGAGGTCACGCCGCCGATGCTGTGCGGCCGAGGTCCGATCCGACCGGCGCCGGCGACTGCCATGCCGGACGTGCGCCGGGACATCGCTCGGGTCAGGCCGATCGCGTCCGGATCATCGCCATCCTCGGTGCGACCATCGTATGAATCGGCCGAATGCGAAGGGACTCCACACGATCCCTCCACGGCGTCCGTGGCGCCGAGATGACCGGTGTGAAGTCGTTGGTCTGCGCGAGCTTCCCGAGAATCGAATCCGCAGCAACGGTCCCGCGGAACGGCCGGGATTGCGAGTCGTGATGCGAGACGAACTGGTCGAAGCGCTGGACGAGCGGGTCGACGCTGGTGAACGAGCCCCGGCGAATGGCCTCGTCAGTGATCGACGCGAAGAAGCGTTCGATCTGATTCAGCCAGGAGCTGCAGGCAGGCACGAGATGCCGGTGCAGCGCTGCCGACGTGCCAGCCAGGCCTCGACCTTCGGGGTGGCTGTGCGTGGCGTGGTTGTCGGCGATGCAGCGCGTCTTCGCGCGCCGACGACTCAGCGGTACACGCCCACGCCGACAACGGCGGCCACGCCATCCAGCTTGCGCACGTAAGACGATTTGGCCTCGATCTTCTTGCTGACCGGGTTGGGCCAGTCGTAGTCGGTCCAGCCGGAGCCCTTGGTCTCGGCCTGGGCGAGGTATTCCTTGACGAAAGCCTTGCCGTTCTGGTCTTTCAGGTCGATCAGGTTCTTTCCGATCAGCCGCTCGTTGGTGCCGTGGGCCACCATGGTGCCGTTCGACTCGACCGCGAAGACGTAGAGGTCCTTCTGCTGCCATTGCTCCTTGTCGGTGCTGAAGTCCTTGTAGGCTTGCGCCGGGCCCACCTTCTTCACATGGGCGGCAGCGCGGTTGACCATGGCCACGGCCTCCTCTTTGGTGCCGGTGTCGCCGGCCCAGGCGAGCGGCATGGCGGCAGTGAGGCTCAGCAAGGCTGCCGCCAGGCCCGCGCGGATCAGGTGTTGTCGGTTGATCATCGAAAGTTCCTTTCTGTTGTTGACGAGGGGGGATGGGTTCGGGTGATCTGCGTGCGCGGGGAGCGGGTGTCCGGGCCGATGCGAACGCGAGCGTGATGGCTGTGCGGCGTCAGGCGATCGCGTCGGCCGAGCTACGGAAGCTGCCGATGGCGCGACGGAGTTGACCGGCCTGCGCATTGAGCGAACTGCTGGCCGCCGAGACCTGCTCGACCAGCGCGGCGTTGCGCTGGTTGGCGTCGTCGATGTAGCCGATGGCGGTCATCGCCACGTCCACACTGCGGCCTTGTGCCGAGGTGGCAACACTGACCTGCTCGATGATCACGCGGCACTGCTGCACCGAGTCCACGATGTGGGTCATCGCGTTGCCGGCCTTCGCCACCAGTTCGGCGCCGTTGTCCACGGTCTGCGCCGACGTGTTGATCAGGCCCTTGATTTCGCGAGCAGCGCTGGCACTGCGCTGAGCCAGGTTGCGCACCTCGGCGGCCACCACGGCGAAGCCGCGGCCCTGCTCGCCGGCGCGGGCGGCTTCAACGGCCGCGTTCAGCGCGAGGATGTTGGTCTGGAAGGCGATTCCGTCGATCACACCAGTGATCTCGGCGATGCGGCGCGAGTCGTCGCGAATGCGCGACATGGTGCTGACGACCTCGGCCACCACCGCACCGCCGCCCTGGGCGGCATCGCTCGCGGTGCTGGCCAGCGCGCTCGCGCTGGCGGCGGCGGAGGTGCTGTCTTGCAACGCGCTGCGGAACTCGCTCATCGTGTGCACGGTGGCCTGGCTGTGCGAGGCGGCTTCCTCGGTGCGCTGCGACAGGTCGACGTTGCCGCTGGCGACCTCCTGACTGGCCAGGCTGATCGAGTCGGCCGAGTTGCGCACCTGCCCGATCATGTCTTCGAGCCGGCCCGCCATGGCCTGCAGTGCACGCAGCAGTTCTGCCGTCTCGTCGCGGCCCTCGGGTTGCACGCTGATGCGCAGATCGCCTCGGGCAACCTGCTGTGCGGCGCGAACGGCCTGACGGATCGGGTGGGTGATCGAGCGGGTGATCCACACGCCGATGGCCGCGGCCACGGCCAGCGTCAGCCCGCAGCCAATCAGGACGAGGGTGCGGGCCTTGGATGCTGCAGCGTCGTCGTCGCGTCTGACCGCATCGGCACGCTGGCGTTCGGCGCTGCTCAGTGCATCGGCGCGGGCCAGCGCCTTGGAGGTCGGCGGCTCGATCTTGCTGGTGATGATCTTGGCCGCGGCATCGGGCGCGAAAGCCAACGCCTGCGCGATCGCCTCCTGAGCGGGGGCGTCGAGCTGGCGGTCGAGTTCGGCGAGTTCGTCGAGCAGACGCGTGGTCTGTGCATCGGCTGCCGCTTCGCGCAAGGCCTTCAGCGCGGCGGCAGCTCGGGCGCGGGTGGCCTTGTAGCGCGCGCTTTCGCGCTGGGTGTCGGCAACCTCGGTGTACAGGCCGACGTTGCGCATGGCCACGGCGCCTTCCAGCACGGCGGCCTTCAGCGCTTCAACTTGCGCGGTGCGTTGCAGGACACCGCCCAGGGCCTCGCGGCTGGCCGCGCGGTTTCGGTCCGCCTGCACCATCATCAGGGCGAACATGCCCAGCATCAGCAACAGCAGGCTGAGCAGGCTTGCGGCCATGCGCGTACCGATGGTGAGTCGGCTTGGTCGTGTCGTCACAGTACTTCCTATGGAATGCGGTCAACGTCGTGAACATCGATCACCGCATATCGGTGCCGCGATTCCGAACTTGAGCGGGCGGGATGGTCGCGGCAGGCCGCGATGCTTGGCCGAACGAGCGGCGGTATCGGCCGTTACCGCTCGCCGTTCCTTCACTGGACACGACCTCTCGCCCAGCGCGGCCACACGGTCGGGCCCATTGCGCCGAAGCTCGTCGCCGCGCTCCGCGATCGACCGCGGCCGACCATTGCTTGTCATCCGAGGGAAGCCCTTGCAGTCCGCATCGACCACGCCGCCGGCGACCGGCTGCAAGAATGGTGTCCGCGTCCGCGTCCGCGTCCTCGCCCATCGCCCATGAAACCTGTCGTCCTGATGCTGATGCCGCTCGCCGAGCCTTATCTCGGCATGCTGCGCTACCGTTTCGAGCTGGTCTTCGCGCCGGGCCCGGCGGAGCGGCGCGACGCCGTCGCGACGGACGGCCACCGCATCGACGCGGTGTTGACCAACGGCACGCTGGGGCTGACGGCGGACGAGATCGCCGCGATGCCGCGGCTCGCGCTCGCTGCCGCCTTCGGCGCGGGCTACGAGAACATCGCGCTCGACGCGGCCCGGCGCCGGGGCATCGTCGTCGTCAACGGTGCGGGCACGAACGACGATTGCGTCGCCGACCATGCGCTCGCGCTGCTGCTCGCGAGCGTCCGGCACATTCCGGCACTCGACGCGCACGCGCGTGCCGGCGGCTGGCGCGATGGCCTGCCGCTGCGGCCGCAACTCGCGGGCAGGCGCCTCGGCGTGCTCGGGCTCGGCACGATCGGCCGGAAGATCGCGCGGCGCGGCGAAGCGTTCGACCTGGCCGTCGGCTACCACAACCGGTCGGCGCGCGACGACGTGCCGTACCGCTACTTCCCGACCGTCGCCGCGCTCGCCGCGTGGTGCGACCTGCTGGTGGTCGCGACGCCGGGCGGCCCGGCGAGCCGGCACCTCGTCGACGCCGCCGTGCTGCGCGCGCTCGGCCCGGGCGGAACCCTCGTCAACATCGCGCGCGGCAGCGTCGTCGACACCGATGCGCTCGCCGCAGCGCTCGCCACCGGCACCATCGCCGGCGCCGGGCTCGACGTCTACGAAGGCGAGCCGCAAGCACCGGCGGCGCTCGTCGGGCTGGCCAACGTGGTGCTGACGCCGCATGTCGCCGGCTCGTCGCCCGAGGCGATGCAGGCGTCGATCGACCGCTTCGTCGAGAACATGGCGCTGCACTTCGCGGGGCGGCCGGTGCGCACGCCGGTGTGACCCGGTCCGGAACGCTCGGCGTGCCGCAGTCCGCGCCGTGGAGCGCCGCTGCGCCGCGTCGTCGGCGGACGCGCCGGGCACCGTGCCCGGCCCGATGTACCGACGCGCGTGCGGCAGCTCCGCCGACAGCGGCGCGGACCTCGTGCCGACGCCCTTCTGTCGACGTGCTCCGGCGAACCGCCGAAAATGACGGATTGCGGTGCGGGCTTCCGGCACCGCGACGGAAGGAGCAGACATGACCACACGCACGCGCATCCTCGCCGCCGCACTCGCGGCACTGGCACTCGTCTCGGGCAACGCCGAGGCGCAGCGGCATGGCGGCTACCGCGGCGGCTACCACGGCGGTCACGGCGGCTACTACCACCGTGGCGGCTGGGGGCCGGGACCGCTCTGGGGCGGCATCGGACTCGGCCTGGGCATCGGCATCGGCAGCTACTACCTGACGCGGCCGGACTACGTCGTCGTCGACTCGTCGCCGACGGTCGTCTACGCGCCGCCGCCCGTGACGGTGCAGACGACGCCGCAGCCGGTGCCGCGCGCAGCCGCTCCGGCGCAGCCCGATCCGATCTTCTATCCGCGCAACGGCCAGAGCTCGGCGCAGACCGAGGCCGACCGGCAGGAGTGCAATCGCTGGGCGACGGCGCAGCCGAGCGCGATGGCCGATGCGAGCGTGTTCCACCGCGCGACGCTCGCCTGCATGGACGGCCGCGGCTACACCTCGCGCTGAGTTCGTGCCAGCCCGCCGCGCGGACGTGGCGGGGAGCGGCGACGACGTCAGCGCAGGCGCAGCACCTCGAGCGCCGACACCGGCGGCGCGTGGTGGCCCCACGCGCCGCGCACGTAGGTGAGGACGGCGGCGATCTCGGCGTCGTCGAGAACGCCGCCGAACGGCGGCATGCCGTAGGGCCGCAGGTTGCCGGCGGTGGCCGGCAGGTAGCCGCCGCCGACGACGAGCTTCACGAGATTCGCCGGCGAAGCGAGCGCGATCGCGCGGTTGCCGGCGAGCGCCGGAAACGCTCCGGCGGCACCTTGCCCCTGCGGGCCGTGGCATTCGGCGCAGTGCCGGTCGTAGAGGCCCTGCCCGCGCGACGCGACGGCCGGATCGACGCTCGTGACGACCAGCGGCGTCGCCGCAGTCTGCGGCAACGCCTTGAGGTAGGTCGCGACGGCGCCGAGATCGCCATCGGTCAGGTATTGCGTGCTGCGGAAGACGACGTCGGCCATTGGCCCGGCGACCGACGCATGTGCCGAGCGGCCGGTCTGGAGCAACGCGACGATCTCGGCGACCGGCCAGTCGGCGACGCCCGCTTCCGCCGGGTTGTCGAGTGCCGGCGCATACCAGTTCTGCACCGGAATCAGCCCGCCGCCGAGGCCGTCGGCCGTCGCACCCAGCGCGTTGCGCCCGGCATGGCAGGCGCCGCAGTGGCCGAGCCCGCGGACGAGGTAGCGGCCGCGATTCCAGTCGGCCGACTTCGTCGCGTCGTCGGGCTCGACGCCCGGCCGGAAGTAGAGTGCGCGCCAGACGGCGAGCGCCGGCTGCAGGCGGTACGGCCAGCGGACGGTGTGCGGCGTGTTCGGCTGCGCGATCGGCGGCAGGCTGCGCAGATAGGCGAAGAGCGCATCGGCATCGTCGCGGCCGACGCGGGTCGTCTCGGTGTACGGGAACGCGGGGAACAGGCGCCGGCCATCGCGCGAACGGCCGTGGTGCAGCGCGCGCCAGAAGTCGTCGGCGCTCCAGCCGCCGAGGCCGGTCGCCGCATCGGGCGTCAGGTTCGTCGCATAGACGGTCCCGAACGGCGTCTCGATGCCGGTGCCGCCGGCGTACGCCGCGCCGCCGCGGCCGGTGTGGCAGCCGGCGCAGTTGCCGGCACGGGCAAGGTAGGCGCCACGGTCGACCTGCGCCGGCGTGACCGGTGCGGCGCGGCCGCGGTCGTCGGCGCCTTCGGTGTCGCGGTCGAGCACGCCGACCGTGGCTGCGGCGCCGACGAGCGCCGCGGCGAGCACCGCGCCGACGATCCGCAGCGCGCGCGTCACGGCGCGGCGCTCCCGCACGGCAGCGGCAGCGGCAGCGCAGCGGCGGCGGCGGCGGCGGGCGGCCCGCCGACCGGCTGCGCCGCGAGCCATGTCGAGACCGCCGCGATGTCGTCGGCACTCAGCCGGGCGGTGATCTGCGCCATGCAGTCGGGCGCTGCGGCGCGTCGCTCGCCGGCGCGCCAGGCACCGAACTGCGCGCCGAGATAGTCGCGCGGCAGGCCGAGCAGGCCCGGGATCGCCGGCGCGACGCCGGTCAGCGCCCGGCCGTGGCAGGCGCTGCATGCGGGGACGCCGAGGGCCGCGTCGCCCCGGCGCGCCAGCGCTTCGCCGCGCGCCATCGTCGCTGGGGAGCCTGCGGGCAACGGCGGCGGATACGGCAGGTCGATCGCGGCGAAGTGCTCGGCGATCTCGCGGAGGTAGTCGTCGCTCAGATGCTCGACCAGCACTGCCATGGTCTCGTTGCGCCTCCGGCCGTCGCGGAAGTTGAGCAGCTGGTGGTAGAGGTAGCCGGCCGGCTTGCCGGCGATCCTCGGGTAGTAGCCCCGGTTCGTCGACCGACCTTCCTTGCCGTGGCATTGCGTGCACGGCTGGACGCGCTGCGCGAGCGTGTCCGGCACGGTGAACGCCGGAGCGCCAGCCTGCGCCCCGGCCGCCGACGCGAAGGCGGCCGAGACGACGAGCGCGACCGCGCACGCCGCGACGCGGATCGGAGAGGTGGAGCAGTCAGCGCGCATGCACGGTCGTCGAGCGGAGCTTCCGACCATACCCGACCGGTCGGCGACGCGCGTCGGCGACCGAGCCGCCTGAAGCGACGGTACGGGATTTCGCTGCAGTCCCTGCACAGCGTCATGTCGGCAGACCGCACGCGCCGACCGGCGACGACCCGATGCGGGGGATCGCGAGGCGTCGAGCCGCGGGAAGAAGCGAGGCGTCGCGACGCCAGACGAGGAGGCCCGAGGTGTCGCGCCTCGAGCGGTCGAGACGCGACGTATCGGGACGCGAAGCGACGCAAGGCGGCGAGACGCGACTCAGGTTCCGCGGAACGGCCGCGCAGCGCCGGTTTCGACGCACCGACGGTCCCGACCGCCCGCCACCGTCGGCGGTGTCAGCGCGAAGCGAAGCCGTCGCCGCGGTCGAACAGTGCCTCGGCCGGCCGGGACTCGGGCAGGATGTAGACGACGCCGCGCTCCCGGCCGAGCCGCGGCGCGACGATGTCGTCGAAGAACGCGACCGGCACGACGACGCAGCCGAGCGAGATGCGCTTGTCGTCGGCCCGCGGCGACGCGAGCCGCTCGGGCCGGCGCTCGCGGGCCGGTGCCGGGCGCAGGCGGTGGATCGCGAGGCTCGCCTCGTAGTCGATCCAGACGATGGCTTCGCCGCGGTCGTTGTGACCGGGTTCGGAGGCGAAGCGGCCGGCCGGTGTCGTGCGGTCGCCGGGGCGGAGGTCGGCGAGGCGGCGCAGGCCGGCGGTCGCGCCGGGCGCATCGCCGCGGGCCAGGCCGAGCAGCACGGGCGATGCGCCGGCGAGCCGCGCGTCGCCATTGAAGACGAAGATGCGGGCTGCCCGCTTGTCGACGACGGCGAACGGCTGGCCGTGGTGGTCGGCGTCGCGCACGATCCGTTCGACCGCGACACGTGCGTCGTGGGAGACGGCCGCGGGCCCGGCGGCAGTGTCGCGCGCCGCCGCCCGCGACGCGCCGAACGCTCCGACCAGGAGCGACACACCGACGAACATCCGGACGACGACCGACTTGCTGCGCATGCACCACCGCGACGAGACTCGCCGCGCGGAGTGGGACACAACCGGTCCCGGCGGCAAACGGCGGATGATAGAAGCCCGCTGCTCGGAGTCGGCGTGACGGCCGTCACGCGCCGAAGACGGAAGGCGCTGGCGGCACCTCGGGAAGGGTCGTCGCCGTCGCACGACGGCGCAGAGGCGACTCCGAGCGTCAGGACGCCGCCGACGCGACCGTCACGCCCGCGCCGAAGACGGCGTCGAGCGACTTGGTTTCGGGCAGCACGTAGACCGGCGCGTGCGCCTTGCGGAAGAGCGGCGCGACGACATGCTCGAAGAATGCCACCGGCACGTTGACGCAGCCGTAGCTGATCCGCCGGTCGGCAGGATCGGGCGACCGCAGGCGCTCGAGCCGGCGCTCCCGCGGGTCGACGACGCGGACGCGGTGCATCGCGACCGCGGCGTCGTAGTCGATCCAGACGACGTCCTCGCCCGTGGTGTCATGGCCGCGCTCGGCGTCGAAACGGCCTGCGGGCGTGGTCTTCTCGTGTGAGGCCACCGCGTCGAGCGCACGTGTGCCGATGCCGTCGGCCGACTCGTCTCCGGGCGCGAAACCGAGCAGGACGGGCGACGCGTCGATCAGGCGCGCCGAACGATCGAAGACGTAGACCGTGGCGTCGCGCTTGTCGAGCACGACGAAGGGCGTGGCGCCGTTGTCCGCCGTCCGTGCGACCCAGTCGGCAAGCCGCCGGGCATCGGGCGAGCCGGGACGACCGCGGAAGTCTGCGTGCCGAGCGGTCGGCCGCAGCGATATCGCCGCATTCGGTGCTTCGGCTCCGGCCGGTGCCGCCGAGATGCGCATCGAGACCGTCGCCGGCGTCGGCCGGACTCCCAAGGCGCCCGGCCGGGTCGGCGGCAGCACGAGCGCGAGAACCGCCGCGCCGATCAGCAGGCCCTGGCGAACACCGGCGGCGGCTTCGCTTGCGGACAGCCGGGGCTCGCGCACGCGCGCTTCCTCAGTTGCGGTCGGCCTTCGCCGGGCGCTCGGCGACCATCGCATCGGCGCCGGTCGACGGGGGCGCCGACGACGTGCCGCCGGCCGCCGGGGCGACCGTGTTCGAGCTGGCGCTGTAGTCGCCATTGTTGTTGCTGCGGTTCGCCGGATCGGTGGCTGCGCCGGTGTTGCCGCCGGTCGACGCGGTCGCGTTGCCGCTGCCGGACGACGGCATGGCGTTCGACGTCGACGCAGGCATCGCGGTGCTCGCGTCGGTCGACGGCATCGGCGTCACCGCGGTCGCGTCGTAGGAAGGCATCGCGGAGCGCGACCGCTCCACGCTCGGGCTGGCAGCGGTGCTGCCCGGCGCGCCTTGCGCCGCCGTTGCATCGCTCGTCGCGGGCGACGGCGTCGCCAGCGGCGCGGAGGGGTTGTCGCTCGGCTGCATCGTGCCGCTCGGCTGCGTCGAGGTGTCGTTGCGCGTTTGCGTCTGCATCTGCTCGGTGTCGCCGGTCGTCGACGTCTCGGCGTAGGCGAGGCCGATGACGCTGATGACGGCCGCCGCGGCGGCGCTGGAAATCAGGCTTTTCGAAGGACGCATGGAAAGGCTCCCCTGAGGTTCGTCGATGGAATGGTCGGCGCCCGGTCGCAGCGCTTGAATTCACTCTAGGAACCGTCCCGGGTCGCAACCGTCAGGCGGACAGCGCGTTGCCTGTAGGACAAGCAACCGGCGTCGCCGGTGGCTGGACGAACCACTGCGTCCGAGCGACCGCCGTGCGTTCCTCAGGGCGCCGACGACGACGGCCAGAAGCAGCACACCGTCCATGACATGGCGAGCGATTCGGCGACGACGTTCTTCGCCCCCGCACTGGATGCCCACCAGCGCGCCGGATCGACGTCGCGCGGCCTGGCGGTCCGCGCGCCGATCTCGACCGGCGGTCCGAACGCCATCCGGTAGAGCCTCCGCGAGCGCCGTGCATGGGTGCCGCCGGTGAAGACGTCGAGCGCGACGACGGGGCGCGGCTGGCGCCTGTTCCACTCGCGGACCTGGACGGCGCTGACGTAGGTGCGGTCGACGCGCGTCTCCGGCGCCGCGAGCGCGACGATCCGCTCCGGCGGCACGCCGTGGCGAACGAGATAGTCGGCCGCTCGGCTCGCGAACGTCGTCGGCACCGCCGACTCGGGCCAGTCGTCGCTCGGCCCGCCCGTCGTCACGATTTGTTCGTAGCGGCCGGCACGGAACACCCGCGCCGCATCGTCGAGTTCGTACGGGCTGAGCCAGCCTTCGACGACCAGCAGCTTCGCGCCCCGGCCGTCCGGCCCGCGCGCAGGCTGCTCGAGCGCGAGCCAGGCGTATGCACGCTGCGCGACGAGCCAGCCGATGCCGGCCGCGACGACCGCGAGCAGCAGCCACCCGAGCGGCGTGGGCAGCCACACCTGATGGCGACGCAACAGCATGGAGGCAACAGGGTGCAAGGGATGGGCGGTGGTCGGGACGACGGCGGATTCTCAGCCCGGGACCCGCCGCCGTTGATACCGCGTTGATACCGGCGCGGCCGATTTATAGGCCGTTCTTTCGGGCCGCTCCGTAGTCTCGCGTCTTCTTCCAAGGAGTCGACATGGACATGGTCTGGGGCGGCGGATTCGCTGCGTTGTGCATCGCCATCGGCGGGCTGGTCGTCGCCTGCGAGCGCTGGCTCGCGCCGCGCCCGGCGAGCCGGCACTGAGCGCGGGGACCACGGACATGGACAACGCCATGCTTTGGCTGGGCGGCGCGCTGTCGCTCGCCCTCTTCGTCTATCTCGTCATCGCGCTCGTGAAGGCCGAGGACTTCTGATGATCACCTCCCAAATGACTGTCCTGCTCGGCGGCTTCACGCTCGCCGTGCTGCTGCTCGCCATGCCGATGGGCCGCTGGCTGGCCGCGATCGCCGACGGCCGGCTCGGCCGCCTGCAACGCATCGACGGCGCGGTGTTGCGCGCCTGCGGCGCATCGCCCGAGCGCGAGCACGGCTGGAAGGAGTACGCCGTGGCCGTGCTCGTCTTCAACGCGATCGGCGTCGTCGCGGTGTATGTGCTGCAACGCTTCCAGGGCGGCCTGCCGCTGAATCCGCAGGGCCTCGGCGCCGTCAGCCCCGACTCGGCCTTCAACACCGCGATCAGCTTCGTCACCAACACCAACTGGCAGGGCTACGGCGGCGAATCGACGATGAGCTATCTGACGCAGATGCTCGTCCTCGCGGTGCAGAACTTCCTCTCGGCGGCGACCGGCATCGCGGTCGCGTTCGCGCTGATCCGGGGCTTCGCCCGCCACAGCGCCGCCACGCTCGGCAACTTCTGGACCGACGTCACCCGCGTCACCCTGTGGCTGCTGCTGCCGCTCTCGTTCGTCTTCGCCCTGTTCCTCGCCGGCCAGGGCGTGGTGCAGAACTTCAAGCCGTATGCCGAAGTGACGCTCGCCGAGCCGCTCGCCTACACCGAAGCCGGCCCGGCGGGTGCCGACGGCAAGCCGACGCAGGTCGCGAAGACCACCGCGACGCAGACGCTGCCGATGGGCCCGATCGCGTCGCAGGAAGCCATCAAAATGATCGGCACCAACGGCGGCGGCTTCCTCAACGCCAATTCGGCGCATCCGTACGAGAACCCGAACGCCTGGACGAATCTGGCGCAGATGCTCTCGATCTTCCTGATCCCGGCCGGTCTCGCGCTCTGCTTCGGGCGCATGGTCGGCGACAAGCGCCAGGGCTGGGCGCTGCTCGCGGCGATGACGGCGATCTTCGTCGTCGCGGTCGTCGGCATCATGGTGGCCGAGCAGTCCGGCAACCCGAAGATCGCGGCGCTGGGCGTCGACGATGCGGCGAGCGCGCTGCAGGCCGGCGGCAACATGGAAGGCAAGGAAACCCGCTTCGGCATCGCCGCGACCTCGCTCTTCGCGGCGATCACGACCGCCGCCTCGTGCGGCGCCGTCAACGGCATGCACGGCTCGTTCACGCCGCTCGGTGGCCTGTTGCCGATGCTGCTGATCCAGCTGGGCGAGGTCGTCTTCGGCGGCGTCGGCTCGGGGCTCTACGGCATGCTCGTCTTCGCGCTGCTGACGGTCTTCATCGCCGGCCTGATGATCGGCCGCACGCCCGAGTACCTCGGCAAGAAGATCGAGCCGAACGACATGAAGCTGGTGTCGATCGCGATCCTGCTGGCGCCGTTCCTGGTGCTCGCGGGCACTGCCGTCGGCGTGCTCGCCGACGCCGGCCGCGCCAGCATGGCCAACCCGGGCGCGCAGGGCTTCTCGGAGGTGCTCTACGCCTTCTCGTCGGCGGCGAACAACAACGGCAGCGCCTTCGCCGGGCTCTCGGCCAACACGCCGTTCTACAACGGCTGGCTGGGCGTCGCGATGTGGTTCGGCCGCTTCGGGATCATCGTGCCGGTGCTCGCCATCGCCGGTTCGCTCGCCGCGAAGAAGCGCCTGCAGCGCATCGCCGAGGACGGCTCGATGACGCAGATGGCGACGCACGGCCCGCTCTTCGTCGTGCTGCTGATCTCGGCGATCCTCCTCGTCGGTGCCTTGACCTACGTGCCCGCGCTCGGCCTCGGGCCGGTCGTCGAGCACCTGAACCTCTACAAGTGAGTTGACTCCCATGAGCACGATCACGACCACCGTCGACTCGTCGACACCGATCGGCACGACACCCTCGGCGGCCACGGCCCGCCAGACCAGCATGTTCGCGCCGGAGCTCGTCAAGCCGGCGCTGGTCGACTCGTTCGTCAAGCTCGCGCCGCAGATGCAGTGGCGCAACCCGGTGATGTTCGTCGTCTACATCGGCGCGATCCTGATCACCGCGCTCTGGATCCAGGCGCTCGTCGGCAAGGGCGAGGCGCCGGCCTGGTTCATCGGCGCCAACGCGCTCTGGCTCTGGTTCACCGTGCTGTTCGCGAACTTCGCCGAGGCGTTGGCCGAAGGCCGCAGCAAGGCGCAGGCGGCGAGCCTGCGCGGCCTGAAGAAGAAGGGTGTGGCCAAGCAGCTCGCCCAACCGAAGCACGGCGCGGCCTGGAAACCCGTCGAAACCGACGCCCTGCGCATCGGCGACGTCCTGCTGGTCGAGTCCGGCGACCTGATGCCCTGCGACGGCGAGGTCATCGAAGGCGTCGCTTCGGTCGACGAGAGCGCGATCACCGGCGAATCGGCGCCCGTCATCCGCGAGGCCGGCGGCGACTTCTCGTCGGTCACCGGCGGCACCCGCGTGCTCTCCGACTGGATCGTCGTGCGCTGCACCGTCAACCCCGGCGAAGCCTTCATCGACCGCATGATCGCGATGGTCGAAGGCGCCAAGCGGCGGAAGACGCCCAACGAGGTGGCGCTCACGATCCTGCTCGTCGCCCTGACGCTCGTGTTCCTGATGGCGACGGTGACGCTGCTGCCCTATTCGCTCTACTCGGTCGATTCGGCCAAGCTCGGCGTGCCGGTGACGATCACGGTGCTCGTCGCGCTGCTCGTCTGCCTGATCCCGACGACGATCGGTGGCCTGCTCTCGGCGATCGGCGTCGCCGGCATGAGCCGCATGCTGGGCGCCAACGTGATCGCCACGTCGGGCCGTGCGGTCGAGGCCGCCGGCGACGTCGACGTGCTGCTGCTCGACAAGACCGGCACGATCACGCTCGGCAACCGCCAGGCGTCGAGCTTCGTGCCGGCGCCGGGCGTCTCCGAGCAGCAGCTCGCCGAGGCCGCGCAGCTCTCGTCGCTCGCCGACGAGACGCCCGAGGGCCGCAGCATCGTGCTGCTCGCCAAGCAGAAGTTCGCGCTCGACCGCAAGCTCGCCGACGCGGTCTACGTGCCGTTCACGGCGCAGACGCGGATGAGCGGCGTCGACTGGCAGGGCCGGTCGATCCGCAAGGGCGCCGCCGAGTCGATCCGCAAGCACGTGCTGGCCCTCGGCGGTGCGTTCGCGGCCGAGCTCACGCGCAGCGTCGACGACGTCGCGCGCCGCGGCAGCACGCCGCTCGTGGTCGCCGAAGGCAGCCGCGTGCTCGGCGTCGTCGAGCTCAAGGACATCGTCAAGTCCGGCATCAAGGAGCGCTTCGGCGAACTGCGGCGGATGGGCATCAAGACGGTGATGATCACCGGCGACAACAAGCTCACCGCCGCGGCGATCGGCGCCGAGGCGGGCGTCGACGACGTGCTCGCCGAGGCCACGCCCGAAGCCAAGCTGGCGCTGATCCGCCAGTACCAGGCCGACGGCTACATGGTGGCGATGACCGGCGACGGCACCAACGACGCGCCGGCGCTCGCGCAGGCCGACGTCGCCGTCGCGATGAACAGCGGCACGCAGGCCGCGAAGGAGGCCGGCAACATGGTCGACCTCGACAGCAACCCGACGAAATTGATCGAGGTGGTCGAGATCGGCAAGCAGATGCTGATGACGCGCGGCTCGCTCACCACCTTCTCGATCGCCAACGACGTGGCCAAGTACTTCGCGATCATCCCGGCGGCGTTCGCGACGACCTATCCGCAGCTCGACAAGCTCAACGTGATGAACCTCGCCTCGCCGGCGTCGGCGATCCTGTCGGCGGTGATCTTCAACGCGCTGGTGATCGTCGTGCTGATCCCGCTCGCGCTGCAGGGCGTGAAGTACCGGGCGCTCGGCGCCGCCGCGCTGTTGCGCCGCAACGCGCTGATCTACGGCCTGGGCGGCCTGATCGTGCCCTTCGTCGGCATCAAGATCATCGACCTCCTGCTCTCGGCGATGGGGCTCAAGTAAGCCGCCTTTCTCCAGCGTCTTCAAGGAAACACACCATGAACAGCATCTTCCGCTCGATGCGCCCGGCGCTCTCGATCTTCCTGCTGCTGACGGTCGTCACCGGCATCGCCTACCCCGCGCTCGTCACCGGCGTCGCGCAGCTGATTTCGCCCGATGCCGCGAACGGTTCGCTCGTCACCGCCGGCGGCAAGGTCGTCGGCTCGCGGCTGATCGGCCAGGCGTTCTCGTCGCCGAAGCACTTCTGGTCGCGGCCATCGGCGACGAGCCCGATGGCCGACAACGGCGTCGCGTCGTCGGGCTCGAACCTCGGCTCGAACAACCCGGCGCTGCTCGACGCCGTGAAGGGCCGCGTCGATGCGCTGCGCGCGTCCGACCCGGGCAACAAGGCGCCGATTCCGGTCGACCTCGTCACCGCGTCGGGCAGCGGCCTCGATCCCGAGATCAGCCTCGCCGGCGCGAACTGGCAGGTGCCGCGGGTGGCCCGCGAGCGCGGCATGACGGCCGCCGCGGTCCAGGCGCTCGTCGACAGCCATGCCGAGCGGCCATGGCTCGGCGTCCTCGGCGAGCCGCGCGTCAACGTGCTGGAGCTGAACCTGGCGCTCGACGCCCGATAGACTGACCGGATGCCTGCCGACGCGCGACCCGACCCCGACGAGCTGCTCGCGCGCACGCAGGCCGCCGAGCGCCGCGCGGCGCGCGGCCGGCTCAAGGTCTTCTTCGGTGCCTCGGCCGGCGTCGGCAAGACCTACGCGATGCTGAAAGCGGCGCAGAAGCTGCGCGAACAGGGCGCCGACGCTGTCGTCGGCATCGTCGAGACCCACGGCCGCGCCGACACCGCCGAGCAGCTCGCCGGCCTCGAGGTGCTGCCGCCGCGGCTCGTCGAACTGCAGGGCCGCATGCTGCCCGAATTCGATCTGGACGCCGCGCTCGCGCGCCGGCCCGCGGTGCTGCTCGTCGACGAACTCGCCCACAGCAACGCGACCGGCTCGCGCCATCCGAAGCGCTGGCAGGACGTCGCCGAGCTGCTCGAGGCCGGCATCGACGTGCTGACCACCGTCAACGTCCAGCACATCGAGAGCCTCAACGACGT
Organism: uncultured Rhizobacter sp.; assembly: GCA_964249855.1. Lineage (GTDB taxonomy): Bacteria > Pseudomonadota > Gammaproteobacteria > Burkholderiales > Burkholderiaceae_C > LMDS01. The sequence continues at coordinate 56,703 of CAXUDL010000010.1, read as the reverse complement.
CGTCGGCGGCATCACCGGCATCCGCGTCCGCGAGACCGTGCCCGACCACGTCTTCGACGACGCCGACGAGGTCGTGCTCGTCGACCTGCCGACCGACGACCTGTTGAAGCGCCTGCAGGCCGGCAAGGTCTACCGCGCCGAGCAGGCCGACCGCGCGGCGCAGAACTTCTTCCGCAAGGGAAATTTGATGGCGCTGCGCGAGCTCGCGCTGCGCCGCACCGCCGACCGCATCGACGACGACGTGCGCAGCTACCGCCGCGAGCACATGGGCATCGAGCGCCGCGAGCCGTGGCACGCGACCGAGGCGATGCTCGTCTGCATCGGCCCGGGGCCGCGCTCGGACCGGCTGGTGCGCACCGCGAGCCGCCGCGCGCTGCGCAGCGACGCGCCGTGGCACGTCGTCCACGTCGAGACGCCGGCGCTGCAGCGGCTCGGCGCGGCCGAACGCGCGACGATCCTCGCGACGCTCAAGCTCGCCGACTCGCTGGGCGCGACGACCGCGACGCTCAGCGCCGAGGACCCGGCCGCCGCGGTCGTCGCCTATGCCCGCGAACACCGGCTCGGCACCGTCGTCGTCGGCCGCTCGCGGGAAGCGCGGACCTGGCGGCGCGCGCTGCGCCACACCTTCGTCCTGCCGTTCGGACGGCGCATCGCGCGGCTCGCCGGCGACCTCGAGATCCTGATCGTCGCCCGCGGCGCGACCGGCCCGGTGCCGCCGCGACGCGCCGGCGGCGAGCCGAGCGAGGTCCGCGCGAACCCATGGCCGGGCATCTGCTGGGCCATCGGCTCGAGCGCCGCGGTGACGCTGATCGCGACGCCGCTGCGCCTTTGGTTCGACCAGTCCAACATCGTCATGCTGTTCCTGCTCGGCGTCGTGCTCGTCGCGATGCGCTACGGCCGGCGGCCGGCGTTGCTCGCGGCGGTCGTCAACGTGCTGGCGTTCGACTTCTTCTTCGTCGCGCCGCGCTTCTCGTTCGCGATCACCGACGTGCAGTACGTGCTGACCTTCGGCGTGATGATGGCCGTCGGCCTGATCGTCGGCCAGCTGACCGCGTCGATGCGCTATCAGGCGCGCGTCGCGACCTACCGCGAGGAGCGCGCCCGCAGCCTCTACGAGATGGCCCGTGCGCTCGGCGAGGCGCTCACGCTCGAGCAGGTGGCCGAGATCGGCGACCGCTCGGTCGAGCGCGCCTTCGACGCCAAGGCGCTCGTCCTGATCGCCGACGAGCACGAGCGGCTCGCCGCCGCGTCGGCCGGCATCGGCGCGACGCCGGCCTACGACGTCAACCTCGCCCAGTGGGCGTTCGACCACCGCCAGGCCGCCGGCCAGGGCACCGACACGCTGCCGGCGAGCCCGGCGCTCTACGTGCCGCTGCAGGCGCCGACGCGCATCCGCGGCATCATCGTGATCGAGCCGGCGATTCCGAAGCTGCTCGTCGTGCCCGAGCAGCGGCGGCTGCTCGACACCTGCGCGGCGCTCGTCGCGATCGCGGTCGAGCGCGTGCACTTCGTGACGGTCGCGCAGCAGACGCTGGTCGAGATCGAGTCCGAGCGGCTGCGCAATTCGCTGCTCGCGGCGCTGTCGCACGACTTGCGCACGCCGCTGACAGCGCTCGTCGGTTTGTCGGAGACGCTCGCCGCCGACCTCGAGCGCAGCGGCTCGCCGCAGCACGGCGCCGCGGCGGCGATCGCCGAGCAGGGCCTGCGCACGGCGCAGCTCGTCAACAACCTGCTCGACATGGCGCGGCTGCAGTCGGGCGCGGTGACATTGAAGCGCGACTGGCAGTCGCTCGAGGAACTCGCCGGCAGCGCCCTCCGCTCGGTGAAGCCGGTGCTCGCCGAGCACCCGGTCCGTGTCGACCTGCCGCCCGACCTGCCGCTGATCTACGGCGACGGCGTGCTGCTCGAACGCGTGCTCGCCAACCTGTTCGAGAACGCCGCCAAGTACACGCCGCCGGGCACGTCGATCGTGCTCTCGGCACGGCTCGACGCCGGCGAGATCGTCGTCGAGGTCGCCGACGCCGGCCCCGGGCTGCCGCCCGGCGACGCCGAGGACCTGTTCCGCAAGTTCAGCCGCGGCGAGCCCGAGTCGACGACGCCCGGCGTCGGTCTCGGCCTCGCGATCTGCCGCGCCATCGTCCGCTCGCACGGCGGCGAGATCTCGGCGTCGAACCGGCCGGCGCCTGCGCACGGCGCGGTGTTCCGCTGGACGCTGCCGCACCGCGAGGCGCCCGAGCTCGGCACCGCGGCGTCCCTCGACGCCGCACTCGCCGACGCACCATGACGCAGGCCGTCGGCGCCGCCCGCATCCTGATCGTCGAGGACGACCCTGGCATCCGCCGCTTCGTCCGCCAGTCGCTCGAGGCCGACGGGCACCAGGTCTTCGAGACCGACAGCGTGCGCCGCGGCCTGATCGAGGCGGGAACGCGCAAGCCCGACCTCATCGTGCTCGACCTCGGCCTGCCCGACGGCGACGGCCTCGCGCTGATCCGCGACGTGCGCGGCTGGAGCACGGTCGCGATCATCGTGCTCTCGGCACGGACCGACGAGAGCGGCAAGATCGACGCGCTCGACGGCGGCGCCGACGACTATCTCGTCAAGCCGTTCTCGGTCGGCGAGCTGATGGCGCGGGTGCGCGTCGCGCTGCGCCGGCATGCCCACGTCGGCGAGCAGATGCGCAGCCGCGTCGCGTTCGGCGACTGCGAGATCGACCTGTCGCGCCGCCAGGTGCTGCGCCGCGGCCAGCACGTGCACCTGACACCGGTCGAATACAAGCTCGCCGCCGCGCTCGTCGGCCACGAAGGCCAGGTCCTGACGCACCGGCAGCTGCTGCGCGATGTCTGGGGGCCGGCGAGCATCGAGCACAACCACTACCTGCGGATCTACATGGGGCATCTGCGCCGCAAGCTCGAAGCGGACCCGGCGCAACCCGAGCACTTCCTGACCGAGACGGGCGTCGGCTACCGCTTCGTGGCCGGGCGCGCGGACGCCGGCTGAGCGCGCACGAACGTCCTGGCGCGCGATCGCGCCCCGCCGGCGGGTTCGTCGCCTGCCGGTGCTAAGCTCCCGGCCCCATCCAAGAGGACTGTCAGCCATGCCCGGCCTGCTGCGCGAGATCGACCCCGACGGCCTGCTCGAGTACTCGGTGGTGTTCACCGACCGCGCGCTCAACCACATGTCGCGGAAGTTCCAGGGCGTGATGCGCGACATCTCCGCGGTCCTCAAGGAGACCTACCGCGCCCGCTCGGCGATCGTCGTGCCGGGCAGCGGCACGTTCGGCATGGAAGCGGTGGCGCGCCAGTTCGCGACGGGCAGGCCGACGCTCGTGATCCGCAACGGCTGGTTCAGCTACCGCTGGACGCAGATCATCGAGATGGGCGCGATCGCGTCGGCGCACACGGTGCTGAAGGCGCGGCCGGCGGCAACGGTACCGCAGGCGGCGTTCGCGCCGGCGCCGATCGACGAGGTCGTCGCGACGATCGCGGCCGAGAAGCCCGCGGTGGTCTTCGCGCCGCACGTCGAGACGTCCGCCGGCCTGATGCTGCCCGACGACTACCTCGCTCGCGTCGCCGAGGCCGTCCATGCCGCGGGCGGCCTGTTCGTGCTCGACTGCATCGCCTCCGGCGCGATGTGGGTCGACATGGCAGCGACCGGCGTCGACGTGCTGATCAGCGCGCCGCAGAAGGGCTGGAGCGGCTCGCCGTGCTGCGCCTTCGTCATGCTGTCGGACCGCGCCCGCGCCGCGATCGACGCGACGACCAGCACCAGCTTCGCAGCCGACCTGAAGAAGTGGCTGCAGATCATGGAAGCGTACGAGAACGGCGGCCACGCGTACCACGCGACCTTGCCGACCGATGCGCTGGCGAAGACCCGCGACCAGATGCTCGAGACGCGCGAGCGCGGCCTCGAGACGCTCCGCTGGCAGCAGCTGGACCTCGGCCGCAAGGTGCGCGCGCTGATGGCGGCCAAGGGCCTGCGCAGCGTCGCCGCGAGCGGCTTCGAGGCACCGGGCGTCGTCGTCAGCTACACGACCGACGACGGCCTGCACACCGGCCGCGCCTTCCTGGGCGCCGGCCTGCAGACCGCCGCCGGCGTGCCGCTGATGTGCGACGAGCCGCCCGACTACAAGACCTTCCGCATCGGCCTCTTCGGGCTCGACAAGTGGGCGCACGTCGACCGCACCGTGAAGAGCCTCGACGCGGCCCTGACGCGCATCCTCGACGCCGAGGCACCGCTGCGCACGGCCGCGTGAACGGCGCCATCGACACGACCGGCGCGGCGCCGGCCAGCGACATCGAGATCGCCCGCGGCGCGTCGATGCGCCGCATCGTCGACCTGGCGCGAGAACGCCTCGGCATCGCCGACGAGCATCTCGTGCCGTACGGCCACTACAAGGCCAAGCTCGCGCTGCCGTTCGTCGCGAGCCTCTCCGACCGGCCGCAGGGCAAGCTCGTTCTCGTCACCGCGATCAGCCCGACGCCGGCCGGCGAAGGCAAGACGACGACGACCGTCGGCCTCGCCGATGCGCTCAACCGCATCGGCGCCGACGCGATGATCGCGCTGCGCGAGCCGTCGCTCGGGCCGGTCTTCGGCCTGAAGGGCGGCGCGACCGGCGGCGGGCAGGCGCAGGTCGTGCCGATGGACGACATCAACCTGCACTTCACCGGCGACTTCCACGCCATCGCGCTCGCCAACAACCTGCTGGCCGCGGCGATCGACAACCACGTCCACCACGGCAACGCGCTCGAGATCGACGTGCGGCGCATCCGCTGGCGCCGCGTCGTCGACATGAACGACCGGGCGCTGCGCGAGATCACCGTCGGCCTCGGCGGCCCGGCCAACGGCTTTCCGCGGCAGGACGGCTTCGACATCGTCGTCGCGTCCGAGGTCATGGCGATCCTCTGCCTCGCGACCTCGCTGCACGACCTGAAGGCGCGGCTCGGCCGCATCGTCGTCGCCGAGACGCGCGGCGGCAAGCCGATCCGCGCCGCCGATCTCGGCGTCCACGGCTCGATGGCCGTGCTGCTGAAGGACGCGCTCGCGCCCAACCTCGTGCAAACGCTCGAGAACACGCCGGCGCTGCTGCACGGCGGCCCGTTCGCGAACATCGCCCACGGCTGCAACTCGGTGATCGCGACCAGTACGGCGCTGCGGCTCGCCGATTTCGTCGTCACCGAGGCCGGCTTCGGCGCGGACCTCGGCGCCGAGAAATTCATCGACATCAAGTGCCGCAAGTCGGGGCTGCGGCCGGCGGTGGCGGTCGTCGTCGCGACGGTGCGGGCGCTGAAGTACCACGGCGGCGTCGACCTGCCGCGGTTGGCCGCCGAGGATCTGCCGGCGCTCGAGCGCGGCATGGCGAACCTCGAACGCCATCTGCACAACCTGCGCGAGGTCTTCGGCCTGCCGTGCGTCGTGTCGATCAACCATTTCGCAACCGACACCGAGGCCGAACACGCGCTGTTGCGCGAGCGCGCGGCCGAGCTCGGCGTCGCGGCGCACACGTCGCGCCATTGGGCCGAGGGCGGCGCCGGCGCGGTCGACCTGGCGCACGACGTCGTCCGCCTCGCCGGCGAGCCGTTGCAGCTCCGCTTCGCCTACGACGACGACGAACCGCTCTGGCAGAAGCTGCACCGGCTCGCGACCCGCGTCTACGGCGCCGCCGGCGTCGATGCGAGCCCGGCGGTGCGGGCGCAGATCGAGCGGCTGCAGACCGACGGCTACGGCGGGCTGCCGGTCTGCGTCGCCAAGACCCAGTACAGCTTCTCGAGCGATCCGACGCTGCGCGGCGCGCCGAGCGGCCATCTGCTGCTGGTCCGCGAGGTTCGCCTCGCGGCGGGCGCCGAGTTCGTCGTCATGGTCTGCGGCGACATCATGACGATGCCGGGTCTGCCCAAGCTGCCGTCGTTCGAACGCATCGACCTCGACGACGACGGGCGCATCGTCGGCTTGTCGTAGCCGGCGGTCACGGCGGCCGATCGACGCCGCAGTCCGTTCTTCCACGAAGCGACCGGCCAGCCGGTCGCCGCCGTGCGCATCCTGACCGCGGACGCGCTCGAGCAAGCGAGAAGCGCGGTCTGATGCCGCGCCCTGCGGTGCCGCATGGACGTCGGCGGGCCGACCCCGCGCGCTGCCGAGGTGCCGGCTCCCGCGGGCGACGTTCGGGCAGCGCGCGCCAGGCGTCTCGACGCTGGCGCCGCAGCGGGCCGCGTCGTGCGACGAGCCGGGTCGCCACGCCGCCGGCGCGCCGGGCCGCACGCCCGGTGGCGCTCGCATGCACTCGTGTCGCTCCACAATCGACCGTTCCATCCGACGCCGACGCCGTGCACACCCTCTCCGCCATCCGCGGCCGCCTCGAGACGCTCGGCGCCGGCCCGGCACACGTCCGCCGCATCCTGCGGCTCTGGTCGCACGCGCTGCCGCAGACCGCGGCCAAGCGTCGGCTCGAGGATTTCCTGCCGCTGCGCGTGCGCGAGGCGCTGCCGGCGCTGATCGACGCGCTCGACGGCATCGCCCGTGCGCACTCGGCGCACCCCGCGGTCGACGGCTCCGAGCGCCTGCTGGTCGCGCTCGGCGACGGGCGCGCGGTCGAGACGGTGCTGCTGCCGCGCGGCGGCCTGTGCGTGTCGAGCCAGGTCGGCTGCGCGGTCGGCTGCACGTTCTGCAGGACCGGCCGCGACGGCCTCGAGCGCCAGCTCGGCAGCGCCGAGATCGTCGCCCAGGTGGCGCTGGCGCGGCGGCGTCGCCCGGTGAAGCGGGTCGTCTTCATGGGCATGGGCGAGCCGGCGCACAACCTCGACGCGGTGCTGGAGGCGATCGACTTCCTCGGCGACGAGGGCGGCGTCGGCCACAAGCAGCTCGTCTTCTCGACGGTCGGCGACCGGCGGGCGTTCGAGCGGCTGCCGCTGGGCCGCGTCAAGCCGGCGCTGGCGCTGTCGCTGCACTCGACCCGGCCCGCGCTGCGCGCCGAACTGCTGCCGCGCGCGCCGAGGATCGACCCGGACGAGCTGGTCGGCCTCGCCGTCGACTACTCCGAGGCGACCGGCCATCCGCTGCAGGTGCAGTGGACGCTGCTCGCCGGCATCAACGACGGCGAGGACGAACAGGACGGCCTGGTGCGTCTGCTCGCCGGCCGGCGGGCCTGTCTCAACCTCATTCCGTACAACCGCATCGACGGCGCCGACTTCGAGCGGCCGGCCGCCGAGCGCGCGCTGCAGCTCGCCCGCGCGCTATCGCGCCGCGGCGTGCTGACCAAGCTCCGCCAGTCGGCCGGGCAGGACGTCGATGCCGGCTGCGGCCAGTTGCGCGCGCGTGCCGGCGGGTCGGCGGCGCCCGTCGTGTGGGCGCCGCAGCCGTGCTGAGCCTGCGCGGCATCGGCTTCGCCTACACGCCGGAGCCGCCGGTGTTCGATGCGTTGTCCGCCGACATCGGCGCCGGCGTGACCTGGCTGCTGGGCGACGAAGGCAGCGGCAAGACGACGCTCCTGCGGCTGCTCGCCGGAGATCTCGCCGGCCGCGGGACGATCCGCATCGGCGGCGAGCCGCTCGCCGACACCGGGGGGCGGCGGCCGGTCGCCTGGTGCGACGCCGGCGCCGCAACGCTCGACCCTCTTTCCGTCGGCGGGCTGATCGATCGCCTGCGCGCCGCGACGCCGGCCTTCGACGACACCGCGCTCGAGCGCCACGTCGCCGGCTTCGGCCTTGGGCCGCACCTCGGCAAGGCGATGTTCCAGCTCTCGACCGGCACGCGGCGCAAGGTGGCGCTGGCCGCGGTCTTCGCGATGCGCGCGACCGTGACGCTGCTCGACGATCCGGCGGCATCGCTCGACGCGCCGTCGGTCGAGCACCTGTGGCGCACGCTCGGCGCTGCCGACCGCGATCCGTCGCGGGTCTGCCTGGTCGCCGCGTACGCGGTGCCGCTCGGCGTCGGCTCGCCGCGCACGCTCGTCCTGCCACCGCGCGGCTGAGCCCGTTGCCGGGTGCGCGGCGGCGGCGGCTTTGGCTATCCTTCGCCCTGCTTCCGGAGCCACCGCATGGAGTTCAAGGACTACTACAAGACGCTCGGGGTCGAGAAGACGGCCGCCGCCGACGAGATCAAGAAGGCGTACCGCAAGCTCGCCCGCAAATACCATCCGGACGTCAGCAAGGAGCCGGACGCGCAGGCGAGGATGGCCGAGCTCAACGAAGCGAACACGGTGCTCGAGGATCCGGAGAAGCGTGCCGCCTACGACCAGCTCGGACAGCGCCGCGACGCCCGTGGCGGCGGCGACTTCCAGCCGCCGCCCGACTGGGACCGGGGCTTCGAATTCACCGGCGCGCCGCACGGCGGCGAGGAGTTCAGCGACTTCTTCGCGAACCTGTTCGGCCACGCCGCGCAGGCGTCGCGCGCGCGGACCGCCGGCGCACGCACAGAGCCGCGGATGCGCGGCGAGGACCATCACGCGAAGATCGCGATCGCGCTGCGCGACAGCTACGAGGGTGCGACGCGCGACATCGGCCTGCGCGCGCCGAAGCTCGGCGACGACGGCCGGGTCGTGCTCGAGGCGCGGACGCTGCAGGTCCGCATCCCGAAGGGCGTTCGCGACGGCCAGCAGATCCGCCTCGCCGGCCAGGGCAGCCCGGGCTTCGGCGGCGCGCCGGCGGGCGACCTGTACCTCGAGATCACATTCGAAGCCGATGCGCGCTTCCGCGTCGAGGGCCGCGACGTCACGCAGACCGTGCCCGTCGCGCCGTGGGAGGCCGCGCTCGGCGGGACCATCGCCGTGCCGACGCCGTCCGGCCGCGTCGAGGTGGGCGTGCCGCCCAACTCGCGCAACGGCCGCAAGCTCCGCCTGAAGGGCCGCGGCATTCCCGGCGAGCCGCCGGGCGATCTGTACCTGCAAGTCGAACTCGTGCTGCCGCCCGAGACCGAGGCCTCGCGCGCGCTCTTCCAGACGATGGCCCGCGAGCTCGCGTTCGACCCGCGTGCGGCGATGGGAGACTGACGATGAAGACGATGACCGTCCTGGACGCCGTCGCGCTCGAAGACGCCGCGCTGACCGTCGACGAGCTCGCGACCGCCTGCTCGGTGCACACCCGCTGGGTCGTCGAGCGCGTCGAGTCGGGGCTGCTCGGCACGGCGCGCTCGACGACGAGCGTCACCACGACCACCGTCTCGGCCTCGATGCGCTTCCACAGCGCCGAGCTGCGCCGAGCCCGACGGCTGCATGCACTCGAGCGCGACTTCGATGCGAACCCCGAGCTCGCCGCGCTGGCGGTCGATCTGATGGAGGAAGTCGACCGGCTGCGGCGCAAGCTCGCCATGGCAGCGTGACCGCCGACGACGACGCGTCGCCGGCGCAGCGCTGGGTCGTCGTCGCCACCTTCAACGCGACCGGCGCGCGTGCGCCGCACATGACGGAGCAGCTGGCGGAATACCGCGCGCTCGGCTTCGACGTGCTCGTCGTCGACGCATCGCCCGAGATCGGCGCCGAGCGCCGTGCCGACTGGAGTCGCCTCGCCACGCGCTGGATCCAGCGTCCCAACGTCGGCTACGACTTCGGCAGCTGGAAAGCGGGATGCGACCTGATCGTCGGCGCGCTGTCGGCGACGGCGGACCGGCTCGCGCTCATCCTCACCAACGACAGCTGCTTCGGCCCGTACGTCCCGATCGGCGACGTCCTTGCGCGCTTCGACGTCCGGCCGTCGCCGAGCGGCACCGTCTTCGGCATCACCGACAGCAGCGAAACGGGCGTTCACCATCTGCAGAGCTATTGGCTCTACTTTCCGCCCGGCTCCTCCGCGGTGGCCATCGACTTCCTGGGCCGCATGGCGATGGCGACGGACCGCGAATCGGCCATCAACCTGGGCGAGCTGGCGCTGTCGCGTCATCTGCGGGAGCGGGGATGCACGCTCGTTGCCCACGTCGAGCTGAACGCGTTGATGTCCCGCTGCGCTGTGCGCTTCTACGGGCGATGGTTGTCGCTGCTCGAATTTCTCGTCCGCCGGATGTTGAAGCGCTACCGCTACACGCGGCGCGGCGACGGCGCCTGCATCAAGTTCCTGCTCGCGCGGCCGGGCGCGCTCGACTTCGTCAATCCGACGCTCGACTTCGGACGCTTCCTGTTCCGCACGGCGTCGAGCCCCTTCGTGAAGATCATGCTGCTCCGCGACAACCCGACCGGTGACGCGATGCTGCCGGCGCACACCGACGTCCGCGCGATGACGAACGCGCAGGCCGCGGCGCTGATGAGCGGCAGCAGGCCGATCGTCGGTCACTGAGCCGCTCCGGCCGGTCGCCCTTCCCGCATCGGGCCGTGCCGGAGTCGTCGCTGCCGACGTCGTCCGGTTGGCACGGACCGGCACGGCGGCGCACTCGGCCACAGGCACGTCTCCGATCAGCGGCGGGTCCGCATTCCGGGTCGCGCGGCGCAGGCCGAACGCGACGGCGGATTCGCCATCGAGCGTTCGGTGTCGCGCGAGGTCGGAGACGCGGTCTTCGCGGCACCGTCGTGCGCCGAGCGGTATTCGAGCTTCAGTGAGGACCCGATGGGCGACCCAGCAACGCGCAGAAGCGCTCCATGTCGATGTTGCCGCCGCTGACGATCACGCCGATGCGTTTGCCATGGAGCCGATCTTTCATGTTGCGCACGGCTGCCCATCCCAGACAGCCCGTCGGCTCGACCATCATTTTCATCCGCGATGCGAAGAACCTCATGCACTCCACGAGTTGCGCGTCCGTCGCCGTCAAGACATCGTCGACATCCCGGCGAATGATGGGAAAAGTGAAGTGTCCGAGGTGCTGGGTCTGAGCGCCGTCCGCAATGGTCTGCGGCGTGTCGATGTGGACGATGCTGCCGCTGCGAAACGATCGTTGTCCGTCGTTGCCTGCCTCGGGTTCGACACCATAGATCTTGCATTCGGGCGACAGCGCGCGAGCTGCGAGCGAGGAACCGGCAAGGAGCCCGCCGCCGCCGAGGCAGACGAACAATGCGTCGAGCGCGCCGACATCTTCGAACAGCTCCTTCGCCGCGGTCCCCTGGCCGGCGATCACATCGGGATGATCGTAGGAAGGGATGAGCGTCATTCCGTGCTTCTCGGCCAGATCACGGCCGATCTGCTCTCGGTCTTCGGTGTAGCGATCGAAGAACACAACGTTGCCGCCGTAGCCGCGCGTGGCAGCCACCTTCGCAGCCGGTGCATCGTGCGGCATCACGATGGTGGCGGGCATGTTCAGCAGCTTCGCAGACAACGCGATGGCCTGCGCGTGGTTGCCCGATGAAAACGCGACGACGCCCGAACGGCGCTGGTCCTCGCTGAATTTCGCCAAGGCGCTGAAGGCGCCGCGGAACTTGAAGGCGCCGACCCGTTGCAGGTTCTCGCACTTGAAGAACACATGTGCCCCCGACTCGGTATCAGCCGTGCGGGACGTCAAGACCGGCGTCCGGTGGGCATGCCCCTCGATCCTGCTGGCGGCGGCGGCGACATCGTCGAAGGTCGGTAGGTCTTGCATGGTCGGCCAATGATGTGGAGATCGAACGAGATCGGAGATTCGCGAGCGGCATCGGCTACCAGGGCCAAGCGATGCGGGTTCCCGACTCGGCGACCGCCGCTTTGCTTTGCAGCATCCGCGCGACTGTCAGGTCCTGCAGTGCCAAGCCGGTCATGTCGAACACGGTGACGTCCCGCGGATGCCGGGCGAAGCGCCGCTTTCCGACGAGCACGTCACCCAATTCCACAGACTCGACGTCTTGCAACCACTGGCACTCGCCGATCTGTGTCGCTTGAGCGCGGTCGTCCGCGAAGACCAGAGCGCGGCCGAGCAAGCCGTCCGGAAGTTCTCGCTTTCCCTTCGTGTCCGCTCCCACGCAATTGAAGTGGGTACCGGGACGGACGGCATCGACATCGAACAAGGCTCCCCGACCGGGTGTGGCCGTGATGACGATGTCGCTCCCCGCCACGGCGGCATCGCGGTCGGTCGCATGCGCAATGTCGATGTCGCGTTCGTCGAGCACTTCTGCCTCGAACCCTTCGTCCGGGCGGCCGGTTGCGGTGACGTAGAGCAGCCGACGAAGGGATCGCATCGCACGAAGCGCGAACCGTGCTTGGATTCGGCCTTGCACGCCCGTCCCGAAGACGCACATCCGGGTGCTGTCGTCGCGCGCCAGATACTTCAGGCCCAGTGCACCGGCAGCCCCGGTGCGCAAGGTCGTGACGGCATTGCCGTCGACGATGCAGGTCGGGCGGCCGGTCGCTGGATCGATCAGGACGATGGTGGCCTGATGCGCATCGCCTCCCGCTCGGCGGTTGTCCGGCCAGAACCCGGCAGCCTTGAATCCGAGCAGCGCCTGAAACGGTACGTCACCGGCCTTGATGCCGAATACCGCATTCGCGTGCAACGGTTCCCTGATGACCGGGAACACCCGCCCATCCCGTCGACTGTGCAAGGTGAACGCCTCCCGCACGGCGTCGAGAACGTCGTCCGGCTGCAGCAAAGCCTGCACTTGAGACTTGTCGAGCAGGAGCAATTGCGCGTCACTTCGCATCGCTGTAGACCGTCGCGCGGGACACGCCCAGATGACGGGCCACGATCTCCATGGCCCGGCGGACGTCCATGCACCCCGATTCCTTCAATTCACGCATCAGCGTCCTGCGCTCCACCGATTTCAAGCCACGGGGCGTCGTGGCCAATCGCGCGGCGAACTGGTCGATGCGTGCTCGGATGCCGTCGGCACCAGCCGGATCGAGCGACTCCTGCATCGATGCGCCCTCGACGCGCCCGAACTGTCCGAACACGTTCTGCAGGCCATGAAAGAGGGTGAGATCGACGTTCATGCAGAGTGCTGCGATGTACTTCCCATCGGCGTCCTTGATGCCGATGGACGTGCTCTTCGCTTGCCGGCCGTCCGAAAACTGGTTCCCATAGTTGGCGATCAGCTGCGGGTACGCTGGATCGGAGATGCGAGCCAGGCCCAGCTCGGTCGCCGGTGCTCCGACTTCCCGGCCCGACAGGTTGTTGTGGATCGAGATGATCGCGTGCTTCGGATCCAGCAGGTCGTGAACCACCACCTCGCAAAATGGCGCAAACGTCGCCCCGAGGCCCCGCGCGATTTGCTGGATCTGCTCCAGGAGCATTCGGTGTTCGGCTGTACGTTCGGGCATCTGGATAGATTATCTAGAGCTGGAAATCCTGTCAAACGGACCGCCTGCTGCACCGGGCGACGCTGTGCGAACGCAGGGCGCGCCATGCCAGCCGTGCAGCGAGCCCTGACCGCCTGCGTGGGACGGGGCATCGGCTTCTACTTCGACCGAACGTCGTCGTGCGATTCCATCTGGCGCGAGTGGCGGCCGCAACGCCGCCACTGAAGGCGCAAAGCGCTTCTACGGCGAGCATTCACAACGACGAGTGGGCGACGTTCGCGACCGCAGGGCGGGCGTGTCGGGTTCCCTTCGGGGGGATCAGCCGGCGGGCAGTGTCCCGGTCGCTGGCGCGGCCGCCTCACGCGGCGCCGGTGCATCGGCCGCGGTCTCGCCCCATTCCATCTCGGGCAGGTCGCGGAACACGCGGCGCGTTCCCGCCTTCCATTGCTCGCGCAGGCGCTCGAAGTGCGCGTCGTCGGCTTCGAAGCGGTGCCGCATCGTCACCCGCAGGCTGTCGCGCGCATAGCAGAGCAGGTCGATCGGCATGCCGACCGACAGGTTGCTGCGCATGGTCGAGTCGAACGAGATCAGCACGCACTTCACGGCATCGGCGAGCGAGGTAGCGGGGGTGATGACGCGGTCGATGATCGGCTTGCCGTACTTCGCCTCGCCGGTCTGCAGGAACGGCGTGTCGACGCCCGCCTCGATGAAGTTGCCCTCGGCATAGAGCCGGAACAACTGCATCGGCCGGCCGGCGATCTGGCCCCCGAAGATGAAAGAGGCGTTGAAGGTGTGCGACGGCATGTGCGGCGTGTCGCGGCGGTCGATGTCGCGCATCGCGTCGGAGACGAGGTTCGCGACGTCGAAGAGCGTCGGTGCGTTGCAGACGTGGACCGGCTCGCTCTCGACACGCCGGCGCAGCAGGCTGACCACCGCCTGCGTTCCCGCAAGGCTGCCGGACGACAGCATCACGAGCACCCGTTCGCCCGGCCGCTCGAACACCGTCATCTTGCAGAACTTGGCGTAGTTGTCGACGCCGGCGTGAGTCCGCGAGTCCGACGCGAAAACCAGTCCTTCCTCGAGCTTGACGCCGGCGCAGTAAGTCATCTGGCGACTGTACCCGCCGCTCAAACGACCTCGTCGGTCTTGACGACGAAGCGCGTCAGCGCGTTGGGGCCGAAGGTCATCGTGATCGGCACGTCGCCGGCGTCGCGGCCGTAGGCCATGACGACGCGGCCGATGCGGGGCGTGTTGTGGCGTGCGTCGAAGGTATACCAGCGGCCGCCGAGATACACCTCGAACCAGGCGCTGAAGTCCATCGGATAGCGCACCGGCGGGATGCCGATGTCGCCGAGATAGCCGGTCGCGTAGCGCGCCGGAATGTTGAGGCAGCGGCAGAGCGTGACCGCGAGGTGCGCGAAGTCGCGGCACACGCCGGTGCCCTCGTGGAAGCCCTGCAGCGCGCTGCGGTTCGAGCGCGCGTTGTTGTAGTCGAAGCGGATGCGGTCGTGGACGAAATCGCAGACCGCCTGCACCCGCGACCAGCCGAGCGGCGTGTGGCCGAAGTTCGACCAGGCGAAGCCGAGCAGTTCGCTGTCGACCTCGCAGTAGCGGCTCGGCAACAGGAACTGCAGGACCTCGGGCGGCAGGTCTTGCGGCGCGTGCTGGAAGGCGCCGTGGTCGACGTGGTCCGGCAGACCGCTGTCGTAGATGCGGGCGTGGTTGGTGAGGCGGACCGAACTCACGGTGCCCGGCACCTGGATCCGGCCGCAGCGGTTGCCGAACGCATCGACGTAGTCGGTCGCGGGCAACGACGGCGTGATCGTCAGGTTCTCGGCGCCTTGCAGGTCGCGCTCGCGGCTCGGATGCACCCGCAGCAGATAGATCAGCGCCGTGGGCGTGGAGAGCGAGAGCTCGATGTCGTAGCCGATGTCGATGAGCATGGGGCAGTCCGTAGAGTTCGCACGCGAGGGATCGCATGGATCATGCCGGCAACGCGGGCGGCCCGACATGCGCCGGCCACGGATTTCCCCGTGGGACAGGGACGACGCGGAGCCTGCCCCTCAGGCCGCGAACGGCAAGCCGACGTAGTTCTCGGCCATCGCCGTCGACGCGGCACGCGAGTGGACCAGGTAGTCGAGCTCGGCCCATTGCAGCCGCTGGCCGATTTCGCCGGTGTCCGGAAAGCGGTGCATCAGGCCGGTGAACCACCAGGAGAACCGCGACGCTTTCCAGATACGCTGCAGGCAGCGCGTGGAATAGTGGTCGATGCCGGCGCTGCTCTTGTCGGAGTAGAACTCGACCAGCGCGCGCGACAGGAAGCGCACGTCCGACGCAGCCAGATTGAGGCCTTTCGCACCCGTCGGCGGCACGATGTGGGCGGCGTCGCCTGCGAGAAAGAGCCGGCCGAAGCGCATCGGCTCGGCGACGAAGCTGCGCAGCGGCGCAACGCTCTTCTCGATCGACGGGCCGGTGACGAGCGCTTCGGCGGCCTCGGGGTCGAGGCGGCGGCGCAGCTCGTCCCAGAACATCGCGTCGCTCCAGTCGGCGGCGCGCGTGTCGAGGTCGCACTGCACGTAGTAGCGCGTCCGCGTCGTCGACCGCATCGAGCAGAGCGCGAAGCCGCGCTCGTGGTTCGAATAGATCAGCTCGTGTGCGACCGGCGGCGTGTCGGCCAGGATGCCGAGCCAGCCGAAGGGATAGATCTTCTCGTAGGTCGTGACAGCGCCCTCGGGAACGCTCGCGCGGCTCACGCCGTGGAAGCCGTCGCAGCCAGCGACGAAGTCGCACTGCAGCTCGTGCGTCTGCCCGCCCTGCCGCCAGGTGACGCGCGGCGCCGTGCCGTCGAAGTCGTGCACCGCGACATCGGCGGCCTCGTAGAACGTCGGCAGGTCGGCCGCGCTGCGCGCTTCCATCAGGTCGCGCGTGACCTCGGTCTGGCCGTAGACGGTGACGCGGCTGCCGCCGGTGAGCCCTCTCAGGTCGATGCGGTGGCGGGCACCGCCGAAGCAGAGTTCGTAGCCATCGTGCGGCATGCCTTCGGCGTGCATGCGCACGCCGACGCCGGCTTCGTCGAGGAGATCGCAGGTCGTCTGCTCGAGCACGCCGGCGCGGATGCGGGCGAGCACGTAGTCGGCCGACTGCCGTTCGACGACGACGTTGTCGATGCCGGCGCGGTGCAGCAATTGGCCCAGCAGCAGCCCGGCAGGGCCTCCGCCGACGATGGCAACTTGGGTGCGGTGCTTGCTCATGCTGGGTCGGAAGATCGGTTCGGGACCGCGGAATTATGCTCTGGTAGGTCCGCGCCTACCGGTGACGGATGCAGCCGCCGACAGACACCGGTGCGCCCACGGCTCAACACTTCCCGGCACCGTGAACGAGGAGCGCCCATGCTGCATCCCCTGAAAGACCTCCTGGGCGACTCGATCCGCGCCACCGACGGCGACATCGGCACCGTCAAGGACTTCTACTTCGACGACGAGCGCTGGACCGTCCGCTACGTCGTGGTCGAGACCGGCAGCTGGCTCGACAGCCGCAAGGTGCTGGTCTCGCCGGTCGCGCTCGGGCTGCCGAGCCGCGCCGGCAAGGTGATCGCGGCGTCGATCACGCAGCAGCAGGTCAGGGACAGCCCGCCGATCGACACCGACAAGCCGGTGTCGCGGCAGCACGAGAGCGACTACCTCGCCTACTACGGCTACCCCGCGTACTGGGGCGGCACGGGGCTCTGGGGCGGGGACGCCTTCCCGGGCCTGATGAGCGGCCTCGGCTACGTCGCCGTGCCACCGCCGCTCGATTCCGACACGCAGCAGGCGCTCGCCGACGCCGCCGAACGCCGGCACCGCCACGACGACCCGCACCTGCGCTCGTGCAAGGACATCGAGGGCTACCACCTGCAGGCGGTCGACGGCGAGATCGGACGCGTCAAAGGCTACTTGCTCGATCCGCAAAGCTGGGCGATCCGCTACCTCGTCGTCGAGACGGGCACCTGGGCCGCAGGCCATCCGGTGCTCATCTCGCCAGCATCGATCCAAGCGGTCGACTGGGCGCAGCGCACGGTCGCGGTCGACCTGACGCAGCAGTCGGTCCGCGACGCGCCGACCTACGACCCTGCGACGCTCGAGTCGTCCGACACACCGGCGAAGATCTTCCGCCACTATCCCTTCCCCGACGGCCCCTGAAACGCGGCGCTGGCCGCCGCACCGGTTCAGGCCAGATCGCGGGCGGCACGCTTGCGGTCGTGCTCCTTGAGATGGCGCTTGCGCACGCGGATCGACTTCGGCGTGATCTCGACCAGCTCGTCGTCGTCGATGAACTCGACGCCGTACTCGAGCGTCAGGTCGATCGGCGGCGTGATCTTGATCGCGTCCTCCTTGCCGCTGACGCGGAAGTTGGTGAGCTGCTTGGTCCGCGTCGCGTTGACGACGAGATCGTTGTCGCGGCTGTGGATGCCGACGATCATGCCCTCGTAGACCGGGTCGTTCGGCTTCACGAACATGCGGCCGCGGTCATCGAGCTTGCCGAGGGCGTAGGTGAAGATCTCGCCGTCGTCCATCGAGATCAGCACGCCGTTCTTGCGGCCGGGGATCTCGCCCTTGTAGGGCTCGTAGCCGTCGAAGATGTTGCTGATGAGCCCCGAGCCGCGGGTCAGGTTCATGAACTCGTTCGAGAAGCCGATCAGGCCGCGCGCCGGGATGCGGTATTCGAGCCGCACGCGGCCGCGACCATCCGGCTCCATGTTGACGAGCTCGGCCTTGCGTTCGCCGAGCGCCTGCATCACGCCGCCCTGGTGCGTCTCCTCGACGTCGACGGTGACGAGCTCGATCGGCTCGTGGCGCTCGCCGCCCTCGTCGTGGAAGACGACGCGCGGCTTGCTCACCGCGAGTTCGTAGCCTTCGCGCCGCATGTTCTCGAGCAGGATGGTGAGGTGCAGTTCGCCGCGGCCCATCACCTGGAAGATGCCGTCCTCGTCGGTCTCGCTCACCTTCAGCGCGACGTTGCTCTGCAGCTCCTTCTGCAGCCGGTCCCAGATCTGGCGGCTGGTCACGTACTTGCCTTCGCGGCCGGCGAGCGGGCTCGTGTTGACGCAGAAGTTCATCGTCAGGGTGGGCTCGTCGACCTTGAGCATCGGCAGCGGCGCGGGCTCCGCGGGACTCGTCACCGTGACGCCGATGCCGATGTCCTCGATGCCGTTGATCAGCACGATGTCGCCCGGGCCCGCTTCGGTGACCTGCACGCGGTCGAGGCCCTGGAAGGTCAGCACCTGGTTGACGCGGCCCTTCGTCGTTCTGCCGTCGGGGCCCTCCATCACGAGCACGTCCATGCCCGGCTTGACCGTGCCCTGGCCGATCCGGCCGACGCCGATGCGACCGACGAAGGTCGAGTAGTCGAGCGCCGAGATCTGCAGCTGCAGCGGCGCGCCGGGGTCGCCGGTCTGCGCCGGCACGTGCTGGAGCACCGTGTCGAAGAGCGCCGACATGTCGGGGCCCCACTGCTCGCCGGGCGCGCCTTCGACGAGCGACGTCCAGCCGTTGATGCCCGACGCGTAGACGACCGGGAAGTCGAGCTGCTCGTCGTTCGCGCCGAGCTTGTCGAACAGGTCGAACGCGGCGTTGACGACCGCGTCGGGCTTGGCGCCCGGCTTGTCGACCTTGTTGACGACGACGATCGGCTTCAGGCCGAGCGCGAGCGCCTTCTTGGTCACGAAACGCGTCTGCGGCATCGGGCCTTCCTGCGCGTCGATCAACAGCACCACGCCGTCGACCATCGACAGCGCCCGCTCGACCTCGCCGCCGAAGTCGGCGTGGCCCGGCGTGTCGACGATGTTGATGTGCGTGCCCTGCCAGCTCACCGCACAGTTCTTCGCGAGGATGGTGATGCCGCGCTCGCGCTCGATGGCGTTGCTGTCCATCACGGTGTCGACGACCTTCTCGTGGTCGGCGAACGTGCCCGACTGCCGGAGCAGCTGGTCGACCATCGTGGTCTTGCCATGGTCGACGTGGGCGATGATGGCGATGTTGCGGATCTGGCGGGTCATGGTGGTGAGGCTCTTGAAACGTCTTGCGGGATGCGGTCGGGCGGGAAGATCAGGCCCTGGACTTCGGTCGGGCTCAGGAGCCGCGTCGAGATGAGTTCGCCGCCGGCGATGTGCGCGCCGCCGAGGAAGGCGGCCGGTTCGGGGCCGTAGACGCGCACGGCGTCGGCGTCGGGCAGCTGCAGCCTGCGGCGCAGGCCCGACAGGAAGCGGCCTGCATCTTCCGGGCCGAGGCGGACGACCGGCCAGTCGGCCACGAGCGCGTCGGCCGGCAGCAGCACGGCGTCGCGCTCGGGCTCGGACATCGCGCCGAGCTGCCCGAGCGTCACGGCGCGCTCGAGCGACAACGGGCCGCTCGCCGTGCGCCGCAGCGCCGCAAGGTGCGCGCCGCAGCCGAGCGCTGCGCCGAGGTCCTCGGCGAGCGTGCGGATGTAGGTTCCCTTGCTGCACGTCACGTCGATCACCCAGCGCGCATCGTCGCCCTCGACGATGTCGATGCGGTGCATCGTCACGCATCTCGGCGCGCGCTCGAGTTCGATGCCGGCGCGGGCGTAGTCGTAGAGCGGCCGGCCGTCGCGCTTGAGCGCCGAGTGCATCGGCGGGATCTGCGTGATCGCGCCGACGAAGCGCGCGCAGGCTGCCTCGAGTGCGGCGCGGTCGACCGACACGGGTCGTCGCTGCAGCACATCGCCTTCGGCGTCGCCGGTCGACGTCGTCACGCCGAGCGCGAGCGTCGCCCGGTACCGCTTGTCGGCGTCGAGGCTCACCTGCGAGAACTTCGTCGCCGCGCCGAAGCAGAGCGGCAGCAAGCCCGTCGCCAGCGGATCGAGCGTGCCGGTGTGCCCCGCCTTCTCGGCGCGGTAGAGCCGCTTGGCCTGCTGCAGCGCGTCGTTGCTCGACGCCCCGAGCGGCTTGTCGAGCAGCAGCACGCCGTGGACCGCACGGCGGACGATCTTCGGCCGCTGCTGCACCTCAGTCGTCCTTCGCCCGCGTCGCGTTCGCCTGCGCGATCAGCGCGCTCAGCTCGGCGGCGCGTTCGGTCGTACGGTCGAACTTGAAGTGCAGCGTCGGCACCGTGTGGATCTGCAGCCGCTTGAAGAGGCCGTTGCGGACAAAGCCCGCCGCCTCGTTCAGGGCCGCCTCGCACTCGGCCGGATCGCCGACGAGCAGCGAGAACAGCACCGTGGCGTGCGCATAGTCGGCCGTGACCTCGACGGCGTTGATCGTGACCATGCCGATGCGCGGGTCCTTCAGCTCGCGAACGAGCGCGGCGACGTCGCGCTGGATCTGGTCGGCGACGCGGAAACCGCGGTTCGGGATGGATCGTTTCTGTCGCATGGCGTGTCCGGCCGAAAAAAGGAAACCCGCCAGCTTCGCAGCCGGCGGGTTCGAGAGGACGAAACCGCAGGCTCGGTCAAAGAGTCCGGGCCACTTCCTTGACCTCGAAGAATTCGAGCTGGTCGCCTTCCTTGATGTCGTTGACGTTCTTCAGCTTGATACCGCACTCGAAGCCGGCAGCGACTTCGCGGACGTCGTCCTTCAGGCGCCGCACCGACTCGACCTCGCCGAGGTGGACGACGATGTTCTCGCGCAGCAGGCGGAAGCGCGCACCACGCCGCACCAGGCCGGCGGTGACCATCGAGCCTGCCACCGTGCCGATCTTCGACGCCACGAACACCGTCCGGATCTCGGCCGTGCCGATGACCTCCTCGCGCTGCTCGGGCGCGAGCATGCCGCTCATCGCGAGCTTCACCTCGTCGACCGCGTCGTAGATGATGTTGTAGTAGCGGATGTCGACGCCGTTGTTCTCGGCGAGCTTGCGCGACCCGGCGTCGGCGCGGGTGTTGAAGCCGATGATGACCGCCTTCGCCGCGATCGCGAGGTTGACGTCCGACTCGCTGATGCCGCCGACCGCCGCGTGCACGATCTGCACCTTGACCTCGGCCGTCGACAGCTTGAGCAGCGACTGCGCGAGCGCCTCCTGCGAGCCCTGCACGTCGGCCTTGATGATGAGCGGCAGCGTCTGGCTCGCGGCCTGGCCCATCTGGTCCATCAGGTTCTCGAGGTTCGCGGCCTGGCGCTTGGCCAGCTTCACGTCGCGGTACTTGCCCTGGCGGAAGGTCGCGATCTCTCGAGCGCGACGCTCGTCGCCCAGCACCATGAATTCGTCGCCGGCCTGCGGCACCTCGGTCAGGCCCTGGATCTCGACCGGAATCGAGGGGCCTGCCTCGGTGATCGACTTGCCGTCCTCGTCCAGCATCGCGCGGACGCGGCCGAAGCTCGAACCCGCGAGCACGACGTCGCCGCGCTTCAGGGTTCCGCTCTGCACCAGCACCGTCGCGACCGGGCCGCGGCCCTTGTCGAGCTGCGCCTCGATCACGATGCCCTTGGCCATCGAATCCTTCGGCGCGGTGAGCTCCAGCACTTCAGCCTGCAGCAGGATCTGCTCGAGCAGCTGGTCGACGCCCATGCCGGTGCGCGCCGACACCGGCACGAACGGCGAATCGCCGCCGAAGTCCTCGGGCACGACCTGCTCGGCGACGAGCTCCGACTTCAGCCGCTCGACGTTCGCCTCGGGCTTGTCCATCTTGTTCATCGCGACGACGATCGGCACGCCGGCAGCCTTCGCATGGGAGATGGCTTCCTTCGTCTGCGGCATGACGCCGTCGTCGGCGGCGACGACCAGCACGACGATGTCGGTCGCCTTGGCGCCGCGCGCCCGCATCGCGGTGAACGCGGCGTGGCCCGGCGTGTCGAGGAAGGTGATCATCCCGCGCGGCGTGTCGACGTGGTAGGCGCCGATGTGCTGCGTGATGCCGCCCGCCTCGCCGGCTGCCACGCGGGCACGACGGATGTGGTCGAGCAGCGAGGTCTTGCCGTGGTCGACGTGGCCCATCACGGTCACGACCGGGGCGCGCGGCAGCGCCTCGTGCTCGCTCTCGCCCTCGTTCTCTTCCTCGAGGAAGGCATCCGGGTCGTCGAGCTTCGCGGCGAAGGCCTTGTGGCCCATTTCCTCGACGACGATCATCGCCGTCTCCTGGTCGAGCTGCTGGTTGATCGTGACCATCTGGCCCAGCTTCATCAGCTGCTTGATGACCTCGGACGCCTTGACCGACATCTTGTGCGCCAGGTCGGCGACGCTGATCGTCTCCGGCACGTGCACTTCCTGGGTCTGCATCTCGGTCGGCGCGACGAAGCTCGACGGCGCGCCATCGTTGCGCTCGCCACGGCGGCCGGCGCGCGGCGCACGCCAGCCCGGACGGTTGCCGCCGCCCGGCGACCGCGTCGCCGGCTTGCCGAGCGCGCGCTTCTTCGCGTCGTCGGCCCAGCTCGACGACAGCTTCTCGGACTTGACCGCCTTCTTGTCGCCCGGCTTTGCCGCCGTGGTCGTGGCGGCGCCAGGAGCGCCGACCTTCTTGTGGATCGTGCCCTTGATCTCGACCGCCGCCGGCTTGACCTCTTCCGGCTTCTTCGCGACCAGCACCTTCTTCGGTGCCGACATCATGGCGCGGATCGCCGCGGCCTCGTCCTCGGCGGCCTTGCGGCGCTTGGCGAGATCCGCGGCGCGCTGCTTCTCCTCGTCGACGACGTCGGCGGCCTTGATGACGCGCAGCACGGGCTTCGGCGGTTCTGCCGGCGGCGGCGGCACGACCGGCGCGGGCGGCGCCACCGGCGGGGCGGACGCGGCGGCGATCTGCGCCGCCGAACGCGTCTCGACGCGCTGGCCGACGCGCAGGCCGCTCTTGGCCGCGGCCTTGGCAGTCGCGGTCGCGGCCGTCGCCGCCGTCGCCGCAGCAGCAGCAGCAGCAGCAGCGACGGCAGCCTCGCGCTCGGCCGCCTCGCGGGCGCTCGCTTCCGCCGCGGCGGCGCGGTCTCGCGCCTCCTGCTCCTCGCGCAGGCGGCGCTTCTCTGCCAGATCGGCCTCCTGGCGGCGCAGTTGCTCGGCCTCGGCCTGCGCCTGCTCTTCGCGGCGCAGCAGTTCGGCCTCGTCGATCTGCGGCACGGCGTCCTCGGCCGCCGGCGCCGCGTCGTCGCGCTTGACGAACGTGCGCTTCTTCCGCACCTCGACCTGGATCGTGCGCGCCTTGCCGCTCGAGTCGGCCTGCTTGATCTCGCTCGTCGACTTGCGCGTCAGCGTGATCTTCTTGCGCTCGGCGCCGGCGACGGTGCCGTGGCTCGCCCGCAGGTGGTCGAGCAGGCGCTCCTTGTCGGATTCGGTCAGCGCATCGTTGGTCGACGCCTTGCTGACGCCGGCGGACTGCAGCTGCTCGAGCAGCGCCGCAGCGGAGCGGTTGAGCTCGGCGGCGAGTTGGGCGACGGTGGTCGTTGCCATGAAGTTGCGTTCCTTGCGGTTCTGGCTGTGATCGCGGCGTGCAGGCTCGTCGTGCGGGGCGGCAGGCAGGTCGTCGAATGAATATGTGCGGCGGGCGGAGGCGCTCGCGTCAGCTCTCGGCGGCGGCCGTGGTCGACGCCGCCGACTCCTCGGCGGCGAACCAGTGCTCGCGTGCCTTCATGATCAGCGCCTTGGCCTGCTCCTCGTCGACTTCGGCCATGTCGACCAGTTCGTCGACCGCGAGATCGGCCAGGTCGTCGCGGGTGTGCACGCCCCCGTCCGACAGCTTCGTGATCAGTTCGGGCGTGAGGCCGTCGAAGTCGCGCAGGTCCTGCGAGACGCCGCCGGCATTCTCTTCCTTCGCCAGCTCCATCGTCAGCAGCGCGTCCTTGGCGCGGGTGCGCAGCTCGGTCACGGTGTCCTCGTCGAAGCTCTCGATCTCGAGCATCTCCTGCATCGGCACATAGGCCACTTCCTCGAGGCTCGAGAAGCCCTCGGCGATCAGGATGTCGGCGACCTCGGCGTCGACGTCGAGCTTCTCGACGAAGAGCTTCCGGACGCTGTCGGACTCGACCGCCTGCTTCGACGCCGATTCCTCCGCCGTCATGATATTGATGCGCCAGCCGGTCATCTCCGACGCCAGGCGCACGTTCTGGCCGCCACGGCCGATCGCGATGGCGAGGTTCTCCTCGTCGACGACGACGTCCATTGCGTGGCGCTCCTCGTCGACGACGATCGACTGCACGTTCGCCGGCGCGAGCGCACCGATGACGAACTGCGCCGGGTCTTCGGACCACAGGACGATGTCGACCCGCTCGCCGGCGACCTCGTTGGTCACCGCGTTGACGCGCGAGCCGCGCACGCCGACGCAGGTGCCGATCGGGTCGACGCGCTTGTCGTGCGAGACCACGGCGATCTTGGCGCGCGAGCCCGGATCGCGGGCGCACGACTTGATCTCGAGCAGGCCCTGCTCGATCTCCGGCACCTCCTGCGCGAAGAGCTCGATCATGAAGCCCGGCGCGCTGCGCGACAGCAGGATCTGCGGCCCGCGCAAGGTCGGGTCGATCTCGGCGATGTAGGCGCGGACGCGGTCGCCGGTGCGCAGGTTCTCCTTCGGGATCATCTCGCTGCGGCGCAGCCGCCCTTCGATGCGGCCCTGCTCGACGACGATGTCGCCCTTGTCGAGGCGCTTGACCGTGCCGGTGAAGATCTTCTCGCCGCGCGAGAGGAAGTCGGTCAGCAGCTGCTCGCGCTCGGCGTCGCGGATCTTCTGCAGGATCACCTGCTTAGCGGCCTGCGCACCGATGCGGCCGATCGACACCGACTCGACGCTCTCCTCGATGTAGTCGTCGACCTCGATGTCCGGAATCTGCTCCTGCGCCTCGAAGAGCAGGATCTCCGAGTCGGGCAGCTGCAGCCCCGCCTCGTTCGGCACGACGTGCCACCGGCGGAACGTCTCGTACACGCCGGTCTCGCGATCGACCGACACGCGCATGTCGACCTCGCCGCCGTGCAGCTTCTTCGACGCCGAGGCGAGCGCCGCCTCGACGGCCGCGAACACGACTTCCAGATCCACGCTCTTCTCACGCGAGATGGCGTCCACCAGCATCAACAATTCGCGGTTCATTGCACACGACCTCCATCAAGCCCATCATCGCGACGCCCGGCGGCAGCGCCGTCGTCCGAGGCCGCGAACCGGCGCCCCTTGAAATCGACCGTCGGCACGAGGCGCGCCTCCCGCACCTCGTCCAGGGAGAAGTCGAGCACCGTCTCGGACGCCGCGGCATCGGCATCGGCAGCGATCACGGCCTTCGCCGCTGCAGCCGCGGCCGCCCGCTTGGCGCGGCGATCGGACACGGCATCGACCAGCGCGAGCCGCCAGCCGTCGGCGCCGGCACGCAGTTCGCCGCTGAACTTCTTGCGGCCCTGAAACGGCGTCTTCAGCGTCAGCTCGACCTGCTGGCCGACGAAACGCTCGTAGTCGGCCGTCTTCTTCAGCGGCCGGTCGAGCCCGGGCGACGACACCTCGAGCCGCGCGTATTCGACGCCGTCGACCTCGAGCACGTGCTGCAACTGCCGGGTCACCTTCTCGCAGTCGTCGACGGTGATGAAGCGCTCTTCTCCGTCGGGCACCGACGCTGCCGGGTGGTCGATGAAGACACGCAGCAGCCCGCCGGCGCTCTTGTCAGCGTCGACGAGGTCGTAGCCCAGACCGACGACGGTCCGCTCGACGGCACTCTGCCAATTCATCAATCCCGATCAGCTCCCCGAGCCTCGCTCGTGTCGCCGAACCGCACTCCGCCGGTCCGGCTCTCGAACCCGTTCGAGCAAAAAAAATTGGGCTGGAAAATTCCGCCCAATCGTTTCTGCTCTCGCAGGCCCGCGTCATTCCCCACCGCGTCGTTCCAATCTGCCCCAAGTCTCTCGCGCCCCGGAGCGTCTCGTCCCGACCTAACAACCGCACTTGCCACTCACGCTTTCCAGTTCACACCCGCAGTCCACGACTGCGGTTCGAACCCTGCGGTCCGAACCCGCGGCCGCTGCGAGAACCTCCGCAGTTGCGCGAATCTGACCCCGTGGGGCAAAACCGGGATTCTACTCCGCGGCAGGGGTACCGGCAAGGCCGGCGCTTGTCAAGCCGCGTCGGGCACCGGGCGCGTGCCAGAATCGGCGCCGCACCACTCGGCCACCGCACCATGGGCTTTCTCGCTGGCAAGCGCTTCCTGATCACCGGCGTGCTGTCGAACCGGTCGATCGCCTACGGCATCGCCCGCGCCTGCCACCGCGAAGGCGCCGAGCTCGCGTTCAGCTACGTCGGCGAGCGCTTCAGGGACCGGGTATCCGACTTCGCCGCCGAATTCGGCTCGTCGCTCGCCTTCGATTGCGAGGTGTCCGACGACGCCCAGATCGAGCGCCTGTTCGCCGACCTTGCGCAAGCCTGGCCGCAATTCGACGGCTTCGTCCATTCGATCGGCTTCGCGCCCAGGGAAGCGATCGCCGGCGACTTCCTCGACGGCCTGTCGCGCGAGGCGTTCCGCATCGCGCACGACATCTCGGCGTACAGCTTTCCCGCAATGGCCAAGGCATGCGTGCCGCTGCTGCGGCCCGGCGCGGCGCTGCTGACGCTCACCTACCTCGGTGCGCTGCGCAGCATGCCGAACTACAACACCATGGGCCTCGCCAAGGCGTCGCTCGAAGCGAGCGTGCGCTATCTCGCCGCGTCGCTCGGGCCGCGGCACGTCCGTGTCAACGGCATCTCGTCCGGGCCGATCAAGACGCTCGCGGCGTCGGGCATCAAGGGCTTCGGCAAGATGCTCGAGGCGTCGGCGCATGCGCCCCTCGGCCGGAACGTCACGATCGACGACGTCGGCAACGCCGCGGCGTTCCTGCTGTCGGACCTGGCGTCCGGCATCACCTCGGAGATCGTCTACGTCGACGGCGGCTTCAGCCAGGCACTGCCGCGCAGCCTCGCCGATGGCTGATGCGGCGGCGCCGGCCGGCTGGCCGCGCCTGCTCGGCGATGTCGGCGGCACGAACGCGCGCTTCGGCTGGCAGGCCGCCGACGGCGCCGAGCCGGTCGATGTCGTCGCGCTGCCGAGCGCCGACCACGCGTCGCTGTCCGACGCCCTGCGCGCCTACCTGCAGCAGACCGGCCGGGACGCGCCCCGCTGGTGCGCGATCGGCATCGCCAACCCGGTCACCGGCGACCAGGTCCGGATGACGAACCACGACTGGTCGTTCTCGATCGCGGCGGTGCAGCGCGAGTTCGGCTTCGAGCGCTTCGTCGTCATCAACGATTTCACGGCGCTCGCCCTCGCCTTGCCGACGCTCGGGCCGGCCGATGTGCGCCAGTGCGGTGGCGGCGCCGCGGCCGCCGACGCCGCGATCGGGCTGATCGGGCCCGGCACCGGCCTCGGCGTGTCGGGCCTGCTGCCGTCCGGCCAGCCCGGGCGCTGGGTCGCGGTCCAGGGCGAGGGCGGCCACGTCACGCTCGCGGCGACGAACGACCGCGAAGCGGCGGTGCTGGCGGTGCTGCGCGACGCGTTCGGCCACGTGTCGGCCGAACGCGCGGTCTGCGGCCAGGGCCTGGCGTCGCTGTACGCCGCGGTCTGCCGGCTGGACGGCCGCGCGACCGACCTCGACCTCAAGCCCGCCGACGTCAGCGCCCGCGCGCTCGACGGCGGCGATGCGCAGTGCGTCGAGGCGCTCGACCTCTTCTGCGGTTTCCTCGGCGCGACCGCCGGAAACCTGGGGCTCACGCTCGGTGCACGCGGCGGCGTCTACATCGGCGGCGGCATCGTGCCGCGGTTGGGCGATGCCTTCTTCCGTTCGCGCTTCCGCGATGCCTTCGAAGCCAAGGGCCGCTTCGGCGACTACCTCGCGGCGGTGCCGACGTTCGTGATCGAGGCACACGTGTCGCCGGCGCTGGTCGGCGCCGCACGGGCACTCTGAACGGCGCCGGCGACCGCGGTCGTCAGAACGATTCCCAGTCGGGCTCGCTCGCGGCGACGGTGACTGCGGCCGGCCTGCCGGCACCCGCGGGCGGCGCCTTCGCCGGTGACGCAGCCCGAACCGCCGGCGCTGCCGGCTTCGGCGCGAAGCTCCTCGGAGCGACGGCGACCGCGGCCGCGACGGTGCTCGCCGGCGGCGGCGTCTCGAGCTTGAAGACGCTCACGAGCTCGGCCATCTTCATCGCTTGCTGTTTCAGGCTGTCCGCTGCGGCGGCCGATTGCTCGACCAGCGCCGCGTTCTGCTGCGTCACCCGGTCGAGCTGGGTCACCGACTCGCTGACCTGGCCGATGCCCGTCGTCTGCTCCTGCGTCGCGGCGTTCATCTCGCCGATCAGGTCGGCGACGCGGCGGACCTGCGAGACGATGTCGGTCATCGTCGAGCCGGCGCCGCCGACCAGCCGCGTGCCCGACTCGACCGCCTCGACGCTCTCCGAGATCAGCGTCTTGATTTCGCGTGCCGATTCGGCGGAACGCTGCGCGAGGCTGCGGACTTCGCCGGCGACGACGGCGAAGCCGCGGCCCTGCTCGCCGGCCCGCGCCGCCTCGACCGCGGCGTTGAGCGCGAGGATGTTCGTCTGGAACGCGATCCCGTCGATCACCCCGACGATGTCGGCGATCCTGCGCGAGCTCGCGCTGATGTGGTCCATCGTCGAGACCACCCGGGCGACGACCTCGCCGCCCTGCATCGCGACGCTGCTCGCCGATGCGGCGAGCTGCGCCGCGGTGCGCGCGGTGTCCGCGGTCTGCTGGACGTTGGATCGCATCTGCTCCATCGAGGCAGCCGTCTGCTGCAGGTTCGACGCCTGCTCTTCGGTGCGCTGGCTCAGGTCTGCATTGCCGGTCGCGATCTCGGCCGATCCGGTGGCGATCGACTCGCTGCTGTCGCGCACCGCGCCGACCATGCTGGCCAGGCTCGCGTTCATCTTCATGAGCACGCGGACCAGCTGGCCGACCTCGTCGGTCGCGTCGGCCGTGATGCGGCTCGTCAGGTCGCCGTCGGCGACGGCGCTCGCGATGCGGACCGCCTCGTCCATCGGCCGGGTGATCGAGCGCGTGATCAGGAACGCGAAGGCACCGCCCGCGGCGACGGCCGCAACGAGCGCGGCAATCATCGTCCGGACGGCATCGACGTAGGCGGCTGCGGCCTCGGCGCTCGCCGCCCGCATGCTCGTCTTCTCGAGGGTCACCAAGTCATCCAGGGCGGCCAGGTACGCCGCCTGCGACGCGTACTTGGGGCCGAACAGCAGCACCGTCGCGGCGGCCGCATCGTTCTTTTCCGCCTCGAGAACCTCCTGCGTGAACGCGATGTACGCCGCGCCGGTCGACTTGACCTCGGCGAGCGCGGCGCGGCCCGCGTCGGTCTCGACGAGCCGGTCGAGGATGGCGAGTTTCGCGTCGATGGTCGCGCGGTCCTTCTCGTAGACGGCGAGGTTCTTCGCCTCGGCCGGCTTGTCGGTCAGCAGGATCATGTTGCGCGCCACCCGGGCGATGTCGAGCACCGTGTAGGCGATCGTCTGGCTCGCCTCGACCTTCGGGTAGGCATGCTCGGTGACGGATTCCAGCGCGCGCTGCTGCAGCGAGAGCCGGTTGACGCCGATGCCGACGATCAATGCGATCAGCAGCATCATCGTGCCGAAGCCGAGCGCGAGGCGCGTTGCGAGCGTGAGTGTCCTGATCGATGCCATCGAGCCGTCCTGTGGTGCCGCGCTGTCGACGCGCGAGAACGGGTCCATCCACCGACGACAGGCCCGTGGCGGCATATCGGCAGGGCGGCCGCCGACTTGAGCACGAACCGCGTCCCGCGGCGACCGCCGTGGAACCGGCGCGTCGCTCAGTCGGCGCGAACGCAGTCGACGAAGTAGCCGTCGACATCGACGCCGCTGTCGGTGCCGACGAGCCCGTGGACGTCGGTGTCGAAGCCGGGGAACGTCGTGTTGAACTCGCGCGTGAACTTCAGGTAGTCGACGATCCGGCGATTGAAGCGCTCGCCGGGGATCAGGAGCGGGATGCCGGGCGGATACGGCGTCAGCAGCGATGTGGTGATGCGGCCTTCGAGGTCGTCGATCGGTACGCGTTCGGTTCGGCGGTGCGCGATGTGGGCGAAGGCGTCGCTCGGCTTCATCGCCGGCTGCAGGTCGGACAGGTACATCTCGGTCGTGAGCCGCGCCATGTCGCCCTTCGCGTACATCTCGTGGATCGCCTGGCTCAGGTCGCGCAGCCCCATGCGCTCGTAGCGCGGGTGCATGGCGACGAACTCGGGAAGGATGCGCCAGAGCGGCTGGTTGCGGTCGTAGTCGTCCTTGAACTGCTGCAGCGCCGTCAGCAGCGTGTTCCAGCGACCCTTGGTGATGCCGATGGTGAACATGATGAAGAACGAGTAGAGCCCGGTCTTCTCGACGATGACGCCGTGCTCGGCGAGGAACTTGGTGACGATCGCCGCCGGGATGCCGGTCTTCGCGAACCTGCCGGTCATGTCCAGGCCCGGCGTGATGATCGTGCACTTGATCGGGTCGAGCAGGTTGAAGCCTTCCGCCAGGTCGCCGAAGCCGTGCCACTGCGCGCCGGCCTCGAGCACCCAGTCGACGCTGCTGCCGATGCCCTCGCCGGGCAACTGGTCGGGGCCCCAGACCTGGAACCACCAGTCCTTGCCGTAGTCGGCGTCGACCTTCTTCATCGCCCGGCGGAAGTCGAGCGATTCGCTGATGCTCTCCTCCACGAGCGCCGGCCCGCCGGGCGCCTCCATCATCGCGGCGGCGACGTCGCAGCTCGCGATGATCGCGTACTGCGGGCTCGTCGAGCTGTGCATGAGGTAGGCCTCGTTGAAGAGGTGGCGGTCGAGCTTCCTCGTCTGCGAATCCTGCACGAGCACCTGCGACGCCTGGCTGATGCCGGCGAGCAGCTTGTGCGTCGACTGCGTCGCGAAGACCAGCTGGTCGACCGGCCGCGGGCGCTTCTTGCCCATCGAGTGGAAGGTGCCGTAGAACGGGTGGAAGGCCGCATGCGGCAGCCAGGCTTCGTCGAAGTGCAGCGTGTCGATGTAGCCGTCGAGCGCGTGCTTGATCGTCTCGGTGTTGTAGAGCACGCCGTCGTAGGTGCTCTGCGTCAGCGTCAGGATGCGCGGCTTGACGGTCTTCGCGTCGACGCCCTTCAGAAGCGGATGGGCGGCGATCTTCTTCCGGATCGACTCGACCGAGAACTCGCTTTCTGGGATCGGCCCGATGATCCCGTACTGGTTGCGCGTCGGCCGCAGGAACACCGGCACCGCGCCGGTCATGACGATCGCGTGCAGGATCGAGACGTGGCAGTTGCGGTCGACGACGACCACGTCGCCCGACGCCACCGCGTGGTGCCACACCATCTTGTTCGAGGTGCTCGTGCCGTTGGTGACGAAGAAGCAGTGGTCGGCATTGAAGATGCGCGCGGCGTTGCGCTCGCTCTGCGCGATCGGGCCGGTGTGGTCGAGCAATTGGCCGAGTTCGTCGACCGAGTTGCAGACGTCGGCGCGCAGCATGTTCTCGCCGAAGAACTGGTGGAACATCCGCCCGACCGGGCTCTTCAGGAACGCCACGCCGCCCGAGTGGCCGGGGCAATGCCACGAATACGAGCCGTCCTGCGCGTAGTCGACCAGCGCCTTGAAGAACGGCGGCGCCAGGCCTGCGAGGTAGCTCCGCGCCTCGCGGATGATGTGCCGGGCGACGAACTCCGGCGTGTCCTCGAACATGTGGATGAAGCCGTGCAGCTCGCGCAGGATGTCGTTCGGCAAGTGCTGCGAGGTGCGCGTCTCGCCGTAGAGGTAGATCGGGATCTCGGCGTTCTTGAACCGGATCTCCTCGATGAACTTGCGCAGCTTCAGGACCGCGGGATCGAGATCCGGGCCGCCGGCGAACTCCTCGTCGTCGATCGACAGGATGAACGCGCTCGCGCGGCTCTGCTGCTGGGCGAACTGCGAGAGATCGCCGTAGCTCGTCGTGCCGATGACGTTGACGCCTTCCTTGACGATCGCGTCGGCGAGCGCCCGGATGCCGATGCCGGAGGTATTTTCCGACCGGTAGTCTTCGTCGATGATGACGATGGGGAACTCGAAGCGCAGCATGGCGGGCCCGTGGTTCGGAAAAGCGGGCAGTGTAGGTCGCTTCGGTGACGGCCTGCCGACGCCGGGCGATACACTCCGGCGATGCTTCCGGGGCGCAGTTTCAAGCATTGCAAGTCGTGCGGCGCGGCGGTCGTCTACGCCGTGCCGCCCGGGGACAACCGGGAGCGCGCCACCTGCACGGCGTGCGGCACGGTCTTCTACGAGAACCCGATCAACGTCGTCGGCACGGTGCCGATCTGGGGCGACCAGGTGCTGCTCTGCCGGCGCAACATCGAGCCGCGCTTCGGTTTCTGGACGCTGCCGGCCGGCTTCATGGAGCTCGGCGAAAGCGCCGCCGAGGGCGCCGCGCGCGAGACCGACGAGGAAGCCGGCGCGCATTTCGAGCTGGAGGAGCTCTTCACCGTCCTGAGCGTGCCGCGCGTCGGCCAGGTGCATCTCTACTTCCGCGCCCGGCTGCTCGACACGGTGTTCGCCCCCGGGCCGGAGACGATCGAGGCGAAACTGTTCACCGAAGCCGAGATCCCGTGGGACGAGCTCGCCTTCCGCACCGTCCGCGACACGCTCCGTCACTACTTCGCCGACCGCATCAAGGGACGCTTCGACATCCACAGCGGCGCGCTCGACTGACCGGGCGCCGCCGATCGCCTGGACGCCGCGCGACACGCCCCGCGCGGCGTCCGCCGCCGCCGAAGCGGCGCCCGCAGCGGTCAGACCGGCACGGGCTTCTTCACCGGCGGCAGATCGGTGCAGACGCCCTCGAAGGCTTCGGCCGACAGCCCGATCGTCTCGCCGAGCGTCGGGTGCGGATGGATGGTCCTTCCGATGTCGACCGCGTCGGCGCCCATCTCGATCGCGAGCGCGACCTCGCCGATCATGTCGCCCGCATGCGTGCCGACGATGCCGCCGCCGACGATGCGGTGAGTCTCCTCGTCGAACAGCAGCTTGGTGAAGCCCTCGTCGCGGCCGTTGGCGATCGCGCGGCCGGACGCGTTCCACGGGAAGAGGCCCTTCCTGACCTTCATGCCGCGTGCCTTGACTTCGTCCTCGGTGACGCCGACCCAGGCGACCTCCGGGTCGGTGTAAGCGACGCTCGGGATGACGCGGGCGTCGAACGCGGCATGCGGGTCGCCCGCCGCGACCTCGGCCGCCACGTGCGCCTCGTGCACCGCCTTGTGCGCGAGCATCGGGTTGCCGACGATGTCGCCGATCGCGAAGATGTGCGGCACGTTGGTCCGCATCTGGGTGTCGACGGCGATGAAGCCGCGCTCGCCGACCGCGACGCCCGCCTTCTCGGCGCCGATGCGCTTGCCGTTCGGAACGCGGCCGACGGCCTGCAGCACGAGGTCGTAGAGCTGCGGCTCGGCCGGCGCGCCCTCGCCTTCGAAGCGGACGAGGATGCCGTCCTGCGTCGCTTCGGCGCCGACGGTCTTCGTCTTGAGCATGATGTTGTCGAAGCGCGGTGCGTTCAGCTTCTGCCAGACCTTGACGAGGTCGCGGTCGGCGCCCTGCATCAGGCCGTCGAGCATCTCGACCACGTCGAGCCGGGCGCCGAGCGTCGAATACACCGTGCCCATCTCGAGCCCGATGATGCCGCCGCCGACGATCAGCATCCGCTTCGGGTTCTGGCGCAGCTCGAGCGCGCCGGTCGAGGTGACCACGCGCGGATCGTCCTTCGGCAGGAACGGCAGCTTCACCGCTTCCGAGCCCGCGGCGACGATGGCCTGCCTGAACCGGATCGTCTGCGACCTGCCGTCGTCGCCGGCGACGGCGAGATGGAACGGGTCGACGAACGCGCCGGTGCCGCGCACGACCGTCACCTTGCGCATCTTCGCCATCGCCGCGAGGCCGCCGGTCAGCTTGCCGACGACCTTCTCCTTGTGCGTGCGCAGCTTGGCGAGGTCGATCGTCGGCGGCTCGAAGGTGATGCCGAGCTCGCCGAAGTGCCGCGCCTCGTCGATCACCGAGGCGACGTGCAGCAGGGCCTTCGACGGGATGCAGCCGACGTTCAGACACACGCCGCCGAGCGTCGGGTAGCGCTCGACGAGGACGGTCTTCATGCCGAGGTCGGCGGCGCGGAACGCGGCCGAGTAGCCGCCCGGACCGGCGCCGAGGACGACGACGTCGCACTCGAGGTCGGCGCCGCCGGCGTAGGTCGCAGCGACCGGAGCCGGCGCAGGAGCGGCGGCCGGCAGCGATGCGGCAGCCGTCGAGGCGGCAGCGGCTGGCGCGTTCGCGGGTGCGGCAGCCGTCGACGCCGGCGCCGCCCCCGCCGCCCCGCCGCCTGCCTCGGCCTCGGCCTCGAGCGTCAGCACGACCGACCCTTGGTTGACGATGTCGCCGACCTTGACCTTCAGCTCCTTCACGACGCCTGCCTGCGACGCCGGGATTTCCATCGACGCCTTGTCGCTCTCGACGGTGATCAGCGACTGCTCGGCGCGGATGTGCTCGCCGGGCTGCACCAGAACCTCGATGACCGCCACGTCCTTGAAGTCGCCGATGTCCGGCACCTTGATGTCGATGAGAGCCATGTCAGTCTTTCGCAAGTCGAAGGGTCTTGACGAGGATCGGCGCCGCCGAGTTCTTGTCGAATTCGCAACCGGCGCGGCAACCGAGCTCGGCGATGTCGCGCGCCGACTTGAGCCGGTCGTACGCCGCGAACATCGCGCCGAGCGCGAACGCGCGGCCGGTGCCGATGCCCCAGAAGCGGTCGAACTCGAACACCTCGCGGTACGAGTAGACGCCGTAGATGCCGCTCGCGTTGGCGATCAGCGCGGTGAACTGCGAGCTCTCGTAGGGGTCGGCGTCGTCTTCCTTGGTGTTGAGGAAGAAGTTGTCTTTCAGCTTCGGATGCAGCTTCAGGAAGGTCTCGAACACCTGGTCGCGCGACCGCAGGCGCAGCTCGTCGGGCGGCAGCGAGCCGAGCGCGCGGCGCAACACGGGGAAGTGCGCCGTCGTGCCCGCCATGCCGACCCAGTTGTCGCCGACCTCGAAGAGCTTCTCGTTGTTCTCGTAGCCGTGGGCGAGGCGCGTGTCGCCGAAGGTGACGAGGGAGTCGGCGGCGATGGCGACGGTCGCGCCCTTGCGCACCACCACGACGGTCGTCATGCGAGGAGTGCGGTCACAGCAGGATGCGGCGGAAGTCCGACAGCACCTGCCCGAGATAGGCATTGAAGCGCGCCGCGGCGGCGCCGTCGATGACGCGGTGGTCGTACGAGAGCGACAGCGGCAGCGTCAGGCGCGGCACAAAGGCCTTGCCGTCCCAGACCGGTTTCATCGCGCTCTTCGACAAGCCGAGGATCGCGACCTCGGGCGCGTTGATGATGGGCGTGAAATGGGTGCCGCCGATGCCGCCGAGCGAGCTGATCGAGAAGCAGCCGCCGGTCATGTCGGCCGGACCCATCTTGCCGTCGCGCGCCTTCTTGGCGAGCTCGCCCATCTCGGCGCTGATCTGCAGCACGCCCTTCCTGTCGGCATCGCGCAGCACGGGCACGACGAGGCCGTTCGGCGTGTCGGCGGCGAAGCCGATGTGGAAATACTGCTTGTAGACGAGCGTGTCGCCGTCGAGGCTGGTGTTGAACTCCGGAAACTTTTTCAGCGCCGCGACGACCGCCTTGATGACGAAGGCGAGCATCGTCACCTTGACGCCCGACTTCTCGTTCTCCTTGTTCGTCGAGACGCGGAACGCCTCCAGCTCGGTGATGTCGGCGTCGTCGTTGTTGGTGACGTGCGGGATCAGCACCCAGTTGCGGTGCAGGTTCGCGCCGCTGATCTTCTTGATGCGCGACAGATCCTTGCGCTCGACCGCGCCGAACTTCGCGAAGTCGACCTTGGGCCAGGCGAGCAGGCCGGGGATGCCGCCGCCTGCCGGTGCGGCCACCGCGGCCGGCGCCTTCGCCGCCTGCGCCCTGGTCTGCGTCTCGCCGGCCATCACGCCCTTGACGAAGCCGTGCACGTCGTCCTGCGTGATCCGGCCTTTCGGCCCGCTGCCCTTGACCTCCTCGAGCGGCACGCCGAGTTCGCGGGCGAGCTTCCGGATCGTCGGCGACGCGTGCGGCAGGTCGGTGCGCACGGCCGCCGGCTCGTGCGCCGGCAGCGCGGCGGTCGGCACGCGCTTCTCCGGAGCCGCGGTCGTCGCCGGGTCGACGGGCGCGCCCTGGTCGCCGTAGCCGGTCGCCGCGGCGCTCGTCGCGACGGCGGACGGCGAAGCGCTCGGTGCGGCCGCGGCTGGTGCGGCGACCGGCGGCGACGGCGCGGGCGCGGGCGCGGACGCCCCGCCACCGCCTTCGAGCACGACGACCTTCGAGCCCTTGGACACCTTGTCGCCGACCTTGACCCTGACCTCCTTGACGACGCCGGCGTGCGACGACGGAATCTCCATCGACGCCTTGTCGCTCTCGACGGTGATCAGGCTCTGCTCGACCTCGACCGTGTCGCCGGGCCGGACCAGGACTTCGATGACCGAGACCTCGTCGAAGTCGCCGATGTCGGGGACGTCGACCTCGACCGACGCTGCACCGCCACCGCCACCGCCACCGCCACCACCACCGGCGACCGGGACGGGTGGCGACGCCGCCGGCGGCGTCGACGTCGGCGCCTTCTCGACCAGTTCAGCGGGTTCGGCCGTCGGCTTCTGCGCGACCGGTGGCGCCGCGCCGGTGCCGGCGGCGTCCGCTGCGGCATCGAGCAGCAGCAAGAGCGAGCCTTCCTTCACCTTGTCGCCGAGGGCGACCTTCAGCTCCTTGACGACGCCCGCCTGCGGCGACGGTATCTCCATCGACGCCTTGTCGCTCTCGACGGTGATGAGCGACTGTTCCGCCTCGACGCGGTCGCCTGCCGACACCAGCAATTCGATCACCGAGACTTCGTCGAAGTCGCCGATGTCCGGCACCTTGATTTCCACCGTGGCCATGTGTTGTTCGTCTCCGGGGGCGTCCGTCGATCAGGCGTAGAGCGGGTTGACCTTGTCGACGTCGATGCCGTACTTCGCGATCGCCTCGGCGACTTTCGTCATCGGCACCGTGCCCTCGTCGGCGAGCGCCTTCAGCGCGGCGACGACGATGTAGTGGCGGTCGACCTCGAAGTGGGTGCGCAGCTTCGAGCGGAAGTCGCTGCGGCCGAAGCCGTCGGTGCCGAGCACCTTGTACGAGCGGCCGCGCGGAATGTAGGCGCGGATCTGCTCGGCGTAGTTCTTCATGTAGTCGGTCGACGCGACGACCGGGCCGGGACGCGCGTCGAGCTGCCGCGTCACGAACGGCACGCGCTGCGCGGTCTCGGTCGGATGCAGCAGGTTGTAGCGTTCGCAGTCCTGCCCGTCGCGGGCCAGCTCGTTGAAGCTCGGGCAGCTCCAGACGCTGGCCGAGACACCCCAGTCGGCTTCCAGCAGCTTTTTCGCGGCCACGCTCTCGAGCAGGATCGTGCCGCTGCCCAGCAGGTTGACCTTGTGGCCTTCCAAGGCGCCGTCCTGCAGCAGGTACATGCCCTTGATGATCTCGGCCTCGGTGCCCGGCCGCAGGCCCGGCTGCGGGTAGTTCTCGTTCAGCAGCGTCAGGTAGAAGTAGACGTTGTCCTGCTGTTCGACCATCCGCACCAGGCCATGGTGCAGGATCACGCCGACCTCGTGCGCGAAGCTCGGGTCGTAGCTGATGCAGTTCGGGATCGTGCTGGCCAGGACGTGGCTGTGGCCGTCCTCGTGCTGCAGGCCCTCGCCGTTGAGCGTGGTGCGGCCCGACGTGCCGCCGAGCAGGAAGCCGCGCGCCTGCATGTCGCCGGCGGCCCACGCCAGGTCGCCGACGCGCTGGAAGCCGAACATCGAGTAGTAGACGTAGAACGGCACCATGATCCGGTTGTTCGTCGAGTACGAGGTGGCCGCGGCGATCCAGCTCGACATCCCGCCGGGCTCGTTGATGCCCTCCTGCAGCACCTGCCCGGCCTTGTCCTCGCGGTAATACATCACCTGGTCCTTGTCGACCGGCGTGTAGTTCTGGCCCGCGGGGTTGTAGATGCCGATCTGCCGGAACAGGCCTTCCATGCCGAAGGTGCGCGCCTCGTCGACGAGGATCGGCACGGCACGCGGGCCGAGCGCCTTGTCGCGCAGGAGCTGCGTCAGGAAGCGCACGAAGGCCTGCGTGGTCGAGATCTCGCGGCCGTCGGCGGTCGCGTCGAGCACCGCCTTGAAGGTCTCGAGCGGCGGCACGGCGATCTGCTCGTCGGCCCTCGTGCGGCGATGCGGAAGGTAGCCGCCGAGCGCCCTGCGGCGCTCGTGCAGGTACTCCATTTCCGGCGTGTGGTCGGCCGGCTTCAGGAACGGGATGTCGGCGAGCTGCTCGTCGGGAATCGGGATGTTGAAACGGTCGCGGAAGATGCGCACGTCCTCGTCGATCAGCTTCTTGGTCTGGTGCGCGGTGTTCCTGCCCTCGCCGCTCTTGCCCATGCCGAAGCCCTTGACGGTCTTGATCAGCAGCACCGTCGGCTGGCCGACGGTGTGCGAGGCCTTGTGGAAGGCCGCGTAGACCTTCTGCGGGTCGTGGCCGCCGCGGTTCAGGCGCCAGACGTCGTCGTCGCTCATCTTCGCGACCATCTCGAGCAGCTTCGGGTGCTGGCCGAAGAAGTTCCTGCGGACGAAGGCGCCGTCGTTGGCCTTCATGGCCTGGTAGTCGCCGTCGACCGTCTCCATCATCACCTTGCGCAGGATTCCTTCCTTGTCGCGGGCGAGCAAGGGGTCCCAGTAGCTGCCCCACAGCAGCTTGATGACGTTCCAGCCGGCGCCTCGGAACTCGCTCTCGAGCTCCTGGATGATCTTGCCGTTGCCGCGCACCGGGCCGTCGAGCCGCTGCAGATTGCAGTTGACGACGAAGATCAGGTTGTCGAGCTTTTCGCGCGCCGCCAGGCCGATGGCGCCGAGCGATTCCGGCTCGTCCATTTCCCCATCCCCGCAGAACACCCAGACCTTGCGGTTGGCCGTGTCGGCGATGCCGCGTGCATGCAGGTACTTGAGAAAGCGCGCCTGGTAGATCGCCATCAGCGGGCCGAGGCCCATCGAGACGGTTGGGAACTGCCAGAACTCGGGCATCAGCTTCGGATGCGGATAGCTCGAGATGCCCTTGCCGTCGACTTCCTGGCGGAAGTGGAGCAGCTGCTCCTCGCTGATCCGGCCCTCCATGAAAGCACGTGCGTAGATGCCGGGCGATGAATGGCCCTGCACGTAGAGCAGGTCGCCGCCATGGCCTTCGCTCTCCGCATGCCAGAAGTGGTTGAAGCCGGTGCCGAACATCGTCGCCAGCGACGCGAACGACGAGATGTGGCCACCCAGATCGCCGCCGTCGGCCGGGTGCAGGCGGTTCGCCTTGACCACCATCGCCATCGCGTTCCAGCGCATGTAGGCGCGCAGGCGTTCCTCGATCTCGATGTTGCCGGGCGTGCGTTCCTCCTGATCGACCGGGATGGTGTTGACGTAGGCGGTGTTGGCCGAGAACGGCACGTCGATGCCGGCCTGCCGCGCATGGTCGATCAGCTGCTCGAGCAGGAAGTAGGCACGCTCGCCGCCCTCTGCGCCGATGACCGCCGACAAGGCGTCGAGCCACTCCCGCGTCTCCTGTGCATCGGCATCGTTGGCGGCGGCGCCGGCGAAGGGCTGGAGCTGTGCGGACATGGTGGGACTCCTGGTCGTTCTCGAACGCGGCAGTTTCTCACACGTGCCGGCAACTTTCCAAATCGTGCGGTCTGGTTTCGCAATACGAAACAAGAACGTCGGCGGCCTGTGCCGTGCGGGGCGGCGGCGCGCGCCCGGCCGATAATCTGGCGATGCAGACGACCGGACTCGCCGCGGCGTTCACCCGCACTCCCCGGACCTGGTCCGAGCGCCTGTTTGGCCGCTGGTGGCGCCGGCAGTCGGCCGCGCGCCAGGACCGCTTCGCGACACTCGGTCCGCTGGTGTCGGTGCTGCTCTTTCTCGCGGCGATCATCTCGGCGTTTTGGTACTTGCGCAATGAGGAATTCGAGCGGGAGCAGGAGTCGGTCAAGCGCGACACCGAGATCGCGCAGCAGCAGATCCGGCTGCGTCTGATCGAGAACCAGGAGCAGCTCGTCCGCATCGCCCGCGAGATCGTCACGCGCACGATCGACCGCGACCAGTTCCTCCATCAGGCGGTCGAATTCACCCGCGACCGGCCCGAGATCACCAACCTGCTCTGGGTCAGCGGCGCACGCCAGCCGCGCGCCGCGTATTCGGCAAACGGCTATCCCGTGGACATTAGCCAGCCGCCCGACCCGCCACCGTCCTCGCTGCCGGTCGAGGGCGCGAACTCCGCGCCCGAAGCCGCCTTCGCTGCGGCGCGCGCGCAGCGCCTGCCGGTCTACTCGAAGCCGTTCAGCGACGCGTTCGGCAATTCGGTGTTCCAGATCCAGGTGCCGCTGCTCGAGCGCGGCAACTTCGCCGGCACGGTGATCGCGGAGTATTCGGTCGAAGGCCTGGTGCGTCGGCAGATCCCGCGCGAGGTCTCGACACGCCACGCGATCACGCTGCTCGACGGCCCGGCCAACGCGCTTGCGAGCACGGTCGTGGCGGTGCCGGGCGCCAAGCCGATGCGGCCGTCGATCGTCTACGAAGTCCCGATCGCGCCGGCGCACAACGGCCTCGTGCTGCGCGGCCAGGGCTACCGGACGTCGATCGGCCTGATCAGCAACACGCTCTTCTGGATGGTCGCGCTGCTCTCGGCGCTCACCGTCTGGATGCTGCTTGGCACCTGGCGCCACATGGGCCGCCGGCTGCAGATCCAGGGTGACCTGGTCAACGAGACGAACTTCCGTCGCGCGATGGAGAACTCGATGCTGACCGGCATGCGCGCGATGGACATGCAGGGCCGCATCACCTACGTCAACCCGGCGTTCTGCGCGATGACCGGCTTCTTCGAGTCGGAACTCGTCGGCCGCATGCCGCCGCTGCCGCACTGGCCGCCGGACCAGATCGAGGAGAACGGGCGGCTGCTGCAGCAGGAACTGCAGGGCAGGAGCCCGGCCGGCGGCATGGAAGTGAAGGTCATGCGCAAGGACGGCTCGATCTTCGACGCCCGGATGTACGTCTCGCCGCTGGTCGACCCGAAGGGCGTGCAGACCGGCTGGATGACGTCGATGACCAACATCACCGAAGCCAAGCGCATCCGCGACCAGCTGTCGGCGTCGCACGAGCGCTTCACGACCGTGCTCGAAGGCCTCGACGCCGCCGTCTCGGTGCTCTCCGTCCAGCAGGGCGAGCTGCTGTTCGCCAACCGCTCGTACCGGCTCTGGTTCGGCGCCGAGGCGCAAGGCCATTCGCAGCTCGCCGGCGACGACGCGAGCGTGCCCTACCCCGTCGAGGACGAGACCGTCGACGGCTTCGGCGGCCTGCCGACGCAGCAGCTCATGGAGGCCGGGTCGGATTCGCGCGAGGTCTTCCTCGAGTCGCTGCAGATGTGGTTCGACGTCCGCGCCCGCTACATCCAGTGGACCGACGGCCGGCTCGCGCAGATGCTGATCGCGACCGACATCACCGCGCGCCGCAGCGCCGAGGCGCTCGCGCAAAGCCAGGCCGACAAGGCGCAGGTGACGAGCCGGCTCGTGACGATGGGCGAGATGGCGTCGTCGGTCGCGCACGAACTGAACCAGCCGCTCACCGCGATCACCAACTACTGCAACGGCATCGTCACCCGCGTCAACAACAACGCGATCGACAAGGAGGACCTGATCCTCGCGCTCGAGAAGACGGCGCGGCAGGCGCAGCGCGCCGGCCAGATCATCCACCGCATCCGCGCCTTCGTGAAGCGCAGCGAGCCGCAGCGCCAGCCGGCGCATGCGCACAGCATCGTCGAGGACGCGGTCGAGCTCGCCGGCATCGAATTGCGGCGCCGCAACGTCGGCATCCGCACCTACGTCGCGCAACGCCTGCCGGTGCTCATGGTCGACCCGATCCTGATCGAGCAGGTGGTGCTCAACCTGCTGAAGAACGCCGCCGAGGCGATCGACAACGCCAAGCTGCCGCAGTCGCGGCGCTCGATCGAGCTCCGCGTCGTGCCGCACAACAGCGACGAGGAAGGCCAAGGCATCGAGTTCAGCGTCACCGACATGGGCCCCGGCCTCCATCCCGACGTGATCGCGCGGATGTACGAGGCGTTCTTCTCGACCAAGCCCGACGGGCTCGGCATCGGCCTGGGGCTCTGCCGCTCGATCGTCGAGAGCCACCGGGGGCGGCTGAAAGCCCAGAACCTCTACAATCGAGAGTCGGTTTCCGGGTGCCGGTTCTCGTTCACCTTGCCTGTCGACGCCGAGTCGGACGGCCCGCTGTCGACGCGCTCGTCGCCGGCATTTCCCAACTCCCTCGCCACGACGGTGATCTCATGAGTCTCATCCCGAAGAAAGGCACCGTCTACGTCGTCGACGACGACGAGGCCGTGCGCGACTCGCTGCAGTGGCTGCTCGAGGGCAAGGACTACCGCGTCAAGTGCTTCGACTCGGCCGAGTCGTTCCT
Source organism: uncultured Rhizobacter sp. (assembly GCA_964249855.1). GTDB lineage: Bacteria > Pseudomonadota > Gammaproteobacteria > Burkholderiales > Burkholderiaceae_C > LMDS01. The sequence goes on along the minus strand of CAXUDL010000010.1, from coordinate 14,122 downwards.
CTCGCGTTTCGACCCGCGCGAGGTCGCCTGCCTGATCGCCGACATCCGCATGGACGGCATGAGCGGCCTCGAACTGCAGGACCGCCTGCTCGAGCGCCGCTCGCCGCTGCCGGTCACCTTCATCACCGGCCACGGCGACGTGCCGATGGCGGTCACGACGATGAAGAAGGGCGCCGAGGACTTCATCGAGAAGCCGTTCAAGGAAGCCGAGCTCGTCGGCCTCGTCGAGAAGATGCTCGAGCGCGCCCGCGTCGACTTCTCGAAGCACCAGGAGGCCGCGAGCCGCGACGCCCTGCTCTCGCGGCTCACCACGCGAGAGGGCCAGGTGCTCGAGCGCATCGTCGCCGGCCGGCTCAACAAGCAGATCGCCGACGACCTCGGCATCAGCATCAAGACGGTGGAGGCGCACCGCGCCAACATCATGGAGAAGCTGAACGCGAACACGGTCGCCGACCTGCTGAAGATCGCGCTCGGCGCCCAGGCGAAGGCCTGACGGCCCGATCTCCGTTCGCGTTCCACAGGCCGCCTCGTCCGCGGCCTGTGTCGTTGAGAGCACCCGAAGGACCGCTTCCGATGACGGCCAGACTGATCAGCGGCACCGAGCTCTCGGCGTCGATCCGCGCCGACGTCGCGCGGCGTGCCGCGGCGCTCGCAGCGCAAGGGTCGCAGCCGGGGCTCGCGGTCGTCCTCGTCGGCGACGACCCGGCGAGCGCGGTCTACGTGCGCAACAAGGTGAAAGCCTGCGGGCAGAACGGCCTGCATTCGGTGCTCGAGCAGCATCCGGCGAGCGTGACCGAAGCCGAACTGCTCGCCCGCGTCGCCGCGCTCAACGACGATCCGCGCATCCACGGCATCCTGGTGCAGCTTCCGCTGCCGCGGCACATCGATCCGCACAAGGTGATCGAGGCGATCTCGCCGACGAAGGACGTCGACGGCTTCTCGACGCTCTCGGCCGGCGAGCTGATGGCCGGCCTCGACGGCTTCCGCCCCGCGACGCCGTTCGGCTGCATGAAGCTGATCGAGAGCACCGGCATCTCGCTGCGCAGCAAGCACGCCGTCGTCGTCGGCCGCAGCAACACCGTCGGCAAGCCGATGGCGCTGCTGCTGCTGCAGGCGGATGCCACGGTCACCGTCTGTCACAGCGGCACGCCCGATCTCGGCAACCATACGCGCCAGGCCGACGTGCTGGTCTGCGCCGTGGGCCGCCGCGGAACCGTGACGGCCGACATGGTCAAACCGGGTGCCGTCGTCATCGACGTCGGCATCAACCGCGACGACGACGGCACGCTCTGCGGCGATGTCGACTTCGACCGCGTCCGCGAGGTCGCCGGCTGGATCAGCCCGGTGCCCGGCGGCGTCGGGCCGATGACGATCTCGATGCTGCTCGTCAACACGCTGCAGGCGGCCGAACGCGCCGCCTCGGCCCGACACCGATTCCGATGACCGATTCGCTCCCGCTGCTCGACACCAACCCGCTGCTCGACGCGACGGCGCTGCCGCGCTTCGACGCCATCCGCCCCGAACACGTGACGCCGGCGGTCGACGTGCTGCTCGCCGATGCCGACACCGCGCTCGCTCACGCCACCAGCGACGCCGTGCCGGCGGACTACGAGGCGCTCTCCGCGGTGCTCGACGTCGCGACCGAGCGCCTCGCGCGCGCGTGGGCGGCGGTCGGCCACCTGAACGCCGTGCTCAGCACGCCCGAGCTGCGCGCGGCCTACAACGACAACCTGTCGCGCGTCGTCGAGTTCCACACCCGGCTCGGCGCCGACGAGCGGCTCTTCGCCAAGTACAAGGCCGTGCTCGCGAGCCCTGCCGCCGTGCGGTTGAGCGCCTCGCGCCGCAAGGCGCTCGACAACGCCGTGCGTGACTTCCGGCTCTCCGGCGCCGAGCTCAAGGGTGCCGGTCGCGCGCGCTACGCCGAGCTGCAGGACGCGCAGGCCGAGCACGGTCAGAAGTTCTCCGAGAACACGCTCGACGCGACCGACGCGTTCGCCGACTACGCGACCGAGGCCGAGGTGGACGGCCTGCCCGCCGACGTCCGCGAGACCGCGCGCGCCGGTGCCGAGGCCGACGGCCGGCCCGGCTACAAGCTGACGCTCAAGTACCCCTGCTACCTGCCGGTGCTCGACTACGCGACCGACCGCGGCCTGCGGAAGCGGCTCTACACCGCCTTCGCGACGCGGGCGAGCGAGTTCGGTCCGCCGGCGCTCGACAACACCGCGCTCATCGGCGAGCTGCTCGCGCTGCGCTTCGAGGAGGCGCGCCTGCTCGGCTACGCGAACCCCGCCGAACAGTCGCTGGTGTCGAAGATGGCCGAGACGCCGGAGCAGGTCGTCGACTTCCTGACCGACCTCGCCCGGCGCGCACGACCGGGCGCCGAGCGCGACCTCGCCGAGCTCGAGGACTTCGCGTTCCGCGAACTCGGCCTCGACGCGCTGCAGGCCTGGGACCGGCCGTTCGCCAGCACGCTGCTCAAGGAGCGGCGCTACGCGTTCAGCGAACAGGACGTGAAGCAGTACTTCACCGAGCCCAAGGTGCTCGAGGGCCTGTTCCGCATCGTCGAGACGGTGTTCGAAGTGCGCATCCGTCCCGATGTCGCGCCGGTCTGGCATCCGGACGTCCGCTTCTTCCGCATCGAGCGGCCGGCGGCGGGCACCGAGCCGCAGCTCGTCGGCCAGTTCTACCTCGACGCGTACGCCCGCGCCGGCAAGCAGTCGGGTGCCTGGATGGACGACGTCCGCGACCGCTGGTTGCGTCCCGACGGGCAGCTGCAGACACCGGTCGCGCATCTCGTCTGCAACTTCGCGCCTCCAACGACGATCGACGGCCGCGTGCGGCCGTCGCTGCTGACGCACGACGACGTCGTCACGCTGTTCCACGAATTCGGCCACGGCCTGCAGCTGATGCTGACGCGCGTCGACGACCTCGGCGTCTCGGGCATCTCGGGCGTCGAGTGGGACGCGGTCGAGCTGCCGAGCCAGTTCATGGAGAACTTCTGCTGGGAGTGGGACGTGCTCGAGCACCTCACCGCGCATGTCGACACCGGCAAGCCGATGCCGCGGGAGCTGTTCGACCGCATGCTCGCGGCGAAGAACTTCCAGACCGGCTTGCAGACGCTGCGTCAGGTCGAGCTCGCGCTCGTCGACATGCGCCTGCACATGGACCCGACGGCCGCGGACGACGTGCGGGCGGTCGCCGAGGCGGTGCGTGCCGAGGTCGCCGTCGTCGCTGCGCCGCCGTTCGCGCGGCCGCTCAACACCTTCACCCACGTCTTCGACGGCGGCTACGCGGCCGGCTACTACAGCTACAAATGGGCCGAGGTGCTGTCGGCCGACGCCTGGAGCGCGTTCGAGGACGCCGGCGTGCTGAGCGTCGACTGCGGCCGCCGCTTCCGCGAGCACGTGCTCGAGACCGGCGGCAGCCGCAGCGCGCTCGACAACTTCGTGTCGTACCGCGGCCGCGAACCGCGCATCGACGCGCTGCTGCGGCATTCCGGCCTCTCGGCCTGACACCTGGAGGCTCCGCGATGAACCGCCGTACCGTGACCGGACCCGCCGCCATTCTGGTCGCCGTGGCGGGCATGGCACCCGCGCTCGCGCAGACCGCCTACAAGGTCGTCGGCCCCGACGGCCGCGTCACCTACACCGACCGGCCGCCGATCGCTGCGCGCGACGCCCGCATCGGCGCCATGCCCAAGGCCGGAGGACAAGCCGCCGATGCGGTGCTGCCGCTGGAGCTGCGGCAGGCGGTCGAGCGCTATCCCGTGGTGCTCTACGTCACCGGCGACGATTGCGTGCCGTGCGCCCAGGCGCGCGACCTGCTCCGCCGCCGAGGCGTGCCGTTCGCAGAACGCAGCATCCAGACGCCCGAGGACGCGGCCGCGTTCGAGCGCCGGATCGGCGGCCGCGAGGCGCCGGCCGTGACGATCGGCGCGCAGGTGCTGCGCGGCCTGACGCCGTCGACGTGGGACGAGTATCTCGACGCCGCCGGCTATCCGCGCGAGTCGCGGTTGCCGGCCGCCTACCGCGATCCGCCGGCGACGCCGCTCGCGCCGCCGGCGCCAACCGCCGCGGCAGCGAGCGCGCCGGCGCCCGACCTGCCGATCACCCTGCCGAGCCTGCCGGTCAGCAGCGGGCCGATCAGGTTCTGACGCCGATGCGCGCGCCGACGCCGCGCGCGACGGTGCTGCCGGCGCCCACGGCCGCGCCGGCGGCCCAGAACAGCGCGCCGACGCCGACCGCCGTGCCGAGCGCGCCGTAGACCAGCGGCATCAGGGCGCTCGAGCAGTTGATCGCCATCGACCGCAGCGCGATCGCCTCGCCGTGACGGCCGTCCGGCGTCAGCTGATGGAGCGTCGCCATCACCATCGGCTGCACCGACCCGAGCGCGAGGCCGAGCAGCACCGAGCAGAGCGTCATGCCGCCGGCCGATCGCACGAGCGGATAGACCGCGAAGACGGCGGCAGTGACGAGCATCGCACCGCCGATCACGTGGGCCTCGCGCAACCGGTGGGCGAGCACCGGGATCAGCAGGCGCACGGCCGCGGCCGCGGTCGCGAAGGCGCCGATCACGAGGCCGATCGCCGACGCGCTGAAGCCGCGATCATGGCCGAGCACGGGCACGGCGAAGGTGTGGACGTCCCAGCACGACGACAGCAGCCAGTTGACGAACAGCAGCCGGCCGAAGCCCGGCGCCCGGAAGAGATCCCAAGCGCGGCGCGGCACGGCGCGCGCGGAAGGCGGCGGCATCGCCTCGACCGGCACGATGCGCGCGCAGCCGAGCGCCGCGAGCGGCAGCAGCAGCAGCCCGGCGAAGGCGAGCGCGAAGCCGCCGGCGTCGATCAGCAGGCCGGCCAGCACCGGCCCGAGCGCGTTCGCGAGCGCCGGCGCGAGCGCGAGCCAGCTGAAGACGCGCTTCAGTTCGGTCGCGCCGACCGCGCCGCGGCCGGCGGTCCGCTGGATCGCGATCATGCCGACGTTGGCGCCGGCGCCGCTCGCGAGCGCGGCGAGGCAGAGCAGCACCAGGCCGGCGTCGGCCGACAGCGCGGTCGCGGCGCAGGCGAGCAGCGCGCCGAGCGCCGACAGGCCCACCGCGATGCGCAGCGGCCGGTGGTAGCCGTGGCGGTCGGCAAGCCGCCCCGAGCGCAGCGCGAGCAGCACCGGCGCAGCGGCGAAGAGACCGACCACGAGGCCCACCGACCAGGCCGGCCGGCCATCGCGCAGCGCCAGCAGCGGCGCGGCCATGCGAATGCCGGCCATCGCGGCAGCCACGCCGATCTGCCCGCCGATCAGCCCCAGCAGCGGCGCGACGCCCGTCGCGCGGACCGAACCGGAATCAGCCACCCTCCTCCTCGACCGCGCCGACGAAGAGCGGCGGCAGCAGCGCCTCCGTGCGCTCGTGCGACAGCGCCTCGACGGTCTTGAGCTTGCGCGCCATGACGTTGCTGCGCGTCTGCGCCTCGTCGATCGTGTTGCTCGCCTCGTCGAGCTTCTTCTTCGTCTTGGCGAGCACGTCGCCGAACTTCTTGAACTCGGTCTTCACCGCACCGAGCACCTCCCAGACCTCGGCCGAGCGCTTCTCGAGCGCGAGCGTCCGAAAGCCCATCTGCAGGCTCGACAGCGTCGCGAGCAGCGTCGTCGGCCCGGCGAGCGTGACCCGGTGGTCACGGTGCAGCGCCTCCATCAGGCCGGGGCGACGCAGCGCCTCGGCGTAGAGACCTTCGGTCGGCAGGAACAGGATCGCGAACTCGGTCGTGTGCGGCGGCGCGACGTATTTCGCCCGGATGTTGCGCGCCTCCTGGCGCAGGCGCGCCTCCATCGCCCGGCCGGCGATCTCGGTGTCGAGCTTGTTGGCCTGGTCCTGCGCGTCGAGCAGGCGCTCGTAATCCTCGCGCGGGAATTTCGCGTCGATCGGCAGCCAGAGCGGCGCGTTGTCGTCGCGCCGGCCGGGCAGCCGGATCGCGAACTCGACCCGCGCGCCGCTGCCGGGAATCGTCTCGACGTTGGTCGCGTACTGGTCGGGCGTCAGCACCTGCTCGAGCAGGCCGGCGAGCTGCACCTCGCCGAAGATGCCGCGGCTCTTGACGTTGTTGAGCACGCGGTTGAGCGAGCCGACGTCCTGCGCGAGCCGGCGCATCTCGCCCAGGCCGCTATGGACCTGCTCGAGCCGCTCGGCGACCTGGCGGAAGCTCTCGCCGAGCCGCTGCTCGAGCGTCGCGTGCAGCTTTTCGTCGACCGTGGCGCGCATCTGCTCGAGCTTCTTCTCGTTGTCGCCCTGGATCGCGACGAGGCGCGCCTCGACGGTGTCGCGGACCTCGACGAGCCGCTGGTCGTTCGCCTGCGACAGCGCGCGGAGCTGGTCGGTGAGCGTCTCGGAGAAGCGCCGCAGCGCGACCGTCTGCTGCTCCGCGGTCCGGCCGAGCGTCGCGTCCTGCGCCTCGCGTCCGGCGTGCGACTGCTGGAGCAGCGCCTGCGTCGTCGCACGCAAGGTGTCGTCGAGCGACTGCTGCGTCGCGGCGAGCTGGGTGCGGAAGCTGTCGATCTGCTCGTTCTGCGTGCGGGCGACGTCGCCCTGCTGCGCGAGCAGCGTCTGCTGGAAGCTCGCCAGCGCGACCGCGACTTCCTGCCGTGTCGCGGTCGCGCTGCGGGCGACCTCGTCGCGCAGCACGCGCTCGAGCCGCTCGACCTCGGCGTGCAGCGTCCGGAACGGCGTGGTGTCTGCGCGGCGCAGCGCCAGCCAGAGCGTCAGCAGCAGGACCGCGGCGACGAGCCCGAGAAGAATCCAGTCGAAGGGCATCGACCGATTGTCTCGCAGCCGCCGGCTCGGCTCCGCGGGCTCTCAGGCGGTCGGGCGGCGGCGCCGGTCGATCAGGTCGAAGGCCGCCTGCACGGCGAGCGCGAGCGCCGCTGCCGGCAATGCGCCGGCGAGCATCGTCGCCGTGTCGTTCACGGCCAGGCCGGCGACGATGCGCTCGCCGAAGCCGCCGGCGCCGATGAAGGCGGCCATCGTCGCCGTGCCGACGTTGATGACCGCGGCCGTCTTCACGCCGGCGAGGATCGTCGGCAGGGCGAGCGGCAGCTGCACGAAGCGCAGCGCCTGCCGCGGCGTCAGGCCGAGCGACAGCGCCGCTTGCGCGAGCCCGCCCGACACCGTCTGCAGCCCGGTGTGGGTGTTGCGGACGATCGGCAGCAGCGCGTAGAGGAACAGCGCGATCAGCGCCGGCAGCAGGCCGATGCTGCCGAGCAGCGCGATCAGGAAGGCGAGCAGCGCGAGCGACGGCACCGTCTGCAGCACGGCGACGGTCCCGAGCACCCAGCCGGCGCTGCGCGGCCAGCGCCAGGCCACGATGCCGAGCGGCACGCCGACCGCGACCGCCGCCGCGAGCGAGCCGAACACGAGCAGCAGGTGCTGCAGCGCGAGGCGGCCGAAATCGGCGGCGAACAGGCGATCGAGGAAGGCGACCCGGCCGGACGCCGGCGCAGCGCTGGCACCGCTGCCCGAAAGGCCGTCGACGAAGCGCTTCGCGACTTCGGCGAAGCTGCGGCCGTCGAGCTCGACGGCTGCGTTCATCGCGATCATGGCCGGCGCGTCGATCCGGCCTTCGAGGCGCCGCAGCGGCGCCGGGTCGAGCGACGCGCGCATCAGCAGCACGGCGTCGTACTTGGGGAAGAAGCCGATGTCGTCGTCGAGCACCCGCAGCTTGTAGCGGCCGACCTTGGCATCGGTCGAATAGATGTCGATGAGGTCGACGCGACCGGCCTGGATTGCCTCGTACGCGAGCCCGTGGTCGAGCCCCTGCACGTTCGCGAACGGCAGGCGGTAGGCCGCCTTGAGCGCCGGCCAGCCGTCGCCGCGCTCGAGGAACTCGTGCGAGAGGCCGGGCCGGAGCTCGCGCGCCGCGGCCTTGCTCAAGTCCGAGATCCTGCGGATGCCGAGCGCCTCGGCGCGCGACTCGACCATCGCGAGCGCGTAGGTGTTGTTGAAGCCGAGCGGCACGGCCACCTTCAGCCCGCGCGGCGCGAGCCAGCGGTTGAGCTCGTCGAGCGACGGATTGCCGTCGCGCTTGAGCAGCTCGCGGACGATGGTGCCGGTGTACTCCGGATACACGTCGACCGCGCCGTTGGCGAGCGCCTGCTCGAGGATGCCGGTGTTGCCGAGCCCCTGGCGGTGCTCGGCCGCGATGCCCTGGGCCTCGAGGACCTGGCGCGCGACCTCGCCGAGGACGTACGACTCGGTGAACCGCTTCGACCCGACCACGATGCGGTCGGCAGCGCGCGCGTCGCACGCGCCGCCGACGAGCATGGCCGCGGCCGCGAGACAGGCGATCCAGGCGCGTGCCAAACGCCCGCGCAGCACGCCGCAAACGCCCAGGCCGCGTGGTTTCGGTGAGGCGCAGCCGTAGGAGTCTTCCCACAGGCCAGCGGGTCCTTGGTCGTTTGTCACCGTCCTCGAACGCAGGCAAACTTCTCCCTGGCGTGTCTGCTGGGCTTGTGACCGCCACGGCTCCGCGTTTCGCAGGGCCGGGTTCATGATGCTCGCCGTGCTGCCCTGCCCATGACATCCCTCAAAGCCTTCATCGTCGAAGACAGCCCCGTCATTCGCGAAAATCTCGTCGCGGCGCTCGAAGAACTTGCACCGGTGGAAGTCGTCGGAACCGCCGACGACGAACCCACGGCAGTCCGCTGGCTCGGTCAACGCGAGTCGCGCGTCGACCTGATGATCGTCGACATCTTCTTGAAAAGCGGCTCCGGCCTCGGCGTGCTGCGCGCGGCCGCCGACCTGAAGCGGCCGATGAAGCTGATCGTGCTCAGCAACTACGCCACGCCCGACATGCGCCGCAAGTGCATGGACCTCGGCGCGAGCCGCGTCTTCGACAAATCCAACGAGATCGATGCGCTGATCCTCTATTGCAGCCGGCTCGCCGGGGGCGAAACCGGCTTCGGCAGTCTCTCGACGACGCTGCCCTGATGCAGCCGCGGCCCGTGGGCCCGGCGACCCTACTGGATCAGGCCGTTCTTGAGCGCGTAGTAGGTCAGGTCGCTGTTGGACTCGAGATTCATCTTCTCCATGACCCGCGTCCGGTACGTGCTGACCGTCTTCACGCTCAGCGACATGCTGTCGGCCATGTGACCGATCGTCTCGCCCTTCGCGAGGCGAAGGAAGACCTGGAACTCGCGCTCGGAGAGATGCTCGTGCGGCGGTTTGTCGCCGCCGCCGGACAGGCCGTCGGCGAGCAGCTCGGCGACGCCTGCGGTGATGTACTTGCGGCCGCGGTAGACGGTGCGGATCGCCTTGACGATCTCCTCCGGATCGCACTCCTTGTTCAGATAGCCGCTCGCTCCCTGGCGCAGCAACGTCGTCGCGTAGTGCTCTTCCGGAAAGCCCGACAGGATCAGCACCGGCAGGTCGGGCGCGCGTGCCTTGATCGCAGCCAGCGCGTCGACGCCGCTCTGGTCGGGCATCGACAAGTCCATCAGCATCACGTCGACCTCGCCCTTGCGCAGGATGTCGAGCGCTTCGCGACCATTCGACGCCTCGGCCACCACCGTCAGATCGACCTGGTCGGAGAAGAACTGCTTCAAGCCGGCCCTGACAATGGCATGGTCGTCGATGATGGCGATACGGATCATGATGCGATTGCGTCAGATGGTCTCAATCTCCCAAGTTTAGGGGCAAGCGATGCCAGTGAACATGCTTTCCCGCTTCCGGCACAGCCCGTTCGCCTTCCCTCTCGCAGCGCTCACGGCGCTCGCGATGTTCTTCATCAGCGAGACCTCGTACCGGCAGGCCGCGACGGCGCTGTCGCAGCTGAGCACCATGAGCAACGTCCGGCTGACGATCCAGACGCTGCGTCGCGGCCTCACCGATGCCGAGACCGGCGAGCGCGGCTATCTGCTGACCGGTCGCAAGGAGTATCTCGAGCCGTACAACGCGTCCCTCGCCGACGTCCAGAACGCGCTCGACCGGCTCAACGCGTACTACGCGCTTGACCCCGTCGGCGGCCCGCTGATGAAGCAGGTCACGCTCGCCGCGCAAGAGAAGCTCTCCGAAGTTCGCGAGACGCTGAAGGTCTACGACGACGCCAAGACGACCGGCCGCGGCGGCAACTGGCAGGAGCTCGTGCTCAGCAACATCGGCAAGGAGCGCATGGACGCCGTCCGCAGCGTCAGCGAGCAGCTGCTCGAGCTCGAGTCGGGCAAGGTCCAGGTCGAGCGCCGGGGCGTCCAGCAGACGCTCCTGCTGAGCCGGATCGGCGTGACCGCCATGGCTGCGCTGAGCCTGCTCGCGCTCTACATGTACCTGCGGCAGACGGCGGCGCTCGAGCGCCAGCGGCAGATCCAGCAGCAGCTCATCCGCGCCGAACGCGAGAATCTCGAACGCCAAGTCGCGACCCGCACCGGTCAGCTCACCGAACTCGCGCAGCACCTGCAGACCGTGCGCGAGGACGAGCGCAGCCGCCTCGCCCGCGAACTGCACGACGAGCTCGGCGCGCTGCTCACCGCCGCCAAGCTCGACGTCGCACGTTTGAAGTCGCGGCTCGGGGCGCCCTCGCCAGAGGTCGCCGAGCGGCTCCAGCACCTCAACGATGCGCTCAACAGCGGCATCGCGCTCAAACGCCGGATCATCGAGGACCTGCGCCCGTCGTCGCTCAGCAACCTCGGGCTGACCGCGGCGCTCGACATCCTGACGCGCGAGTTCGCCCAGCGCACCGACATCGAGGTCCACGCCAACCTCGAGGCGGTGCGGCTGTCGCCGGGCGGCGAGCTGACCGTCTACCGGATGATCCAGGAGGCGCTCACCAACGTCACCAAGTACGGCCGCGCGACGCAGGTCGAGGTGTCGCTCTATCCGTCGGGCGACGAGGTCTGCGTCGCGGTCCGCGACAACGGCGTCGGCTTCGACGTCGATCGGCCGCGTGCGAGCGCGCACGGCCTGCTCGGCATGCGCTACCGGCTCGAGGCCGAGGGCGGCAAATTGCGCCTGACTTCTGCACCCGGCAAGGGCACGCTGATCGAGGCGGTGTTGCCGGGCGCGCCGGTCGTCGCCCGCTCGGTGCCGGTCGATGCGGGCGAGCAAGCGGTCCACGGGACTTGACCCCAGGGCTCGCGTCCTACAGCGACCGCGTCGGTCCCCCGACAGGGCGTCGGCAGCCTCCCCTATCGTTCACGGATTCGTCACAGCCGAAGATGGCATCGTCGCATTCGATGAATGGGACGCTTCGTCCGGGCCGTCCCCGGACCGCCGGAACCGGAGGTCGGATGCTGCACACTGCCGTCGTCCTGTTCGTCGTCTCGATCGTCGCGACCCTGCTCGGCTTCGCCGGCACCGCGGCGATCGTCGGCGGCATGGCGAAGGTCGCATTCGTCGCGTTCGCGGTGGTCTCGTTCGTCGCCTTTCTCAGAGGGTTGCGGCGGGACGCTGCGGCAGCCGCTCGCGCGGCGCGTCCCGAATCCCCCGTTCGACAACCCACCTGAAGGAACCCCGAGATGCCCACCACGTCCACCACCGATCTGACCGGCGCCAAGAACAAGGCCAACGACCTGGCCGACAACGCCGCCGACTCCACGAAGGGCGCCCTCAACGCGACGCAGAACGCGACCAACGAGGCGTTCGACCGCATGAGCGACAAGGTCGACGACGCGAAGAACCTCGCGGCACCGCTGATCAACCGGCTCACCGCACAGGCCGAGGCGGCGGCGCGCCGTGGCGCCGACGTCGTTCGCGACACGTCCGCGCAACTGCGCGACCGCGCGAGCAAGGCGCAGGAAACCACCGTCGGCTACATCCAGGAAGAGCCGGTGAAGGCGATGCTGATCGCCGCGGCGACCGGCGCCGCGCTGATGGCGCTCATCAGCCTCGTGACACGCTCTGGCAACAGCGATTGAACCGCTGAGTCCTGAGCCGGGGCGACCCCGGCTCGCCGCCCGATCGCGGCGAGCCGGGCCGGCATGCACCCGCAGCGTTCTCTTCGGATGAGGCGTCGATGACATGGCGCTGTGAACTCCCGGGCCACGGTCGACTCTCCGCACCTGATGTCCTACGACCCGCGCATATCGGGGACGACAGACGAAGCGCTGCCGCGTCTTTACGATTTCGGTTCACCTGGAGTCGTTGCCCATGACCGTTCGCGCCCTTCTGCCGCTTGGCGGCCCCGTCGTCTCGGTGCCTCGCTCCGAAGGCGCGTTCGCGCGCGAGTCGGCGCTGCTCGGCGCCCACTACGAACGCTGCAAGGGATCGACCGGACGCTGGTTCACCATCGGCTGCTTGGTCGAGTCGCTCGATTCGTTCGTCGCACCGCGCTTCGTGACGACGCTCGTCGTCATCGGCACGGTCGTGGCCGTCGGCGCGTCGCTCGTCTGACGCCGTGCCCTGCCTTCATGCCGCCGCACCGCCCGGAGACTTCGCCGGCGCGCCGCGGTGACACCATGTCCTCCGGCCGGCCGCACGCCGCCGTCGCGCATTGACGGTGCCTGCCGGAGGAGCCCCTTGACGATGCCCGACTCCAGGGCGCACTGACCATGGCCCAGCCCGGTCTGCTGCGGCTGGTCCCCGACGCTTCCCCCGCCTCGCGCGCGATCCTCGATGGCGCGCGGGGTCCGGTCGAGCCGCCCATCCGATCCGAGATCTTCGGCCCCGAGCGCTTCGCGCAGCACGGCCGGAGCCTCGGCGAGACGCACCGTGCCGGCGGGACCGCGCCACGGACGGCAGCCTTCTTCCCTCGCCTGCGCGAGAACATCCGCACCATCCGTGCCGCCCAGGCCTACATCGCGGGCCAGGCACGCGCGGGCTATCACATCGGCGCAGCGTCGGAATGGCTGCTCGACAACGCCCACCTGATCGAGTCGCAGCTCAAGGAAATCCACGACGGCCTGCCGCGGCGGTACTTCCGCGACCTGCCGGTCCTGATCGACCCGCCGCTCGCCGGCCTGCCGCGTGTCTACGGCGTCGCCTGGGCCTTTGTCGCGCACACCGACGGCGCCTTCGACGAAGCGCTGCTCACGCGCTTCCTCTCGGCCTACCAGGAGACCTGCGAACTGACGCTCGGCGAGCTCTGGGCGCTGCCGACCACGCTGCGCGTCGTCCTCGTCGAAAACCTCCGCCGGCTCGCCGAACGCGTGGTGACACAGAAGGCGGCGCACGAGGTCGCCAACCTCGTCTGCGACCGCATCGCGAGCGTCCGCACCGTCGATCTCGACGCGATCCGGACGGCGCTGGCGCAGCGCGGCGTCGACGACGCGTTTCTCGCGCAGCTCACCCAGCGCCTGCGCGACCCTCCTGCCGGCGACGGCCCGGCCGCAGCAGTCGAGGCCTCGGCGTGGTTGCGGCAGGCCCTGGCCGACCGTGCCGCGACGCAGTCGCAGCAACCCGCGGAGCGCGCCGCCGACAACCTGTCGGTCAGCAACTCGATCGGCTCGCTGCGCCTCATCGGCAATGCCGACTGGCAGGACATCGTCGCCGACGTCAGCACGACGCTGCAGCGCCTGCTCGCCCTGCCCGCGTTCGCTGCGGAGCGCGAGGACACGCGCGACCAGACGCTGCACGCGATCGAGTTGCTGGCGCGGCGCAGCGGCCGCAGCGAGACCGCCGTCGCCGATGCGCTCGTCGCGCTGATGACGGCGGCCGAGCCGGCGTCGACCGAAAGCGTCGCGGGCCACTGGCTGCAAGGACCCGGCCGGCCGGCGCTGCTCGCACGGCTCGGCGTCGCCGAGGACGCGGTCGCGCGTCGCCAGGCGTTCACGTCGCGCGCGGCGTTGCCCGCCTACCTCGCCGCGATCGCGCTCGGCACGCTCGCGCTCGTCGCCTGGATGCTGCTGCGGCATGCGCCGGCCGCCGCCGGCGCCATCGGCCTCCTGGCCGTGCTGCTGATGCTGTTCCCGGCGTCCGAGACCGCGGTCGCGGTCATCAACCGGCTCATCGGCGAATCGTCGCGCCCGCGCCGGCTGCCGCGGCTCGCGTTCGCGGGTGGCATTCCGGCCGAGCACCGGGTGCTGGTCGTGATTCCGTCGATCCTGACCGACGCCACGACGATCCGCGAACTCGCCCACCGGCTCGAGCTCCACGCGCTCGCCAACCCCGAAGCGCAGGCGCAGTTCGCGCTGCTGACGGACTGGGCCGACGC
>CAXUDL010000009.1:0-128763 GCA_964249855.1 uncultured Rhizobacter sp. | reverse complement strand
GGCACGTACCGCACCGACGACAGGTCCGGCCCCGACTGTCTGGGGCGAGACGATGGCGCGTCCGCACCGATGGGACAAGCACGGCATCGAAGACGTCTCTCGGCGCATCGGCACCGCGATGAGCAAGCCGCCGCAGGAGCTTCGGCGATACCAGCCGCGGCTCGTACCTTCCGCTCGGCCGATGTCCATGCCAGGGACTTTCGAAGACGCAGGGCCGACGAGGCGATGGGCGAGGAGCTGTCGAACGACCGGCCAGGCGTCGCCCCAGCACGGCGTCTGGGCAATCGACGCGACAAAGGGCGGGTCGACGCTGAAAGGCCGGCGTGGGTACGGCCGACGGCTCGACTCGGTCGAGATCAGCGCGCTGACGGCGGCGCGCCGAAGGCACGACGCGTGGGTCGACCGGCACTGGAATGTCAGCCGGCGCATCCGGCGTCGCCTTGCATGCGGCTGCGGAACGCCTCTATACTCAACGTCCTTCGATGTGCGGCGGTGTGCTGCTGTTCACCGATGGACATGCGGGAGTAGCTCAGTTGGTAGAGCGCAACCTTGCCAAGGTTGAGGTCGAGAGTTCGAGACTCTTCTCCCGCTCCAGATTCGACGTGGGAACAGAAAAGGGAAGCAGCTCGCTTCCCTTTTTTCCACCACGCGAGCGTCGCCCGCGTCGAGCGAGGCGGCATGTGCGGCGCGATAGCAAAGCGGTTATGCACCGGATTGCAAATCCGTAGAGCCCGGTTCGACTCCGGGTCGCGCCTCCACGTTCCATGGACTTCGTTGGCCGCGGCACCGTCCACGCGCTGGTGCCCGGAACGGGACTCGAACCCGTACGCCTCGCAGCGGCGGATTTTAAGTCCGCTACGTCTACCGATTTCGTCACCCGGGCGGGTCGCGGACTATAGCGGCGCCTTCGCCTCTCCTGTGGTCGACGTCCCGCACCGGCGGTCAACCGGAGCGTTGGCGCCGACCCGTGTCTGCGCGTAAAATAGCACGGTCGTTCGATTTTCGGGTTCGCCTACCGCCGTCGAGGCCGCGGGACCCTCGCAACTAGAATCGTTCACGCATTTCGACCAGCGAAGGAGACCGCATGAAGGTACTGGTGCCCGTCAAACGGGTCGTCGACTACAACGTCAAGGTTCGCGTCAAGTCCGACGGATCGGGTGTCGACATCGCCAACGTCAAGATGAGCATGAATCCCTTCGACGAGATCGCCGTCGAGGAGGCGGTGCGGCTGAAGGAGAAGGGCATGGTCACCGAGGTGATCGCAGTGTCCTGCGGCGTCACGCAGTGCCAGGAGACCTTGCGCACGGCGATGGCGATCGGCGCCGACCGCGCGATCCTCGTCGAGACCACCGAGGAGCTTCAGCCGCTCGCGGTGGCGAAGATCCTCAAGGCGCTCGTCGACAAGGAGCAGCCGGGCCTCGTGATCCTCGGCAAGCAGGCGATCGACGACGATTGCAACCAGACCGGCCAGATGCTCGCCGCGCTCTGCGACCGGCCGCAAGCGACGTTCGCGTCGAAGGTCGAGGTCGCGGGCGATCATGTCGTGGTCACCCGCGAGGTCGACGGCGGCGCCGAAACGCTCAGGCTCTCGCTGCCCGCGATCGTGACCACCGATCTGCGCCTGAACGAGCCGCGATACGTGACGCTGCCGAACATCATGAAGGCGAAGAAGAAGCCGATGGAGATCGTCAAGCCGGCGGACCTCGGCGTCGACGCCAAGGCGCATCTGAAGACGCTCAGGGTCAGCGAGCCGCCGAAGCGCAGTGCCGGCATCAAGGTGCCCGACGTCTCGACCCTGCTGTCCAAACTCAAGAACGATGCGAAGGTGATCTGACATGGCAGCACTCGTCATTGCCGAACACGACCACGCGACCGTCAGGGGCGCGACGTTCAACACCGTGACCGCGGCGCTGCAGTGCGGCGGCGACGTTCATGTGCTGGTGGCGGGCTCCAATGCCGCCGGCGCGGCGACGGCCGCCTCGCAGATCGCCGGCGTGGCGAAGGTGCTGCACGCGGACGCGCCGGGCTTCGAGCACGGCCTCGCCGAGAACGTCGCGGCGCAGGTCCTCGCGATCGCCAGGGACTACAGCCACATCCTCTTTCCCGCCACGGCGGCGGGCAAGAACGTCGCGCCGCGCGTCGCCGCGAAGCTCGACGTGGGCCAGATCTCCGACATCATCAAGGTCGATTCGCCCGACACCTTCGAGCGCCCGATCTACGCCGGCAACGCGATCGCGACCGTGCAGAGCCTCGATGCGATCAAGGTCATCACGGTGCGCACCACCGGCTTCGACGCCGCGGCGGCGACCGGCGGCACGGGCGCGGTCGAGACCGTCCCGGCCGTCGCGGACGCGGGGGTGTCGAGCTTCGTCGGCAGCGAGATCGCGAAGAACGATCGTCCCGAGCTCACCGCCGCCAAGATCATCGTGTCGGGCGGTCGCGCGATGGGTTCGAGCGACAAGTTCAACGAGGTGCTGACGCCGCTCGCCGACCGCCTCGGTGCGGCGCTCGGCGCGAGCCGCGCCGCGGTCGATGCAGGCTACGCGCCGAACGACTGGCAGGTCGGCCAGACCGGCAAGATCGTCGCGCCGCAGCTCTACATCGCGGCCGGCATCAGCGGCGCGATCCAGCACCTGGCCGGGATGAAGGACAGCAAGGTCATCGTCGCGATCAACAAGGATGCCGAGGCGCCGATCTTTTCGGTCGCAGACTACGGCCTCGAGGCGGACCTGTTCAACGCTGTGCCCGAGCTGGTCAAGGCGCTCGGCTGAGGCGAACGACCGAATCGCACCGAGGGGGCGCGCGACGCGGGTTGTCGCGCCCTTTGCACATCCGGAGACTCCGATGCCCTACCGTGCCCCGTTGAAGGACATGCTTTTCTGCATGACCGAGCTCGCCGACTTCGCCGCCATCGGGCGCCTGCCGGGCTTCGACGATGCGAGCGCCGACACCGCGCAAGCCGTGCTGGAGGAATGCGCCCGTTTCACCGAAGGCGTCGTCGCACCGCTCAACATCGAGGGCGATCGTCGTCCGTCGACGCTCGCCGACGGCGTGGTGACGACGACGCCCGGCTTTCGCCAAGCCTTCCGGCAATTTGCCGAGGGCGGCTGGCAGGGGCTGCAGCATCCGACCGACTTCGGCGGCCAGGGCTTGCCGAAGACGATCGGCACGGCCTGCATCGAGATGCTCAACAGCGCCAACATGAGCTTCGGCCTGTGCCCGATGCTGACCGACGGCGCCATCGAGGCGCTGCTCACCGCCGGCAGCCCCGAGCAGCAACGACTCTATTTGCCCAAAATGATTTCGGGCGAATGGACCGGCACGATGAACCTGACCGAGCCGCAGGCCGGCTCGGATCTCGCGATGGTCCGCACGCGCGCCGAGCCGCAGCCCGATGGCCGCTACAAGATCTTCGGCACGAAGATCTACATCACCTACGGCGAGCACGACATGGCGCGCAACATCGTGCACCTCGTGCTCGCACGCGTCGCCGGTGCGCCCGAGGGCGTGAAGGGCATCAGCCTCTTCATCGTCCCGAAGTTCCACGTCGCTGCCGACGGCACGCTCGGCGAGCGCAACGACGTGCACTGCGTCAGCATCGAGCACAAGCTCGGCATCAAGGCGAGCCCGACCGCCGTGCTGCAGTTCGGCGACCACGGCGGCGCGCTCGGCGAGCTGATCGGCGAGGAGAATCGCGGCCTCGAGTCCATGTTCATCATGATGAACGCGGCGCGCTTCGCCGTCGGCGTGCAGGGCATCGCGGTCGGCGAGCGGGCCTACCAGCACGCTGCCGCATATGCGAAGGACCGCGTGCAGTCGCGGCCGGTCGACGGCTCGGTCGCCGGCAGCGCGACGATCGTCCACCACCCCGACGTGCGCCGCATGCTGATGACGATGCGCGCGTCGGTCGAGGGCTGCCGCGCGATGGCGTTCGTCGCCGCCGCGGCGTTCGACGCGGCGCACCATCATCCGGACGACGCCACTCGCACGCAGAACCAGGCGTTCTACGAGTTCATGGTGCCGCTGATCAAGGGCTACAGCACGGAGATGAGCGTCGAGGTGGCGAGCCTCGGCATCCAGGTCCACGGCGGCATGGGCTTCATCGAGGAGACCGGTGCGGCGCAGTACCTGCGCGATGCACGCATCCTGCCCATCTACGAAGGCACGACCGCGATCCAGGCCAACGACCTCGTCGGCCGCAAGACGGTGCGCGACGGCGGCCGCACTGCCCGCGCCGTGGCGGCGCGGATCGCCGCCACCGAAGCGGCGCTCGCCGAGAGCGGCACGCCGGCAGCACGCTCCGTCGCGCGGCGCCTCGCCGCAGCGCGGCTGGCATTCGAATCGGTCGTCGACTTCGTCGTCGCCGAGGCCAAGCGCGATCCCGCCGCGGTCTATGCCGGCTCGGTGCCGTATCTGATGCTCGCCGGCACGCTCGTCGCCGGCTGGCAGATGGCGCGCGCGCTGCTCGTGGCCGAGGCGAAGCGCCGGGCCGGCGAGGGCGATGCCGCGTTCCTCGACGCGAAGATCGCGACCGCCGTCTTCCATGCCGAGCACCTGCTCAGTCGGCTGCCGGGCCAGCGCGACGCGATCGTCGACGGCGCGGCGAGCGTCACCGCGCTCGCGCTCGACGCATTCTGAGCCCGTCCGCCCCAGCAACTCACCCGAGACCCCGATGCCGCTTCCTGCCGTGCTCCGCGATCTGCCGCTGCCCATCCTCGGTGCGCCGCTCTTCATCATCAGCAACCCCACGCTCGTGATCGAGCAGTGCAAGGCCGGCGTCGTCGGCTCGATGCCCGCGCTCAACGCCCGGCCCGCCGATCAGCTCGACCCGTGGCTCGCCGAGATCACCGACGCGCTCGCGGCGCACGACGCCGCACATCCAGAGCGCAAGGCGGCGCCGTTCGCGATCAACCAGATCGTCCACAAGAGCAACGACCGCCTCGACCACGACATGCAGGCATGCGCCAGGTACAAGGTGCCGATCGTGATCACCTCGCTCGGCGCGCGCACCGACGTCAACGACGCGGTGCACGCCTGGGGCGGCGTGGTTCTCCACGACGTCATCAACAACTTCTACGCGAAGAAGGCGATCGAGAAGGGCGCCGACGGCCTGATCCTCGTGGCCGCGGGCGCAGGCGGCCATGCGGGCGTGAAGAGCCCGTTCGCGCTTGTGCAGGAGATCCGTGAGTGGTTCGACGGCCCGATCGCGCTCAGCGGCGCCATCGCGACCGGCGGCGCGGTGCTCGCGGCCCAGGCGATGGGCGCCGACTTCGCCTACATCGGCACCGCCTTCGTCGCGACCGACGAGGCGCGCGCGGTCGACGGCTACAAGCAGGCGATCGTCGACGGCAGCTCCGACGACATCGTCTACAGCAGCCTCTTCACCGGCGTGCACGGCAACTATCTGCGGCCGTCGATCATCGCCGCCGGCATGGACCCCGACAACCTTCCCGAGGCCGACAAGTCGACGATGGACTTCGGCGGCGGCGAGGCCAAGAAGAAGGCGTGGAAAGACATCTGGGGCTCGGGGCAGGGCATCGCGGCGATCAAGGAAGTCGTGCCCGCGCGACAGCTGGTCGAGCGGCTCAAGCGCGAATACGACGCGGCTCGGCAGCGGCTCGCGCTCGCCGCATGAGTGCGTCGGCGCCGCCTGCGGAGGCCGCCGCCCTGACGGCCTGAGGGGCGGGGGCCGGTGGTACAGTCCACCCCCTTGATTTGACCCCCGTCCTTCCCGTCCCCTCGGCAGCTGCGTCGAGGCGGGTCGCTTGTCCGCAGTCGGTCTAGCCGTGTCGCGGAAGGTTCACAACCCACGTCGAGCTCCGGAAACCGGGGCGAAAGGTGAGCGAGATGATGCAGCAATCCAGGTCGACGTCGTACCTGTTCGGGGGCAATGCGCCCTACGTCGAGGAGCTCTATGAAGCCTACCTCGACAACCCCGGCTCGGTGCCGGACAACTGGCGCAAGTACTTCGACTCGCTCCAGCACGTGCCGGCCGCAGACGGCTCCGAGGCGCGAGACGTGCCCCACGCGCCGGTGGTCGAGTCGTTCGCGCAGCGCGCCAAGGCCGGCACCTTCGGCAGCAAGGCGTCGAGCACCGACCTCTCGATCGCGCGCAAGCAGGTCCACGTCCAGTCGCTGATCGCGGCGTATCGCTTCCTCGGCTCGCGCTGGGCCGACCTCGATCCGCTGAAGCGCCAGGAGCGGCCGAAGATTCCCGAGCTCGAACCGGCGTTCTACGACCTGAGCGAGTCCGACATGGACATCCCGTTCAGCGCGACGAACACCTACTTCTCGACCGCCGAGCACATGACGCTGCGCGAGATCGTGCTGGCGCTGCGCGAGACGTACTGCGGCTCGATCGGCGCCGAGTACATGCACGTCACCGAGCCGGTCGAAAAGCGCTGGTGGCAGGAGCGGCTCGAGTCGATCCGCTCGAAGCCCAATTTCGACGCCGAGGCGAAGAAGCACATCCTCGACCGCCTGACCGCCGCCGAGGGCCTCGAGCGCTACCTGCACACGAAGTACGTCGGCCAGAAGCGCTTCTCGCTCGAAGGCGGCGAGAGCTTCATCGCGTCGATGGACGAGCTGGTGCAGCGGGGCGGCCAGAAGGGCGTGCAGGAGATCGTGATCGGCATGGCGCACCGCGGCCGCCTCAACGTGCTCGTCAACACGCTCGGCAAGATGCCGAAGGACCTGTTCGCCGAGTTCGACCACACTGCGCCCGAGGCGCTGCCGTCGGGCGACGTGAAGTACCACCAGGGCTTCTCGAGCGACATCACGACCGCCGGCGGCCCGGTCCACCTGAGCCTCGCGTTCAACCCGTCGCATCTCGAGATCGTCAACCCGGTGGTCGAGGGCTCGGTCAAGGCGCGGCTCGACCGGCGCGGCGACGTCGACGGCAATTCGGTGCTTCCGATCCTCGTCCACGGCGATGCGGCGTTCGCCGGGCAGGGCGTCGTCATGGAG
Source organism: uncultured Rhizobacter sp. (assembly GCA_964249855.1). Lineage (GTDB taxonomy): Bacteria > Pseudomonadota > Gammaproteobacteria > Burkholderiales > Burkholderiaceae_C > LMDS01. The sequence goes on along the minus strand of CAXUDL010000009.1, from coordinate 121,797 downwards.
ACGCTCGCGCTCGCGCAGACTCGCGGGTACTACACCGGCGGCACGGTGCACGTCGTCATCAACAACCAGATCGGCTTCACCACGAGCGACCCGCGCGACTCGCGCTCGACGCTCTACTGCACCGATGTCGTCAAGATGATCGAGGCGCCTGTGCTCCACGTGAACGGCGACGACCCCGAGGCGGTGGTCCTGTGCACGCAACTGGCGCTCGACTACCGGCAGGAGTTCAACAAGGACGTCGTCGTCGACATCGTCTGCTTCCGGAAGCTCGGCCACAACGAGCAGGACACCCCGGCGCTGACGCAGCCGCTGATGTACAAGAAAATCGCCCAGCACCCGGGCACGCGCAAGCTCTACGGCGAGAAGCTCGTCGCGCAGGGCGTACTGCCGGCGGGCGGCCCGGACGAGATGGTCAAGGCGCTGCGAGCGGCGATGGATGCCGGCAAGAACACCTACGACCCGGTGCTCACGAACTACAAGAGCAAGTACGCGGTCGACTGGGCGCCGTTCCTCGGCAAGAAATGGACCGATGCCTCCGACACCGCGCTGCCGATGAGCGAGATCAAGCGCCTCGCCGAGCGCATCACGACGCTGCCGCCCGGCTTCAAGGCGCACACGCTGGTCGAGAAGGTGCTCGCCGACCGTGCGGCGATGGGCCGCGGCGAGATCAACGTCGACTGGGGCATGGGCGAGCACCTCGCCTTCGCGTCGCTGGTCGCGAGCGGCTACTCCGTGCGGCTCTCGGGCGAGGACAGCGGCCGCGGCACCTTCACCCACCGCCACGCCGTGCTGCACGACCAGAACCGCGAGCGCTGGGACGAGGGCACCTACACGCCGCTCAAGAACATCGCCGACGGCCAGGCGCCGTTCGTCGTCATCGACTCGATCCTGTCGGAAGAGGCGGTGCTCGGCTTCGAGTACGGCTACGCGTCCGCCGAGCCGAACACGCTCGTCATCTGGGAAGCGCAGTTCGGCGACTTCGTCAACGGCGCGCAGGTCGTGATCGACCAGTTCATCGCGTCGGGCGAGGTCAAGTGGGGCCGCGCGAACGGCCTGACGCTGATGCTGCCGCACGGCTACGAAGGGCAGGGCCCCGAGCACTCGTCGGCGCGGCTCGAGCGCTTCATGCAGCTCTCGGCCGACAACAACATGCAGGTTGTCCAACCGACCTCGGCGAGCCAGATCTTCCATGTGCTGCGTCGCCAGATGGTGCGCATGTTCAGGAAGCCGCTGATCATCATGACGCCGAAGTCGCTGTTGCGCGCCAAGGACGCCGGCTCGCCGCTCGCCGACTTCGCACGCGGCGAGTTCAAGACGGTCATCGGCGAGGTGAAGCCCGAGATCGCCGTCGACAAGGTCAAGAGGCTCATCGCCTGTTCGGGCAAGGTCTACTACGACCTGGTGCGCCAGCGCGCCGAGCGCGGCGTCGACGTCGCGCTCGTTCGCGTCGAGCAGCTCTATCCGTTTCCCCACAAGGCGTTCGCGGCGGAGCTGCGCAGGTATCCGAACCTGTCCGAGGTCGTCTGGTGCCAGGACGAGCCGCAGAACCAGGGCGCCTGGTTCTTCGTGCAGCACTACCTGCACGAGAACATGCTCGACGGTCAGCGGCTCGGCTACGCCGGGCGCCCCGCGTCCGCCTCGCCGGCGGTCGGCTACGCGCACCTGCACCAGGAGCAGCTGAAGAGCCTGCTCGACCAGGCGTTCGGCAAGCTGAAGGGCTTCGTCCTCACCAAGTAGTGCGGTCGCGGCGCACTGCGCCGCGTCCAACCGCCGTGCCGTGTCGCCGTTGCGACGCCCCGGGCACGGCGGCGGCGTCCGTCGCGCCGAAAACCTCCACCGAGAACATCAATGCCCATCGTAGAAGTCAAGGTCCCGCAGCTGTCGGAGTCGGTCGCCGAAGCGACCCTGCTGCAATGGAAGAAACGCCCCGGCGAGCGCGTCGAGCTGGACGAGATCCTCGTCGAGATCGAGACCGACAAGGTCGTGCTCGAAGTGCCGGCACCGGCTGCCGGCGTCATGGCGCAGCTCGTCAAGAACGACGGCGACCAGTGCATCGCCGAAGAGGTGATCGCCAAGATCGACACCGAGGGCCAGGAGGCGACGCAACCGCTCGACGTGAAGCCGATCGCGCCGGCCGTGCCCGCACCGGGCGCGACGCCGGGCGTGGTCGTCGACCCCGCCGCGGCGCCGCCGGCGAGCACGGCGCCGGCGATGCCCGCAGCCGCGAAGATGATGGCCGACCAGGGACTCGCGCCCGGCTCGGTCCCAGGCACAGGGCGCGATGGCCGTGTGCTGAAGGGCGACGTGATCGCCGCCGGCACGGCGCCGGGTCGGCCGGCCCCCGCGCCGACGCCCGCACCCGCGCCCGCCCCGCTGCCCCCGGCGCCCGCCCCGGCGAAGCCGCCGCTGCAACAGGTCGCGGCGCCGCCGTTCGCGTCGCTCGGCGATCGGCCCGAGCAGCGCGTGCCGATGAGCCGCCTGCGCGCTCGCATTGCCGAGCGGCTGGTCCAGTCGCAGTCGACCAACGCCATCCTCACGACCTTCAACGAAGTCAACATGGCGCCCGTCATGGAGATGCGGAAGCGCTTCCAGGAGAAGTTCGAGAAGGAGCACGGCGTCAAGATCGGCTTCATGAGCTTCTTCGTGAAGGCGGCGGTCGCGGCGCTCAAGCGCTATCCCGTCATCAACGCGTCGGTCGACGGCAACGACATCGTCTATCACGGCTATTTCGACATCGGCATCGCCGTCGGCTCGCCGCGCGGCTTGGTCGTGCCGATCCTGCGCAACGCCGACCAGATGAGCTTCGCCGACATCGAGAAGAAGATCGCCGAGTTCGGCCAGAAGGCGCGCGACGGCAAGCTCGCGCTCGACGACCTGACCGGCGGCACCTTCTCGATCAGCAACGGCGGCACCTTCGGCTCGATGCTGTCGACGCCGATCATCAACCCGCCGCAATCGGCGATCCTCGGTGTGCATGCGACCAAGGACCGGGCGGTGGTCGAGAACGGCCAGATCGTCGTGCGGCCGATGAACTACCTCGCGATGTCGTACGACCACCGGATCATCGACGGCCGCGAAGCGGTGCTCGGCCTCGTCGCCATGAAAGACGCGCTCGAAGACCCGGCACGCTTGCTTTTCGACATCTGACCGGCATCTCGCACCATGAGCACAGAATTCGACGTCGTCGTGATCGGCGCCGGTCCGGGCGGCTACATCGCCGCGATCCGCGCCGCGCAGCTCGGCTTTTCCACCGCCTGCATCGACGAATGGAAGAACGAGAAGGGCGGCCCGGCGCCGGGCGGCACCTGCACCAACGTCGGCTGCATTCCGTCGAAGGCGCTGCTGCAGTCGAGCGAGCACTTCGAGCACGCCGGCCACCAGTTCGCCGACCACGGCATCCGCCTGTCGAACCTGTCGATGGACGTCGGCCAGATGCACGCGAGGAAGTCGACCGTCGTCAGGCAGAACAACGACGGCATCCTCTACCTCTTCAAGAAGAACAAGGTGACGTTCTTCCACGGCCGCGGCGCATTCGGAAATAAGGCCGACGACGGCCGCTACGAGATCGAGGTCGGCGGCGCCAAGCCCGCCACGCTGCTCGCGAAGCACGTGATCGTCGCGACCGGCTCGAGCGCGCGGTCGCTGCCGGACGCTCCGTTCGACGAGCAGACGATCCTCTCGAACGATGGCGCGCTCTCGATCGCCGCCGCACCGAAGACGCTCGGCGTCATCGGCGCCGGCGTCATCGGTCTCGAGATGGGCTCGGTCTGGCGGCGCCTGGGCGCCGACGTGACGGTGCTCGAGGGCCTGCCCGTGTTCCTCGCCGCGGTCGACGAACAGATCGCCAAGGAAGTGCACAAGGTCATGACGAAGCAGGGTCTGAAGATCCAGCTCGGCGTGAAGATCACCGAGGTGAAGGCGCAGGACGGCGGCGTGGCCGTCGCCTACACCGACGCGGCCGGCAAGCCGCAGACGCTCGCGGTCGAGAAGCTGATCGTCTCGATCGGCCGGGTGCCCAACACCACCGGGCTCAAGGCCGACGCGGTCGGGCTCGACGTCGACGAGCGCGGCGCGATCCATGTCGACACCGAGTGCCGGACCAACCTGCCGAACGTCTGGGCGATCGGCGACGTCGTGCGCGGGCCGATGCTGGCGCACAAGGCCGAGGAGGAGGGCGTCGCGGTGGCCGAGCGCATCGCCGGCCAGCATCCGCACATCGACTTCAACACCGTGCCGTGGGTGATCTACACCTCGCCCGAGATCGCCTGGGTCGGGCAGAGCGAGCAGTCGCTCAGGCTCGTCGGCCGCGACTACCGCGCCGGCACCTTCCCGTTCATCGCCAACGGCCGCGCGCGCGCGCTCGGCGACACGACCGGCATGGTCAAGGTCATCGCCGACGCGAAGACCGACGAGGTGCTCGGCGTGCACATCGTCGGGCCGACGGCGTCGGAGCTGATCTCCGAGGCGGTGATGGCGATGGAGTTCAAGGCGTCCGCGGAAGACATCGCGCGCATCTGCCATGCGCATCCGAGCCTGTCGGAAGCGACCAAGGAAGCGGCGCTCGCCGTCGACAAGCGCGCGCTCAACTTCTGACACGCGGCGCGATGGGCGTTCGCGAGCTCTACCTCGCCATGCTCGCCGAGCGCGGCTACGCGGCCGACCCGGCGCAACTGCGGGCGGTCGACTCGCTGGAGCGCTGCGAGCGCGAGTGGGCCGACTACAAGGCGCGCCGCTCGAATTCGTTGACGCGTCTCCTCGTGCGGCCGGCGATCCCGCGCGGCGTCTACATGTACGGTGGCGTCGGGCGCGGCAAGAGCTTCCTGATGGACTGCTTCTTCAACGCCGTGCCGCTCCAGCGCAAGACGCGGCTGCACTTCCACGAGTTCATGCGCGAAGTGCATCGGCAGCTGAGCGAGCTGCAGGGCACGGTCAACCCGCTCGACGAACTCGGTGCACGCATGTCGCGCCGCTACCGCCTCATCTGTTTCGACGAGTTCCACGTCGCCGACGTGACCGACGCGATGATCCTGCACCGGCTGCTCGCGTCGCTGTTCGAGCACCGGGTGTCGATCGTGACGACGTCGAACTTCAAGCCCGACGACCTCTATCCGAACGGCCTGCACCGCGACCGCATCCTGCCGGCGATCGAGCTTCTGAAGGCGAAGCTCGAGGTCGTCAACGTCGACAACGGCACCGACTACCGGCAACTGACGCTCGAGCAGCTCGGCCTCTACCACACGCCGGTCGGGCCAGAGGCCGATGCGGCGATGACCGAGGCCTTCGACCGCCTCGCCGAGGCGCGCGACGACGACCCGGTGCTCCACATCGAGCACCGCGAATTGCCGGCGCGGCGGCGTGCCGGCGGCGTCGTGTGGTTCGACTTCAAGGTGCTCTGCGGCGGTCCGCGGTCGCAGAACGACTATCTCGAGCTCGCGACGCAGTTCCACACCGTGCTGCTGTCGGGCGTGCCCGAGATGTCGCCGCGGCTCGCGTCGGAAGCCCGGCGCTTCACATGGCTGGTCGACGTGCTCTACGACCGCCGCGTCAAGCTCATCCTGTCGGCCGCCGTCGCGCCGGAGGCGTTGTATACCGAGGGCCCGATGGCGCACGAATTCCCGAGGACTGTCTCGCGGCTGCGCGAGATGCAATCGGCCGAGTACCTGGCGCTCGCGCGCCGCGACGTGGACACCTCGCTCACATGAAGCGGACCTCGGCGCTCGCCGCGCTCGCATGCGCTGCCGCGCTCGCCCACGGCGCTGCGCTCGCGCAGCAGGCCGCGACACCGGACCGTCGCGCCGACATCGCCGCGCAGCGGCAGGAGATCGAGAGCCGCTTCGCCGCGGACGACCGGGCCTGCCGCCAGCGCTTCGCGGTCACCGGGTGCCTGGACGACGCGCGACGGCGCCGCCGCGAGGCGCTCGCGCCGCTGCGCCAGGACGAGTTGCGCATCGACACCGAGGAGCGCAAGCAGCGGGCCGCGACGCGGCTCGCCGACATCGAGGCGAAGCAGCGCGCGGACGCGGCCCGCGACGCGGCCTCGGCGCCGCAGCCTGCGCGGCCGGCAGCCGAGCCCCGCGAGCCGCCGCGACCGGCGCGGCGCATCGGCGGGGGCTCTCCGCCGGCGACGCTCGGCGCCGAGGAGCGGGCACGCCGCGAAGCGGACGCCGAGGCCAAGTACGCGCAGCGCCAGCGAGACGCAGCGCGCCATCGGGCTGCGGTCGACGCGCGCAACGCGGAGCGCGCCGCCAAGGGCAAGGTCGTGAAGCCGCTGCCGGTGGCTCCGGGCGCGTCGGCGCTCTGACGCAGACGCCTGCGCGCCGTCGACGTCAGACGATCGCTTCGACGCGCACCAGCGCGAGCGACAGGTTGTCGCCGCCGCCGCGGGCGCGCAACCGGGCTTTGCTGACGAGCATCTCGCTCGCCTCGCGCACCGGCAACGAATCGATCGTGAGGCCGAGCTCGCGCGGCGTGAAGTAGTGCCACAGGCCGTCGCTGCACGCGAGGACCGTGTCGCCGATGTCCAGCGTGCCGAGATCGCGGTAGGCGAGCGGCGGGTCGTTGTGCGTCCCGAGGCAGCCGGTCAGCAGGTTCGACTGCGGGTGCACGTTCGCTTCCTCGTCGCTGATCTGGCCTTCTTCGACAAGGCGCTGCACATACGAATGATCGACCGTCCGGCTGAGCATCTCGGCGCCGCGGAAATGGTAGATGCGCGAGTCGCCGGCGTGGATCACGTGGCAGTCGCGCCGCGGCCCGATCAGGAAGGCGGCGGCCGTGCTGTGCGGCTCCTCCTCCGACGTGATCGCGGTCAGCTTGATCATCAGGTGCGCTTCGAGCACGAGCTGCTTCAAGGTCTCGGCCGGGTCGTCGGTCGTCGGCGAGTAGCGCTCGAAGAGCTGGCGCGCGGTCATCAGCACCTGGTCGGCGGCCTTGCGGCCGCCGCTCTTGCCGCCCATGCCGTCGGCGAGCGTCGCGAGCAGGCAGCCCGGCGAGCGGTCGTGCGCGAGGATCTCGACCTGGTCCTGCTGATAGGCGCGGTCGCCGCGATGGATGCCGGTCGTCGCGGTGAGCCGGTGCCCGGCGCTCGCAGTGGTCATGCCGAAAACTATAATCGGATTGCACTCCGTCGAGGCGGTCGGATGCGCCTGCCTTCAGCCCGCCGATGGACCTCGACCTGCACTCCCTGCCACGCCGACCGCTCGTACGCCGGATCGCGCTTCGCGACCGTGCCGCGTGCGGCGCCGCTCGCGACGGGCTCGCACAGCGCCGAGCGGAGAGGCGGTGTCCGCATTCCCGCGACGCGCTGCGTCGGCGCGAGGCCGGAACCGGCGCGCCGCGCTCGGCGTGATGGACGCGACGGCGCTGCAGCGGGCGGTCGCCGAGGCGTTCTCGCGCACCGGTCTGCTCGCCCGCAGCGACGCCGGCCACGTCGAGCGCGAGGTGCAGCTGCGCATGGCGACGGCGGTGGCGGCAGCGATCGAGGACCGCGCGTCGCTCGTCGTCGAAGCGGGCACTGGCGTCGGCAAGACCTTCGCGTACCTCGTCCCGACGCTCTTGAGCGGCGCCCGCGCGCTGGTCAGCACCGCGACCAAGAGCCTGCAGGATCAGCTCTTCCTGCGCGACCTGCCTCGGCTGCGCGATGCGCTCAAGTTGCCCGTCGCGATCGCCCTGCTCAAGGGCCGCAGCAGTTATCTCTGCCTGCACCGCATGGAGCAGGCGCGGCAGTCGGCCGAGTTTCCCGATCGCTGGGCGGTGCGCACGCTCGCGAAGGTCGAGCAGTGGTCGCGGACCACCGCGAGCGGCGATCTCGCCGAACTCGACGGCCTCGACGAGCGCAGCAGCGTCATCCCGCTCGTCACGTCGTCGCGCGAGAACTGCCTCGGCGGCGACTGCCCGCAGTTCCGCGCCTGCCATGTCGTCAAGGCGCGCCGCGACGCGATGGCAGCCGACATCGTCGTCGTCAACCACCACCTCTTCTTCGCCGACATGGCGCTGCGCGATACCGGCGTCGCCGAGCTGCTGCCGAGCGTCGAGGTGGCGCTGTTCGACGAAGCCCATCAACTGGCGGAGGCCGGCGTGCAGTTCCTCGGCTCGGCGATCGGGACCGGGCAGGTCGTCGACTTCTCGCGCGACATGCTCGCCATCGGCCTGCAGCAGGCGCGCGGCCTGCAGCCCTGGCCCGAGCTCGCCGCCGGCTGCGACCGTGCAGCGCGCGAGCTGCGCCTCGCCGCCGTCGGCCGCCTGGGCGACGTCCGGGGCAGCCTGAAGCTGCGTTGGGACGAGCGCAGCGACGGCGATGCGTTCATCGACGCGCTTGCGGCCGTGGCCGGCACGACGGCCGCCGCCTCGGCCGCGCTTCGCGGCGTCGACGGCATGTCGCCCGACATTGCGAAGCTCGCCGAGCGCGCCGCCCGCATCGCTCAACTGGCCGAGGCCTTCGCGCAGCCGGTGGAGCGGGCCAAGGTGCGCTGGATCGACGTCTCGCCGCACCAGGCCCGGCTCGTCGAGTCGCCGCTCGACATCCGCGAGGCGCTGCGGTTGCAGCGCGACGCCGCACCGAAGGCGTGGGTCTTCACGTCGGCGACGCTCGGCGACGACGACCGGCTCTCGTGGTTCACCGAGCCGGCGGGGCTCGAGGACGCGCGCGTGCTCCGCCTCGGCAGCCCGTTCGACTACGCGGCGCACGCCCGGCTGTACGTGCCGCGCGGCTTTCCGAAGCCGAGCGAGCCGAGCCACGCGGCGTCGGTCGCGTTGCTGGCGTCGCGCTGTGCACGGGTGCTCGGCGGCCGGACCTTCGTGTTGACGACGACGCTGCGCGCGCTGCGGACCGTCGGCGAGCAGCTGCGCGCCGAGTTCGAGGCGCACGGCGATCCGATCCAGGTGCTGTTGCAGGGCCAGATCCCGAAGCGCCAGCTCATGCAGCAGTTCGTGAACCAGCCGAGATCGGTGCTGGTCGGGTCGCAGAGCTTCTGGGAAGGCATCGACGTGCCGGGCGACGCGCTGCAGTGCGTGGTCATCGACAAGCTGCCGTTCCCACCGCCGAACGATCCGCTGGTCGAGGCGCGCGTCAAGCGGCTCGAGGCCGACGGCCGCAATCCGTTCGCCGACTACTTCGTCGCCGAAGCCGCGGTGGCGTTGAAGCAGGGCGCGGGACGGCTGATCCGCAGCGAGACCGACCGCGGCCTGCTCGTCGTGTGCGATCCGCGGATGGCCGGGATGAACTACGGCCGGCGGCTGCGCGAGGCGTTGCCGCCGATGACGCCGGTCGCGAGCGAGGCCGAAGCGCTGGCATGGCTCGCCACGCTGCAGGCAGCGGACGCCGACCTGCCGTTCTAGTGTGTTGTCCCGCAAGTAGCGTTGCAGGGACTCACGGGACGGCACGCCGCGTCGTCGGCGCAGCGCCGAGCGGCGCGGTCACCAGAGCTGCCACCACGGCCTCTTCCGCGAACTCCCGCCGCCGATCGCGACCGAACTGTCCGGGAAGCTTTTCTGCAGCACGCGGCCGGCGTCATCGCGCAGGTCGGCGAGGCCGAGCCGGTCATAGCTCTGCGCCATGATCTGCAGCGCTTCCTCGGCCGAGGGCGACTGCTGGAATTCGGTGACGACCTGCTGCGCGCGGTTGGCTGCGGCCACGTACGCGCCGCGCCGGAAGTAGTAGCGCGCGACATGGACCTCGTAGGCCGCGAGCGAGTTGACGATGTAGTTCATCCGCACGCGCGAGTCGTCGGCGTAGATCGATTGCGGGAACTGGTCGACGAGGTTCTTGAAGGACTGGTAGGCGTCGCGGGACGCCTGCTGGTCGCGTTCTGACAGCTCCTGGCGCGCGAAGTTGCCGAGCAAGCCGAGGTTGTCGTTGAAGTTGACGAGGCCTTGAAGGTAGTACGCGTAGTCGACGACCGGACTCGTCGGGTGCAGCTTGATGAAGCGCTCGAGCACCTGCAACGACTGCGCCTTGTCGCCGTTCTTGTAGAGCATGTAGGCGCGCTCGATTTGCGCCTGCTGCGAGAGCGCGGTGCCCGACGCCCGGCCCTCGAGCCGCTCGTAGAGCTTGCCGGCACGTTCGTAGTTGCCCTGCGACGCCTCTTCCTTCGCCTCTGAATACAATCGATCAGCGCTCCACTGCGCCTCCGGCTCCTTGCCCGTCGTGCCGCAGGCGGCGAGCATCGCCGCGGCGATCGCGAGTGCCAGAGCGCCTGCCGACGGACCGCGCGCAACCCACTTCTGCATCATGTCCCGGCCACCCGGCGGGCGCCGTCCTGTCGATGAAAACGAGCCGAGAGTATAGGCCGGCGCCCCCTGGCGCTTCCCTCGTGGAAGACGTCGGCGTCGAGGGCGTCGAGGTCGCTTCCGAGGCCTTCGAGGCGCCTTGGCACGCCGAGCCCGAGGTCCGCGTCGCGCTCGTGCCGGCGGCGCTCCACGGCCACCGGCTCGACAAGGCGATCGTCGACATCGCCGGCGAATTTTCGCGCACGCATCTGCAAGGCCTGATCGCGGACGGCCGCGTCTCGGTCGACGGCGCGGTGGCGACGACGCCTGCGCGCAAGGTCGGCGCAGGGCAGGCGTTGCGCATCGAACTGGTGCCGACGGCGCAGAGCCGGGCATTCCGGCCCGAGGCGATGGCGCTCGACATCGTTCACGAGGACGCGGCGCTGATCGTCCTCGTGAAGCCCGCGGGTCTCGTCGTCCATCCGGCTGCCGGGCATTGGTCGGGCACCTTGCTCAACGGCTTGCTCGCGCACCACGCTGCCGCGGCGTCGCTGCCGCGCGCCGGCATCGTCCACCGGCTCGACAAGGACACGTCGGGGCTGATGCTCGTCGGCAAGACGCTCGAGGCGGTGACCGCGCTGGTCCGCTCGATCGCGGCGCGGCAGGTGCACCGCCAGTACCTCGCGATCGTCCACGGCGTCGTGCGGCCGGCGTCGTTCGCGGTCGACGCACCGATCGGCCGCGACCCGCAATCGCGAATCCGCATGGCGGTGGTTGCCGGCGGCAAGCCGGCGCGCACCGATGTCCGCGTGCTCGAACGTCGTGGGGCGTGGAGCGTCGTCGAGTGCACGCTGCACACCGGGCGGACGCATCAGATCCGCGTCCACCTCGCGTCGCGCGGCCATCCGCTGGTCGGCGACACGGTCTACGGCGGCCGCCCCGCGCTCGGCCTCGCGCGGCAGGCACTGCATGCCGAACGGCTCGCCTTCGGGCACCCGGCCACGGGCGCGCCGCTGTCGTTCCAGGCGGCGCCGTCGGCCGACATCGCCGCGGCCTTGGCGACGCTGGCCGACGAAAGCGGTGTCGACGCATGACCGCGCGCCGCGGCCGGCTACAATTGGGTGGTCGCCGACGAGCGGATCTTTCCGGCGCGCATTTCTGCGGTGGGTGAGGGCCAAGGTCCCCCACGGTGCGGATCGCGACTCGGGCTCCGCGGGCAAGCGGTTTCGGTGACGCGCCGGATGCGGCAGCGCCGAACGTCCGGCCGCGCGGCCACCGATGTCCGGAATCGGGCGGCAGCGTCTTCCGCCAGCGAGACGGTCGCGTCGTTGCGCAGCGATTCGCGTGCGGCGACGCCCCGCCCGTCCGAACGTCGCCAGACAACCATCGAAGGTCAGCCGGCCGATCGGCCGAGGATGTGAACGAAGTCCATGAATAGCCAGGATGCCAAGCGCGTCCTCGAGACCGCTCTCCTCTGCGCCAGCGAGCCGCTGCCGCTGCGCGACATGCGGACATTGTTCGCCGACGCCTTGGGTGCCGACGCCGTCCGGTCGCTGCTCGACGAGCTCGGCCGGGACTGGGACGGCCGCGGCGTCGAGCTCGTCGCGCTGGGCAGCGGCTGGCGGATGCAGAGCCGTCCCGAGATGCGCGAGTACCTCGACCGGCTGAACCCGGAGAAACCGCCGCGCTATTCGCGGGCGGTGATGGAAACGCTCGCGATCATCGCCTACCGGCAGCCGGTCACGCGCGGCGAGATCGAGGACATCCGCGGCGTCGGCGTCTCGAGCCAGGTCGTCAAGCAGCTCGAGGATCGCGGCTGGATCGAGGTCGTCGGCCACCGTGAATCGCTCGGCCGGCCGGCGCTGTGGTCGACGACCCGGCAGTTCCTCGACGATCTCGGGCTCGCGAGCCTCGACCAGCTTCCGGTCCTCAGCGGCGCAGGTGGCGAGGTGCCGGCGTTCGACCCGGCGCTCGGCGCGCCCGATGCCGCCGGGGCGCTCGGCGCGTCCGGCGCACTTGGTGCCGCCGATGCGCTCAGTGCCGCCGAGGCGCCCGATGCCGCCGAGGGGCTCGGGGCCGCTGAGGGGCTCGACGCCGCCGAGGGGCCCAATGTCGCCAAGGCGTTCGGCGCGTCCGCGTCGCGCGATGGATCCGTCGCGCATGCCGAGCCCGGCGCGTCGTCGGTGGCCGCCAACGCACTCGACAGACCATCGGCGCACGATGCGTCCGGCGCGCCTGCCGGCGACGGTGCGTCGGAGGTGCCTGCCGTGACGGGCACACCCGGTGCGCACGTTCGGTCCGAGACGACCGGCGTGACCGCCGCGCCCGCTGTGCCGGCCACGTCCATCGCCTCCTCCGCCCCCGCGACGGTCGATACCGTGGCCGCGCCGGCCGACGGCACCTCCAACTCCCTTTCGACCTTTCTCGACGAGCCAGCGGCGCACGCCGCGCCCCAGGAACCGCACGCATGAACGTCACACCCGAATCCTCCTTGCCGAACGACGCCGAGGAGTCGCCCGAGGCGGCCGACGCGGTCGAGCCGACCAAGCCGGTGCGTCGCCGCCGCGCGGTCGCTGCCAAGGTCGGCGACGAGGCTGCGGCGGGCGCAGTCGTCGACGTCGCCAAGGTCGGCGACGAGGCCGCGGTTGCCGACGTCGCGACGTCCCTCGAAGGCGACGCCGGGCTTCAGCCGGCGGCGAAGCCGCGCCGCCGCCGCGCCGTCGTCGCATCCGACGCCGTCGCATCCGACCCGGTCGAGCCGGCGGCGGCCGGCGGCGGGTCGCGCGAAACGGTACCGGGCGCCGGCGTCGGCTCGTCGGAGGCGCAGCTGAGCCTGGCGATCGATCCGCCGACGGCCGCCGCGCCCAGGCCGCTCGGCGACCTGGCGTCGGCAGAGCTGCCGGCATCGATCGGCGCGACGATCCGCGATGCGCCGTCCGCTGGTGGATCGACGGCGTCGACCGACACGCAGGAATCGGCTCGCTCGCCGGCGTCCGCGCTCGCCGGGCCCCCGGCGTCCGGCGCGGGCGAGTCGTTGCCGCTGCTGCGGGACGACGCATCGACGCTCGTGCCGGTCGACGCTTCGTCGCCCGCGCCGCGCGACGCTTCGTCGCCCGCGCCGCGCGACGCTCTGTCGGCCACGACGCAAGACGCATCGGAGCCCGCGCCGCACGACGCGTCCGCGGCCGACGACGACGGCGTCGCGAGCGCTGCTGCGGCCGGTGGTGGCGACGTCGGAGCCGACAGCCCGCGCAGCCGCCGCCGCAATCGCCGGGAACGCCAGCGCGCCGAGCGCGCGGCGGAGGCCGGCGCGAGTGGCGCCGTCGCCGTCGATGCGGAGAGCTCGGGCGACGGCAACGCCGCACCGCCGGCGGTCGCGCCGGTGCGCGTCGAGGCGGTGTTCGAGACAGTGCTGTCGGGTGAGTTCGATGCCGGCGACATCGCGGTCCCGGAGGACGACGCCGCCGTCTCGAAGCGCGTGTTGCGCCCCGAACCTGATGCTCCCAAGCTGCACAAGTTGCTCGCTCAGTCGGGCATCGGCTCGCGCCGCGACATGGAGGCGCTGATCGAGGAAGGCGAGGTGACGGTCAACGGCGAGGTCGCACACGTCGGCCAGCGCGTCTCGTTCGGCGACCAGGTGAAGGTCAAGGGCAAGCCGGTGCGCCTGCGCATCGTGCCGCCGGCACCAAGGATCGTGGCCTACCACAAGCCGGTCGGCGAGATCGTCACCCATGACGATCCGCAGAACCGTCCGACCGTCTTCCGCCGTCTGCCCCGGCTCCCGCAGGGCAAATGGCAGTCGGTCGGCCGGCTCGACATCAACACCGAAGGGCTGCTGCTCTTCACCAATTCGGGCGAGCTCGCCAACCAGCTGATGCATCCGCGCTTCGGCGTCGAGCGCGAGTACGCGGTGCGCGTGCTCGGCACTTGCGGTCCGGACGACAAGGCGCGCCTGCTCGAGGGCGTCGAGGTCGACGGCCAGGCTGCCGCGTTCCGCTCGATCGAGGACGGCGGCGGCGACGGCGCCAATCACTGGTACCGCGTCGTCATCACCGAGGGCCGCAACCGCGAGGTGCGCAGGCTCTTCGACGCCGTCGGCCTGACGGTCAGCCGGCTGATCCGCATCCGCTACGGAACGGTGGTGCTGCCGCTCGGCCTCAAGCGCGGCGTCTGGGTCGACCTCGAGCCCGGCGACGTCGGCGCGATCCGCCGGCTGGCGAGCCCCGATGCGGCGCCGCGCGCCGACCGCGGCCCGCGGCCGCCGGCGCCGCAACGCGACGACCGGCCGCCGCGCTTCGACGACCGGCCGCGGTCGAACGGCCCGCGGCCGCGGCCCGCCGATGCGTCGCCGCCGCGCGCCGCCGAGCCTGCGACGACCGTCGAGCGCGAGCGCGATCCGGACGTCGACATCGACTTCGATCCGATGTCGATCCCCAATCCGCTCGAGCAGACCTTCGACAAGCGCTTTGTGCAGAACCCGCGCAGCCCCGCCGGCGGCCGGGGCTTCCGCAGCGGCGGCGGTGGGTTCGGCGCCGGCGGAAGCGCCCCCGACCCCGTCAACCGCAAGGGCCAGACGGGACCGAAGCAGCCCGATCCGCTGCAGACCTCGCTCGGCTTCATCGGCGCCGATGCATTCCACCGCAAGAACCGCGGTGGCGGTCAGGGCGGCCAGGGCGGTGGTCAGGGGGGTGGCCAGGGCGGCGGCGGTGCCGGTCCGCGCAGCAACGGCAACCGGGGCGGTCGCAGCGGCGGCGGCGGCTTCGGTGGCGGCGGAGGAAACGGCGGCGGTTACGGCGGCGGTGGTGGCGGCAACGGTGGTGGCGGCGGACGCCGTGGGCGCTGAGAGCCGTCAGAGCCGCGCGTTACAATCACTGGCTTTGTCAAGCCCCGAGTCCAGGAGAACAACATGGCCACCGAACGCACGCTTTCGATCATCAAGCCCGACGCAGTCGCCAAGAACGTCATCGGGCAGATCTACGCTCGCTTCGAGGGTGCCGGCCTGAAGATCGTCGCCTCGCGCATGGCGCAGCTCTCGCGGGCCGACGCGGAGGCGTTCTACGCCGTCCACAGCGCGCGGCCGTTCTTCAAGGACCTGGTCGCGTTCATGACGTCGGGTCCGGTCGTGATCCAGGTTCTCGAGGGCGACAACGCCATCGCCCGCCACCGCGACCTGATGGGCGCGACCGATCCGAAGAAGGCCGAGAAGGGCACGATCCGCGCCGACTTCGCCGACAGCATCGACGCGAATGCGGTCCACGGCTCGGATGCCGCCGAGACCGCCGCCGTCGAGATCGCTTTCTTTTTCCCCGGTATCAACATCTACGGCCGCTGAGCCCGCGCCGATCCGGCCCGGGTCTCACCGTGGAGGCCTTGCGATGAACGCCAGTCCGAAGGTCAACCTGCTCGAGTTCGACCGCGACGGTCTGGCGGCGTTCTGCGAGCGTCTCGGCGAGAAGCGCTTCCGCGCGACGCAGCTCTTCCGCTGGATCCACCGCGGCGGCGCCGCGGAATTCGCAGAGATGTCGGACCTCGCGAAATCGCTGCGCGACAAGCTCGCGAGCCAGGCCCGCATCGAGGCGCTGCCGGTCGCGAGCGAGCAAGTGTCGGCCGACGGCACGGTCAAGTGGCTGTTCGACGTCGGCGGCGGCGACGCGGTCGAGACGGTCTTCATTCCCGAAGACGATCGCGGCACGCTCTGCATCTCGTCGCAGGCCGGCTGCGCGGTCGGCTGCCGCTTCTGTTCGACCGGTCACCAGGGCTTCAGCCGCAATCTGACCACGGCCGAGATCGTCGGCCAGCTCTGGTTCGCCGAGCGCACGCTGCGGCGCCGCGGTGTGCGCGCCGCCGGCGAGCGCGTCGTCACGAACGTCGTGATGATGGGAATGGGCGAGCCGCTGCAGAACTACGCGGCGCTGCTGCCGGCGCTCCGCGTCATGATGGACGACCACGGCTACGGTCTGTCGCGCCGGCGGGTCACGGTCTCGACCTCGGGTGTGGTGCCGATGATCGAGCGGCTGCGCGACGATTGCCCGGTCGCGCTCGCGGTCTCGCTGCATGCGCCGAACGACGCGCTGCGCGACGCGCTCGTGCCGCTCAACCGCAAGTACCCGCTCGCCGAGTTGCTGGCCGCATGCCGCAGTTACCTGTCGGCGGCGCCGCGCGACTTCATCACGCTCGAGTACTGCATGCTCGACGGCGTCAACGATGCGCCCGAGCAGGCGCACGAACTTCTCGCGCTCGTCGCGACCGACGGCCGGCCCGACCGTGGGATCGCCTGCAAGATCAACCTGATCCCGTTCAACCCGTTCCCCGAATCCGGCCTCGTCCGCTCGCGCCCGGAGCGCGTCGCCGCGTTCGCCAGAGTGCTGCACGACGGCGGCCTCGTGACGACGGTGCGCAAGACGCGGGGCGACGACATCGCCGCGGCGTGCGGCCAGCTCGCCGGCGAGGTGCGCGACCGCACCGACGTCGCGCGCCGCATGGCGCGGGCGCCGATCCGGCTCCACGACCTCGCTTCGGACGCGGCACGCGCCATCGCCGAGGGCCGCGCCGCGGTGCGGCACGGATGACGCCGACACCATTCGGCACGCGACGGACCCGCGCCGTCGTCGCTTCCACGGTGCTGGCGCTGGCCGGCTGCGCCGCGCCGGCTGGCCCCAAGCCGGGCACGACGCCGAACGGCAAGGACCTCATCACCGCGTCCGACCAACCCGCGGCCTCGAAGCGCGCCGACGTGCGGATGGAGCTCGCGACCGCCTACTTCGGCCGCGGCGAGATGACGACCGCGCTCGACCAGGTCAAGCTCGCGATCGTCGCCGAGCCGACCCTCGCGTCGGCGTTCAACCTCCGTGGCCTGATCTACGCCAATCTCGGCGAGGACGCGCTCGCCGAGGACAGTTTCCGCCACGCGCTGGAGCTCGACCCGAGCGACGGGGACAGCATGCAGAACTTCGGCTACTACCTTTGCCAGAAGAAGCGCTATGTCGAAGCCGACGCGCTCTTCGACCAGGCGCTCGCGCAGCCGCGCTATCGCCAGGCGCCGCGCACCTGGCTGACCAAGGGCGTCTGCCAGGCCTATGCGAACCAGCTCGCGGCGTCGGAGGCGAGCCTGCTGCGCTCGCAGGAGCTCGATCCGACCAATCCGTCGGCGTCGGTCAATCTCGCCGAAGTGCTGTACCGTCGCGGCGACTACGAGCGAGCGCGCTTCCAGATCCGCCGCGTCAACGCGGTGGCGGCGGTTGCGAACGCGCAGACGCTGTGGCTCGCGGCGCGGATCGAGGAGCGTCTCGGCAACCGGCCCGGCACGCGCGAGTTCGGCGACCAGCTGCGAGCCCGCTTCCCCGATTCGCGCGAAGCTGCGGCCTACGTGCGCGGCGACTTCCAATGACGACCGATCGCGCCTCCGCCGACCTGCAGACCGGCGGCGCGCTGCCCACCACCGCCGGCGGCCTGCTGCGCCGCGCCCGCCAGGCGCAGGGCCTGCACATCGCCGCGCTCGCTGCGGCGATCAAGGTCCCGCCGGCCAAGCTCGAGGCGCTCGAGGCCGACCAATTCGAGAAGCTGCCCGACGCGACCTTCACCCGGGCGCTCGCGCAGACCGTTTGCCGGACGCTCAAGCTCGATCCGCAACCGGTGCTCGCGCTGCTGCCGCCGCCCAACGGCCATCGGCTCGAGGAAGTCGCCGAAGGCCTGAAGATGCCGTTCAACGAACGCCCGGGACGCCTCACGCCCGGCCTCGTCAAACTGAACGGCGCGACGCTCGGTGTCGCCGGCGTGCTCGTCGCCGGGGCGGTCGTGCTCTACCTGCTGCCCTCGGGCTGGATGGCACCGGGCGGCGCTTCGCGTTCGACCGCGGCGTCCGAGCCCGACGTCGCCGGCACGACCGTCGAGCCGGTGCCACCGGGTGCCGAACCGGCAGCCTCCGAGCCGGCGCTCGCGACCGCACCTCCGGCCGCGACGCCCGCCGCGTCGACGCCCGCCGAGCCGGCGGCCACGGCTGCGAGCATGGCGGCCGCGCCGCTGCGCTTCGTCGCCAGCGAAGCGGCGTGGATCGGCGTTACCGATGCGACCGGCAAGTCGCTCATCGGCCGTCTGGTGCAGCCCGGCGAGACCGTCGACATCGACGGCGCGCTGCCGCTCGCGCTGCGCGTCGGCAACGCGAACCGGGTGCGGCTCAGCGTTCGCGGCGAGCCGACGGACCTTGCGAAATTCACCCGCGACAACGTCGCCCGGCTGCAAGTGAAGTGACGCCATGAACGACCTTCTCGATCTCGACGCCTTCATCGCCCCCGCCGTCCCGGCGCAACGCCGCTCGCGCCAGGCCGAGGTCCGCTGGGGCTCGCGCGTGGTGACGATCGGCGGCGGCGCGCCGGTGCGCGTGCAGTCGATGACGAACACCGACACCGTCGACGCCGTCGGCACCGCGATCCAGGTCAAGGAGCTCGCGCTCGCCGGCTCGGAGATGGTCCGCATCACGGTCAACACGCCCGAGGCGGCGGCCGAGGTGCCGTACATCCGCGAGCAGCTCGACCGGATGGGCGTCGACGTGCCGCTGATCGGCGACTTCCACTACAACGGTCATCGCCTGCTCGCCGACTTCCCGGCGTGCGCCGAGGCGCTCAGCAAGTACCGGATCAATCCCGGCAACGTGGGCAAGGGCGACAAGCACGACCGCCAGTTCGCGCAGATGGTGGAGATCGCGGCGCGCCACGACAAGCCGGTGCGCATCGGCGTCAACTGGGGCAGCCTCGACCAGGAGCTGCTCGGCAGGATGATGGACGACAACGCGAAGCTCGCCGACCCGCACCCGCCGCAGCAGATCATGTACCGCGCGATCATCGCCTCCGCCCT
Source organism: uncultured Rhizobacter sp. (assembly GCA_964249855.1). GTDB lineage: Bacteria > Pseudomonadota > Gammaproteobacteria > Burkholderiales > Burkholderiaceae_C > LMDS01. The sequence goes on along the minus strand of CAXUDL010000009.1, from coordinate 102,744 downwards.
CGGCTCGGGCCGGCGCGCCGAGGCGCTGGGCCTGCGGCCGGAGCAGATCATCCTGTCGTGCAAGATGTCGGGCGTGCAGGACCTGATCAGCGTCTACCGCGCGCTCGGCGCACGCTGCGACTACCCGCTGCACCTCGGCCTGACCGAGGCGGGCATGGGCACCAAGGGCACGGTCGCGTCGACCGCGGCGCTCGCGGTGCTGCTGCAGGAGGGTCTCGGCGACACGATCCGCGTCTCGCTGACGCCGCAGCCCGGCGAGGCACGGACCCAGGAGGTCGTCGTCGCGCTCGAGATCCTGCAGGCGCTCGGCCTGCGCGCCTTCAATCCGAGCGTGACCGCGTGTCCCGGCTGCGGCCGCACGACCAGCACGACCTTCCAGGACCTCGCCAAGCAGATCGACGACTACCTCCGCGCGCAGATGCCGGTCTGGAAGGCGCGCTACCCCGGCGTCGAGGGCATGAAGGTCGCGGTCATGGGCTGCATCGTCAACGGCCCGGGCGAGAGCAAGCACGCCGACATCGGCATCAGCCTGCCGGGCACGGGCGAAGCGCCCGCGGCGCCGGTCTTCATCGACGGCGAGAAGGCGCTGACCTTGCGCGGCGAGGGCATCGCCCGCGAGTTCCAGACGCTGGTCGAGGACTACATCGAGCGCCGCTTCGGCGCGTCGACCGCGGCGCACTGACCGCCGCCGCCAGACGTCCGTCGACCGCGGCGCCGCCGGGCGCACGCGTCCGCGTGGGACCGAGCGCCCACGGCCATTCCGAGACCGTCATGTCCGACCGAACGAACTCCGCCCGACCCGCGCCGCTGCAGGCCGTCAAGGGCATGAACGACATCCTGCCGCCCGAGTCGGCCCGCTGGGAAGCGTTCGAAGCCGACGTCCGCGCGCTGATGGCGCGCTACGGCTACGCGAACGTGCGCACGCCGATCGTCGAGCCGACGGCGCTCTTCGTCCGTGGCCTCGGCGAGGTCACCGACATCGTCGAGAAGGAGATGTATTCCTTCGAGGACGCGATGAACGGCGACCGGCTCACGCTGCGGCCGGAAGCGACCGCGGGCATCGTCCGCGCGATGATCGAACACAACGCGCTCTACAACGGGCCGATGCGCGTCTGGTCCGCCGTCGCGCTGTTCCGCCACGAGCGGCCGCAAAAGGGCCGCTACCGGCAGTTCCACCAGATCGATGTCGAGGCGCTCGGCTTCAAGGGCCCCGACGTCGACGCCGAGCAGATCCTGATGTGCCGCGCGCTGCTCCGCGACCTCGGCCTCGGCGAGCACGTGCGCCTCGAGCTCAACAGCCTCGGCCAGCCCGCCGAGCGGCTCGCGCACCGCGCGGCGCTGATCGCCCACTTCGAGGCCCACGCCGAAGCGCTCGACGCCGACGCGACGCGGCGCCTGCACAGCAACCCGCTGCGCATCCTCGACACCAAGAACCCTGCGATGCAGCCGCTCGTCGAGGCCGCACCGAAGCTGATGGACTTCCTCGGTGCCGACTCGCTCGCCCACTTCGACGCGGTGCGGGCGGCGCTCGACGCCGCGGGGCTCGCGTACCGGATCAACCCGCGCCTCGTCCGCGGCATGGACTACTACAACCTGACGGTCTTCGAATGGACGACCGACCTGCTCGGCTCGCAGGGCACGGTCTGCGGCGGCGGCCGCTACGACGACCTCTTCGCGCAGCTCGGCGGCAAGCCGACGCCGGCGGTCGGCTGGGGCATGGGCGTCGAGCGGATGCTGCTGCTGCTCGAGGCGGTTGGCCGACAGCGCAGCGGCGAGGCGCCCGACGTCTATGCGATCGTCCCGTCGGCGCACGCCATGACGGCCGCGATCGCCGCGTGCGAAGCGCTGCGCGCGTGCGGCGTCCGCGTGCTGATGCATGCGGCCGGGGCCGATGGCTGGGGCAGCATGAAGGCGCAGTTCAAGCGCGCCGACGCGAGCGGTGCCCGCCACGCGCTGATCTTCGGCGCCGATGAACTGGCGCGTGGCGAGGTCGCCTGCAAGTCGCTGCGCGATGCCGCGGTGCCCCAGCGCACGCTGCCGCTGGCGGGCGTCGCGACCTGGGCGGCCGAACTCCGCACCGCATAATCCGCGATTCCGTCGCCCGTCGCCCGTCGCCCGCCGCCCGTCCATGGCCACCCATCTCGACCTCGAAGAACAAGAACAGCTCGACCAGCTCAAGTCCTTCTGGAAGCAGTACGGCAACCTCGTCACCTGGGTCGTCGTCGCGGCGCTCGCGGCCTATGCGGCTTGGTCCGGCTGGCACGTCTGGCAGCGCAACCAGGCGGTCAAGGCCGGCGCGATGTACGACGAGCTCGACCGCGCCGCGCAGGCCGGCGACCCGGCGCAGGTCGGCCGCATCTTCGGCGACCTGAAGGACCAGTTCGCCGGCACCGCCTTCGCCGAGCAGGGTGGCCTGCTCGCCGCCAAGGTGCAGTTCGAGAAGGGCCAGTCCGACGCTGCGCTCGCGTCGCTCGCGTGGGTCGCCGAGCATGCGACCGAGCGCGAGTACCAGTCGATCGCCCGGCTGCGCGCCGCCGGCGTGCTGCTCGACCTGAAGAAGCACGACGAAGCGCTGAAGCAGCTCGACGCCGTCTCGCCGTCGGACGCCGCGAAGTCCTTCGGCGCGCTCGTCGACGACCGCCGCGGCGACATCCTGCTCGCGCAGGGCAAGCGCGAGGACGCACGCTCGGCGTACGCGCGGGCGGTCGACGCGATGGAGCCGACGACCGAGTACCGGCGCCTCGTCGACGCCAAGCTGACCGCGCTCGGCGGCGCACCGGTGGCCGCCGCGGCCAGCGGGGTCGCGAAGTGACGCACCGCCCGCGCCGCGCCGGCTGGGCGATCGCCGTCGTCACGCTCGCGCTCGCGGCCTGCGGCACGAGCAAGCCCAAGCCGCAACCGCTCGAGCCGCTGACGCCGAAGCTCGCGGTTCGCCCCGCCTGGAACCTCAACGTCGGCGACGTCGACTTCCCGCTCGCCGTCGCGGTCGCCGGCGGCACGTTCACGGTCGCCGGCGGCGGCGGCACGGTGGTGTCGCTCGACGCCGCGAGCGGTCGCGAACTCTGGCGCGCGACCGCCGGCGCGCGGCTCAGCGCAGGCGTCGGCAGCGACGGCCGCTTCGCCGCGGTCGTCACGCGCGATGGCGAGCTCGTCACCTTCGACGGCGGCAAACCCGCCTGGCGCAAGCCGCTCGGCGTGCGCGTCGCGACGGCGCCGCTCGTCGCCGGCGAACGCATCTTCGTGATGGGTGTCGACCGCGTCGTCCAGGCCTTCGATGCCGCCGACGGCCGCAAGCTCTGGGTCCTGAAGCGGGCCGACGATCCGCTCGCGCTGGCGCAGAACAGCGTGCTCGCGCCGTTCAAGAACACGCTGCTCGTCGGGCAGGGGCCGCGGCTCGCCGGCGTCGATCCGCTCGACGGCAGCGTGCGCTGGGAGGTGCCGATCGGCGCGCCGCGCGGCGCCAACGAGATCGAGCGGCTGGCCGACCTCGTCGGGCCGCCGGCGCGCGTCGGCGACGTCGTCTGCGCGCGCTCGTTCCAGGCGGCGGTCGGCTGCGTCGATGCCGAGCGCGGCACGGTCGCATGGACGCGCAACATCGGCGGCCTGGACGCGATCTCTGCCGACCCGGAGTTCGTCTTCGCCGGCGACGCGACCGATCGGCTGACGGCCTGGAAGACGCCGAGCGGCGACGTCGCCTGGACCTCCGACAAGCTGCAGTACCGGGGCTTGAGCGCGCCGCTCGGCACCAACCGCTCGGTCGTCTTCGGCGACCAGGACGGCACGTTGCACTTCCTCGCGCGCGACACCGGCAATGCGCTGCTGCGCCTGCCGACCGACGGCAGCGCGATCGTCGCGGCGCCGGTCGCGGTCGGTGACGTGCTGCTCGTCGTCACCCGCAAGGGCGGGCTCTACGCGTTCCGGCCCGAGTAGCCGGCCGCGCGCATGAAGCCGGTCATCGCGATCGTCGGCCGGCCGAACGTCGGCAAGTCGACGCTCTTCAACCGCATGACGAAGAGCCGCGACGCGATCGTGGCCGACTTCGCCGGACTGACGCGCGACCGCCACTACGGCGAGGGCCGCAGCGGCGAGCACGACTTCATCGTCGTCGACACCGGCGGTTTCGAGCCCGACAGCACGACGGGCATCGTCCGCGAGATGGCCAAGCAGACGCGGCAGGCGGTCGCCGAGGCCGACGCGGTCGTCTTCGTCGTCGACGTGCGGGCGGGCGTGTCCGGCCAGGACCACGACATCGCGCGCTACCTGCGGACGACCGGCAAGAAGGTGGTCCTCGCGGTCAACAAGGCCGAAGGCATGACCGACTCGCCGCTGCTCGGCGAATTCTTCGAGCTCGGCCTCGGCGAGCCGCATCCGGTCGCCGCGGCGCACGGGCAGGGCGTCCGGAGCCTGACCGACGCGGCGCTCGGCGACTTCGTCTTCGCCGCTGACGACGACACGACGCCGGCCGAGGACAAGCCGATCCGGCTCGCGGTCGCCGGCCGGCCGAACGTCGGCAAGTCGACGCTGATCAACACCTGGCTCGGCGAGGAGCGGCTCGTCGCCTTCGACCTGCCGGGCACGACGCGCGACGCGATCAGCGTGCCGTTCGAGCGCGCCGGCCAGCGCTTCGAGCTGATCGACACCGCCGGCCTGCGGCGCAAGGGCAAGGTCTTCGAGGCGATCGAGAAGTTCTCGGTCGTGAAGACGCTGCAGGCGATCTCGGACGCCAACGTCGTGCTGCTGCTGCTCGACGCGACGCAGGGCGTGACCGACCAGGACGCGCACATCGCCGGCTACATCCTCGAGAGCGGCCGCGCGGTCGCGGTCGCGGTCAACAAGTGGGACGCCGTCGATGCGTACCAGCGCGAGACCCTGCAGCGGCAGATCGAGCAGCGCCTCGCGTTTCTCAAGTTCGCGCCGGTTCTCCACATCTCGGCGATCCGGCGCCAGGGCCTCGTGCCGGTGTGGAAGGCGATCGTCGACGCGCACGCCTCGGCGATCCGCAAGATGCCGACGCCGGTCCTGACGCGTTTGCTGCAGGAGGCGGTCGAGCACCAGACGCCCAAGCGCAGCGGCGCGTTCCGGCCGAAGCTGCGCTATGCGCACCAGGGGGGGATGAATCCGCCGGTGATCGTGATCCACGGCAATTCGCTCGACCATGTCACGGCGGCCTACAAGCGCTTTCTCGAAGGCCGCTTCCGCGAACATTTCAAGCTGACCGGCACGCCGCTGCGGATCGAATTGAAGTCGTCGACCAACCCCTTCGACGACAAGAGGCACTGACCGCGTCGGGCGCTTCCACACCGCGTGAGGCCATTGCCCGGCGCGCTCTTTGCGCCGATGACGCTGTGTTAACGTGCCCGCTTCTCGGCTTTCATCACGGAGCATATCGTGAGCAACAAAGGGCAACTCCTACAAGACCCGTTCCTGAATCTGCTGCGCAAGGAGCACGTTCCGGTGTCGATCTATCTCGTCAACGGCATCAAGTTGCAGGGCCATATCGAATCCTTCGACCAGTATGTTGTCCTGCTGCGCAATACCGTGACCCAGATGGTCTACAAGCACGCCATCTCGACGGTCGTGCCGGGCCGTGCCGTGAACTTCCACCCGGCCGAACCGGGCGAAGCCGCCTGAACCGGGCCCTGCCCGCCGCCGGCGCCGCTCGCCCGCTGCGGCCGCTCGACCGAGCGATGACCCGTCGCCCCCACACGCCAGTGCGCCGTCCATCTTGAGTTCCGCGGATCTGACCGCGTCGACGCCGTCGACGGGCGCGCCCCGCGCCATCCTCGTCGGCGTCGACTTCGGCCGCGACAAGAGCTTCGACGCGACGCTCGACGAGCTCGCGCAGCTGGCCGAATCGGCCGGCGACATGGTGGTCGACCGCGTCGTCGCGCGCCGCAAGGCGCCCGACGCCGCGCTCTTCGTCGGCTCCGGCAAGGCCGACGAGATCAAGGCGCTCGTCGAGGGTCACCGCGCCGAAGCCGTGCTCTTCGACCAGGCGCTGTCGCCGGCGCAGCAGCGCAACCTCGAGCGGCATCTCGGTGTCGCTGTCGCCGACCGGACGATGCTGATCCTCGAGATCTTCGGCGCCCGGGCGCAGAGCCACGAGGGCAAGCTGCAGGTCGAGCTCGCGCGGCTGCAGTACCTGTCGACGCGGCTCGTCCGGCGCTGGAGCCATCTCGAGCGCCAGCGCGGCGGCATCGGCGCGCGCGGCGGCCCGGGCGAAGCGCAGATCGAGCTCGACCGGCGGATGATCGGCGAGCGGATCAAGGGCCTCAAGAAGCAGCTCGACCGCGTCAAGAAGCAGCGGACGACGCAGCGCCGCGCCCGCGAACGCAACCAGACCTTTCGCGTCTCGCTGGTCGGCTACACCAACGCCGGCAAGTCGACGCTCTTCAACGCCCTCGTCGGTGCGCGCAGCTATGCCGCGGACCAGCTCTTCGCGACGCTCGACACCACGACGCGCCAGCTCTCGCTCGAATCGGTCGAGCGGTCGATGTCGCTCTCCGACACTGTCGGCTTCATCCGTGACCTGCCGCACAAGCTGATCGAGGCCTTCGAGGCGACGCTGCAGGAGGCGAACGACGCCGACCTGCTGCTGCATGTCGTCGACGCCGCGAGTCCGGTGCTGAACGAACAGGTGGCCGAGGTCGAGCGCGTGCTGGCGGAGATCGGCGCCGCCGACATTCCACAGGTCCGCGTCTTCAACAAGCTCGACTGCCTGGAAGACACGCAGCGCCCGCGGCTGCTGCGCGACATCCTGGCGCCCGAGGGCGGCCCGCGCGTGCCGCGCGTCTTCGTCAGCGCGCGGACCGGCGAAGGTCTCGACATCCTGCGCGCCGTGCTGATCGACGCGGTGAAGGGGCGGCTCGCCGAGAGCTTGAACGCGCTGCCGGCAGCACAAGATGGGGAAAGCGCGGCGGCCGGCCTGCCGCCGTCGGCGGACGACCGGTCCGATGCGGCGAACCCTTCGAGTCCGACGCCGGTCGACGATCACATTTCACTGACAGCACCATGAGCCCTTCGTCCTCCGCCGCTCGCGGCTGGTTCTCCGCCTGGCGTGCCGTCGTCGCCTCCGGGCGCGCGCTGTGCGCCGCGGCCTTGCATCGGCGCCGCGGTTCGCGGGGCGGCGACAGCGTCCACCTGGCGACGGGCAAGGGCGACGGTCCGCCCGACCTCGAAGAGTTGTGGCGCGACTTCAACCGCAAGCTGAGCGGCCTGTTCGGCGGCAAGGCCGGCGGCCCGCGTTCCGGTGGGCCTGGCGATACCCCGCCCGGCGGCCCGAATTCGAGTGGCAACAACAACTTCCCCGCCGACATGAAGAGCGCCGGCATCGGCGCCGGGCTGATCGCCGGTGTCGTCGCGCTCATCTGGCTGGGCAGCGGCTTCTTCATCGTCCAGGAAGGCCAGCAGGCGGTCGTGACGTCGTTCGGGCGCTACAGCCACACGGCGGACGCCGGCTTCCAGTGGCGCATGCCGTATCCGTTCCAGGCCCACGAGACGGTCAACGTGACGCAGCTGCGCTCGAAGGAGGTCGGCCGCAACGCGGTGGTCGCCGCGACCGGGTTGCGCGACTCGTCGATGCTGACGCAGGACGAGAACATCGTCGACATCCGCTTCGTCGTGCAGTACAGGCTGAAGGATGCGCGCGCGTTCCTGTTCGAGAACCGCGATCCGGAAGAGGCGGTCACGCTGGCCGCCGAATCGGCGGTGCGCGAGATCGTCGGCAAGAGCCAGATCGATTCGGTGCTCTACGAACAGCGCGACGCGATCGCCGCGCAGCTCGTCAAGTCGGTGCAGGACCAGCTCGACCGGCTGAAGGCCGGCGTCATCGTGGTCAACGTCAACGTCCAGAGCGTGCAGCCTCCCGAGCAGGTGCAGGCGGCGTTCGAGGACACGCTCAAGGCCGGTCAGGACGGCGATCGGCTGAAGAAGGAAGGCCTCGCCTATGCGAGCGACGTGATCCCGAAGGCGCAAGGCACGTCGGCACGGCTGCGCGAGGAAGCCGAAGGCTACAAGTCGCGCATCGTCGCGCAGGCCGAGGGCGACGGCCAGCGCTTCGCGAGCATCCTCACCGAGTACCAGAAAGCGCCGCAGGTGACCCGCGACCGGATGTACATCGACACGATGCGCGAGGTCTTCGGCAACGTCAGCAAGGTGCTGATCGACACCCGCAGCAATTCGAACCTGCTCTATCTGCCGCTCGACAAGCTGATGCAGCAAGCCGGCGCCGTGGCCTCGGGTGCGGCCACGGCGACGACGCCGGCCAGCGAGTTGCCGCCGTCGCCGCCGCCGACCGTCGAGCTGCGCTCGCGCGACGGTCAGCGCAGCCGCGACAGCCGCTGATCGGCCCGGAGAACCACCTCACATGAACCGTATCGTTGTCATTGCGGGCGCCGCGCTCGTCGCGCTGATGCTGCTCGCGTCGACGCTCTTCATCGTCGACCAGCGCCAGGTCGCGGTCGTCTACGCGCTCGGTGAGATCCGCGAAGTGATCCAGGAACCGGGCCTCAAGTGGAAGCTGCCGCCGCCGTTCCAGAACGTCGTGTTCCTCGACCGGCGCATCCAGACGATGGACAGCCCGGAGACGCGGCCGATCTTCACCGCCGAGAAGAAGAGCCTGGTGATCGACTGGCTTGTGAAGTGGCGCGTGTCCGAGCCCCGTCAGTTCATCCGCAACAACGGCACCGACATGCGCAACCTCGACACGCGCCTCTCGCCGATCGTGCACGCCGCCTTCAACGAAGAGGTGACGAAGCGGACCGTCGGCGAGGTGCTGTCGAGCGCCCGCGACAAGGTGATGCAGGACGTCCGTGCGCGCCTCGCCGACGAGGCCAAGGCGTTCGGCATCGAGATCCTCGACGTGCGGATCAAGCGCGTCGATTTCGTCGCCAATATCACCGAGTCGATCTACAGCCGGATGGCGTCCGAGCGCAAGCAGGTCGCGAACCAGCTTCGTTCGACCGGCGGTGCCGAGGGCGAGAAGATCCGCGCCGACGCGGATCGCCAGCGCGAGGTGATCGTCGCCGAGGCGTATCGCGATGCGCAGAAGGTCAAGGGCGAGGGCGACGCGCGGGCCTCGGCGATCTTCGCCGACAGCTTCGGCCGCGACCCGCAATTCGCCGAGTTCTACCGGAGCCTCGAAGCCTACCGGACGAGCTTCCGCAGCAAGAACGACGTCATGATCGTCGACCCCGGCAGCGAGTTCTTCCGGGCGATGCGCGGTGCCGGCGCCGCGTTGCCGGCGGCGCCTCGACGGTAGGGCGCGTCGTTGTCGTCCGCGGTCGACGGCTGGGACGTGCTGCTCGCCGCGGTGGCGCTGGTGCTCGTGCTCGAGGGTCTGCTGCCGTTCATCAGCCCGCGCAACTGGCGCGCGGCGTTCGAGCGTGCGATGCGGATGAGCGACGGCCAGATCCGCTTCCTCGGCCTCGCGAGCATGGCCACCGGCCTCGCGATGCTCTACGTCTTCTGGCCCTGACGCCGCCAGCCGGTTCGGTGCCTCGGCGCCGTCGGCCGCCGCCGGGTCGGCCGGTACAATTCGGCTTTTGACCGCGGTCCCCGACATGTCTTCAGCCTGGCTGCTGCCGGAGCACATCGCCGACGTCCTGCCCGCGCAGGCTCGGCACATCGAAGAGTTGCGGCGGCGCCTGCTCGACGTCGCCCGGGGCTATGGCTGCGAACTCGTGATGCCGCCGCTGCTCGAGCACATCGAGTCGCTTCTGTCCGGCACCGGCGGCGAGCACGGCTTGAAGACCTTCAAGCTCGTCGACCAACTGAGCGGCCGCACGCTCGGCGTGCGTGCCGACAGCACGCCGCAAGTCGCACGGATCGACGCCCACCTGCTCAACCGCGCCGGCGTGACGCGGCTCTGCTACTGCGGACCGGTGCTGCATGCGCTGCCGAGCGGCAACTACGCGACGCGCGAGCCGCTGCAGTTCGGCGCCGAAATCTACGGTCACCGCGGGCTCGAGGCCGACCTCGAGGTCCAGGATCTCGCGCTCGACTGCCTCGCCAGGGCGCGCCTCGAGGCGTTGCTGCTGGACCTCGGCGACGCGCGCATCCTGCGTGGCGTGCTCGCCGGCGCCGACATCGATCCCGACCGGCTCGCCTCGATCCGCTCGGCGCTGGCGGCGAAGGATGCGTCGGCACTGCACGCCGCTGCTGCAGGGCTCGCGGCGACGACCCGGGCGGCACTGCACGCGCTCGTCTCGCTCTACGGCGGCGACGAGGCGCTCGCCGCGGCGCGCGACCGCCTGCCCGATCATCCGCTGATCGGCGCGGCGCTCGCCGACCTGCAGTGGCTGGCGGCGCATGCGCGGTCGTCGCATCCCGAGGTGCGTGTCGGCTTCGACCTGGCCGACCACGGCGGCAATCCGTACTACAGCGGCGCCCACTTCGCCGTCTTCGCCGCCGGCTCGCCCGATGCGCTCGCGCGCGGCGGCCGCTACGACGAGGTCGGCTCGGTGTTCGGCCGCAACCGACCGGCGGTCGGCTTCAGCCTCGACCTGAAATCGATCGGCGCGCTGTCGCCGCCGCCGCCGCTGCACGCCGCGATCCGTGCGCCCTGGGCCGAGGACGCGCAGCTGCGCGCGGCCGTCCGCCGGCTGCGCGACCAGGGCGAAACCGTCGTCCGTGCGTTGCCGGGCCACGAGCAGGAGGCGCAAGAGTTCGCCTGCGACCGCGAGCTCGTCTTCACCCAGGGCGCCTGGACCGTGCGTGCGTTGTGACGACTCGATGATCGTCGTGCAACGCATGCCCTTCCGAGTCTCCGACCGCCACCGTTCGACCGACACCCCATGAGCAATCCATCCAATGCCGCCGGCAGCGCCGGTCGCAACGTCGTCGTCGTCGGCACGCAGTGGGGCGACGAAGGCAAGGGCAAGGTCGTCGACTGGCTGACCGACCATGCGCAGGTGGTGGTCCGCTTCCAGGGCGGGCACAACGCCGGGCACACGCTCGTCATCGACGGCGTGAAGACGGCGCTGCAGCTGATTCCGTCGGGGATCATGCGCGCCGGCGTCGTCTGCTGCATCGGCAACGGCGTCGTCGTCGATCCGAACCATCTGCTGCTCGAGATCGAACGGCTCGAGGCGGTCGGCCTCGACGTGCGGTCGCGGCTCTTCGTCAGCGAGTCGTGTCCGCTGATCCTGCCGTTCCACGTCGAGGTCGACAAGGCGCGCGAGGCGCTGCGCGAGACGAGCGGTGCCGGCAAGATCGGCACCACGGGCAAGGGCATCGGACCGGCGTACGAGGACAAGGTCGCGCGCCGCGCGCTGCGCATCCAGGATCTGAAGCATCCAGCGCGCTTCGAGACCAAGTTGCGCGAGGTGCTCGAGCTGCACAACACGTCGCTCGCCGGCTACCTGAAATCGAGGCCGCTCGAGTTCGAGCCGATCTTCGACCGCGCGATGACGGTCGCCGATGCGATCAAGCCGATGATGGCCGATGTCGGTTACCTGCTCCACACCGCCAACCGCCGCGGCGACAACGTGCTGTTCGAAGGCGCGCAGGGCACGCTGCTCGACATCGACCACGGCACCTATCCGTTCGTGACGTCGAGCAATTGCGTCGCCGGCAACGCGGCTGCGGGCGCAGGCGTCGGTCCCGACCAGCTCCATTACGTCCTCGGCATCACCAAGGCCTACACGACGCGCGTCGGCGGCGGCCCGTTCCCGACCGAGCTCGACATGGCCGTGCCGGGCAGCGTCGGGCACCACCTGTCGACGGTCGGCCAGGAGCGCGGCACGGTCACCGGCCGGCCGCGGCGCTGCGGCTGGCTCGATGCGGCATTGCTCAAGCGCTCGATGATCATCAACGGCATCACGGGCCTGTGCATCACCAAGCTCGATGTGCTCGACGGCCTGCCGGAGATCGAGGTCTGCGTCGGCTACGACCTGCGCGGCCGTCGCATCGACATCCTGCCGCTCGATGCCGACGACATCGAAGCGTGCGTTCCGGTCTACCAGAGCTTCGCCGGCTGGACCGAGAGCACCTTCGGCGTCACCGACTGGGGCGAGCTGCCGGCGAACGCCCGTCGCTACCTCGAGCGCGTCGAGGCCTTCATCGGTGCGCCGATCGCGATGGTCTCGACCGGCCCCGACCGCGAGCACACCATCGTGCTGCGCCATCCGTTCCAGCCCTGACCCCCGCTCCTTCGCGCTGCAACCCCCGAGGACGACGACGCATGCTGACCGACGACGGCAAACATCTCTACGTGAGCTGGGACGAGTACCACATGCTCACCGAGCGGCTGGCATTGAAGATCGCCGGCAGCGGCTGGCAGTTCGATCAGATCCTCTGCCTCGCACGCGGCGGCCTGCGGCCGGGCGACGTGCTGTCGCGTGTCTTCGACAAGCCGCTCGCGATCATGTCGACGAGCTCGTACCGCGCCGAGGCCGGCACGATCCAGGGCCGGCTCGACCTCGCGAAGTACATCACCCTGCCGAAGGGCGAACTCGCCGGCAGGGTGCTGCTCGTCGACGACCTCTCGGACTCGGGCGTCACCCTGCGTGCCGTCGTCGACCGGCTGCGCGGCATGCCGGCGATCGATGAATTGCGCTCGGCCGTCATCTGGACCAAGGGCGTCTCGAGCTACACGCCCGACTACTTCGTCGAGCTGCTGCCGACGAGTCCGTGGATCCACCAGCCCTTCGAGGAATACGACGGCCTGCGGCCCGAGGCGCTCGCGAAGAAGTTCGTCATTTGAACGCCACGGCCTGTCGGAGGAAGCGCTGCGCGTCGCCGACCTTCTTCGTCTGCGAGATCGGGCGACGAGTGCCAATGAAAAAGGCCCCCTCGGGAGCCTTTTCGATGAGATTCGCGCAACCCGGTCGGGCGCCCCGCGGGGGCCTCGATCTGACCGTTGCCAGTGACCAGTGACGCGCTCGATTCGATGTTCGTTCTCTGGTGCCCAGGAAGGGACTCGAACCCCCACGGAGTTACCCGCTAGTACCTGAAACTAGTGCGTCTACCAATTCCGCCACCTGGGCATTTCAGGAAGTCTTGGACTATATCATCAACACAACGTCGAAAAATCCCGCCCCCGTCGGCGCCGAGCTGATGAGCGAGGTGGAAGGCGTGGTGCAAGGGCACCGCGACGGCCACGGCTTCGTCGTCCGCGACGACGGACAGGCCGATCTCTACCTCTCGCAGCAGGAAATGCGCGCGGTGCTCCACCGCGACCGCGTCAAGGCGCGCATCGTGCGTCACGACCGCAAGGGTCGGCCCGAAGGACGCGTGCTCGAGATCCTCGAGCGCCGCCCCGCGCCGATCATCGGCCGGCTGCTCAACGAGAGCGGCGTCTGGCTCGTCGCGCCCGAGGACAAGCGCTACGGCCAGGACATCCTGATCCCGAAGAACGCGATCGCGAGCGCGGCCGCGGGCCAGGTCGTGGCGATCGAACTCACCGAGCCGCCGTCGATGTACTCGCAGCCGGTCGGCCGCGTCACCGAGGTGCTCGGCGAGATCGACGACCCGGGCATGGAGATCGAGATCGCGGTCCGCAAGTACGAGGTGCCGCACCGCTTCTCGCCCGAGACGCTGGCGCAGACGGCAGTGCTGCCCGACCGCATCCGCACGACCGACCGCCGCCACCGCGTCGACCTGACCGACGTGGCGCTCGTCACCATCGACGGCGAGGACGCCCGCGACTTCGACGACGCCGTCTACTGCGAACCCGCGGTCGTCGGCAAGCGCAGCGGCCGCGGCAAGGCGCCCAACGGCTGGCGGCTCGTGGTCGCGATCGCCGACGTCAGCCACTATGTCAAGCCCGGCGAGCCGATCGACGCCGACGCCTACGAGCGCGCGACCTCGGTGTACTTTCCGCGCCGCGTCATCCCGATGCTGCCGGAGAAGCTGTCGAACGGCCTGTGCTCGCTGAACCCCGAGGAAGACCGGCTCGCGATGGTCTGCGACATGCTGGTGACCGCGTCCGGCGACGTCGAGGCCTACCAGTTCTTCCCCGCGGTCATCCGCTCGCACGCCCGCTTCACCTACAGCGAGGTCGCGGCGATCCTCGGCAACACCCGCGGACCGGAGTCGGCCAGGCGCGCGGAGCGGGTCGCCGACCTGCTCAACCTGCACGACGTCTACCGTGCACTGCTGCAGTCCCGCGCGAAGCGCGGCGCGGTCGATTTCGAGACGACCGAGACGCAGATCGTCTGCGACGAGAACGGCCGCATCGAGAAGATCGTGCCGCGCACGCGGACCGAAGCGCACAAGCTGATCGAGGAGGCGATGCTCGCGGCCAACGTCTGCGCGGCCGACTTCATCGCGCAGGCGGAGCATCCGGCGCTCTTCCGCGTCCACGAAGGCCCGACACCCGAGAAGAAGACGCTGCTGCAGAACTACCTGCGCGCGCTCGGCCTCGGCCTTTCGGTCAGCGACGACCCGAAGCCGGGCGAGTTCCAGGCGATCGCCGCGGCGACCAAGAACCGGCCCGACGCGCAGCAGATCCACACCATGCTGCTGCGGTCGATGCAGCAGGCGATCTACACGCCCGTCAACAGCGGCCACTTCGGTCTCGCGTACGAGGCCTACACCCACTTCACGAGTCCGATCCGCCGCTATCCCGACCTGCTCGTCCACCGCGTGATCAAGGCGTTGCTCAACGGCACGCGCTACCACCTGGCGGTGCCGCTGCTCGCCGCGCCGGCGGTCGTCCGCAAGGGCGCGAAGCCCGCTCGCGCGACCGGCAGCGAGCCCGAGCACTGGGAGCTGGCCGGCGCCCACTGCAGCGCCAACGAGCGGCGTGCCGACGAGGCCTCGCGCGACGTCGAGGCCTGGCTCAAGTGCCGCTACATGCGCGAGCACCTCGGCGAGGAGTTCGGCGGCACGGTCAGCGCGGTGACCACCTTCGGCCTCTTCGTCACGCTCGACGGCCTCTACGTCGAAGGCCTGATCCACATCACCGAACTCGGCGGCGAGTACTACCGCTTCGACGAGGTCAGGCAGGAGCTGCGCGGCGAGCGCAGCGGCGTGCGCTACGTCGTCGGCTCGCGGGTCCGCGTGCAGGTGATCCGCGTCGACCTCGACGGCCGCAAGATCGACTTCCGGATGGTCCGCGAAGGCGAGGACGACGGGGCGGCGCTGCGCTCGCGCCGCGACCGGCAGGCCGACAAGACCGCGAGTGCCCAGAGCGAGCTCGCGGCGGTGAAGGACGCCGATCGCGGCGCCAAGGCCGCGACCAAGGCGCGCCGCAGCGGCACTGCCAAGGCGGGACGATCGACGAAGAGCGGTTCGCCGCGCAAGTCGTCGCCAGCAACGGCATTGCGCCGGCGTTGACGACGAACACCAGGGAGCTTCAGCGATGACGATGCGATTCGATGGCCGCGTGGCGGTCGTGACCGGCGCCGGCGGCGGCCTCGGCCGGCAACATGCGCTCGCGCTCGCGGCGCGCGGCGCCAGGGTGGTCGTCAACGATCTCGGCGGCACGCTCGACGGCAGCGGCGGCACGCCGACCGCAGCACAGGCGGTGGTCGACGAGATCCGCGCCGCCGGCGGCGAGGCGATGGCGAGCGGCGCCTCGGTGACCGACGCGGCGGCGGTGCAGGCGATGGTCGACGCGGCGCTCGCGGCCTGGGGCCGCGTCGACATCCTCGTCAACAACGCCGGCGTGCTGCGCGACAAGAGCTTCGCGAAGATGTCGCTCGACGACTTCCGCTTCGTGCTCGACGTCCACCTGATGGGTGCGGTCCACTGCTGCAAGGCGGTATGGGAGCCGATGCGCGCGCAGAACTACGGCCGCATCGTGATGACGACGTCCTCGTCCGGGCTCTACGGCAACTTCGGCCAGTCGAACTACGGTGCCGCCAAGATGGCGCTCGTCGGCCTGATGCAGACGCTGTCGATCGAAGGCGCGAAAAACGGCATCCGCGTCAATTGCCTGGCGCCGACCGCGGCGACGCGGATGACCGAGAAGCTGATGCCCGAGGCGGTGTTGACGCTGCTGCAGCCCGAGGCGGTCACGCCGGGCCTGCTCGCGCTCGTCGCCGAAGACGCGCCGACGCGCGCCATCCTCTGCGCCGGCGCCGGCGCCTTCGAGCGCGCGCATCTGACGCTCACCGAGGGCGTCTTCATCGGCCTGTCGCCGGACGCGCCCGAGCAGGTCGCGGCGCAGTGGGACGCGCTCTCGGACCGTGACGGCGAGACGGTGCCCGAGAGCGGCGCGGCGCAGGGCACGCTCGAGGTCGGCAAGGCGATGCGGGCGGTCGGCTGAGCCGGCGTCGATCTCGGCGCCGCTGCAGCCCGAACGAGCCGACGGGGACGCCGATGCGCTGCGCTGCGGCTGCAGCGCCTCGGTCGACTTGATCGCTTCGATCGACGCGTCGTGGCTTCGCTCGCCGGACCGGATGGCCGAGCGAGCGTTCAGCCGCGGCGGCACAGCGCCTCGATCAGGTCGCCGGCACGCACCGCCACGCCGTCCGCCGGGCCTGCAGCGGCGCCGTGCTGCGCGACCGCACGGACCGCGGCATCGAAGCCGTCGCCGGCCTCGGACGCCTGCGCCCAGCTGCCGCCGAGCCAGCCGGCGAGCACGTCGCCGGTGCCGGCGCTGGCGAGCGTCGCGTTGCCGCTGGCGTTGACGCGCGGTGTCCGCGTCGGCGCGGCGACGATGCTGCCCGAGCCCTTGAGCACGACGGCGCAGCCGAAGCGGTCGACGAGGCGCCGTGCAGCGCCCAGCCGGTCGGCCTGGACCTCGGCGACTGTGCCGCCGAGCAGCCGCGCGGCTTCGAGCGGGTGCGGCGTCAGCACCGTCGGCCCGCCGGCGGCCGAGCGATCGACGAGCCGGGCGGCGAGCGACGAATCTCGGGCGAGCGCGTTGAGCGCGTCGGCGTCGAGCACGAGGCGGCCGGCGTCGGCGAGCAGACGCGGCAGCACGTCGGCGACCGCGTCGCCGCCGCCGCAGCCGCAGACGGTCGTCGCCCGGGCGAGGTGCGCGGCATCGGCGAGCAGCGTGTCGTTGCGGAACATCAGCTCGGGGCGGAGCACATCGACGGCGAATGCCGAGCCTGCCGGCTGCAGCAGGTGGACGAACACCCGGCCCGCGCCGGCGGCCTGCGCCGCACCGCCCGCGAGCAGCGCCGCGCCGGTCATGCCGGTCGCGCCGCCGACGACGACGACGTCGCCGAAACTGCCCTTGTTCTGCGCGTGCCTGCGGCGCGCGCTCGCGCTCGGCGTGCTGGCCGACAGCACCGCGGTCGGAACCTCGATGCCCGTCGTCACGCCGAGGTCGGCCAGCCAGACGTCGCCGACGTGGTCACGCCCGCTCGCGGTGAAGAGCCCCGGCCGCAGGCACAGGATCGACAGCGTGTGCGTCGCGATCACGCAGTCGTCGCCGAGCGGCTGGCCGGTGTCGACGTCGAGGCCCGACGGCACGTCCACGGCCAGCACCGCGCAGCGCTGCGCGTTGAGATGACGCACCGCCGCGGCCATCGCGCCGACGGGCGGTCTGCGGGCGCCGAGGCCGAGCAGGGCGTCGAGTGCCAGATCGGCGGGGCCGAGCGCCGGGGACGCCAGGCCGGCTGCGACGCTCGCGCCCGCGGCCTGTGCGCGTTCGAGCGCGGCGCGCGCGTCGGCGGGAAGGCGTTCGGCGGCGTCCTGGAGGCCGACATCGACGCGCCGCCCGGCCGCGGCGAGATGCGCCGCCGCCTCGAGTCCGTCGCCGCCGTTGTGCCCGAGGCCGGCGGCGACCCAGATGCGCTCAGCATGCGGCGCGACCGCCAGCGCGAGTCGCGCGACCGCATGACCCGCGGCGCGCATCAGCGCTCCCGGCGACGCGGCCGCGAGTGCCGCGGTCTCGATCCTGCGGCTGGCGGCGAGATCGAACAGCGCCCGGTCCCGCGAGCTCGGCAGGACGCGGTGAAGGCCGGACGCCGTCACCGGACGGCTCCGAGCCGTTCGACGCCGAGCCCGTCGACGTCGATCGCCGGCGGCCTGCCGCCGATCGCGTCGGCGACCAGCCGCGCCGAGCCGCAGGCCAGCGCCCAGCCGCTCGAGCCCTGGCCGAGATTGAGCCAGAGACCGGCGGTGCCGCTCGGGCCGACGATCGGCTGCCCGTCCGGCAACGACGGCCGCGCACCTTTCCAACGCTGCACCTGCTCGAGCTGCGCGGCGCCGGGGAACCAGTCGTGCAGGACCGTGTGCAGCCGCTCGATCGCGGCCGGATCGAAGCGGTCGGCGCTGCCGCCGAGTTCCGCGCCGCCGGCCACGCGCACCCGCTGGCCGAGCCGGGTGATCGAGACGCGGTGGCGCTCGTCGCGCAATGCCGAGCGCGGGCCGGGATCGGGATGCAGCTCGTGGCGGCGCAGCGGCGCTGTGATCGAATAGCCCCAGACCGCCCGCAGCGGCAGGCGCACACCGTGCGGCCGCAGCAGTTCGGCCGACCCGAGCGCAGCGCAGACGACGATCGCGTCGTACGGTCGGCTGCGCGGCCCTTCGGCCATCGGGACCGTCGCCGGACCCTCGTTCACGGACGCGTGCTGCAAAGCCTCGCTCGGCGGTGCGTGCACTGCGATCAGGGCCGGCTCGCGACCGCCCTCGATCGCCTGGACCGTCGTGTGGAAGCGGAAGCGCACGCCGAGCGCCTCGGCGCGCTGGCGGAGCAGGGCGGCGAACTGCCGGCAGTTGCCGACCTCGTCCGCCGGCAGCCACACGCCGCCGGCGAGCGGTGTGTCCGGCGACAGGCCCGGCTCGACGGCGCGGCAACCTGCGCCGTCGAGCGTCTCGAAGCGCGTGCCCGATGCCGCGAGCGCCGCGAGCGCGGGCTTCACGAGCGCGAGCTCGGCGGCGCCTCGCAGGAGCACGAGGTAGCCGTCGCTGTGCTCGTAGTCGAGCTGCAGGCGCCGCGTCAGCTCGCGCAGGCGATCGCGGCTGTAGTGGGCGAGCCGTTGCACGCGCAGGCGGTTCGCTGGCGACGTGCCGTCGCGGCAAGCGCGCCACCAGTGCCAGGCCCAGCGCGCGGTCGCGATGTCGAGGCTCGCCAGCCGGACCGGCGCGTCGCGGTTCAGCAGCGTCGCGAGCAGTCCGGTCGACCGACCCGGCGCCGCGCGCGGAACGACGAAGTCCGGCGCGACGATGCCGGCACTGCCCGAGCTGCTTTCCGCGGCGACGCTGCCGCGGCGCTCGAAGACGGTCACCCGGTGGCCGTCGGCAGCGAGCTCGTAGGCCGTCGTCACGCCGACGATTCCGGCGCCGACCACTGCGACGTGCATGTCAGCGCCGTCCGGCCGCGGAGGTCCGCACCGAGCGGCGTGCGCGGTGCGAGCCCGCGCGGCCGCCGCGGCGGTCCGGGCCCGTGGACGAGGCGTCGACGAGGTCGTGCGGTGCATCCGAGCCACGCGGCCGCGACGACGCGCCGGCGCGGCTCCGGCCGCGATCCCGGTCCGGCGTCGAGGGGCGGCGGGCGTGCGCATGCGACGTCGCGACGCTCGCATTGGCGAGAGACGCGTGCGTCGCATCGCTCCGTTGCGCACGGCCGACCGCCACTTCGCGCGCGAGGCCCTGCGAGGCGCCCCGCCGGGCACGGAGCGGTCGGTGAGTGCTGCCGCCCACGCTCCTAGGCCGCCGCCGCGAGCGCCGATTCGATGGCGAGCGACGCGCCGAGCACGGCGTCGTCGCGCAGGGCGCCCGACCAGATCATGAGTCCGGCGGGCATGGTGCCGGGCGCGTGGCAGGGCAGCGACAGTGCGCAGCCGTCGAGCAGGTTGACGACCGATGGATTGCGCAGCAGCCGTGCATTGACGCGGAAGAACGCCGCGTCGTCGTCGAGCAGCGGCGCGAGCGGTGGTGCGATGCAGGGCAGGGTCGGGCTCAGCAGCGCATCGAAGCCGTCGAGCTCGGCGGCCATGGACGCGATCCAGTCACGCCGGGCCCGGATCAGGTCGATGTAGTCGGCGCCGGTCATCGCCTCGCCGCGGCGGATGCGGCTCGCGACGCGCGGGTCGTAGCGATCCGCGTGCAGCGACAGGCGGCGGCGATGCCAGGCCCAGGCCTCCACCGGCGAGAAGCCGCCGGCGGCGTTGATGGTCGCCACGTCGTCGAGGCGGGGCATGACGATCTCGTCGACCCGGGCCCCTGCATGACGGAGCGCCGCGACCGCGTGCTCGAACGCCGTGGCGACGCCGGGCTCGAGATCGTCGAGCATCAGCGTCGTCGGCAGGCCGAACCGCAGCGCCGACAGCGGCTTGGCGAGCGGCGCCACGCGGCGATCGGCGAGGACTTCGTGGACGACGATCGCGTCGCGCACCGAGCGGGTGATCGCGCAGACGGTGTCGAGCGTCGTCGACAGCGGCACGGCGCCGTCGGCCGGCGTCAGGCGCGCGGTGTTCTTGAAGCCGACCAGGCCCTGCAGCGCAGCGGGGATGCGGATCGAGCCGCCGGTGTCGGAGCCGAGTGCCGCCCAGGCCGCGCCGGTCGCGACCGAGACCGCGCCGCCGGACGTCGATCCGCCGGGAATGCGCGCGAGGCCGTCGAGCGCCGCCGTGGCGGGGTTGGCCGGCGTGCCGTGGTGCGGATTGATGCCGACGCCGGAGAACGCGAACTCGGTCATGTTGGTCCGGCCGACGAACGCCGCGCCGGCGCGGCGCAGCCGCGCGACGGCTGGACAGTCGGCGACGGCCGGCGGGTCGTCGGCGAGCACGGTCGAACCGGCCGCTGTCGTCTCGCCGCGCACGTCGAAGAGGTCCTTGATGCTCACTGCCAGGCCGGCGAGCGGCGGCAGCGGCGCGCCCGCGGCGTGCAGGATGTCGACGGCGCGGGCCGCTGCCTCGCCGGCCGCGACGCTCGTCGACAGGAACGCATCGGCGCACGCCGGCGAGCCGGCCGCGCGGAACGACCCGGCGAGCCGTTCGACGGCCGTCGTCGTGCCGTGCTCGATGGCCGCCCGTGCCGCCCAAAGGTCGTCGCGCATGAGGTGAATGGTATACTCGATAAGCTTTGCTCCCGCAGCGCGACCAGCGCAAGGGACAGGGCAAATCAGCGAACCGGCCACCCAAGGTGTCGGTGCCGCGCCCAGGACGACTCCCGGGTATCGCGGCCTCGATTCGGACCGGCTTCAAGACCCAACCTTCTGGAGCTCTCATGTCAGTCACCATGCGTGAAATGCTGGAAGCCGGTGTCCACTTCGGGCACCAGACGCGCTTCTGGAATCCGAAGATGGCGCCGTTCATCTACGGCCACCGCAACAAGATTCACATCATCAACCTCGAGAAGACGCAGCCGCTCTTCAACGACGCGATGAAGTTCATCCGGCAGCTCTCGGGAAAGCGCGGAACGATTTTGATGATCGGCACCAAGCGCCAGGCGCGCGAGGTGATCGCTGCGGAGGCGCGCCGTGCCGGCATGCCTTTCGTCGACCAGCGCTGGCTCGGCGGCATGCTCACCAACTTCAAGACCGTCAAGGGCTCGCTCAAGCGCCTGAAGGAAATGAAGGCGCAGGTCGAGGCGGGCACCGAGATCCGCATCAAGAAGGAAGCGCTGATGTTCCAGCGCGAGCTCGGCAAGCTCGAGAAGGACATGGGCGGCATCCAGGACATGAACGCGTTGCCCGACGCGATGTTCGTCATCGACGTCGGCTATCACAAGATCGCGATCCTCGAGGCCAAGAAGCTCGGCATTCCGATCATCGGCATCGTCGACTCGAACCATTCGCCCGAAGGCATCGACTACGTGATCCCGGGCAACGACGACTCGTCGAAGGCCGTGGCGCTGTACGCCAAGGCGGTCGCCGACGCGGTGCTCGAGGGCAAGTCCAATGCGACCAACGAGGTCGTCCAGGCCGGCGCCGAGAGCGACGAATTCGTCGAAGTCAGCGAAGGCGCCTGAGCCCCTTCGTCCGCGACGCGCCGACGCGAGCGGACTTCGAACAAGGGGCTTCGCGGCCCCTTTTTTTCAACCCGTTCGCTGCGCTCCGTCCGCTCCCTCGGGGCGGCCCGAGGCGGCACAACCGGAGAACTTCACGATGGCTGCGATCACTGCGAGCATGGTCGGCGAGTTGCGGGCGAAGACCGACGCCCCGATGATGGAATGCAAGAAGGCGCTGACCGAGGCGCAGGGCGACATGGCGCGTGCCGAGGAGCTGCTGCGCGTGAAGCTCGGCAGCAAGGCCGGCAAGGCTGCGTCGCGCGTGACCGCCGAGGGCGTGATCACCGCGTCGGTCGGCGCGGAAGCCGGTGCGCTGGTCGAAGTGAACTGCGAGACCGACTTCGTCACCAAGAACGACTCGTTCCTCGCGTTCGCGAATGCCTGCGCCAAGCTCGTCGCCGACTCGAATTCGCCGGACGTCGCCGCGCTGTCGGTGCTGCCCCATTCGCAGGACGGCTTCGGCCCGACGATCGAGGACGTGCGCAAGGGCCTCGTCGGCAAGATCGGCGAGAACATCTCGATCCGACGCTTCAAGCGCTACGCCGGCGGCCGGCTCGCGAGCTATCTGCACGGCACGCGCATCGGCGTGCTGGTCGAGTTCGAGGGCGACGAGGTCGCTGCCAAGGACGTCGCGATGCACGTCGCAGCGATGAAGCCGGTGGCGCTCGCCTCGTCGGACGTTCCTGCCGGCCTGATCGAGACCGAGCGCAAGATCGCCGCCGAGAAAGCCGCCGAGGATGCCGAGAAGGCTCGAGCCGAGGGCAAGCCGACGCAGTCGCCCGAGATCGTCGCCAAGCGCGTCCAAGGCTCGGTGCAGAAGTACCTGAAGGAGGTCAGCCTCTTCAACCAGTCGTTCGTCAAGAACGACAAGCAGACGGTCGAGCAGATGCTCAAGGAGAAGGCGACGCGGGTGCTCGGCTTCACGCTCTACGTCGTGGGCGAAGGCATCGAGAAGAAGGTCGACGACTTCGCCGCCGAAGTGGCCGCGCAGGTCGCTGCCGCGAAGGGCGAGCCGAAGGCCGACTGACGGGCTCCGCGGCGGCCGGCGCAGCCGGTGATCCGCCGTAGACTTCGCAGCCGGTCCGCCCGCATCACCTTCCACGGAGCCCGCCCATGGCCGCTTACAAGCGCATCCTGCTGAAACTGTCTGGTGAAGCCTTGATGGGGGACGACGCCTTCGGCATCAACCGCGCGACGATCGTCCGGATGGTGCGGGAAATCCAGGAAGTCACCCAGCTCGGCTGCGAGGTCGCGGTCGTGATCGGCGGCGGCAACATCTTTCGCGGCGTCGCCGGCGGCTCGGTCGGCATGGACCGCGCGACGGCCGACTACATGGGCATGCTCGCCACCGTCATGAATTCGCTCGCGCTTGCCGACACGATGCGGCAAGAGGGCATGACCGCGCGGGTGATGTCGGCGATCGGCATCGAGCAGGTCGTCGAACCGTACGTCCGGCCGAAGGCGCTGCAGTATCTCGAGGAGGGCAAGGTCGTCGTCTTCGCAGCCGGCACGGGCAACCCGTTCTTCACGACCGACACAGCGGCGGCGCTGCGCGGCGCCGAGATCGGCGCGCAGATCGTGCTGAAGGCGACGAAGGTCGACGGCGTCTACAGCGCCGACCCGAAGAAGGACCCGGCCGCGATCCGCTATTCCCAGATCACCTTCGACGAGGCGATCACGAAGAACCTGCAGGTGCTCGACGCCACCGCGTTCGCGCTCTGCCGTGACCAGAAGCTGCCGATCCGCGTGTTCAGCATCGCGAAGCCCGGCGCGTTGAAGCGCGTCGTGCAGGGCGAGGACGAGGGCACGCTGGTCCACGTTTGACGCGCCGACCGAGGGCAACAGCATGAGCATCGCCGACATCCGCAAGACCGCCGAGACGAAGATGGCGCGGTCGCTCGAGTCGCTGAAGAGCGAACTCAACAAGATCCGCACCGGCCGGGCGCATCCCGGCATCCTCGACCAGGTGCAGATCGACTACTACGGTTCGATGGTGCCGATCAGCCAGGTCGCGAACGTGACCTTGCTCGACGCCCGCACGATCAGCGTCCAGGCCTGGGAGAAGGGCATGAGCGCGAAGATCGAGCGTGCGATCCGCGAGTCCGATCTGGGCCTGAACCCGTCGTCGCAGGGCGATCTGCTGCGCGTGCCGATGCCCGCGCTGACCGAGGAGCGGCGGCGCGACCTGACCAAGGTCGTCCGCAACGCCGCGGAAGACGCCAAGGTCGCGGTGCGCAACCTGCGCCGCGACGCCAACGAGCAGGCGAGGAAGCTGTCAAAGGACAAGGAGATCTCCGAGGACGACGAGCGCCGCTCGCTCGACGAAGTGCAGAAGCTGACCGACCGGCACATCGCCGAGATCGACCGGATGACCTCGGCGAAGGAAGCCGAGATCATGGCCATCTGAGCGCGAGCCGGGCGCGGCGCTGCCGCATCGCCGCGTGAGCACCGACCTCTCGCCGCCGACGCCGCGGCACGTCGCCATCGTCATGGACGGCAACGGGCGCTGGGCCAAGAAGCGCTTCATGCCGCGCTTCTTCGGGCACAAGCAGGGCGTCGACGCGCTCGTGCGCACGGTGCTCTCGTGCGCCGACCGCGGCATCTCGTACCTCACCGTCTTCGCGTTCTCGTCGGAGAACTGGAAGCGGCCGACCGAGGAGGTCTCCGGGCTGATGGGCCTGGTGCTCGTCGCCGTCGCGAAGTACCTCGGCAAGCTGGCCGGGCAGGGCGTGCGCATCCGCATCATCGGCGACCGCAGCCAGGTGTCCGACAAGCTCCGCCTGGCCTGGGAGCACGCCGAGGAAAGCACTCGCCACAACGCCCGGATCACGCTCTCGGTCGCGTTCAACTACGGCGGCCGTTGGGACATCGTCCAGGCCTGCCGGCAGGCGATCGTGGACGGCGTCGCGCCGGCCGACCTCGACGAGGCGCGGCTCAACCGCTACATGGCGCTGTCGCACGCGCCCGATCCCGACCTCTTCATCCGCACCGGCGGCGAAGTCCGCATCAGCAACTTCCTGCTGTGGCAGGCGGCGTATTCGGAGCTCGTCTTCTCGGACTGCCTCTGGCCCGAGTTCGGCGAGGCCGAGCTCGACCGGGCGCTCGCGGAATATGCGCGCCGCGACCGGCGCTTCGGCGGCGTCGAGAGCCGCGCGCAGGCGGCGCTGCAGGGCGGGGAATAGCGTGCTCAGGCAGCGGGTCATCACCGCGCTCGTCCTGATGGCGATCCTGCTTCCGGTGCTGTTCGCGGCGCAGGCCTGGCCGTTCGCGGTGCTGTCGCTCGTCTTCATCGGCGCGGCGGGCTGGGAATGGGGACGGCTCAACGGCGCCGGACGCGGTGCCGTCGCGATGGGCGTGCTGCTCGCGCTGGCCTGCGCGCTGGCGCTCGATGCCGGCTGGATCGCAGCACCACCGCCGCTCGCCTGGTGGTTCGCGACCGCCGCCTGGGTGCTGGGCGGCGCGCTCGCGCTGCGCGGCGGGCCCGCCGGCTGGCCGAAGATCGCCCGGCAGCTCCGTTGGGCGCTCGGGCTGGCGCTGCTCTGGACGGCATGGCTCGCGCTCGCCAACGCCCGCACGATCGGCATCAACTTCATCCTCTCGGTCCTCTCGCTCGTCTGGGCCGCCGACATCGCCGCGTATTTCGGCGGCCGTGCGTTCGGCAAGCGCAAGCTCGCGCTCGCGATCAGCCCCGGCAAGAGCTGGGAAGGCGTCTGGTCGGGGATGGTCGGCGCGCTCGTGCTGGCGGCGGTCTGGCTCGTGCTCGACCAGTCGTTCCGGCTCGGTGCGCCGAGCCTCTACACCCGGCTCGCCGACCGCTTCACCGTCGCCGGGTCGGGGCTCGTCGTCGTCTTCCTCGCGTCGATGAGCGTCGTCGGCGACCTGTTCGAGTCGCTCGTCAAGCGCAGCGCCGGCGCCAAGGACAGCAGCGGCCTCCTGCCCGGCCATGGCGGCATCCTCGACCGTGTCGACGCGCTGCTGCCGGTGTTCCCGATCGCGCTCGCGCTCTGCTCGCTCTGAGCCTTCCTCGCTGCATGCCATGACCGAACCGTCCGACACCGGCGCGCCGCGCCGCCGCGTCTGCATCCTCGGCGCGACCGGCTCGGTCGGCGTCAACACGCTCGACGTGATCGCGCGCCATCGCGACCGCTACGACGTCGTCGCGCTGACCGCGCACAGCCGCGTCGACCTGCTGTTCGACCAGTGCGTGCGATGGCGGCCGCGCTTCGCGGCGCTGCCCGACGCGGCCGCCGCGCGGGCGCTGCAGGACCGGCTGCGCGCGCACGGCGTGCCGACCGAGGTGCTCGCCGGGCCGGCGGCGCTCTGCGAGCTCGCCGCACATCCGGACGTCGATGCGGTCATGGCCGCGATCGTCGGCGCCGCCGGCCTCGCGCCCTGCCTCGCCGCGGCGCACGCCGGCAAGCGCCTGCTGCTCGCCAACAAGGAGGCGCTCGTCGTCGGCGGCGCGCTCTTCGTCGCCGCCGTCGCGAAGGGCGGCGCGACGCTGCTGCCGATCGACAGCGAGCACTCGGCGATCTTCCAGTGCCTGCCCGAGGACCGCACGCGCTGGCCGAGCCGCATCGAGCGCATCCTGCTGACGTCGTCCGGCGGCCCGTTCCGCACCCGCGACCCCGACACCTTCGCCACGATCACGCCCGATCAGGCGTGCGCGCACCCCAATTTCGCGATGGGGCGGAAGATCTCGGTCGACTCGGCGACGATGATGAACAAGGCGCTCGAGGTGATCGAGGCGCGCTGGCTGTTCGACGTCGCGGCCGACCGCATCGAGGTCGTGATCCATCCGCAGCAGATCGTGCACTCGATGGTCGTCTGCCGCGACAACTCGGTGCTTGCGCAGCTCGGCACGCCCGACATGCGCGTGCCGATCGCCTACGGGCTGTCGTTCCCCGAGCGCATCGAGTCGGGCGCCGCGGCGCTCGACTTCCTGAACATGGCGGCGCTGACCTTCGAGCCGCCGGACTGGAAGCGCTGCCCGGGGCTCGCGCTCGCCTGGCAGACGCTCGCCGCGGTCGAAGGCAGCACCGCGGTGCTCAACGCCGCCAACGAAGTCGCCGTCGAAGCGTTTCTCGCGGGCCGCGTGCGCTTCGACCAGATCCATCACGTCATCGCGCGGACGCTCGACCGCGTTGCCGGGGGCACCGGCTCGTGCGACTCGCTTGACGCGCTGCTCGCGCTCGACGCGCGGGCGCGGGCCGACGCCGCCGAGACCGTTCAAGGACTCTCGCCATGATCATCACCGTCCTCGCCTTCGTCCTGACGCTCGGCAGCCTGATCGTCATCCACGAGTACGGCCACTACCGCGTCGCCGTCGCGTGCGGCGTCAAGGTGCTGCGCTTCTCGGTCGGCTTCGGCAGGGTGCTGTGGCGCCGCCAGGCCACACCGGACAGCACCGAGTTCGTCCTCTGCGCACTGCCGCTGGGTGGCTACGTGAAGATGCTCGACGAGCGCGAGGCGCCGGTCGCGCCCGACCAGCTCGGCCGCGCCTTCAACCGCAAGCCGCTCTGGCAGCGCGCCGCGATCGTCGCCGCCGGCCCGGCCGCGAACCTCGTGCTCGCGGTGCTGCTGTACGGCGCGGCGCACTGGATCGGCATCGACGAACCGAAGGCGGTGATGGGTGAGCCCGTGGCCGGCAGCATCGCCGCGGCGGCGGGCGTGCAGTCGGGCGACTGGGCTCGCGCCACGTCGACCGACGGTGCCGACTGGCGCGACGTGCGGTCGATGACCGACCTGCGCTGGGAAGTGACCCAGGCGGTCCTGCACGGCGAGCCGCTGCAGCTCATGCTGACCGACCGGGAAGGTCGTGCGCAGCGGCGGGTCACGCTCGACCTGGCCGGTCTCGGCACGCGCGAGATCGACGCACGGCTGATGCAGCGCATCGGCCTCGGCAACCCCTTGAGCGAACCGGTCCTCGGCGAGGTCAAGCCCGACGGCGCGGGCCATCGCGCCGGCCTGCGCACCGGCGACCGCGTGCTCGCGATCGACGGCGTGCCGGTGGCCGACGCCACGCGTGTGCGCGACGCGATCCGGGCGAGCGGCAGCGGCGGCACGCCGAAGCCGATGCAGTGGCGCGTCGAGCGCGGCGGCCAGGTGCTGAGCCTCGCCGTCGTGCCGAGCGTCGCGACCGAAGGCGCGGCGCAGGTCGGCCGTCTCGGGCTCTTTCCCGGCCAGCCGCCCGAGATGGTGACGGTGCGCTACGGCCTCGTCGACGGCCTGGCGCAGGCGGTCACGCAGACCTGGCAGATGTCGGCGATGACGGTGAAGATGCTCGGCAAGATGGTCGTCGGCCAGGCGTCGCTGAAGAACCTGAGCGGACCGCTCACGATCGCCGACTACGCGGGCCAGTCGGTGCGTCTCGGGCTCGCGTACTACCTCGGCTTTCTCGCCGTCGTCAGCGTGAGTCTCGGGGTCCTGAACCTGCTCCCGCTGCCGGTTTTGGACGGCGGACACCTGATGTATTATCTTTTCGAGGGTGTGACGGGGCGGCCTGTCTCCGAGGCGTGGCTCGAGCGGCTGCAGCGGGGCGGGGTGGCCATCATGCTGATGATGATGTCGCTCGCTCTCTACAACGATGTGGCCCGCCTCCTGGGCCTGCAATGACCCACCGCATGCGCCTCCCAGTCCGATCGACCCGACTCGCTCGCCGACGCCCGCCGCTCTCCCGCATCGCCCTCTGCCTCGCATTCGCCTCGGCGCTCCGTATCGGATCGGCCTGGGCCGTGGAGCCTTTCGTCCTGAAGGACATCCGCGTCGAGGGACTCCAGCGCAGCGACGCCGGCACCGTCTTCGCGGCATTGCCGTTCCGCATCGGCGACACCTACACCGACGACAAGGGCGCGGCGGGCCTGCGAGCGCTGTTTGCGACCGGCCTCTACAAGGACGTGCGGCTCGACGTCGACAACGGCGTCGTCGTCGTGATCGTCGAGGAGCGGCCGGTCATCGCCAACATCGACTTCGTCGGCATGAAGGAATTCGACAAGGACGCGTTGCAGAAGTCGTTGCGCGACTTCGGCATCGGTGACGGCCAGCCCTTCGACAAGGCGCTCGCCGACCGCGCCGAGCAGGAGTTGAAGCGCCAGTACCTGACCCGCAGCCTCTACGGCGCCGAGGTCGTGACGACCGTGACGCCGCAGGACCGCAACCGCGTCAACCTGACCTTCACGATCACCGAAGGCTCGCCGGCCAAGATCCGCGAGATCCGCATCGTCGGCAACAAGGTGTTCTCCGAAGGCACGCTGAAGGGCCTCTTCGACCTCAACGACGGCGGCTGGCTCAACTTCTACACCAAGGCCGACCGCTACTCGCGCGCCAAGCTCGACGCCGACCTTGAGAAGCTCCGCGCCTACTACCTCGACCGCGGCTACCTCGAGTTCTCGATCGAGTCGACGCAGGTCGCGATCTCGCCCGACAAGGAAGACATCACGGCGACGATCAACATCCGGGAAGGGCAGCTCTATACCGTCACCGGCGTCAGGCTCGAAGGCGACTATCTCGGCAAGGACGACGACTTCAGGACGCTCGTGCGCATCCGCCCCGGCGAACCGTACCGCGCCGAGTCGGTGACCGAGACGACGCGCGACATGACCGACCGTTTCGGCACCTTCGGCTATGCCTTCGCGAAGGTCGAGGCGCGGCAGGACATCGACCGCGCCAACGGCCGTGTCGCGCTGACGGTCGTCGCCGATCCGTCTCGGCGCGTGTACGTGCGCCGGGTCAACGTGTCGGGCAACAGCAAGACGCGCGATGAAGTCATCCGCCGCGAATTCCGCCAGTTCGAATCGTCGTGGTACGACGGCCGCAAGATCAAGCTGTCGCGCGACCGCGTCGACCGGCTCGGCTTCTTCAGCGAGGTTTCGGTCGACAGCAACGAAGTGCCCGGAACGAGCGACCAGGTCGATCTGACCATTTCCGTCAAGGAGAAGCAGAGCGGCAGCCTGCAGATCGGCGCGGGTTTCTCGTCGGCGGACAAGGTCTCGGTCACGGCGTCGATCAAGCAGGAGAACGTGTTCGGCACCGGCAACTACCTGGGTGTCGAGGTCAACACGAGCAGGTACAGCCGCACGCTCGTCGTCAGCACGGTCGATCCGTATTTCACCGTCGACGGCATCTCGCGGGCGATCGACGTCTTCTACAGGACGCAACAGCCGCTCAACAGCCAGGGCGAGCAATACACGCTCGTCACGCCGGGTGCGTCGGTCCGCTTCGGCGTGCCTTTCAGCGAGTACGACACCGTCTTCTTCGGCATCGGCTTCGAGCAGACCAAGATCAGCGGCGACCAGCTGCCGAACAACTACTTCCTCTATCGCGAGCAATTCGGCGCCAAGAGCAATTCGGTGCCGATCACCGTCGGTTGGGCACGCGACAGCCGCGACAGCGCCCTGGTCCCGAACGACGGTCGGCTCGTCAGCGCCAATCTCGACTGGGGCGTCGCCGGCGACATCCACTACTGGCGGCTCAACAGCAAGTTCCAACAGTACATCCCGCTCTCGAAACGCTTCACGCTCGGCTTCAACGCCGATCTCGGCTGGGGCAAGGGCTTGAACGGCCAGCGCTACCCGATCTTCAAGAACTTCTACGGCGGCGGTCTCGGCACGGTGCGCGGCTTCGAGCAGAACACGCTGGGCCCGGTCGACGTGACCGGCGGCTACCTCGGCGGCAACCGGCGCCTGAACCTCAACACCGAGCTGTACCTGCCCGTGCCAGGCACCGGCAACGACCGCACCCTGCGCTTCTTCACCTATGTCGACGGCGGCAACGTATGGGGCGAGAACGAGAAGCTCACGGTCGGCAGCCTGCGCGCGGCCGCGGGTCTGGGCGTGACCTGGGTGTCGCCCGTCGGCCCGCTGAAGATCAGCTACGGCAAGGCGGTCCGCAAACAGTCGCAAGATAGACTACAGCCCCTTCAATTCCAGATCGGGACCGCGTTCTGATGAAAAGCGCCTATCACCGCTCGAGGGTTCTGCGCGCTGCCGCGGCGGCCGTCCTGACGCTCGCCGCGACGGCCGGCGTGCATGCGCAGGAATTGAAGATCGGCTATGTGAACAGCGACCGGGTGCTGCGCGACGCGGCGCCGGCCAAGGCAGCGCAGAGCCGGCTCGAGACCGAATTCTCGAAGCGCCAGAAGGAAGGCGACGACGCCGCCGCGCGCCTCAAAGCCGCGGCCGACAAGCTCGACAAGGACGCGCCGACCTTGTCGGAGGCCGAACGCAGCCGGCGCCAGCGCGAGCTCGTCGACCAGGACCGCGAGCTGCAAAGGAAGCGCCGCGAGTTCCAGGAAGACTTGAACCAGCGCAAGAACGAGGAACTCGCGACGGTCGTCGAACGCGCCAACCGGGTCATCAAGCAGATCTACGAGACCGAGAAGTACGACATCATCCTGCAAGGCGACGTGATGGTTTTCGTCGGCCCGCGCGTTGACATCACCGACAAGGTCATCAAGGCGCTCAACGCCCAGGCGTCGTCGTCGAAGTGATGGTCGGCGCGTGGTGAACGCCTCGGGCGCAGTGGTGCTGCAGGACGTCGTCGACGCGCTCGGCGGCGAACTCGCCGGCATCGGCCCGGACGCCGCGACGACCACCGTCATCGACCGCATCGCGCCGCTGCCCGACGCCGGGCCGTCGACGCTGTCGTTCCTCTCGAATCCCCGCTACCGCTCGCAGCTCGCGACCACCGGCGCAGGCTGCGTGATCGTTGCGCCGGCGATGCGCGACGCCGCGGTCGCGCGCGGTGCGGCGATCGTCGCCGACGACCCGTACCTCTACTTCGCCCGGGCGACGCAGTGGTGGGCGGCACGCGCCGCGCGCCCGCGCGCCGTCGGCGTCCATCCGTCGGCGCTCGTCGACCCGTCGGCGACGGTCGCCCCCAGCGCGACCGTCGGACCGTTCGTCGTCATCGAGGCCGGCGCCGCGGTCGGCGAGGCGGCGAGCATCGGTGCGCACTGCGTGCTCGAAGCTGGCGCCAGCGTCGGCGAAGGCACGCGGTTCGGGCCGCGCGTCCAGCTCGGCCGCGACTGCCACATCGGCGCGCGCGGCATCGTCCACAGCGGCGTCGTCATCGGCGCAGACGGCTTCGGCTTCGCGCCGAACGACGGCCGCTGGGAGAAGATCGAACAGCTCGGCGGCGCGCGCATCGGCGACGACGTCGAGATCGGCGCCAACACGTGCATCGATCGTGGAGCGCTCGGCGACACGCTGATCGGCGACGGCGTGAAGATCGACAACCTCGTCCAGATCGGCCACAACGTGAAGATCGGCGAGCATTCGGCGATCGCCGGCTGCGTCGGCATCGCCGGCAGCACGGTCATCGGTCGGCATTGCACCTTCGGCGGCGCGGCGATGATTTCCGGCCACCTCGAGTTCGCCGACCACGTGCACGTCTCCGGCGGCACGGTCGTCATGCACTCGATCCGCACGCCCGGCGTCTACACCGGCATCTATCCGGTCGAGGACAACGCGTCGTGGGAGCGCAACGCCGCCACGCTGCGCCAGCTCCGCGGCCTGCGCGACCGCATCCGACAGCTCGAGAAGTCGGAGCGCGCCGAGCCCGACGCACCGACCCGGGAGACCGCATGACGCCGCCCACCGACGCGATCCCCGCGTCGACCGGAGAGAGCCTCGTGAAGACGATGGACATCCACGACATCCTCAAGCGGCTGCCGCACCGCTACCCGTTCCTGCTGGTCGACCGCGTTCTCGAGCTCGAAGAGGGCAAGCGCATCGTCGCGCTCAAGAACGTGACGATCAACGAGCCGTTCTTCACCGGCCACTTTCCGGCGCGGCCGGTGATGCCGGGCGTGCTGATGCTCGAGGCGCTCGCGCAGGCCTGCGCCATCCTCGCCTTCCAGAAGCTCGCCGAAGTGCCCGACGAGAACACGGTCTTCTACTTCGTCGGCATCGACAACGCACGCTTCAAGCGGCCGGTCGAGCCGGGCGACCAGCTGCTGCTGCACGCGACGCTCGACCGCGCCAAGGCCAACATCGTCAAGTTCACGACGCACGCGACCGTCGGCGGCACGACGGCGGTGCAGGCCGACCTGATGTGCACGATGCGGCGCGTGGCTTGAGCGATCGGTTCGGCAGACGATGGCGACGACCATTCACCCGACCGCGATCGTCGAGGCCGGTGCCCGGCTCGACGACGGCGTCTCGATCGGCGCCTACGCGATCGTCCGCGCCGGCGTCTCGATCGGCGCCGGCACCGACGTCGGGCCGCATTGCGTCATCGAGGGCCGCACCACGATCGGCCGCGACAACCGCATCTTCCAGTTCTGCTCGCTCGGCGCCGTTCCGCAGGACAAGAAGTACGCCGGCGAGCCGACCGAGCTCGTCATCGGCGACCGCAACACGATCCGCGAGTTCTGCACCTTCAACATCGGCACCGCGCAGGATGGTGGCGTGACCAGGATCGGCGACGACAACTGGATCATGGCCTACGTCCACGTCGCGCACGACTGCCGGATCGGTGACCACACGCAGCTGGCCAACAACGCGACGCTCGGCGGTCACGTGCATCTGGGCGACTGGGTGATCGTCGGCGGGCTGACCGGCGTCCACCAGTTCGTGAAGATCGGCGCCCATGCGTTCGCCGGCTTCGCGAGCGCCGTCTCGCAGGACGTGCCGCCCTTCATGCTCGTCGACGGCAATCCGCTCGCGGTGCGCGGCTTCAACGTCGAAGGCCTGCGGCGCCGCGGCTTCGGGCCGGAGCGCATCGCGGCAGTCAAGCAGATGCACCGGCTGCTCTACCGCAACGGCTTGACGCTCGAGGCGTCGCGCGGGGCGATCGCCGAGCTCGCCGAGCAGGTGCCGGCCGCGGCCGAGGATGTCGCGACGATGAGCCGCTTCCTCGCCGAAGCCGAGCGCGGCATCGTCCGCTGATCGACGCCATGGCCGCCGTGATGCGTGCGCCGCGCTTGGCGATGGTCGCAGGCGAAACCTCGGGTGATCTGCTTGCCGGCCTGCTGCTCGACGGCCTGCACCGACGCTGGCCGGGTCTTTGCGCCGAGGGCATCGGCGGGCCGAGGATGGCTGCCCGCGGCTTCGACGCCTGGTGGCCGCACGACAAGCTCGCGGTGCGCGGCTACGTCGAGGTCGTGAGCCATTACCGCGAGATCGCCGCGATCCGCTCGCAGCTCGCCGAGCGGTTGATGAAGGCGACCGGCCCCTCGCGGCCCGATGCGTTCGTCGGCGTCGACGCGCCCGACTTCAATCTCGACCTTGAGGCGCGCCTGAAGGCGCACGGCCTGAAGACGGTGCACTTCGTCAGCCCGTCGATCTGGGCATGGCGCGGCAAGCGCATCGAGAAGATCCGCGCGGCGACCGACCTGGTGCTGTGCCTGTTCCCGTTCGAGCCGGCGATCTACGCGAAGAAGGGGATCGCCGCGGCGTATGTCGGCCATCCGCTCGCCGACGAGATTCCGCTCGAGGCGCCGCGGGCGGCGAGTCGCGACGCGCTCGGCCTTGGCGCCGACGAGACGGTCGTCGCGCTCCTCCCGGGCAGCCGCCGCTCGGAGGTCCAGTACATCGCCCCGCGGATCCTGCAGGCTGCGGCCGAGATGCACCGACAGCGGCCCGGCCTGCGCTTCGTGCTGCCGGTCGTCCCCGGTTTGCGTCACCTGATCGAACCGCTGCGCCGGCGCCATGCCGCCGACGTCCGCATCGAGCTCCTCGACGGGCGGTCGCACGAGGCGCTCGCCGCTTGCGACGTGACGCTGATCGCGAGCGGCACGGCAACGCTCGAAGCCGCGCTCTTCCGGCGGCCGATGGTCATCACCTACGCGATGCACCCGCTCAGCTGGCAGATGATGAAGCGCATGAACTACCAGCCGTGGGTCGGTCTGCCGAACATCCTGTTGCGCGACTTCGCGGTGCCCGAGCTGTTGCAGGGCGACGCGACGCCCAGCAAAATCGCCGCAGCAGCCTTCGCCTGGCTCGACGATCCCGACGCCGCCGCGGCTCTCGGCCGGCGGTTCGACACCCTGCACCGCACCTTGCGCTGCAACACTGCCGAGGCAGCGACCGATGCCCTCCAAACGCTACTGGACCGCTGACCAGTTCGGCTCCGGTCCACGGGTCGACGGACCGATGGCGGGCGTCGACGAAGCGGGCCGCGGGCCGCTCGCCGGTCCCGTCGTCGCCGCCGCGGTCATCCTGGACGAGCGCCGGATGGTGCGCGGCCTCAACGACTCGAAGGCGCTGACCGCGGCGCAGCGCGAGCGGCTCTACGACGACATCATCGCCAGGGCGCTCTGCGTCTTCATCGCCGAGGCGAGCGTCGACGAGATCGACCGGCTCAACATCTACCACGCGACGCTGCTCGCGATGCGCCGCGCGGTCGAGGGCCTGCGCTTGCGGCCGATGAAAGTGCTCGTCGACGGCAACCGCATCCCGGCGCTCGACGTCGACGCCGAGGCGATCGTCGGCGGCGACGCCAAGGTGCGGTCCATCTCCGCGGCATCGATCCTCGCCAAGGTCCATCGCGACCGGCTCTGCCTGCAGCTCGACGCCGAGCATCCCGAATACGGCTTCAAGGGCCACAAGGGCTATTCGACGCCCGAGCATCTCGACGCGCTGCGCCGCCACGGCGCGTGCCGCCACCATCGGCGCAGCTTCGCGCCGGTGCGCGAGGTCTATGCGCTGCGATCGATGTCGATCGAGAGCCATCTGCCGGCCGACATCGCGGCGATCGTCCGCGGCTGACGGCGGTGGCGGCCAAGGTCCGCACGGTCGTGTCGGCCGACAACCCGCTGCTCGTCCGCCTGCGGCGTCTGGCCGGCGATCCGGCGGCGTACCGGCGCGTCGGCGAGATCTGGATCGAGGGCGAGCATCTCTGCGTCGCGCGCGCCGGCCGCGGCGGTGCGATCCCGCTCGCGGTGATCGGCGCATCGGCATGGCAGGACGCAGCGTTGCGCGAGCTCGCGGCACGGGCCGAGCAGGTGGCGGTCGTCGCCGACGGCTTGCTCGGCGCCATCAGTACGCTCGAGTCGCCCGCACCGATCGGCTTCGTCGTGCCGTGGCCCGGGTCGGCTGCGTTGCTGCCGGGCGTCGCGAGCGTCGTGCTCGACCGGCTGCAGGACGCGGGCAACGTCGGCACGATCCTGCGCAGCGCCGCCGCGTTCGGTCTCGCGCAGGTCGTCGCGCTGAAGGGAACGGTCGCGCTCTGGTCGCCGAAGGTCCTGCGTGGCGCGATGGGTGCGCATTTCGGATTGCATCTGGTCGAAGGGCTCGACCACGACGGTCTGGCGGCGTGGGACGTGCCGCTGCTCGCGACGAGCCCGCGCGCCGCCGCCGCGATCCACGAGACCGTGCTGCCCTGGCCGTGCGCCTGGGTCCTGGGCCACGAAGGGCAGGGCGTGGCGGCGGCGCTCGCTGCGCGCTGCGGCGCGACGCTGCGCATTCCGCAACCGGGCGGCGAGGAATCGCTCAACGTCGCCGCGGCGGCGGCAGTCTGCTTCTACGAGTCGGCGCGGCAGCGGCTGGCGACGCGCTGACCGAACGCCGCGTCAGCGCAGGGCGGCGATCCGGCCGAGCAGTCTCGCGAAGTCGTCGATCTGCGTGCCGGACGCCGCCTGCAGCATGTTCTCGCTGACCTGGGCCGCGGTCGTCGTGGCGTGCGCCAGCAGCCGCTGACCCGCTTTGGTCAGGCACGCATGCGCCACCCGCGCGTCGCGTGCGTCGGCCTCGCGCGACACGAGTCCCAGCTTCTCGAGCGGCAGCAGCGTCCGCGTGACGCCCGACGCCGTCAAGCCCATGCGCTCGGCGAGATCGATGCGCCGCAGCTTCGTGTCGGGCGCCCGACTGAGATGGCCCAGCACCGCGAAGTCCCCGAAGCTCAAGCCGTGCAGACTCGCCAACGCGTTGTCGAGGCGACGGGTGAGCAGGGCGTGGGTGTACGACAGGCAGAGGCAGAAGTCGAGCGCCGTGGTGGTGGGCTGTGCGACCGGCTTGGACTTCATTCCACGGATCTTTGAGAGGTACTTGAGTTCGCAAGGATAGACCGCAGCGAGCGATGCAATGGGAATGAAGCGCTGCGCCCTTCAGTACGTCAGCCGGTCCGGCCGCAAGTCGCGCAGGATGGTCGCCGCGATCTCCTCGATCGACTTGTGCGTCGACGACAGCCAGTCGATGCCTTCGCGCCGCATCATCGCCTCGGCGGCGCGGACCTCCTCGCGGCAGTTCTCGAGCGACGCGTAGCGGCTGTTCGGCCGGCGTTCGTTGCGGATGCTCGCGAGCCGGTCGGCGTCGATCGTCAGGCCGAAGCACTTGCTCTTGTACGGCGCGAGCGAGGCGGGAATCTGGCCGCGGTCGAAGTCCTCGGGAATCAGCGGATAGTTGGCGGCCTTGATGCCGTGCTGCATCGCGAGATAGAGCGAGGTCGGCGTCTTGCCGCTGCGGCTCACGCCCACCAGGATCACGTCGGCCTGCGACAGGTTCTTCGACGACTGGCCGTCGTCGTGCGCGAGTGAGAAGTTGATCGCCTCGATCCGGTCGGTGTATTCCTGGCTCTTCGACACGTCGACGAAGCGGCCGACGCGGTGGTTCGAGGTCATCTGGAATTCGGCTTCCAGCGGCTCGATGAAGGTGTTGAAGAGGTCGAGCACCAGGCCGCGGTTGTCGTTCTTCAGGATCGCGAGGATTTCCGGGTCGACGAGCGTCAGGAAGACGATGGGCTTGCGGCCTTCGGCGTCGGCGTTGTGGTTGATCTCGCGCAGCACCTGATGCGCCTTGTCCGGCGTGTCGATGAAGGGCCGGCGGACATGGCGCGGCTTGACCGCGAATTGCGAGAGGATCGAATTGCCGAAGGTTTCGGCCGTGATGCCGGTGCCGTCCGAGATGAAAAACACGGTGCGTTGGGCCATGGGGCGAGGCTCCGGCGATCGGGGAGTCGATGATAGGCAGTTCCCCTAGAATCGCCCGCAATCTTCCGCTCGATCCTTCGATGAACGCCGCCCACCAACGACCTCGCCTCGCGCCGGTCCGGGCGAGGAGCGCCGAAGTCGTCGGCCCCGCCCTCGAGCCGCGCTCGG
This sequence comes from uncultured Rhizobacter sp., assembly GCA_964249855.1. Classification (GTDB taxonomy): domain Bacteria; phylum Pseudomonadota; class Gammaproteobacteria; order Burkholderiales; family Burkholderiaceae_C; genus LMDS01. The sequence continues at coordinate 64,853 of CAXUDL010000009.1, read as the reverse complement.
GCAGGTGCACGCATGGTCGGGAAGCACCGATTCTTTGTCATCCCGGAGCCTTCCCATGTCCAGCAATCCTTTGGCGACCGCCCTGGTCGTCCCGTTCGAGCACCTGAGAATGACCGACGTCGAGTCGGTGGGCGGCAAGAACGCCTCACTCGGCGAAATGATCAGCCAACTGGCCGCATCGGGCGTTCGCGTGCCTGGCGGCTTCGCCACCACGGCGCACGCCTTCCGCGAGTTCCTGAAGCACCAGGGCCTCGCCGCGAGGATCGAGGACCGGCTCTCGACGCTGAACACCGACGACGTTCGCGCGCTCGCCGTCGCCGGTGCCGAGATCCGCCGCTGGATCGAATCGACGCCGTTCCCGGACGATCTCGACGCCGCGATCACCGCCGAGTTCGCGAAGCTGACCGAGGGCCATCCCGGCGCGTCGTTCGCGGTGCGCTCGTCGGCGACCGCCGAGGACTTGCCCGACGCGTCTTTCGCGGGCCAGCAGGAGACCTTCCTCAACGTCGTCGGCATCGACGAGGTGCTCGCAAAGATGAAGGAGGTCTTCGCGAGTCTCTACAACGACCGCGCGATCAGCTACCGCGTCCACAAGGGCTTCGCGCATTCCGATGTCGCGCTGTCCGCCGGCGTGCAGCGCATGGTGCGCTCGGACCTCGGCGCTGCCGGCGTGATGTTCACGATCGACACCGAGAGCGGCTTTGCCGACGTCGTCTTCATCACCTCGAGCTACGGCCTCGGCGAGACCGTGGTGCAGGGCGCCGTCAACCCCGACGAGTTCTACGTCCACAAGCCGGCGCTGCGCAACGGCAAGCAGGCGATCATCCGCCGCAACCTCGGCTCGAAACTCATCAAGATGGAGTTCGCCACGCCCGAGGAGAAGGTGGCGAGCGGCCGGCTCGTGAAGACCGTGGACACGCCGCACGAGCACCGCAACCGCTATTCGCTGACCGACGCCGACGTCGTCGACCTCGCCGCCTACGCGCTGACGATCGAGAAGCATTACGGCCGGCCGATGGACATCGAGTGGGGCAAGGACGGCGCCGACGGCAAGCTCTACATCCTGCAGGCGCGCCCGGAGACGGTGAAGAGCCAGCAGGAAGGCAAGGCCGAGCAGCGCTACAAGTTGAAGGGCACGGGCACGGTGCTGTCAGAGGGCCGCGCGATCGGCCAGAAGATCGGCACCGGGCCGGTCCGCATCGTCCACAACATCGCCGACATGGACGTGGTCGAGGCCGGCGACGTGCTCGTCACCGACATGACCGATCCGAACTGGGAGCCGGTGATGAAGCGCGCCTCGGCGATCGTCACCAACCGCGGCGGCCGTACCTGCCACGCGGCGATCATCGCCCGCGAGCTCGGCATTCCGGCGGTCGTCGGCTGCGGCGACGCCACCGAGGTGCTGCAGCCCGGCGCGCTCGTCACGGTCGCGTGCTCGGAGGGCGATACGGGCTACATCTACGACGGCCTGCTCGAGACCGAGGTCACCGAGGTCGAGCGCGGCGAGATGCCGTACTGCCCGATCAAGATCATGATGAACGTCGGCAACCCGCAGCTCGCGTTCGACTTCGCGCAGATGCCCAACAACGGCGTCGGCCTGGCGCGGCTCGAGTTCATCATCAACAACAACATCGGCGTCCATCCGAAGGCGATCCTCGACTATCCGAACATCGACAGCGACCTGAAGAAGGCGGTCGAGAGCGTCGCGCGCGGCCACGCGTCGCCGCGGGCGTTCTATGTGGACAAATTGACCGAAGGCGTCGCGACGATCGCAGCGGCCTTCTGGCCCAAGCCGGTGATCGTGCGGCTCTCGGACTTCAAGAGCAACGAGTACAGGAAGCTGATCGGCGGCTCGCGCTACGAGCCCGAGGAAGAGAACCCGATGCTCGGCTTCCGCGGCGCATCGCGATACGTGAGCGAAGCGTTCGGCGAGGCGTTCGCGATGGAGTGCGAGGCGCTGCGCCGGGTGCGGACCGACATGGGCCTCAACAACGTCGAGATCATGGTGCCCTTCGTGCGCACGCTCGGCCAGGCCAAGGCGGTCGTCGGCATGCTCGCCGACCGCGGCTTGAAGCGTTCGTCGCAGGGCGGCACCGACGGCCTGAAGGTGATCATGATGTGCGAGGTGCCGAGCAATGCGATCCTCGCCGAGCAGTTTCTCGAGTACTTCGACGGCATGTCGATCGGCTCGAACGACCTGACGCAGCTGACGCTCGGCCTCGACCGCGACTCGGGCATGGAGCTGCTGGCGAAGGACTTCGACGAGCGCGATCCGGCCGTCAAGGCGATGATCTCGCGCGCCATCGCCGCCTGCCGTGCGGTGGGCAAGTACGTCGGCATTTGCGGCCAGGGGCCGAGCGACCACCCCGACTTCGCCGACTGGCTGGCGCAGGAGGGCATCGTCTCGATCTCGCTCAACCCCGACACGGTCGTCGAGACCTGGAAGCGCTTGGCGACGCGTTGAGCCCCCGCGCCCGGCCGGCCGCTACAGCACGCGGACCATCTGGTCCTTGGTGACGTAGCGGTCGCCCAGGCGCATCGCGCGCTCCAGCGAGCCGTAGCGCACGAAGCCGCAGCGCTCGTAGAGCCGGACCGCCGCGACGTTGCTCGCGGTGACGTTGAGCGTGACCTGCTCGACGCCGTCGGCTTCGCGGCAGGCCTCGAGCGCAGCCGCGAGCAGCGCGCTGCCGATGCCGCGGCCGACGAGCGTGCCGTCGACCATCATCGCGGTCAGGTGGACGACGTGCCGGATCTTGACCCTGGTGTCGCGCTCGCAGCTCACCGCGCCCGCGAGCGTGTCGCCGTGCCAGGCGGCGAGCGTGAAGACGCCGCCTTCGGGCCGGTCGAGTCCGAGGCGGCCGCGATACGCCTCGGGCGGCGCGGCGGCGGCTTCGCCGGCATCGCTGCTGAACGCCTCGGGATGCGCCAGGAGCGCCGCGTCGCGCAGGCGCTTGTAGGCCGGCAGGTCGGCCACCGTCAGGCGGCGGATGTCGATCGCGGGCGGCACGTCCGAACGCCCGTCAACCGCCGATGTAGTGCATCTCGACCCGCCGCTCGAGCGGCGCCGCGCCCGCGTCGGCCGCGCCGCGCAACTCGGAATACCGGTCGTCGCGCTCCGCCCACAGAAGGCCGATGGCGCCGAGCAGGTCGGTGTCGCTGCAGCCGCCGCGCAGCAGCGCCCGCAGGTCGTGGCCGCGGCTCGCGAACAGGCAGAGAAAGAGCTTGCCTTCGGTCGACAGGCGCGCCCGGTTGCAGTCGCCGCAGAACGCGCGGGTGACGCTCGAGATCAGGCCGATCTCGCCGGCGCCGTCGGCGTACGCCCAGCGCTGCGCCGTCTCGCCGGGCAGGGCAGGTTCGAGCGGGCACAGCGGAAATTCCGCGGCGATGCGCGCGACCACTTCGGCAGACGGCAGCACCTCGTCCATGCGCCAGCCGTTGGTCGCGCCGACGTCCATGTACTCGATGAAGCGCAGCACCGCGCCGGAGCCGCGGAAGTGGCGCGCCATCGGCAGGATGTCGTCGTCGTTGACGCCGCGCTTGACGACCATGTTGACTTTGATCGGACCGAGGCCGGCCGCCTGCGCCGCGGCGATGCCATCGAGCACGTCCGCGACGGGGAAGTCGGCATCGTTCATGCGCCGGAAGACCGCGTCGTCGAGCGCGTCGAGGCTGACGGTCACGCGCGTCAGTCCGGCGTCCTTCAGAAGACGAGCCTTGCGCGCGAGCAGCGAGCCGTTGGTCGTCAGCGTCAGGTCGAGCGGGTCGCCTTCTGGCGTGCGCAGCGTGGCGAGCATGCCGACGAGGACGTCGAGATGCTTGCGCAGCAACGGCTCGCCGCCGGTCAGGCGGATCTTGCGCACGCCGTGCGCGACGAACAGCCGGGCGATGCGCGCGATCTCCTCGAAGCTCAGCAGCGACGACTGCGGCAGGAAGGCATAGCCCTTGTCGAAGACCTCGCGCGGCATGCAGTAGCTGCAGCGGAAGTTGCAGCGGTCGGTCACCGAGATGCGCAGATCCCGCAGCGGCCGGCCGAGCCGGTCGCCGAGCGACCCGGTCGGGGCCTGCGGCTGCGACGGCACCCGCGGCAGCGTCGCGGCGTAGCGCCGGTCGGCGACGACAGGAATCACGGTTGCTGCGACGGCCATCGCCCGATTGTGCCCGCGGCAGTCTGCCGCGACGGCGTCAGGCCTTCAGTGCGAGCGGGCTTCGCCGGTATCGGGCGTCGCGGGCATCGCGGGCGCCGCTTCGGCACGGCGGCCGCCGGTGAAGCGCCGTTCCCAGTACGCGGTGTGCATGTCGTCGACGCGCACTTCGCCGCCGGGCTTCGGTGAATGGATGAAGCGGCCTTCGCCGAGGTAGATGCCGACGTGCGAGAACGTCCGGCGCATCGTGTTGAAGAAGACGAGATCGCCCGGGCGCAGCTCGTCACGGGCCACCCGCAACAGGCCGGCGGTCGTCGCCTGCTGGTCGGCGCGGCGGGGAAGCACGAGGCCGAGGCTGCGCTCGAAGATGTGGCGCGTGAAGCCGCTGCAGTCGAAACCGTGATCGGCGTCGCCGCCGCCACGGCGGTACGGCACGCCGAGAAAGTTGAGCGCGGTCAGCACCATGTCGGACGCCTTGTCGCGCGCACGGTCGACGAAGGGGCTCGGGCGCGGCGCCGACGCGGCTGAAGCTGCCGCAGGCGCTTCGATCAGACCCTTGTCGACGAGCAGCCGGAGCACCGGATCGAGCGAAGGCGGGGTGTCGACGTCCGGTGCGGCCGTCGCGGCGGTGGCGACGCAGAAGCCGGCGACGACGATGAGCAGGCGGCGGCTGGCGCGCGCCCTCGGGGATCCGGTTGTCAGCATCGGGCGCGAGGATAGGCGACGGGTGGCACGGGGTCAACTGAAAAAGAGCAGGCGCGACAAGCACTTGCCGCGAGGACTTGGCGTGATCGGTGAAGACGCCGGTAACGCTTCTTCGGCACTGCGCTATCGTTCTTGAACGCCGCGTGGAGGGTTCGTCGATGTTCAAGGCCTTGCTGCTCGACAAGTCGGACGCCTTCAGCGCCCGCATCGCCGACCTCGACGACGCGGGGCTACCCGACGGCGACGTGCTCGTCCGCGTCAGCCATTCGACGCTCAACTACAAGGACGGTCTCGCGATCACCGATCGCAGCCCGGTCGTCCGCCGCTGGCCGATGGTCGCCGGCATCGACGGCGCCGGCACGGTGCTCGAGAGTTCGCATCCGGCATGGGCGCCCGGCGACGCGGTGATCCACAACGGCTGGGGCGCCGGCGAGACGCGCTGGGGCTGTCTCGCGGAGAAGGCGCGGCTGGCCGGCGACGGCCTGGTCGCACTGCCGCCGGCCTTCACGCCGCGGCAGGCGATGGCGATCGGCACCGCCGGCTACACCGCGATGCTCTGCGTGCTGGCGCTCGAGCGCCACGGGCTCGTCGCGGGCACCGGCGACGTATTGGTCACCGGCGCGACCGGCGGCGTCGGCAGCATCGCGGTCGCGCTGCTCGCGGCGCTCGGCCACCGCGTCGTCGCGGCGACCGGCAAGCCGGCCGAGGCCGGCTACCTCGCCGGCCTCGGCGCCGCGGCCGTCATCGACCGCGCCGAACTGAACGCTGCTGGCAAACCATTGCAGAAGGAGCGCTGGGCGGCGGTCGTCGACGCCGTCGGCAGCCACACGCTCGTCAACGCGCTCGCGCAGACGCGCTACGGCGGCGTCGTCGCAGCCTGCGGGCTGGCGCAGGGCTTCGACCTGCCGGGCAGCGTCATGCCGTTCATCCTGCGCGGCGTGACGCTCCTCGGCATCGACAGCGTGATGGCCCCGATCGCGCTGCGCCGCACCGCATGGGCGCGCCTCGCGGCCGACCTGCCGCCCGACCGGCTCGACGCGCTGACGACCGAAATCCCGCTCGACGCGGCGATCGAGACCGCGGCGTCGCTGATGCGCGGCGAGCGGCGCGGCCGCGTCGTCGTGACGCTTTGAGGGCTGTTCGCATGGACCCGACCTACGCGAGCTTTCACGCACGCTCGCTCGCCGACCGCGACGGCTTCTGGTCCGAGCAGGCCGCGCGGATCGACTGGCACGAGCCCTTCGACCGTGTGTGCGACACCGACCGACCGCCGTTCGCCGACTGGTTCGTCGGCGGCACGACGAATCTCTGCCACAACGCCGTCGACCGGCATCTCGCCGAGCGCGGTGCGCAGAACGCGCTGATCTGGGTCTCGACCGAGACCGGAGCGGAGCGCACCTACAGTTTCGACGCGCTGCATGCCGAGGTCCGGTGCATGGCGGCATGCCTCCGCGAGCTCGGTGTCGGCCGCGGCGATCGGGTGCTGATCTACCTGCCGATGATCCCGGAGGCCGTCTTCGCGATGCTTGCGTGCGCACGGATCGGCGCGATCCACTGCGTCGTCTTCGGCGGCTTCGCGAGCGGCAGCCTCGCGAGCCGCATCGACGATGCCGAGCCGGTCGTCGTCGTCAGTGCCGACGCCGGCAGCCGCTCGGGCAAGGTCGTCGCGTACAAGCCCCTGCTCGACGCGGCGATCGAGGCGTCGTCGCACAAGCCGGCGAAGGTGCTGCTGATCGACCGCGGCCTCGCACCGATGCCGCGCGTCGCTGGCCGCGACGTCGACCACGCGCCGCTGCGCGAACGGCACCGCGAGACCGCCGTCGCCTGCGAATGGCTGCCGTCGACACACCCGAGCTGCCTGCTCTACACGAGCGGCACCACCGGCCGGCCGAAGGGCGTGCAGCGCGACACCGGCGGCTACGCGGTCGCGCTCGCCGCGAGCATCCCGCTGATCTTCGGCGGCCGGCCCGGCGAGACCTTCTTCTGCACCAGCGACATCGGCTGGGTCGTCGGCCACAGCTACATCGTCTACGGCCCGTTGATCGCCGGCATGGCGACGGTGCTCTACGAAGGGCTGCCGACGCGACCGGATGCCGCCATCTGGTGGCAGATCGTCGCGAAGCACCGCGTGACCGTCATGTTCAGCGCGCCGACGGCGATCCGCGTGCTCAAGCGCCAGGACCCCGCGTTCCTGACGCGCCACGACCTCGGCTCGCTGCGCGCGCTGTTCCTGGCCGGCGAACCGCTCGACGAGCCGACCGCGCGCTGGATCGCCGACGCGCTCGGCAAGCCCGTCATCGACAACTACTGGCAGACCGAATCCGGCTGGCCAATCCTGACCGTGGCCAACGGTGTCGCGCCGCAGCCGAGCCGCTTCGGCAGTCCGGGCTTCCCGATGTACGGCTACGACGTGCGCCTCGTCGACGAATCGACCGCCGCCGACATCGTCGAGCCCGGCGTGAAGGGCGTGCTCTGCATCGCCGGGCCGCTGCCGCCGGGCTGCTTGCAGACGGTCTGGCGCGACGACGACCGCTTCGTCGCGACCTACTGGTCCGACGTCCCCGGTCGGCAGCTCTACAGCACCTTCGACTGGGCGGTGCGCGATGCCGACGGCTACTGCTTCATCCTCGGCCGCACCGACGACGTCATCAACGTCGCCGGTCACCGGCTCGGCACGCGCGAGATCGAGGAGAGCCTCGCGAGCCATCCGGGCGTGGCCGAGGTGGCCGTGGTCGGCGTGGCCGATGCGCTGAAGGGCCAGGTCGCGGTCGGCTTCGTCGTCGCCAAGGATGCGGCTGCGGTCGCCGACGACGCGATGCGTCGTGCGCTCGAGGGCGAGCTGATGGCGACGGTCGACCGCCAGCTCGGCGCGCTCGCCCGACCCGTCCGCGTCCACTTCGTCGACCTGCTGCCGAAGACGCGGTCGGGCAAGATGTTGCGCCGCGCGATCCAGGCGGTCTGCGAACGCCGTGATCCCGGTGACCTGACGACGATGGACGACCCGGCGGCGCTCGAGCAGATCCGCGTGCGGGTCGTCCCCGCCTGAACCGAAGCGACCCATCCGATGACCGATGCCACCTTGTCCCCGCCGCTCGACGCGGTCGCCAGCGACCCGAACCTGCTCGGCTGGATGCAGGGCTCGCCGCCGCCGCCCGAGCGGCAGGTGCGGTTCGACGACGGCGGGATGTACACCTTCCCAAAGCTGCGCTGGGCCTACTCGAACATCCGGCAGCTCGTGCCGACGACGGTGGTGCCGCGGGGCGACGCGCCGGTCGCGCTGCTGCCGCGTGCCGATCGCGACGACATCGACGCGGTGCGCTTCAAGCCGATCGGCGCGAGCGCGACGATGACCTGGGCCGAGTCGCTGTCCGCGAACTACACCGACGCGGTCGTCGTGCTGCACCGCGGCCGCATCGTGCACGAGCGCTACTTCGGCGCGATGGCCTGGCACCGGGCGCACATCGCCTGGTCGGTGACCAAGTCGATGGTCGGGCTCATCGCGGCATCGCTGGTCGTCGAGGGACGGCTGGACGACGCAGCACCGGTCGCCGCGCTCGTGCCCGAACTCGCCGGCAGCGGCATCGGCGATGCCACGGTCCGCCAGGTGCTCGACATGACGACGGCGCTCGACTATTCCGAGGACTACACCGATCCCGACGCCGGCATCTGGCAGCACGGCCGCGCCGGCGGCATCCTGCCGCGGCGCGCCGACGACGCGGGACCAGCGAGCTTCTACGACTTCCTGGCGACGCTCCGCGCGACCGGTCCGCACGGCGAGGCGTTCCGCTACCGCACCGTCAACACCGACGTGCTCGGCTGGATCCTGCGGCGCGTGACCGGCGTGCCGCTCGGCGAGCTGGTGCAGCAGCGGCTCTGGTCACGTCTCGGCGCCGAGCAGGACGGCGCGTTCATGGTCGACGCGACCGGCACCGAATTCGCCGGCGGCGGCTTCAACTGCGCCACGCGCGACCTCGCGCGCTTCGGCGAGATGGTCCGCAACGACGGACTCTGGCAGGGGCGGCAGGTGGTGCCGAAAGCGGCCATTGACGGCATCCGCCGCGGCGGGGATCCGGCGAAGTTCGTGTCGGCCGGCTACACGACATTGCCCGGCGCGAGCTACCGCGACATGTGGTGGGTGCTGCACGACGACCACGGCGCCTTCTGCGCCCGCGGCATTCATGGCCAGGGCGTCTACGTCGATCCGACGGCCGAGATGGTGATCGCACGCTTCGCCTCGCACCACATCGCAGGCAACCTCGGCATCGACCCGACGACGCTGCCGGCGTACCGCGCGCTGGCGCAGCACCTGATGCGCGGTTGAGGCGTCGCGCGCCGGAGCGCGCGCCGTCCCCCGGCCGCGGCCGACAGCACTCGGCCTACAGCACTTCCGACGCGAAGTCCGCGAGCCGCGAGCGCTCGCCGCGGGCCAAGGTCACGTGGCCCGAGTGCGGCCAGCCCTTGAAGCGGTCGACCGCGAAGGTGAGGCCCGAGCTGCCCTCGGTCAGGTAGGGCGTGTCGATCTGCGCCAGGTTGCCGAGGCAGACGATCTTGGTGCCCGGGCCGGCGCGGGTGATCAGCGTCTTCATCTGCTTGGGCGTCAGGTTCTGCGCCTCGTCGATGATGACGAACTTGTTGAGGAACGTGCGGCCGCGCATGAAGTTGAGCGACTTGATCTTGATCTTCGAGCGCACCAGGTCGTTGGTCGCCGCGCGACCCCACTCGCCCGCCCCGCCATCGGTCTTCGACAAGACTTCGAGGTTGTCGTCGAGCGCGCCCATCCACGGGCCCATCTTCTCTTCCTCGGTGCCGGGCAGGAAGCCGATGTCCTCGCCGACGGGGACGGTCACGCGGGTGACGATGATCTCGGTGTAGCGGCGCTCGTCCATCACTTGCGACAAGCCGGCGGCGAGCGTCATCAGCGTCTTGCCGGTGCCTGCCGTGCCGGTCAGCGTGATGAAGTCGCACTCCGGATCCATCAGCAGGTTGAGCGCGAAGTTCTGCTCGCGGTTGCGCGCCGTCACGCCCCACACGGCGTTCTTCTGGTGCGTGTACTCGCGCAGCGTGCGCAACACGGCGGTCTTGCCGGTGATCTCGGTGACCTTGGCGTAGAGCGGCGCGGCGCCCGGCGCCTCGAGGAAGACGAACTGGTTGACGAGCAGCACCGGCACCATCGGCCCGCTGATACGGTAGTAGGTGGCGCCGCCCTGCTGCCAGCTCTCCATCGTCTTGCCGTGCTTCTCCCAGAAGTCCGCCGGCAGCGGCAGCACGCCGGTGTAGAGCAGGTCGCCGTCGTCGAGCGTCTTGTCGTTGAAGTAGTCCTCGGCCGGCAGGCCGAGCGCACGCGCCTTGATGCGCATGTTGATGTCCTTCGACACCAGCACGACGTCGCGTGCCGGCTGCTGCTCGCGCAAGGCCTGCACCACGCCCAGGATCTGGTTGTCGGCCTTGCCCTGCGGCAGGCCGGCGGGCAGCTGGACGTTGATCAGGTTGGTCTGGAAGAAGAGCTTGCCGCCGGCCTCGCGGTGGCCGGTGCGCGCGAGCGGAAGGCCTTCGGATGCGCCGGACGCGTCGCGCGTCGGCATCGTCGCGGCGAGCTGGTCGAGCTCGCGGCTGACCTGGCGGGCGTTGCGCGAGACCTCGGTCATGCCACGCTTGTGGCCGTCGAGCTCCTCGAGCGTGATCATCGGCAGATAGATGTCGTGCTCCTCGAAGCGGAACAGCGACGTCGGGTCGTGCATCAAGACGTTGGTGTCGAGCACGAAGAGCGTGGCCGGGCCGTTGCCGCGCGGCTTGGCGGCGCGGGTCTGCGGCGCCGGAGCGGGCTTGCGCGGTGGCACCGGCGCCGGCGGCGCGACGAGCGCGGCGCTGGCGAGCACCGGCGACTCGCTGCGCTCGGCGTGCAGCTCGAGGCGCGCCGGCGCGGGCGGCTCGGCCGCGGCGCCGACGACGCGACTCTTCGACGGGCGCCGTGCCGGTTGCGGGACGGCCTGCGATTCGAAGTCGGCCGCATCGAGGCGGGCAGCACGGCGGGTGGGGGGCTTGGGCAGTGGCATCGAGGGTCTCGCGCAGTCGCGTTCGAACAAGCGAACCGCCGCACGAACGGGGTTGCGGCTTCGCGGAGTGGGTCAATCGCTGGCCGGGCACCAGGACCGACCGCGATCGGCCTCCGAGCGTCGAGGACCGTGGGCGCCGATGCTCGGCGCGTCGGCGCCGCGCACCGGTCTGCCGCGACTCAAGGCGTCTTTTTCAGCGCCTTGACTTCCTTCAACAGCTCCTCGACGTGGCCGGCGACCTTCAGGCCGCGCCACTCGCCGCGGAGCACGCCGCTGCCGTCGATCAGGAACGTGCTGCGCTCGATGCCCTTCACCTTCTTGCCGTACATGATCTTGTTCTTGACCACGCCGAACATGTGGCAGAGCTTTTCCTCGGTATCGGCGATGAGGTCGAACGGCAGCTCGAGCGCCTGCTTGAACTTGTCGTGCGACGCCATGTTGTCGCGCGACACACCGAAGACGACGGCGCCCGCCTTGACGAATTCCTTGTGGTGGTCGCGGAATTGCATCGCCTCGGTCGTGCATCCGGGTGTATTGTCCTTCGGGTAGAAGTACAGCACGACGATCTTCCCGGCATAGGCCTGCGGAGTGAACTTCACGCCACCGGTCGCGAGCGCTTCAAATTCCGGCAGGGGTTTGTTGAGAGCTGGCGTCATGAAGGATTCTGGTCGTTGCACCGGCTGGCGCGTGCCCCGAATTATAGACGCTGCGTTTCGGCCTCCCGCAGCTTCGGCAGAGCCGTGGAAGCGTCAGGCAGCGGTTTCGAAAATGAGCGCCGCGACCACCGGTCGGCCCTCCGCCAGCAGCACGTTGTAGGTCCGGCACGCCGCGGCGCTGTCCATCGTCTCGACGCCGATGCGCTGCTCGATCAGCGGCTTCAGCCAGGCAGGCTTCGGAAAGCGCAGGCGTGGCCCGCTGCCGAAGATGACCAGCTCGGGCTTCAACGCGGCAATCGCGTCGAAGTGGCTCGCGTCGAGCGACTCGAAATCGCGGACCGGCCAGGGTACGACGGCGCCGCGCCACGGCACGAGCACGCTCGACGCATGCTCGACGCCGTTGACCGCCACGCCGCCCGGTCCGTGGCGCGCGATGGCGTTCAATCCTTCGATCCGGTCGGCTTGGAGTTTCATGCGGCAATGACGTCGTCGAGGTGGAAAGGAGCGCGGAACCCCTGTGGTTAAATTCTAGGTTTTCCGTCGCGATCGCATCGGGAGCCTTTCCTTGAAACCCATCGCCAAGTCCGCGAAGCTCGCGAACGTCGCCTACGACATCCGCGGGCCCGTGCTCGACAAGGCGCGGCAGATGGAGGAGGAAGGCCAGAAGATCATCAAGCTCAACATCGGCAACGTCGCCGCGTTCGGGCTCGAACCTCCGGACGAGATCGTCCAGGACATGATCAGGAACCTGCCGCACACGGCGGGCTACACCGACAGCAAGGGCCTCTTCGCGCCGCGGAAGGCCGTCGTTCACTACACGCAGCAGAAGGGCGTCGCAGGCGTCTCCGTCGACGACGTCTATCTCGGCAACGGTGCGTCCGAGATGATCGCGATCGCGATCAACGCACTGCTCAACGACGGCGACGAGGTGCTGATCCCGTCGCCCGACTTCCCGCTCTATACCGCGGTCGTCGGCCTGTCGGGCGGCAGGCCGGTCCACTATCGCTGCGACGAAGGCTCGGGCTGGCTGCCCGACATCGAGCACATGGAATCGCTGATCACGCCGCGCACCCGCGGGCTGGTGGTCATCAACCCGAACAATCCGACCGGCGCGCTCTACCCCGAGGACGTGCTGCTCCGGGTCGTCGAGCTCGCGCGGCGGCACCAGCTGGTCGTCTTCGCCGACGAGATCTACGACAAGACGCTCTACGACGGCGCGGCGCACACCAGCATCTCGTCGCTCGCCGACGACGTGCTCTTCGTCACCTTCAACGGCTTGTCGAAGAACTACCGGTCCTGTGGCTACCGCGCCGGCTGGATGGTCGTGTCGGGCGAGAAGCGCCATGCCCGCGATTACATCGAAGGCCTCAACATGCTGGCGTCGCTGCGGCTGTGCGCCAACACGCCGGGGCAGCTCGCGATCCAGACGGCGCTCGGCGGCTACCAGAGCATCGACGATCTGGTCGCACCGACCGGCAGGCTCTGCCGGCAGCGCGACCTGGCGTACGAGCTGCTGACTGCCATTCCCGGCGTCAGCGTCGTCAAGCCGAAGGCGGCGCTCTACCTCTTCCCCCGGCTCGATCCCGCGCTCTATCCGATCGCCGACGACCAGCAGTTCGCCTACGAGCTGCTCTCGGAGCAGAAGGTGCTGATCGTCCAGGGCACCGGCTTCAACTGGTCGGCGCACGATCACTTCAGGATGGTCTTCCTGCCGAACTCCGACGACCTGACCGAAGCGATCGGGCGAATCGCCCGCTTCCTCGAGCACTACCGCAAGCGGCATTCGGTCTGAGGCCGGCGATGAAAGCGATCCGCATCGGCCTCATGGGGCTCGGTACCGTCGGCACCGGCGTGTTCGAGGTGCTGCGCCGCAACGCCGAGGAGATCCGTCGCCGCGCCGGCCGCGGCATCGAGGTGACGATGGTGTCGCGCCGCGATCTCGCCGCAGCGCGGGCCGTCGTCGGCGACGCGGCGCGCGTCGTCGCCGATTCGCGCGAGATCATCCGCGACCCCGACATCGCGATCGTCGTCGAGCTGATCGGCGGCTGCGGCATCGCCCGGGAACTGGTGCTGGAGGCGATCGCCGCGGGCAAGCACGTGGTCACGGCCAACAAGGCGCTGCTCGCGGTGCACGGCACCGAGATTTTCGCCGCCGCGAGCGCGCGTGGCGTGATGGTCGCGTTCGAGGCCGCCGTCGCCGGCGGCATCCCGATCATCAAGGCGCTGCGCGAGGGCCTCTCCGCCAACCGCATCGAGTGGGTCGCCGGCATCATCAACGGCACGACCAACTTCATCCTGTCCGAGATGCGCTCGAAGGGCTTGGACTTCGAAGCGGTGCTCGACGAGGCGCAGCGGCTGGGCTATGCCGAGGCCGACCCGACCTTCGACATCGACGGCATCGACGCCGCGCACAAGGCGACGATCATGAGCGCGATCGCGTTCGGCATTCCGGTGCAGTTCGACCGTGCCTACATCGAGGGCATCGGCGCGCTCGACGCGGTCGACATCCGCTATGCCGAGCAGCTCGGCTACCGCATCAAGCTGCTCGGCATCACGAAGCGCCGCGCCGACGCGGGCGGCGCCATCGAGCTGCGCGTCCATCCGACGCTCGTGCCCGCCAAGCGGCTGATCGCCAACGTCGAAGGCGCGATGAACGCGGTCGTCGTGCACGGCGACGCGGTCGGCACCTCGCTCTACTACGGCCGCGGCGCCGGCGCCGAGCCGACGGCCTCGGCGGTGATCGCCGACCTCGTCGACGTCACGCGGCTCCACACCGCCGATCCCGACCACCGCGTCCCGCATCTCGCGTTCCAGCCCGGCTCGATGAGCGACGCGCGCATCCTGCCGATCGTCGAAGTACTCACCGCGTTCTACCTGCGCCTGCAGGTCGCCGACCAGGCCGGCGTGCTCGCGCGCATCACCGCGATCCTCGCGGAGCGCGACATCTCGATCGAGGCGCTGCTGCAGCGCCCTGGGGCCGGCGGCGCCGTCGTCGAGACGGGGGCCGAGGGCGAGGCGCAGACCGACGTGATCATCCTCACCCACGCGACGGTCGAAGGCCGCATGGACGAGGCGATCGCGCAGATGCAGGCGCTGTCGACGGTGCTCGCGCCCATCGTCCGGATCCGCAAAGAGGAGCTGAGCTGACCATGGATGCCGAAGCCACGCTCGACGCGTTCGCGGACATCCTCGCGAACGACCCCGGGCCGCTCGAGCCGACCGACGATCGCTACGTGCCCAACCTCCACGGCAGCGATGCCGAGGATGTGATCGCGGCGCTCGTGCGCAGCTGCAGACGCACCCGCGGCTCGGCGCTCTACTACTTCAGCGGCCAGCGCGGCACCGGCAAGAGCACCGAACTGCGCCGGCTCGCGACGCTGCTGAACGGCGCCGGGCCGTTTCGCGCCTATCTCGTCGACGCCCTCGACTACATCACCGACAGCCATCCGATCGAGTTGATCGACCTGCTGCTCGTCAGCGTGATCGCCTTCGCCGACCGGCTGACGGCCGACACCGGCGAGGAGTTCCTTCGCGAATCGGTCGGGACGCGCCTGGGCCAATGGCTGCAGACCGAAGTCGAGATCAAGGGCTTCACGGTCGCCGGGATCAAGACCGATTTCAAGAAGCAGCAGCAAAGCCTGATCCAGCGGATCCGTGGCTTCGACATGGCACGCCAGGAACGCTTCATCGACGAATGCCGCGAGTTCATGCGCGATCTGTCGCAGTTCGTCCGGCAGCGTCACCGTGTCGAGAAGGTCGTCCTGATCGTCGATTCGCTCGAGCGTCTGCGCGGAATCGGCAACGAGGCGTCGACCGACATGTTCGACCGTGTCGTCAAGGTGTTCGACGGCGGCGTCGACGCGCTGCGGCTGCCCGAGCTGCAGGTCGTCTACTCGGTCCCGCCCTATCTGCCGTACCTCGCCAACGTCAAGCAGCGCGTCTCGGTGAGCATGCTTGCCTCGGTGCGCGTCTGCGAGCCGCCGACGCGGGCGCGTCGCAAGCCGCGCCCCGAAGGTCTCGACGCGATGCGCGCCGTGGTCGCGAAGCGCTTCGCGCCGTGGCCGACGGTCCTGAGCGGCGAGGCGCTCGACCACCTGATGCTGAGTTCGGGCGGCGACATCCGCCAATTGCTGCGACGTCTGCTGCTCGACATCGTCGACCAGGCGTATTACGCGACGGCCCGTCTGCCGCTCGCGGTGGACGACGCCATCGTCGCGACCGTGCTCGAGAAGCACCGCGTCGAATTCGAGCAGATGGTGGTGCAGGAGGAGTACCCGCTGCTCAAGGGTATCGCCGATGGCAACACGCTCGACCTGCCCAAGCGCAGCGACCTGCCCGTCGCGGCGCGCTTCTTCGACATCCGCGCGGTGCTGAACTACCGCAACGGCACGGACTGGGTCGACCTCAACCCGCTGCTCTGGGACCTCATCGATGGCTGGCACGCGACCGCGGCGCCCTCTGCGCCCGTCGTTCCCGGTGGCACCTGACGACGCGGTCGACCGCGAGTCCAGGACGCTGACGCGCAAGTTGCAGGCGGCGCGAAGTTTCTGCTTCGTCGTCTATTTCGTCGAGGATGCGCGGACGAGCGGCGCTCTGCGGGCGCGGCTCGAGTCGCACGTCGTCGGCATGGGGCGTCGGTTCGTCGTCGTCGCCGTCGACGAGGCGTCCGGGCTCGTCAGCGGAACGATGGCGGGCGTGTTCGCGGCGATGCAGGGCAGCGCCGCCGACGCGCGCGGCCCCGTCGTCTGGCTCGAGGCCTACCAGGGCAGCGGCGACGCCGACTGGGACGCCGAGCGCCGCTCGCTGCTGATGCGGATGAACGAGCGGCGGAGCCGTTTCGAGTCGACGTCGGGCGTCGCCCTCGTGCTCCTCCTGCCGGCCGGCATGCAGCGCGACGCAGCGTCGTTGGCCCCCGACCTCTGGCACGTGCGTCTGCACTCCGCGGTGCTGGCCATGGATGCGGAGACGGTCGCCGCGGACGAGCAGACGGCGCTCCCCTGGATGTCCGGTCGAGCGACCTCGACGCGCACGCCGTTCCCTCGCGTCACCGGTTCGTCGGGCGCACCGGCCTATTGGGAGCGTCTCCAGGCCGACAGCGGTGCACGCGAGTCGCTGTCGTTCGCGGACGCCTTCGACGCGATCCGCGGATGGCGCCAGGCGGGCGAGCCGGCCAAGGCCGTTGCGCTGGCCGCCAGCATCGTCGAACTCGCGCGAGCCCGCGTCGCCGACGGAACGGCCACGGCGGCCGAACTCGTCGTCGCGCTGCGCGAGCAGGCGTCGGCGCTGCTCGATGCGCACGACCCGCCGTCTGCCATCGACGCGCTGTCGGAAGGCATGTCGGTCGTCGATGCGGACGATGCGCCCGAGCCGCGGCATGCCGCCTTGCGGGTGACGCTGCTGCACGGCCTGGGAAGCGCGCTGCTCGATGCGGGCCGGCCCGCCGAGGCTGCCGAGCGCTTCCGGGAAAGTCTGGCGCCGCTTCGAGCGGCAGGGGCGAGCGCCGAGGCGATCGCGGCGGTGCTCAACCGCGTGGGCGATGCCCTCATGATGAACGGCGACACCGAGCTCGCGTTCGGCGCGTACGGCGAGAGCGTCGAACTCTGGCGACGAGTGCTCGGCGCCGCCGGTTCCAGCGGCGAACCACTGTTCCATCGCGGCCTTGCGCAAGCGCTGGTCGGGCTCGGACTCGTCGAGGACCGCCGTGGCCATCGCGAGCGCGCGATGACGGCGTATCGCGAGGCGAACAGGCTGCTGCGCGACGCGCATGGCCGGTCGGGCGCCGTGCATCACGAAGTCGAACGTGAACTCGCGATCCTGCACGTGATCCTGGGCAAGGCCGAGCTGGCGATCGGTCGCTTCCAGCCCGCGTTGCTCGCCTTCGACGAGGCCTTGCGGCTGTCGCGAGGTGTGCGCGACCCGGCGCCGATCTGGCGGGAGCTGGATCGCGGCCTGCAAGCCGTGCGAGCCGTCACTGTCGAGCCGTCGGTCGTCGCCGAGGCGACGCGCCTGCTCGCTGACATGCCCAGGGGCGTCGCTGCGCGAGAATGAGGCTTCGACGCGCCTGCCTGCCTTCGACGTGAACTACCTCAGCACCCGCGGCGACACCATGCCGCGCCGCTTCTGCGACATCCTGCTCGAGGGCCTCGCGCCCGACGGCGGCCTCTACCTGCCCGAGCGCTACCCCGCCGTCGACGCCGCGACGCTCGCCCGCTGGCGTCGCCTGCCCTACGACGAGCTCGCCTTCGAGATCCTGTCGCTCTACATCGACGACATCCCGCCGGCCGACCTGCGCGCGCTCGCCGCCCGGACGTACACCGCGGAGGTCTTCGGCACGCCCGAGATCGTTCCCTTGCGTCCGCTCGAGCCCGGCGTCTTCCTCGAAGCGCTCTCCAACGGCCCGACGCTCGCGTTCAAGGACATGGCGATGCAGCTCCTCGGCAACCTGTTCGAGTACGAGCTCGGGCGCCGGCGCGAGACGCTCAACATCCTCGGCGCGACCTCGGGCGACACCGGCAGCGCCGCCGAGTACGCGATGCGCGGCAAGACCGGCGTCGACGTGTTCATGCTCTCGCCGCGCGGCCGGATGAGCCCGTTCCAGCAGGCGCAGATGTTCAGCCTGCAGGACCCGAACATCCACAACATCGCGGTCGACGGCGTCTTCGACGACTGCCAGGACATCGTCAAGGCGGTCTCCGGCGACCTCGCGTTCAAGCGCCGTCACCGCATCGGCACCGTCAACTCGATCAACTGGGCACGGCTGCTCGCGCAGGTCGTCTACTACTTCGCGGGGTATTTCCAGGCCACCTCGCGCGACGACGAGCAGGTCGCGTTCGCCGTGCCATCGGGCAACTTCGGCAATATCTGCGCCGGCCACGTCGCGCGGACGATGGGCCTGCCGATCGCGCGGCTCGTGCTCGCGACGAACGAGAACGACGTGCTCGACGAGTTCTTCCGCACCGGCACCTACCGCGTCCGCGGCGCGGCCGAGACGCACGAGACCTCGAGCCCGTCGATGGACATCTCGAAGGCGTCGAACTTCGAGCGCTTCGTCTTCGACCTCGTCGGCCGCGATCCGGACCGCACGCGGGCGTTGTTCGGCACCGCGCTCGGGCGCGACCGCGCCTTCGGCGTCACGCCGGCCGAGTTCGACCGCATCGGCCGCTTCGGCTTCGTCTCCGGCCGCAGCACGCATGCCGACCGCATCGCGACGATCCGCGACACCGACCGCCGCTTCGGCACGGTGATCGACACCCACACGGCCGACGGCCTGAAGGTCGCGAGGGAGCACCTGCTGCCCGGCGTGCCGATGATCGTCCTCGAGACCGCGCTGCCTGCGAAGTTCGCCGAGACCGTCGCCCCGGCGATCGGTCGCGAGCCCGACCGGCCGCTGGCGCTGCGGGGCATCGAGGCGCTGCCGAAGCGTTTCGTCGCGATGCCGGCCGACGTCGAGGCCGTCAAGGCCTACGTCGCCGAGCACGCGGGAGGCAATCGATGAGCGCGTCCGCCCGGCCGCCGATGCTGACGCTCGACGAGGCGCTCGCGCGGCTGCTCGGCGCGGTGCAGCCGTTCCCATTGCCCGACGCGCAGACCGTCTCGACCTTCGACGCGCTCGGCCGCGTCCTCGTGGCCGACCTCGTGTCGACGCTCGACGTGCCGCCCGCCGACAACAGCGCGATGGACGGCTACGCGGTCCGCGTCGCCGACGTCCCGACGCCGGGGACGGTGCTGCCGGTGAGCCAGCGCATCGCCGCCGGGCAGGTCGGCGCGTCGCTGCAGCCGGCGAGCGCCGCGCGCATCTTCACCGGCGCGCAGACGCCCGCCGGCGCCGATGCCGTCGTCATGCAGGAGCAGTGCGCGGCGGTCGACGGCGGCGTGCGCTTCGACGTCGTGCCGGTGGCCGGCCAGGCGATCCGCCGCCGCGGCGAGGACGTGCGTTCGGGCGCGGTGGTGCTCGGCGCCGGCACGCGGCTCGGGCCGGCCGAGCTGGGCCTCGCGGCGACCGTCGGTGCGGCGACTCTCGCGGTCGCGCGGCGGCCGCGGGTGGCGCTCTTCTCGACCGGCGACGAGCTCGCGCTGCCCGGCGAGCCGCTCAAGCCCGGCGCGATCTACAACTCGAACCGTTACACGCTGCGCGCACTGCTGCAGACGGCGGGTGCCGAGTGCAACGACCTGGGCATCGTTCCCGACCGCCTCGACGCGACGCGCGAGGCGCTGCGCGTCGCCGCACAGACGTCCGACGTCATCGTCACCTCCGGCGGGGTGTCGGTCGGCGAGGAAGATCACCTGAAGCCGGCGGTCGAGGCCGAGGGCCGGCTCGATCTCTGGCAGATCGCGATCAAGCCGGGCAAGCCGCTCGCATTCGGCGAGGTCCGGCGCCGCGACGGTTCCGCCGCATGGTTCGTCGGCCTGCCGGGCAACCCGGTGTCGAGCTTCATCACCTTCCTCCTGATGGTCCGGCCGCTGCTGCTCCGGCTGCAGGGCGCGACGCGCCTCGCGCCGCCGCGCAGCCGCCTGCGCGCCGACTTCGAGGTGCCGCGCCCCGACCGCCGCCGCGAGTTCCTGCGCGTGCGGCGCAACGCGACCGGCGGTCTCGACCTCTTTCCGAACCAGGGCTCGGGGGTGCTGACGTCGGCCGTCTGGGGCGACGGCGTGGTCGACCTGCCGGCGGGTACGGCGGTCCGCGCCGGGGACTTCGTCGACTTCATCGCCTTCGCCGAGTGGACCGCATGAAGCTGCGCATCCGCTACTTCGCGGCGATCCGCGAGGCGCTCGGGGCGGGCGAGACCGTCGAGCTCGCGGTCGGCAGCCGGCTCGGCGACGTGCGCGACGCCCTGATCGCCCGCGGCGGCGCGCATGCCGAGGTGCTCGCGCGCGGCCGGAGCCTGCGCTGCGCGATCAACCAGACGCTCGCCGACGAGAGCGCCGCGGTCGGCGAGGGCGACGAACTCGCCTTCTTCCCGCCCGTGACCGGCGGCTGACGCGATGGCCGCGCCACGGGTACGGATCCAGGAAGCGGACTTCGATGTCGCTGCCGAGGTCGCGGACCTGCGCGCCGGCGACGGACGGGTCGGCGCCGTGGCGGCCTTCATCGGCACGGTGCGCGACCGTGCCGACGACACGACCGTCGCGTCGATGGAGCTCGAGCACTACCCCGGCATGACCGAGCGGTCGATCGAGGCGATGATCGACGCGGCCGAGGCGCGCTTCGGCATCCTCGGCGCGCGCGTCGTCCACCGCGTCGGCCGCCTCGACCCGCAGGCGCAGATCATGATGGTCGCGGTCACCGCGTCGCACCGCGGCGCCGCCTTCCAGGCCTGCGAATTCCTGATGGACTATCTCAAGACGCAGGCGCCGTTCTGGAAGAAGGAGTCGTCGCCCGACGGCACGGCGCGCTGGGTCGATGCGCGCAGCAGCGACGACGCCGCGCTCGCGCGCTGGGGCATCGCCGCCGGGAACGCGCCCGGATGACGCCGCTGCCGCTTTGGCTGCAGCTGGCAGCCGTCGCCGGCGGAGGTGTCGTCGGTTGCCTCGGGCGCTGGGCGGTCGGGCTGTCGCTGAACCCGCGGTGGGCGGGCTTCCCGCTCGGCACGCTCGCGGTCAACTGCGTCGGCGGGCTGCTGATCGGCGTTGCGCTGGCGTGGTTCGAGCGCTCGCCGAACGAGCTGCTCCGCCTTGCCCTGGTGACCGGTTTCCTCGGCGGCCTGACGACGTTCTCGTCGTTCACCGGCGAGTCGTTGCTGCTGCTCCAGCGCGGCGCGTGGGCGCTCGCCGCAGCGCATTCGGCCGTCCATCTGTTCGGCGCGCTCGCATGCGCGGCGCTCGGCTTCCAGGCGACGCGATGGCTGGCGGGATGACGCCGGCTGCTTGAAACGGGCGCTTCTGTCCCCCATGTCCGTCGCAATCGGAGGATAGTCCCCCATGCGAATCGACAAGCTCACCACCAAGTTCCAGGAAGCGCTGGCCGACGCCCAGAGCCTCGCCGTCACGCGCGACAACCCGTACATCGAACCGGCGCACCTGCTCGCCGCGATGCTCGGCCAGGCGGACGGCCCGAAAGCGCTGCTGCAGCGTGCCGGCGTCAACACGGCCGGCCTGCAGGCGGCCGTCGACGCCGAGGTCGCCCGCCTGCCGCAGGTGCAGGGCGGCCAGCAGGTGCAACCCGGCCGCGACCTCGGCGCGCTGCTGCAGGCGACCGAGAAGGAAGCGACCAGGCGCGGCGACGCGTTCATCTCGAGCGAGATGTTCCTGCTCGCGCTCGCGGACACGAAGACGAGCCTCGGCCCGCTGGTCAAGGAGCATGGCCTGACGCGCAAGGCGCTCGAGTCGGCGATCGACGCCGTGCGCGGCGGCCAGAAGGTCGACAGTGCCGACGCCGAAGGCCAGCGCGAGGCGTTGAAGAAGTACACGCTCGACCTGACCGAGCGCGCACGGCAGGGCAAGCTCGACCCGGTGATCGGCCGCGACGACGAGATCCGCCGCGCGATCCAGGTGCTGCAGCGCCGCACCAAGAACAACCCCGTCCTGATCGGCGAGCCCGGTGTCGGCAAGACCGCGATCGTCGAAGGCCTGGCCCAGCGCATCGTCGCCGGCGAGGTGCCCGATTCGCTCCGCAACAAGCGCGTGCTCGTGCTCGACATGGCGCTGCTGCTCGCGGGCGCCAAGTTCCGCGGCGAGTTCGAGGAACGGCTCAAGGGCGTGCTGAAGGAAGTCGCGCAGGACGAGGGCCAGACCATCGTCTTCATCGACGAGATCCACACGATGGTGGGTGCCGGCAAGGCCGAGGGCGCGATCGACGCGGGCAACATGCTGAAGCCGGCGCTCGCCCGCGGCGAGCTGCACTGCATCGGCGCGACCACGCTCGACGAGTACCGCAAGTACATCGAGAAGGACGCCGCGCTCGAGCGCCGCTTCCAGAAGATCCTCGTCGGCGAGCCGACGGTCGAGGCCACGATCGCGATCCTGCGCGGCTTGAAGGAGAAGTACGCGGCCCACCACGGCGTCGAAATCACCGACCCGGCGATCGTCGCCGCGGCCGAGCTCTCGCACCGCTACATCACCGACCGCTTCCTGCCCGACAAGGCGATCGATCTGATCGACGAGGCGGCCGCCAAGGTGAAGATCGAGATCGACTCCAAGCCCGAGGCGATGGACCGGCTCGACCGGCGGCTGATCCAGCTGCAGATCGAGCGCGCCGCCGTCAGCCGCGAGAAGGACGAAGCGTCGCAGCGCCGGCTCGGCCTGATCGACGAGGAGATCGCCCGCGTGCAGCGCGAAGCCGCCGACCTCGACGAGATCTGGAAGGCCGAGAAGGCTGCCGCCCAGGGCTCGGCCAACGTCATGGAAGAGATCGACCGGGTCCGTTTCCAGATCGAGGAATGGAAGCGCAAGGGCGATTTCGCCAAGGTGGCCGAGCTGCAATACGGCAAGCTGCCCGACCTCGAGAAGCGCCTGAAGGACACGCAGGACAAGGAAGCGAGCAAGAGCGCCGCCGGCGGGCGCCCGCAATTGCTGCGAACGACGGTCGGCACCGAGGAGATCGCCGAGGTGGTCGCCCGCGCGACCGGCATCCCGGTCTCGAAACTGATGCAGGGCGAGCGCGATAAATTGCTGAAAATGGAATCGAAGCTGCACGAGCGCGTCGTCGGCCAGGACGAGGCGATCGTCGCGGTCTCGGACGCCATCCGCCGCTCGCGCGCCGGCCTCTCCGACCCGAACCGGCCGACCGGCTCGTTCCTGTTCCTCGGGCCCACCGGCGTCGGCAAGACCGAGCTCTGCAAGGCGCTCGCCGGCTTCCTGTTCGACAGCGAGGACCACCTCGTGCGCCTCGACATGAGCGAATTCATGGAGAAGCACTCGGTCAGCCGCCTGATCGGCGCGCCGCCGGGCTATGTCGGCTACGACGAGGGCGGCTACCTGACCGAGGCGGTGCGCAGGAAGCCCTACTGCGTGCTGCTGCTCGACGAGGTCGAGAAGGCGCACCCGGACGTCTTCAACGTGCTGCTGCAGGTGCTCGACGACGGCCGCCTCACCGACGGCCAGGGCCGCACGGTCGACTTCAAGAACACCGTCATCGTGATGACCAGCAACCTCGGCTCGCACACGATCATGCAGATGGTCGGGCAGAGCGACGAGGCGATCCACGACGCGGTGATGGCCGAGGTCAAGCAGCACTTCCGTCCCGAGTTCCTGAACCGGATCGACGAGGCGGTGGTGTTCCACGCGCTCGACGCGAAGAACATCGGGGCGATCGCGAAGATCCAGCTGCGCGTGCTCGAGGAGCGGCTCGACAAGATGGACATGAAGCTCGACGTGTCGCCCGCGGCGCTCGCCGAGATCGCGAAGGCGGGCTTCGATCCGGTCTACGGCGCGCGGCCGCTCAAGCGGGCGATCCAGCAGAAGATCGAGAACCCGGTCGCCAAGCTGGTGCTGCAGGGCCGCTTCGGCCCGAAGGACGTGATTCCGGTCGACGTCGAGGGCAGCGAGTTCCGCTTCGAGCGGGTCGTGCACTGACCGGCCGGCCTGCGGCGCCCGCGGCTCCGATCAGGCGGCAGGCGCGTCGAACAGCGTGTCCATCCGCTGCAGTTGCAGCCGCGCGAGCGTCAGGTTGGCGACGTGCTTGTCGAGCACCGCGTGCAGCGCGAGGGCAGGGTGCTTCGGCACGCCGCGCAGCAGCAGGTGGTGCGTGCCGAGCGTGATCGCGGCGTCGGGCGTCGTCCGGCCGAAACCGAACGAACGGCTCGCGGCGCCCATCGCCGCGAGCATCTGGCCGCCGTGCAGCGCCAGTTGCGTGCCGTCGATGTCGGCGCCGGCATGTGCGAGTGCCTGGCCGGTCGTCACGTCGAAGATGCAGCAGCTCAGCAGGCCGGCGATGTCGCCGAGCTGCCGCAGGTAGCGCTCGAGCAGGTCGGCGGCCGGCTCGACCGTCGGCATCGGCCGCGCCGACGCGGGCGCCGGCGCCGCCGTGAGCGGCTCGCCGATGCGCGACCAGCTCGCGGCGATGAAGCGCCAGGCGTCCGACGGACGCAGCACCTGCGGCGTCGTCCGCACCGCGACGCCGCTCGTCTGACCGAGCGCGATGCCTTGCGAGGCGAGCGCGCTCGCGGCCGCGAGCGGCAGCAGCAGCAGCTGGCGGTTGTGCCAGAGATCGTCGGCGATGGCGTCGGCGAGCGGTTTGAACGCCTCGGCGATGGCTGACGGACGCAATTCGCCCACCATGATCACGCCGAGCCGGCTGAAGCCGAGCAGCGTCCGCGCCAGCGCTGCGCGGGCCGCCGGCTCGCCGCGGGCCGCCGGCTCGGCGTCGACCGCGGCGTCGGTCGAATAGAGCCGCAGCGTCTTGCCTTGCTCCGTCGGCACGTCGACGAAGGCGAGCGACGCGAGCGGCGTCCCGTAGCCCTGGCGCCGGATCACGAGCGTCTGCACGCGGCGGCTGGTCGCGACGGCGACGCCCTCGAGCAGCCGCCGCGACGACGCGGTCGCGATGTCGTGGATCGCGATGAACTCGGGCTGGAGGTGCTCGAATTGCTGCTGCAGCGCCTCGGCGGCGTCGCACGAGACGAAGAGCTCGCGCGTGTCGGCGCCGGTCGGCCGGCCGATGTCCTGCGGTTGTGCGGCGAGGGAGTCGTCGGCGTCGGTGTCGCGCCTCGTCGCGAGCGCCGTCTGCGCGCGGGTCTCGCCCCAGCCGTCGTTGTCGACGCGAGCGTCGACACGCGTCGGCGCCCAGCCGTCGAGCGAAGCGGCCGCTTCGACGCGCGTGGGCGCCCAGCCATCCTGGGAGGACGCTGGCTCGACCCGTGTCGCGGCCCAGCCGTCGCGCGAGGGCGGAGCGGGCGTCGGTGCGGGGACAGGGCTGCGGCGGAAATGGTTCATCGGCAAGGTTCCGGGCGAGAGGCGAAGTATCGAGGCCGTCTTCGACCGCATCGCGCGACCGCTGAAGCAATCTTGCAGGTCGTATTGCACGGCGACGCTGGCGGCGGCGCAAGGGCTGCGCGCGGGCGCCGCACTGGTTGGCAGCGGCGAGGCGGGATAGAATGCTCGATTGCCTTGCCGCACCCGGGTCCGACGCTTCGGGGCGGCTTTCCTCCAGCAGGGTGCGCTGCGAGCGTCCGCTTCGACGGCGCCGCACGCCCGGCCGGAATCCACAAGGAGTCTCGATGCGTCATTATGAAATCGTGCTTCTGATCCACCCGGATCAGAGCGAACAGGTTCCGGCGATGCTGGAACGCTACAAGGGCCTCGTCACCGCCGGCGGCGGCAAGGTGCACCGGGTCGAGGACTGGGGCCGTCGCCAGATGGCCTACATGATCCAGAAGCTCGCCAAGGCGCACTACCTCTGCATCAACATCGAGTGCAGCAAGGACGTGCTGATCGAGCTCGAAACCGGCTTTCGCTTCAACGATGCCGTGCTCCGCCACCTGACCGTTCAGATGGACGAGGCGGTGACGACGCCGTCGGTGATGATGAAGATGGTCGAGCGCGAGGACTCGCGCAAGTCATCGGCTGCGGCGGAGCGCGGCGATCGCGGTGAGCGGGGCGACCGCGGAGATCGCGGCGACCGTGGCGACCGCGGCGGCGACCGTCCGCCGCGCGTCGTGCAGGAAGCGCAGACCTGACGGCACGATCGGCGCAGACGCCGCTCGCGGGCGCTCGCGATGAACCGTCTGGTTCTGACCGCGCAACTCGTCGAGCGAGGCGTGCTCCGCTATACCCCCGCCGGCCTGCCGGCCCTCGACCTGAGCTTGAAGCACGAGTCGGAGGTCACGCAGGACGGCCAGCCCCGCAAGGTCAGCATGGAGATCCGGGGCCGGGCGATCGGCGAGGTCACCCAGCGCGTCGCGCGACTCGAGATCGGCAGCAGCCACGGCTTCGCAGGTTTTCTCGGCTCGCAGCGCAACGGCCGCGGCGTCGTCTTCCATGTCACCGAGCTCGACTGAACTGCTCGTCGAGCACACCGTACAACGATTCGTCCCGAGGCCGACAGCGCCGACGGACCGCAACGAAGAGGTATCGATATGCCCCCGCCCCGTGGTAAAGGCCGGTTCTCGAAGGACCGCAAGCCCAAGCGCAACACCCAGTCGCTGCTGTTCCGTCGCAAGCGCTTCTGCCGCTTCACCGTCACCGGTGTCAAGCAGATCGACTACAAGGACATCGACACGCTGCGCGACTTCATCGGCGAGAACGGCAAGATCACGCCGGCCCGCCTGACCGGCACGCGGGCGTTCTTCCAGCGCCAGCTGACGAACTGCATCAAGCGCGCGCGATTCCTGGCGATGCTGCCGTACAGCGACCAGCACAAGGTCTGAGGACGACGACGCCATGCAAATCATCCTGCTCGAAAAAGTCGCCAACCTCGGCAACCTGGGCGATGTCGTCAAGGTCAAGGACGGCTACGCCCGCAACTATTTGATCCCTCAGCGCTCGGCCCGCCGCGCGACCGAGTCGGCGATCAAGGAGTTCGAGGCCAAGCGCGCCGAACTCGAGAAGGCCGCTGCCGAGAAGCTCGCCGTGGCGACCGCGCTCGGCGAGAAGATGAGCGGCCGCACCGTCCACATCACGCAGAAGGCGGGCGTCGATGGCCGTCTGTTCGGTTCGGTGACCAACGCCGACATCGCCGACGCCCTGACCCGCATCGACTTCAAGGTCGTGAAGGCGCAGGTGCGCATGCCGAACGGTCCGCTGAAGACCATCGGCGAGCACACCGTGACGGTGGCGCCGCACAGCGACGTCGTCGTCGACGTCAAGGTGGTCGTGCTCGGCGAAACCGACTGACGGCCGGTCGGCGGTCCGCCGACGGCTGGCAGTGCGGCTAGGGGTGGGCGCTGGCCCGCCCCTTTTTCATTCGACGCCGTTCGACCGGGCGCCGACGTGGAGCTGCCGGTCGGGTCGCGTGCGCAGTTCGCAGTGCGCAGTTCGCAGTGCGCAGTGCGCAGTGCGCAGTGCGCAGTGCATTGCGCACGACCGACGTCGCTCGGACCGGCTTCCCGGAACGTGTCGACCGTGGCGCTCGAGCGACATCCGGCGCCGTCCCCATCGACCTGAAGAAAACCGTTCGCCACGCCGCGTCCGTCCCCAGGCTTTGCACGCTGCGCGCACCGAATCTCCACAGGGTTGCGCACAACGGTCGGCGGGTGGTGCGGCCTATCATCGTCCGATGTCGACTGCCTACCTGCCCCCCGAGGCCGCGTTCGGGATGCCGCCGGACGACGAAGTCGCCCGGCTGCGCATCCCGCCGCACTCGATCGAAGCCGAACAGAGCGTGCTCGGCGGCCTGCTGCTCGACAACAGCGCGTGGGACCGCGCGGGCGACCTGCTCGGCGACAGCGACTTCTACCGCTTCGAGCACCGCCTGATCTACGCCGCGATCGGCAGCCTGATCCACGCGACCAAGCCCGCCGACGTCATCACCGTGTTCGAGCAGTTGCAGAGCCTCGGCAAGGCCGACGACTGCGGCGGCCTCGTCTACCTCAACGCGCTGGCGCAAAGCGTTCCGAGCGCGGCCAACATGCGCCGCTACGCCGAGATCGTCCGCGAGCGCGCGGTGCTGAGGAAGCTCGTCGCCGCGAGCGACGAGATCGCGACGTCGGCGTTCAATCCGCAGGGCAGGAACGTCGCCGAGATCCTCGACGAGGCCGAGGGCAAGATCTTCCGCATCGGCGAGGAGGGCTCGAAGTCGCAGCAGGGCTTCCTGAGCATGGACGCGCTCGTCGTGCAGCTGCTCGACCGCGTCACCGAGCTGTTCGAGAACGGCGCCGAGGACGTCACCGGCGTGCGCACCGGCTACTTCGACCTCGACCGCATGACCTCGGGCTTCCAGCCCGGCGACCTGGTCGTGCTCGCTGCGCGCCCGTCGATGGGCAAGACCGCGTTCGCGCTCAACATCGCCGAGCACGTCGCCGTCTCCGAAGGCCTGCCGGTCGTCGTCTTCTCGATGGAAATGGGCGCGGCGCAGCTCGCGCTTCGGCTCGTCGGCTCGCTCGGCCGCATCGACCAGAGCAACCTGCGCACGGGGCGGCTGAAGGACGACGAGTGGAGCCGGCTGTCGGAAGCGGTCGAGAAGCTCGGCAGCGTCAGCATGTTCATCGACGAGAGCTCCGCGCTGACGCCGACCGAGGTGCGTGCGCGGGCGCGGCGCCAGGCGCGGCAGTGCGGCCAGCTCGGGATGATCGTCGTCGACTACCTGCAGCTCATGAGCGGCAGCGGCAACAGCAACAGCGACGAGAACCGGGCGACCGTCATCGGCGAGATCTCGCGCGGCCTCAAGTCGCTCGCCAAGGAGCTCAAGTGCCCCGTGCTGGCGCTTTCGCAGCTCAACCGCAGCGTCGAGTCACGCACCGACAAGCGGCCGATGATGAGCGACCTGCGCGAGTCGGGCGCGATCGAGCAGGACGCCGACGTCATCATGTTCATCTACCGCGACGACTACTACAACAAGGAGCAGAGCAAGGAGCCGGGCGTCGCCGAGATCATCATCGGCAAGCAGCGCAACGGCCCGACCGGCACGGTCAGGCTCTTCTTCAACAAGCCGCTCACCAAATTCGACAATCTCGCGCCCGGCAGCATCGGCGCGGAATACTGACTTGGGCGCGACCGCGCGCCGCGGCGTGCGCATGACGCACGGCTGGGCGGTCTTCACGATGGTCGGCGTGACGCTGATGTGGAGCATCGCCGGCGTCGTCACCCGACAGCTCGAGGCGGCGCGCAGCTTCGAGGTGACGTTCTGGCGCAGCGCCTTCACCGCGGCCTCGCTCGCGGTCCTGCTGCCGGCCTTGCGCGGCCGCGGCAGCGTGATGCGGTCGCTGCGCGGCGGCGACCGCGTGTTCTGGCTCTCGGGCGTCTGCTGGGCCGTGATGTTCACCGCCTTCATGGTCGCGCTGACGCTGACGACGGTCGCCAACGTTCTCGTCACGATGTCGATCGCGCCGCTGCTGACCGCGCTGATCGCCCGGGGCGTGCTCGGCCAACGGCTCGCGCCGCGCACCTGGCTCGCGATCGTCGTCGCCGGCACCGGCATCGCCTGGATGTACGCGAAGGAGATCGTCGGTTCCGACAGCCGGCAGCTCGTCGGCACCGCCGTCGCGTTCTGCGTGCCCATCGCCGCGGCGACCAACTGGGCCGTGCTACAGCACAGCCGTGCCCGGGGCGCCGAGCGCGATCTGCTGACGGCCGTGCTGGTCGGCGCGCTTTTGTCGGCGGCGGTCACCTTGCCGCTCTCGGTGCCGTTCGCCGCGTCGGCGCGCGATCTCGGCTGGCTGGCGTTGCTGGGCGTCGCCCAGCTCGCGATCCCGTGCCTGCTCTCGGTCGTCGCGGCGCGGCAGCTGAGCGCGCCGGAGACATCGCTGCTCGCGCTGCTCGAGGTCGTGTTCGGCGTCGCGTGGGCCTGGCTCGGCGCAGGCGAGGCGCCGGCGGTGCACGTGATCGGCGGCGGCGCGCTCGTCCTGCTGGCGCTCGTCGGCAACGAGGTCCGCACGGCGCGGCCAGCGATCGTCTGACGCGCGACTGGCGGCGCGCTGAGGCGCGGCCGAGGACGGCGGTCAGCGTTTCGTGAAGGCCTCGCAGGGATCGCCGCGTGGCGCCGCGGGCGTGATCCGGGTCGCGTCGAAGGCCATGTCCGGCGCCGGGCCCTCGAGGTAGCCGATCGCGACGATGCGCTCGGCCGGCACGCCCGCGGCGACGAGGTAGCGCGGCACGCCGAGGTCGCGGCGCACATGACCGTTGCCGGCGATGAGCACGACGCGCTCGCGGTCGTGGTTCGCGGCGAGCATCGCCGCCGCCAGCGTCGCGTCGCGGGCGCGTTCGGCGAGCGCCATGCGCGGCCACATCGCCGCGGGAAGCGCGCCGCAGTGCCCCTCGTCGATCTCGCGCTCCATCCGCGTCTGGTCGCCGGCGCTCCACGCCGAGGCGGCGAGCAGCGCCGACGGCGCCTCCGCGACCGACGACGCGCCGCCGCGGACCACGCCGCGCGCGTCGTCGCGCGACAGGTTGCCGCCGCGGACCGTCGCGCCGCCGTCGAGCGCGGCGGCCAGCAACGGGCGGTGCAACGGCCAGGCCCACGCCGCTCGATCGAGACGGCCGGCCGTGGCGACGGCCTCGGCATCGCGCCCGGCGGCGTCGATCTCGGCGTCGCGGCCGCGGTCCATCTGCTCGAACACGACGCATGTCGGGCGCTTGTCGGTGAGCAGCGCCGCCAGCAGCGCGGCACGCTGGCGGTGCTGCTCGGCGTTGTCGTGGATCTCGCCGAGCAGGACGAATTCGGCGCTGCGCAGGCGCGGATCGACGGCGAGCACCGGGTCGGACGTCGCGCAGCCGCCGACGGCCATGCTGCCGAGGCCGGCGAAGACGAGGCGCCGGCGGACTGCATCGGCCGAGGTTCGAGAGCGAGGAGCGGTCATCGGGGCAGGATAGCCGAGTGGGTCTCGGGCGGTCGTCCGCGAGCAAGCGCGCCGTTGTGCCGGGCCGTCGCGGTCGAACGATGCGGCTGGTGCTCGACGACGCCGAAGACCAGGCCGAGACGTGGGGGCCGCTCGTCGCAGCGTTCCGGTCCAGCGACGCTCCGCGACGATCCAGGACGAACCGGGCGCCGCTGCAGTCGACGACGAACTGTCCGCGCGACGCTCGTGAGGGCGTGACGGTCGTGACGGCAGCGACGGCAGCGAAAGCCGCGACGTGGCGCGACGTGGCGCGAAGGTCAGCGTCGTCCGAGGCGGATCGGCCCGCCCGGCGCTTCGGCGTCGACCTCGACGCCGCGACGCGTGACCGTCAGCCGACCCTGGCGCGCAAGCCCGGCCGCGACCCGGCGGATCGCGGGCATCGACGCCCGCCAGGTCGCTTCGTCGGCGGACAGCGCTCGGGCGACGTCCGACGGGCAGATCGTCGCGCCCGGCCGGCGACGCTCGAGCAGCGCGAAGATCGTCGCGGCGAGCACGGCGTCGTCGTGGGCCGGCGCCGCGGAGCGTTCGGTCATGGCGGCCGATTGTCCGCCGCCGACGATGCGCCGTGCCGCCTGGGACAATCACGGCCCGCCCGACCGCCCGCGACCGCTCGCGGCGTCGACGCAGCGCCTTCCGCCAACGCCATCGACCGACCATCCGCATGACCGACCCAGCCGTCCCGACCCCGGGTGCCGCTCCATGGCGCCTGTCCGTCGCCCCGATGATGGACTGGACCGACCGCCACTGCCGCTACTTTCACCGGCTGCTGACCCGGCGCACCCGGCTCTACACCGAGATGGTCACCACCGGCGCGCTGCTCCATGGCGACGTGCCGCGGCATCTCGATTTCGATCCGGCCGAGCAGCCGGTCGCGCTGCAGCTCGGCGGCAGCGAGCCGGCCGACCTGGCCGCCTGCGCGCGGCTCGCCGAGCGCTGGGGCTATGACGAAGTGAACCTGAACTGCGGCTGCCCGAGCGAGCGGGTGCAGCGCGGCGCGTTCGGCGCCTGCCTGATGGCCGAGCCGGCGCTCGTCGCCGACTGCGTCAAGGCGATGCGCGACGCGGTGGCGCTGCCGGTGACCGTCAAGCACCGCATCGGCCTCGACCGCGACGAGGCGTACGGCTTCGTCCGCGATTTCGTCGGCACGCTGGCCGCGGCCGGGTGCGAGGTGTTCGTGGTCCATGCGCGCAACGCCTGGCTGAAGGGGCTGAGCCCGAAGGAGAACCGCGAGGTTCCGCCGTTGCGCTACGAGACCGTCCACCGGCTCAAGCGCGACTTCCCGCAGCTCACCATCGTGCTCAACGGCGGCGTCGCGACGTCGGCGCAACTCGACGAGGCACTCGCGCACGTCGACGGTTTGATGGTCGGTCGCGAGGCCTACCACCGGCCGTGGTGGCTCACCGAATGGGATGCCCGCTTCTTCGGCGACGCGCCGGCCGAGCGCTCGCGCGATGCGGTCGAGGCCGCGATGGTCGAGTACATGGAACGGGTCGTCGCACGCGGCGAGCCGTGGTCGCATGTCGCGCGGCACCTGCTCGGCCTGCGGCACGGCCTGCCCGGGGCGCGGCACTGGCGGCAGGTCTGGTCCGACCATCGGCGCAAGGCCGATCCGGTGGCGGCGATCAGCCGCGCGGCACGTCGGTCGTCCGGGGCCGGGGCGCCGGCGTGACGGCTGCGGGGCTCGACGCAGCGAGCACCAGGCCGACGAGGGCGAGCGCGAAGGCCCAGGCCTGGGCCGCGCCGAAACGCTCGCCGAGACACGCGATGCCGACGCCGGCCGCGCTGATCGGCAGCAGCACGGAGAAGACGCCCGCCGCCGACGCCGGCACGCGCTTCAGCCCGGTCATCCAGAGCCAGACGGTGACGATGCTCGCGGCCACCGCATAGAAGACGAGCAGCGCCCACGACGCCGCCCGGACCGCGGCGAAGTCGAACGTGCGCGCCTGCCACAGGCCGAACGGCGTCACGAGCGCGAAGCCCCAGAGGTTGATGACCGCGCTGATCCGCTTCGGCCCGACGTTGCCGGTGAGACGCTTGCCGACGACGACGTAGCACGCTTCGCACAGCAGCGCACCGACGAGCAGGAGGCTGCCCGCGACGGATGTCGGGCTGCTGCCCGTCTCGGCTTTCGCGAGGGAGACGAGCGCGATGCCCGACACCGCGCAGGCGATGCCGAGCGCCACGCGCGGCGCGATGCGTTCGCCGAGGACGACGCGCGACAGCACCGCCACGGCCGCCGGCAGCGCCGCCATGACGACGCCGGCGACGAGCGCCGACGTGAGCGAGATGCCGAAGAGCATGCAGATCGAGAACAGGAAGTTGCCGAAGAACGATTCGAGGAACAGCAGGCGGCGGTCGTGCGCCGAAAGCCGCGCTTCGCCGGCCGGCCGCCGCAGCCACGGCAACAGGCCGACCGCGGCGATGCCGAAGCGCAACCACGCGAGCAGGAAAATCGGGAACACGGCGACCAGCCACTTCGACAGCGCGACGTAGCTGCCGACGAGCACCATGCTCGAGGCGAGCGCGGCGTAGGCGAGCCAGGGCGTGCGCAGCGCCGGCCCCTGCATCAGGCGCGCGCCGCGGCGGCCGTCTCGCGGGCGCGCAGCCGCTCGCGCCGTGCGAGGAAATAGCTCGCGACGACGACGCCGGACCCGATCGCGACGATCAGGACGGTCGCCGTCGCGTTCACGCTCGGGTTGAGGCCGAGCCGTGCCCGCGAGAAGATCACGAGCGGCATCGTCGTCGTGCCCGGACCGGACAGGAACGCCGAGAGAACGACGTCGTCCAGCGAGAGCGTGAAGGTCAGCAGCCAGGCCGACAGCAGCGACGGCGCGATCATCGGCAGGGTGACGAGGCCGAAGACGGTCCACGGCCGGGCGCCGAGGTCCATCGCGGCTTCCTCGAGCCGCGGGTCGAGGTCCTGAAGCCGCGCCTGGACGACGACCGTCGCGTAGGCCATGCCGAGCAGCAGGTGGCCGAACCAGATCGTCGTCAGCCCGCGTTCGGGGTAGGCGACGCCGAAGACGTCCTGCATCGTCCGCTGAACCGAAACGAGCAACAGCAGCAGCGACAGGCCGATCACGACCTCGGGCATCACGAGCGGCGCGCTGACCATGCCGGCGAAGACGGTGCGGCCGAAGAAACGGCGGTAGCGGACGAGCGTGAACGCGGCGAGCGTGCCGAGCACGACCGACGCGCACGCGGTCAGGAAGGCGATCTGCAGCGAGAGCCGCAGGCCCGCGAGCAGTTCGGCGTCGTCCGCGAGCGCGGCGTACCAGCGCAGCGTGAAGCCGCGCCAGA
Organism: uncultured Rhizobacter sp.; assembly: GCA_964249855.1. Taxonomy (GTDB): domain Bacteria; phylum Pseudomonadota; class Gammaproteobacteria; order Burkholderiales; family Burkholderiaceae_C; genus LMDS01. The sequence goes on along the minus strand of CAXUDL010000009.1, from coordinate 30,570 downwards.
CGTTCGGCACGGCCGAGTCGTTGAACGAGAAGACGACGAGCGAGGCGATCGGCAAATACAGGAAGACGAAGCCGAGCGCGAGCCAGCCGCGGCCGAACCAGCGCGGACTCACCGGTGCACCTCTGTGACCGCGGTGGGTTCGGCCGAGCGTGAACAGGCCTCTTCGGGCAGTCGGTCAGCGTTCACCCGCCGCGCTCCCGCGCCTCGGCCTGGTACTTGTTGAAGACGGCGAGCGGCACGATGATGAGCACGATCATCGCGACCGCCGCCGCCGACGCCATCGGCCAGTCGTTGTTGCTGAAGAACTCGTCCCAGAGCGTGCGGCCGATCATCTGCGTCTGCGGGCCGCCGAGCAGGCCGGGGATCACGTACTCGCCGATGCACGGGATGAAGACGAGCATCGTGCCGGCGACGATGCCGGCCTTCGAGAGCGGAACGGTGATCGTCCAGAACGCGACCCAGGCGCTCGCGCCCAGGTCGTACGCCGCTTCGAGCAGCCGCAGGTCCATCTTCGAGAGCGTCGCGTAGAGCGGCAGGATCATGAACGGCAGATAGGTATAGACCATGCCGACGACGAGCGAGAAGGGCGAGTTCATGTAGTTCGCCGGTCCGGGAATCCAGCCCGCGGCGAGCAGCAGGCGATCGACCTGCAGGGCGGTCAGCGCGTCGGCGACCCAGCCGTTCTCCGTCAGCAGGCCCTTCCAGGCATAGACGCGCAGCAGGAACGCGGTCCAGAACGGCAGCATGACGAGCATGACGAGGGCAGGGCGGACGGCCTCGCGGGCGCGTGCCATGGAGTAGGCGAACGGATAGCCGATCGCGAGGCAGAGCGCCGCGGTCACCGCCGCGTAGCCGAGGCTCGCGAGATAGGTGCCGAGGTAGAGGTCGTCGCGGAGGATGAAGGCGTAGGTGTCGAGCCGCGGGTTGAAGCGGACGTGGCCGTCGACGAGCTCGATCACGTCGCTGATCTGCGTGCCCTCCATTTGCGAGACGCTGATCTTCAGCAGGATCAGGAACGGCAACAGGAAGAAGACGACCAGCCAGACGGCGGGGATGCCGATCACGAGGCTGCGGCCGCGGGCCAGCGCGGCGACGAGGCGGGTGGGCGTCATCGCGTGAGCACGACCGGCGCCGTCGCCGACCAGTGCGCCCAGACGGCGTCGCCGGGCGCGAGCCGGGTCGCGCGTTCGCGGGCGACGTTGCTTTCGCTGACCTTGAGCGCCGCACCGCTCGCGAGCACGAGGTGATAGACGGTATAGCTGCCGAAGTAGGCGATGTCCTTGACGGTTCCCTGCGCCTTGTTGTGCGCACCGTCGGGTTCGGTGCCCTGCAGCGCGATCTTCTCGGGCCGCAATGCGACCGTCACTGCCGTGCCGACGCCGACCGCCGGCGCCTTCGCCACCGCATGCCGGCAGTCGGCGCAGTCGACGACGAGCGTGTCGCCCGCCGCCTCGATCACGCGGCCGTCCATCAGGGCGACGTTGCCGATGAAGTCGGCCACGAACCGCGTCGCGGGCGACTCGTAGATCTCGGCGGGCCCGCCGACCTGCAGCACCCGGCCCTCGCTCATGACGGCGATCCGCGATGCCATCGTCATCGCCTCGTCCTGGTCGTGCGTGACCATCACGCAGGTCACGCCGACCTCGTGGACGATGTTGACGAGCTCGATCTGCGTCTCTTCGCGCAGCTTCTTGTCGAGCGCGCCGAGCGGCTCGTCGAGCAGCAGCAGCTTCGGCCGCTTGGCGAGACTGCGCGCGAGCGCGACGCGCTGCTGCTGTCCGCCCGAAAGCTGATGCGGCTTGCGTTTCGCGAACGGCGCGAGCTGCACGAGCTTGAGCATCGCGCCGACGCGCTCGGCGATCTCGGCCTTCGGCAGGCCGTCACGCTTGAGGCCGAAGGCGATGTTGTCGAACACGCTCAGGTGCGGGAACAGCGCATACGACTGGAACATCATGTTGAACGGCCGCTCGTATGAGGGCACGCCGACGATGTCGCGCCCGTCGAACAGAATGCGGCCGGACGTCGGCGTCTCAAAGCCGGCGAGCATGCGCAGCAAGGTCGTCTTGCCGCAGCCCGACGAGCCGAGCAGCGCGAAGATCTCGCCGCGGGCGATGTCGAGCGAGACGTGGTCGACCGCGACGGTGCCGCCGCCGAAGTCCTTGACGACGTCGTCGATGCGGAGGAAAGGCAGTGCCGGAGGAGCCGTCGGGCGGGCGGAAGAGACAGCGGGCGAGGAAGCGGCGACGGTCGTCATGCTGGGGCGGAGCAGGGCGCGTGCCGGGTCGGCCGCGCGCGAAGCCGGCATTGTCGCGTCTGCGGCGCGCGGGCCGCCGGTCGCAGGCTCGCAGCGCTGCGGCGTGCCGGCGCCGCCACAGCCGTTCGCGTCAGCCGGTCGCGCGCAGCCCGCCCGAGGCGACGACGTCGGCGAGCGTCAGGTCGAGACAACGGCGGATCAGGCCGAGCATCTCGGCGATCTGCGCCGGGGTGACGACGAGCGGCGGCGCGACGATCATCCGGTCGCCGACCGCCCGCATGACGAGTCCGTTGCCGAAGCAGTGGCCGCGGCAGATCATGCCGACGCCGACGTCCGCGTCGAACACCGCGCCGGTCGACTTGTCGCGCACCAGTTGCAGCGCGCCCATCAGGCCGCAGGTCTGGACCTCGCCGACCAGCGGGTGGTCGGCGAGCGCCGCGAAGCCTTCGGCGAGCAGCGGCCCGAGCACGTCGCGCACCGTCTCGACGACATGCTCGCGCTCGAGCACCTCGAGGTTGGCGAGCGCCACCGCGCAGGCGACCGGATGCCCCGAGTAGGTGTAGCCGTGGTTGAACTCGCCGCCCTCGTCGATCAGCACGCGCGCGATGCGTTCGCCGACCATCACGCCGCCGAGCGGGATGTAGCCCGAGGTGATGCCCTTGGCGAACGTCATCAGGTCGGGACGGAAGCCGAAGCGCTCGCAGCCGAACCATGCGCCGGTGCGGCCGAAGCCGCAGATCACTTCGTCGGAGACGAGCAGCACGCCGTACTTGTCGCAGATGCGCTGGATCTCGGGCCAGTAGGTGTCGGGCGGCACGATGACGCCCCCGGCGCCCTGCACCGGCTCGCCGATGAACGCGGCGACGCGCTCGGGGCCGAGTTCGAGGAGCTTCGCCTCGAGCCAACCGGCGGCCGTGAGCCCGAAGTCGTCGCGTGATTGGCCACGGCCGAGTTCGAACCAGAACGGCTGCTCAATGTGGACGATGCCGGGGATCGGCAGGCCGCCCTGTTCGTGCATGCCGCTCATGCCGCCGAGCGAGGCGCCCGCCATCGTCGAGCCGTGGTAGGCGTTCCTGCGGCTGACGATGACGCTGCGCTCGGGTTGGCCGAGCAGGTCCCAGTAGCGGCGGACCATGCGCACGACGGTGTCGTTGCCCTCCGAGCCCGAGCCGGCGAAGAAGGCGTGGCGAAACTGCGGCGGCGTGACCGCGGCAAGCTTTTCCGCGAGCGCGATCGCCGGCGGATTCGCGGTCTGGAAGAACGAGTTGTAGAACGGCAGCCGCTGCAGCTGCGTGGTCGCGGCGTCGATCAGCTCCTGCCGCCCGTAGCCGACGTTGACGCACCAGAGCCCCGACATCGCGTCGAAGATGCGCGCGCCGTCGGTGTCCCACAGATAGACGTTCTCGGCGCGCTCGATGATGCGCGTGCCCTTGGCGGCGAGCGACTTGTGGTCGGTGAAGGGATGCAGGTAGTGGGCGGCGTCGGCGGCCTGCCAGTCGGCGGTGGTCCGGTCGGCCGTCGCTCGGACCGCAGGCTCGCGGTCGGCCGCGGTGCCGTCTGCGGACGTGCGGTCCGCGGCTCGGGATTCGGTGTGCATCGGCATGGCCTCGTCAGACGTGCAGCAGCAGGTGCTCGCGCTCCCACGGCGAAATCACCTTCATGAACTCGTCGTGCTCGATCTCCTTCACTTCGGAATAGACGGTGATGAACTCGCGGCCGAGCACGTCGTGCAGGTCCTTCTCGTCGGCGAGCCAGCCGAGCGCCTCGCTCAGGCTGCGCGGGAGCTGGTATTCGGAGAGGTAGGCGTCGCTCTTGCACTCGGGCGCCGGCTCGATGCGGTTCTTCAGGCCGAGGTAGCCGCAGGCGAGCGTCGTCGCGATCGCGACGTAGGGGTTCGCATCGGCGCCGATCACGCGGTTCTCGATCCTTCGCGACGCCGCGTTCGCGACCGGCGAGCGGATGCCGACGGTGCGGTTGTCGCTGCCCCACTGGATGTTGATCGGCGCCGCGGTCGAGCGCGCCAGCCTCCGGTACGAGTTGACGTACGGCGCGAAGAGCGCCATCGCCGCGGGCGTGTACTTCTGCAACCCGCCGATGTACCAGAAGAACTCGCGGCTCGGCGAGCCGTCCGCGTTGCTGAAGATGTTCTTGCCGCTCAGCTTGCCGACGATGCTCTGGTGCACGTGCATCGCGCTGCCGGGCTCGCCCGCCATCGGCTTGGCCATGAAGGTCGCGTACATCTCGTGGCGCAGCGCCGCCTCGCGGATGGTCCGCTTGAAGAAGAACACCTCGTCGGCGAGGCCGAGCGGCCGGTCGTGGAAGAAATTGATCTCCATCTGCCCCGCGCCGACCTCGTGGATCAGCGTGTCGACGTTCAATTCCATCTTCGCGCAATAGGCGTAGATGTCCTCGAACAGCGGATCGAACTCGTTGACCGCGTCGATGGAATACGCCTGGCGCGAGGTCTCGGCGCGGCCGCTGCGGCCCCGCGGCGGGCGCAGCGGCGTGTTCGGATCGGAATTGCGCTCGATGAGATAGAACTCGAGCTCGGGCGCGACGACCGGCTCCCAGCCCTCGGCGTCGTACAGCTCGCAGATCCGGCGCAGCACCGAGCGCGGCGCGTAGGGGATGAGGTTGCCGTCGCGGTCGAAGCAGTCGTGGATCACCTGCGCCGTCGGGTCCGTCGCCCAGGGCACGATGCGCACGGTGCTCGGGTCGGGCCGCAGGTGCATGTCGCGGTCGGTCGGATGGATGACGTCGTAGTAGGGGCCGTCGGTCGGGAAGTTGCCGGTCACGCCGATGCCGACGATGGCTTCGGGCAGCCGCATGCCGCGGTCCTCGGTGAACTTCTCGCGCGGCAGGATCTTGCCGCGCGCGACGCCGGTGAGGTCGGGCACGAGACATTCGATCTCGGTGACATGACGCTCGTTGAACCAATTCTCGAGGTCAGAGAACGTGAAGTTGCGCTTGTCCTGCATGGGGCACCTGGGTCTCGGGGACCGACGGCGGGCAGGAGATGCCGCACCGCGGCCGGAAAAGCCCGCGCGGCGGGTCGGCCGGCGGGTCGCGCGTCGACGGGCGTGCCGGCTGCGCCGGGTCACGCCGGGCCGGAACTATCGATCGGGTTCCGGGCCGGCGTAGGCGGCGCAGGCGGCGCCGAATGCGCGCAACAGGCTCATCGAGACCGGGTTGGTCGCGGCCTGCCATTCCGGATGCCACTGCACGGCGAGGTTGAAGCCGCGCGCGGCGGCGACGGAGAACGCCTCGATCAGGCCGTCGGGTGCGCGGGCTTCCACGCGCAGGCCGTCGGCGAGCCGGGCGACGCCCTGGCCGTGCAGCGAGTTGACGCGGACCGTCGGCGTGTCGAGCACCGCGGCGAGCACGCCGCCCGGTTCGATCGCGATGTCGTGCGCCGGGCCGTACTGGACGGCGATGTCGGGATCCGCGGGCGCCCGGTGGTCGGCGTGGCCGGCGACCTCCTGCACTGCCTGGTGCAGTGAGCCGCCGAGCGCGACGTTCGCTTCCTGGAAGCCGCGGCAGATGGCGAAGAGCGGCATGCCGCGGTCGAGCGCGCCGCGGATCAGCGGCAGCGTCCAGGCGTCGCGCTCGGGGTCGAGCGGCAGCGTCGGATCGTGCACGTCCTCGCCGAAGTGGCTCGGGTGGACGTTCGACTGCGAGCCGGTCAGCAGAACGCCTTGGGCGAGATCGAGCAGATCGTCGATCTCGTCCGCCCGCGCCGCGGGCACGATCAAGGGTTGCGCGCCGGCGAGCCGCACGGCGTCGACGTACTTTCGGCCGGCCATGTGGAACGGATGGTTGCCCACCATCCGGTTGCAGGCGGGCACGAGCACGACCGGTGTGCGCGGCATCGTCGTCCGGGGGCGGATCAGCCCTGCTGCTTCAGCACGTCGGCGATCGTGCTGACGATCTGGTCGATGTGCGAGCTTTCGACGATCAGCGGCGGCGAGAGCGCGATCGTGTCGCCGGTGGTGCGCACGAGCACGCCGCGCTCCCAGCATGCGAGGAAGGCGTCGAATGCGCGCTTGCCCGGCAGGCCCGGGATCGGCTCGAGCTCGATGCCGCCGACGAGGCCGATGTTGCGGATGTCGACGACGTGCGGCAGGCCCTTGAGCGAGTGCAGCGCGTTCTCGAACACCGGCGCCATCGTCGCGGCGCGGGTCAGCAGACCGTCCTCGGCATAGGTGTCGAGCGTGCCGAGCGCGGCGGCGCACGCGAGCGGGTGCGCCGAGTAGGTGTAGCCGTGCGGGAATTCGATCAGGTGCTCGGGGCCGGTCATGAAGGCGTCGTGGATCGACGGCTTCGCGAACACCGCGCCCATCGGCACGCAGCCGTTGGTGATGCCCTTCGCGAGCGTCATGAGGTCGGGCGTGACGCCGAAGTGCAGCGCGCCGAACGGCGCGCCGAGGCGGCCGAAGCCGGTGATCACCTCGTCGAAGATCAGCAGGATGCCGTGCTTGTCGCAGATCGAACGCAAGCGCTGCAGGTAGCCCTTGGGCGGCAGCAGCACGCCGGTCGAGCCGGCGACGGGCTCGACGATGACGGCGGCGATGGTCGAGGCGTCGTGCAGCGCGACGAGGCGCTCGAGGTCGTCGGCGAGTTCGGCGCCGTGCTCGGGCACGCCGCGCGAGAAGGCGTTCTTCGCCGGGTCGTGGGTGTGGCGGAGATGATCGGTGCCCGGCAGAAGCGGCCCGAAGGCCTTGCGGTTGCCGACGATGCCGCCGACCGAAATGCCGCCGAAGTTCACGCCGTGGTAGCCGCGCTCGCGGCCGATGAGGCGCGTGCGCGAGCCCTCGCCACGCGCGCGGTGGTAGGCGAGCGCGATCTTCAGCGCCGTCTCCACGGCTTCGGAGCCCGAGTTGGTGAAGAAGACCTTGCCGAGCCCCGGTGGCGCGATGTCGGCCAGCCGCTCGGCGAGCTCGAACGCCTTCGGGTGCGCCATGTTGAACGGCGGCGCGAAGTCCAGCTCGGCGGCCTGCGCGGCGATCGCCTCGACGATCCTCGGCCGCGCATGGCCGGCATTCACACACCACAGGCCGGCGATGCCGTCGAGCACCTGCCGGCCCTCGGGCGTCCAGTAGTGCATGCCGGCGGCCTTCGACAGCAGCCGTGGCGCCTGCTTGAATTGCCGATTCGCTGTGAACGGCATCCAGTAGGCGCCCATGTCCGGCTGCGGGACCGGGCCGAGCGCAGGTGCGGTCGAAGGCAAGGTGGCGGGATCGTCTTTGTACATGGCGGGCTCCTGGCAGTGGCGCGGTGTCGGGGCGCGCGCGCAGGAAGCAGTCTAGCGCTGCCGTCGTCGACGGTCGACACCGCCGACCCGTTTCACCCGCTCCGACGGCGTTCCGACATGCGAAACGGACGCGTATTGCAGCGCATCATCTCGGCGCGTCGTCGGTCCATTCGATTTCATATCTCGGAAAATAATCTGCAAGTGCTTGTCAAATAACGAATATTTCGATGTCTTCTATAAGACACAAGTCTGCGCCAACACTGTGTCGACCGGTATGCTTGGACGAGTCCCAATGCACCACAACGGAGTCCTTCGATGACCGCAACCACCCGTGAACAACAAGCAGCCGCCCTGGAACAGGACTGGTCCGACAACGCCCGCTGGCAAGGCGTCACGCGCAGTTACAGCGCCGCCGATGTCGTCCGGCTGCGCGGCTCGGTACAGGTCGAGCACACGCTCGCGAGACGCGGCGCGGAAACGTTGTGGAAGCTCCTCCACACGGAGCCCTTCGTCAACACGCTCGGCGCGCTGACCGGCAACCAGGCGATGCAGCAGGTCAAGGCCGGCTTGAAGGCGATCTATCTGTCGGGCTGGCAGGTCGCGGGCGACGCCAACATCGCGGGCGAGATGTATCCCGACCAGTCGCTGTATCCGGCCAACTCGGTGCCGATGGTCGTCAAGCGCATCAACAACGCCTTCACCCGCGCCGACCAGATCCAGTGGTCGGAGGGCAAGGGCGACATCGACTTCTTCGCGCCGATCGTCGCCGATGCGGAAGCCGGCTTCGGCGGCGTCCTGAACGCCTTCGAACTGATGAAGTCGATGATCGACGCGGGCGCCGCCGGCGTCCACTTCGAGGACCAGCTCGCCTCGGTCAAGAAGTGCGGCCACATGGGCGGCAAGGTGCTGGTGCCGACGCGCGAAGCCGTCGCCAAGCTGCACGCCGCGCGCCTCGCCGCCGACGTCATGGGCACGCCGACGCTCGTCATCGCACGCACCGATGCCGAGGCCGCCGATCTCGTCACGAGCGACGTCGACGCGAACGACCAGCCGTTCCTGACCGGCGAGCGCACCGTCGAGGGCTTTTTCCGCACCAAGGCCGGCCTGGAGCAGGCGATCTCGCGCGGTCTCGCTTACGCCGGCGTCGCCGACATGGTCTGGTGCGAAACCGGCAAGCCCGATCTCGCCTACGCGAAGCGCTTCGCCGAGGCGATCCACGCCAAGTTCCCGGGCAAGCTGCTCGCGTACAACTGCTCGCCGTCGTTCAACTGGAAGAAGAACCTCGACGACGCGACGATCGCCAAGTTCCAGCGCGAGCTCGGCGCGATGGGCTACAAGTTCCAGTTCATCACGCTCGCGGGCTTCCACAGCCTCAACTACTCGATGTTCCACCTCGCCCACGGCTATGCGCGCAACCACATGAGCGCGTTCGTCGAGCTGCAGGAAGCCGAATTCGCCGCCGCCGAGAAGGGCTTCACCGCCGTCAAGCACCAGCGCGAGGTCGGCACCGGCTACTTCGACGCGGTGACGACGACGATCGAGCGCGAAGCGTCGACCGGAGCGCTCAAGGGCTCGACCGAGGACGAGCAGTTCTTCGACAAGCACCACTGACCCGACCGCGACGCGGCCCGGAGCCGGTCCGCACTCGACGGCCCGGCCGCGCCGGGCCGTTTGCATCGACCCGCCGCGGCGACGACTACATCCCCGAGTAGTTCGGCCCGCCGCCGCCTTCGGGCGCCACCCAGACGATGTTCTGCGTCGGATCCTTGATGTCGCATGTCTTGCAGTGCACGCAGTTCTGCGCGTTGATCTGCAGGCGGTCGGTCTGTTGTCCGTTCGCGTCGGCGGTCTTCACGTACTCGTAGACGGCCGCGGGGCAGTAGCGGCTCTCCGGCCCGGCGAAGCGCGCGAGGTTGATGTCGACCGGTACGGTCGCGTCCTTCAACGTCAGGTGCGGCGGCTGGTTCTCGCCGTGGTTGGTGTTGCTGATGAAGACGCTCGAGAGGCGGTCGAAGGTCAGCTTGCCGTCGGGCTTCGGATAGGTAATCTGCGGGCAGTCGGCGGCCGGCTTCAAGTAGCTGTAGTCGGGCGCCTTGCGGTGGATCGTCCAGGGCGGCGACTTGATGCCGAGCTTGGGCAGCAGCCAGTACTCGACGCCGGTCATGAACGAGCCGACGTACAGGCCCTTCTTGAACCACTGCTTGAAGTTGCGCGACTGCTCGAGCTCGGTCCGCAGCCAGCTCGCGTCGAACGCGGCCGGATAGGCGACGAGCTCGTCGTGCTGGCGGCCTGCGACGACCGCGTCGAACGCGGCATCGGCCGCGAGCATGCCGGTCTTGATCGCCGTGTGGCTGCCCTTGATGCGCGCGGCGTTGAGGAAGCCGGCGTCGCAGCCGATCAGCGCACCGCCCGCGAACACCGTCTTCGGCAGGCTCAGCAGGCCGCCGGCGGTGATCGCCCGCGCGCCGTAGCCGATGCGCTTGCCGCCCTCGAGCACCTGGCTGATCCGCGGATGCGTCTTCCAGCGCTGCATCTCCTCGAACGGGCTCAGCCACGGATTGGCGTAGTCGAGGCCGACGACGAGGCCGAGCGTCACGAGGTTGCCCTCCATGTGGTACAGCCAGCCGCCGCCGTAGGTGCGCGTGTCCATCGGCCAGCCGGCGGTGTGGACGACCTTGCCCGGCTGCGCCTTCGCCGGATCGATCTCCCACAACTCCTTGACGCCGATGCCGTAGGCCTGCGGGTCCTTGCCGTCGTCGAGCTTGAAGCGCGTGATGAGGCCGCGGCCCAGCTGCCCGCGCGAGCCTTCGGCGAAGAGCGTGTACTTGGCATGCAGCTCCATGCCGATCTGGAAGTCCCCGGTCGGCTCGCCGTCCTTGCCGACGCCCATGTTGCCCGTCGCGACGCCAATGACGGCGCCCGCGTCGTCGTAGAGCACCTCCGCTGCGGGGAAGCCCGGAAAGATCTCGACGCCGAGGCCTTCGGCCTGCTGCGCCATCCAGCGCACGAGGTTGCCGAGGCTGATCACGTAGTTGCCTTCGTTGTGCAGGCAGCTCGGAATCAGCGACTTCGGCGTCGCGTAGGCGCCGGTCTCGCTGAGGAACAGCACCTCGTCGTCGGTCACCGGTTGGTGGAGCGGCGCGCCGAGCTCCTTCCAGGCCGGCAGCAACTCGTTGAGCGCGATCGGATCCATCACCGCGCCGCTCAGGATGTGCGCGCCCGGCTCGCTGCCCTTCTCGAGCACGACCACCGAGACGTCCTTGCCGCGTTCCGCCGCGAGCTGCTTGAGCCGGATCGCCGCCGCGAGGCCCGCGGGGCCGGCGCCGACGATCGCCACGTCGTACTCCATCGCCTCTCGCGGACCGTATTGCGCGAGGATCTCAGCAGGCGTCATTCGACTGTCCTTGTCTCTTCGTAGGGCGTCGATTCTACGAGTCGGCCTCCGTTCGACCGGGCCGCGACCCCGCCGTCCCCCACGGCGACGCGTGCTAACCTTTCCGCCTCAAAGGACGGGGCGTCATGAGCTACAACATCGATCTTTCCGGTCGGGTCGCGATGGTCACCGGCGCGTCGAGCGGCCTCGGCCTTCAGTTCGCCAAGACGCTCGCGAGCGCCGGCGCGGCGGTGGTGCTCGCCGGCCGCCGGCTCGAACGCCTGAAGACGCTGCGCGCCGAGATCGAAGGCAACGGCGGCGACGCCCACGTCGTCGGCCTGGATGTGACCGACCTCGCCAGCATCCGCTCGGCCGTCGCCCATGCCGAGACCGAGATGGGCGGCATCGACATCCTCGTCAACAACTCGGGCGTCGGCGTCTCCAAGCCGCTGACCGAGATCACCGAGGAGGACTACGACTACCTCTTCGACACCAACACCCGCGGCGCCTTCTTCGTCGCGCAGGAAGTCGGCAAGCGGATGATCGCGCGGGCGCAGGGCTCGGCGCCCGGCACCTTCACTGGCGGCCGCATCGTCAACATCGCGTCGACGGCCGGCGTGAAGGTCCTGAGCCGCATCGGCGTCTACGCGATGAGCAAGGCCGCGGTCATCCACATGACCCGCGCGATGGCGCTCGAGTGGGGCCGCCACGGCATCAACGTCAACGCGATCTGCCCTGGCTATATCGACACCGAGATCAACCACCATCAGTGGGCGACCGAGCAAGGGCAGAAGCTCGTCGCGATGCTGCCGAGGAAGCGCGTCGGCCAGCCACAGGACCTCGACGCCGTGTTGATGATGCTCGTCGCCAACGAGAGCCATTTCGTCAACGGCGCGGTGGTCCAGGCGGACGACGGCTTCGGCCTTTGAAGGGCGCGGATGCGTGCGCTCTCGCCGCTCGAAGCCCGCGTGCTCGGCGTCCTCGCCGAGAAGGCGCGCACCGTGCCTGACAGCTATCCGCTGTCGCTCAATTCGCTGACCCTCGGCTGCAACCAGAAGACGGCCCGCGACCCGGTCCTGAACGCGACCGAGGGCGATGTCCAGTCCGCGATCGGTGCGCTCAAGGCGCTGCACCTCGTGTTCGAGGCCAGCGGCTCGCGGGTCGTGCGCTACGAGCACAACATGGGGCGGGCGCTCGCGCTGCCGTCGCAATCGGTCGCGCTGCTCGCGGTGCTCATGCTGCGCGGGCCGCAAACCGCGTCGGAGCTGCGCGCCAACAGCGACCGGCTGCACCGCTTCGCCGACCAGTCGGCGGCCGACGGCTTCCTGGCGGAGCTGGCCGAACGGTCGGAGGAGAAGGGCGGTCCGCTCGTGCTCAAGCTGCCGCGGGCGCCCGGCATGCGCGAGGCGCGCTGGACGCATCTGCTGTGCGGACCGGTCGACGTCTCTGCGATGCCCGTCGCGAACGATGCCGACAGCGTCGCCGTGCCGCTCGGCGAACTCGCCGCGCTGAAGGCCGAGCAGCAGCGTCTGCGCACCGAGCTCGCCGACCTGCGCACCACCGTCGAGCGGCTCTGCGCCGAGCTCGGCCTGGAAAGCCCGTCATGAGATTCGAGCTGCCCGACGACAAGACGCTGACCCTCGAGACGATCATGCCGATCCGCTGGGGCGACATGGACGCGATGGGCCACGTCAACAACACCGTCTACTTTCGCTACATGGAGACGGCGCGGCTCGAATGGCTGTTCAAGGTCGCCGGCAGCTTCGGGCCGGACGGCGTCGGCCCGGTCGTCGTCAACGCGTTCTGCAACTTCATCAAGCAGCTCGCCTATCCGGGCGACGTGCTCGCGAAGCACTACATCGCCGAGCCGGGGCGCACGAGCTTCCAGACCTACCTGACGCTCGAACGCAGCGACGCGCCCGGCGTGATCTACGCGTCCGGCGGCGCGAAGACGGTCTGGATCGACTACCGGCAGCAGAAGTCCGTGCCGCTGCCCGACGCCATTCGCAAGCTGTTCGACTAGCGGCAGGGCACCGAAGAGCGTCGGCGACAATCGCAGGCAGTCCAGTGGAGGATCGAAGCGATGAAGAAGGTGTTTCCCACCGCTGCCGCGGCACTCGCCGGCGTCGTCTCCGACGGACAGCTGCTGGCCGTCGGCGGCTTTGGCCTCTGCGGCATCCCCGAGGCGCTGATCGCCGCGTTGCGCAACACCGGCGTCCGGAACCTCACGGTCGTCTCGAACAACGCCGGCGTCGACGGCTTCGGCCTCGGCCAGCTGCTCGAGACGCGGCAGATCCGCAAGATGATCTCGAGTTACGTCGGCGAGAACAAGGAATTCGAGCGCCAGTACCTCGCCGGCGAGCTCGAGCTCGAGTTCACGCCGCAGGGCACGCTCGCCGAGAAGCTCCGCGCCGGCGGCGCCGGCATTCCGGCCTTCTTCACGCGCACCGGCGTCGGTACGCTCGTCGCCGAGGGCAAGGAGACGCGCGAGTTCGACGGCCACGTCTACGTCATGGAACGCGCGCTCGTTCCGGACGTCTCGCTCGTCAAGGCGTGGAAGGCCGACGAGTCGGGCAACCTCGTGTTCCGCCGCACCGCGCGCAACTTCAATCCGGCGGTCGCGATGGCGGGCAAGCTCACGATCGTCGAGGTCGAGCAAATTCTGCCGACCGGCAGCTTCGACCCCGACGCCGTGCACCTGCCGGGCATCTACGTGCACCGCATCGTGCTGAACGCGCATCCCGAGAAGCGCATCGAGAAGCGGACGATCTCGGCCGCGAAGACCCCGACGACCGCAGGAGCCTGACATGCCGTGGACCCACGACCAGATGGCGGCGCGCGCCGCCCGCGAGCTGCAGGACGGCTTCTACGTCAACCTCGGCATCGGCCTGCCGACGCTCGTCGCCAACTTCGTCGCGCCGGACATCGAGGTGTGGCTGCAGAGCGAGAACGGCATGCTCGGCATCGGCCCGTTCCCGACCGAGGACGAGGTCGATGCCGACCTCATCAACGCCGGCAAGCAGACGGTGACCACTCTGCCGGGCTCGTCGATCTTCGGCTCGCACGACAGCTTCGCGATGATCCGCGGCGGCAAGATCGATCTCTCGATTCTCGGCGCGATGCAGGTCAGCGCGAACGGCGACCTCGCCAACTGGATGATCCCCGGCAAGATGGTCAAGGGCATGGGCGGCGCGATGGACCTCGTCGCCGGCGTGGAGCGCGTGCTCGTGCTGATGGAGCACGTCGCCCGCCGGAAGGACGGCGGCATCGACCTGAAGATCCTGCCGGCGTGCACGCTGCCGCTGACCGGCGTCGGCGTCGTCGACCGCATCATCACCGACCTCGCGGTGCTCGACGTGACGCCTGCGGGCCTCCAGGTCGTCGAGATCGCCGAGGGCACGAGCCGCGACGAGCTGCAGCAGAAGACCGGCGTGCCGCTGCTCTGAGGGCGCCGGACCGCGTCGGCCAACGCCGGGCCGTCTTGATCAGGGCAGCTTGCGCTCGTCCTTCTGGCGCGCCACCTCACGGCGCTTCATCTGCAGATAGTCGTTGCGCTCGATCTCGTGGAGCTGCAGCGGATAGCGCTCCGAGCCGTCGAACCAGTCGTCGAGCCGCTTGGCGAGCTGCGCGGCCGGCGGCAGCTCGTAGGCGGCGAGGAACGACTCGATCGCGAGGAAATAGCGCATCGTGTTGCGCTCGACGACGCCGCGCACGTTGCCGACGTGGACGGGTTTGCCGTCCTTCTGCCCCGTGATCGAGAAGCCGACCTTGTCGCGGCCGACGGTCGCGAGATACGTCTCCATCGCCATGCGCGCGGCGAAGCCGTAGGCGTACGAATACGACATGTGCAGGAACGACTGCCGGCCGTCGAGCGGCACGGCCTCGAGCACGATGCGGTAGTTCCTCGTGCCGAGCGGCCCCTCGTCGGCATTGAGCTGCACGCGCAGGTAGTCGGGCGTCGCCGCGGCGAGCCTGTAGTCGAACTCGACCCGGTAGGCGTCGTCGATCGGCTGGTCGAACTTGCGGCCGACGACGAGCGTCAGGCCGCCCGCCGGACGCTGCGCCGACGGGCTGCAGAACTTGACGTTGAGGTGCAGGATGAGGATGTCGCACCAGTGGTCGATGCCCTGCAGCGCCGGCCCGACGGTCGCGAACGGTTGCTCGACGACCGCGTAGACCTCGCCCTTCAAGTCGCCCGAGTTCTGCGTCGACTCGAGGTGGAGCGGCCGGCCGAAGACGTTGTGCGCGAGCGACTCGCGCAGCTCGGCGTGGCGCGCCTTCAAGGCCGCGGCGTCCTGCGCGCGGGCGGGTGGCGCGCCGATGCCGAACGCCATGGCGCAGGCGAGGGCCGCGACGCCCCGGCGGGCGGAGCGAGCGGTCGATCCGATCATCGTCGTCTCCTCGAGCTGCCGCCGGCCGTGCGCGTCGCGAGCGCCCGTGCGGCGTCGGCGACGAGTTGCGGGCCCTTGTAGATGAAGCCGGTCCAGATCTGCACGAGGTCGGCGCCGGCATCGATCTTCGCCCGCGCGTCGGCGCCGCTCAGGATCCCGCCGACGCCGATGATCGGAAAGCTCGCGCCGAGCCGCTGCCGCAGCCGCGCGATGACGCGGTTCGACGCCGCGAACACCGGCGCGCCGGAGAGGCCGCCGGCTTCGGCTCCGTGGGTCATGCCCGCGACCGCCGTGCGAGCGAGCGTCGTGTTGGTCGCGATCACCCCGTCGAGGCGCTGGCGCACGAGCACGTCGGCGATCGCGTCGATCTGCGCGTCGTCGAGATCCGGCGCGATCTTGACGAAGACCGGCACGACGCGGCCATGGCGCGCCGCGAGCGCGTCCTTCCGCTCGCGGACGGCCGCGAGCAGGGCGTCGAGCGCGTCGTCGGCCTGGAGGCTGCGCAGGTGCTGCGTGTTCGGGCTCGAGACGTTCAGGACGACGTAGTCGGCGTGCGGGTAGACGCCGTCGAGGCAGGCGAGGTAGTCGTCGGCGGCGCGTTCGATCGGCGTCGTCGCGTTCTTGCCGATGTTGAGACCGAGGATGCCGCCGCGCTCGCGGAAGCGAGCCCGGCGGACGTTGGCGACGAACGCATCGAGCCCGTCGTTGTTGAAGCCGAGCCGGTTGATGAGCGCCTCGGCCTCCGGAAGCCGGAAGACGCGGGGCTTCGGGTTGCCCGGCTGCGGGTGCGGCGTCACCGTGCCGACCTCGATGAAGCCGAAGCCAAGCGCGCCGAGCGCGTCGATCGCGGCGCCGTTCTTGTCGAGGCCGGCAGCGAGGCCGAGCCGGTTCGGGAAGCG
This sequence comes from uncultured Rhizobacter sp., assembly GCA_964249855.1. Classification (GTDB taxonomy): domain Bacteria; phylum Pseudomonadota; class Gammaproteobacteria; order Burkholderiales; family Burkholderiaceae_C; genus LMDS01. The sequence continues at coordinate 14,402 of CAXUDL010000009.1, read as the reverse complement.
CAGGCCCGCGACGACGACCGGGTCGTCGACGCGCGGCTGGCGCCACAGGCAGTCGAGCGGCGTGCGCTGCAGCCGGGTCATCGCGCCCAGGGCGAGCTCGTGCGCCTGCTCCGGGTCGAGGCCGAAGAGGAAGGGCCGGGCGAGCGAATACGGCAACAATGGCATGCGCCGGATTGTGTCAGCGGCGCCGTCGACCTTGGAATACTGACCTCTTTCGGGCAAGGAACAGACGATGGCCGACGCTGACACACCCACTTCACCGCGGCGCGAGCGCGACACCTTCGGCGAGATCGAGGTGCCGGGCGACGCGCTCTGGGGCGCGCAGACGCAGCGCTCGATGCACCACTTCGCGATCTCGACCGAGCGCATGCCGACCGAGCTCCTGCTGGCGCTGGCGCAGGTCAAGCGCAGCGCCGCGGTCGTGAACCGCGACCTCGGCACGCTCGACGCGGCGAAGGCCGATGCGATCGTCGCCGCCGCCGACGAGGTGCTGGCGGGCGACCACGCGAGGCAGTTCCCGCTCTCGGTCTGGCAGACCGGCTCGGGCACGCAGAGCAACATGAACATGAACGAGGTGCTCGCCAACCGCGCGTCGGTGCTGCTCGGCGGCGAAGTGGGCGAGGCGCGCTCGGTCCATCCCAACGACGACGTCAACCGCGGCCAGTCGTCGAACGACGTCTTCCCGACGGCGATGAGCGTCGCCGCCGCGGCGGCGATCGAGCGGCGGCTCCTGCCGGCGCTGGCGACGCTGCGCGAGACGCTGGCCGCGAAGGCGGCCGCGTTCGCCGACGTCGTCAAGATCGGCCGCACCCATCTTCAGGACGCGACGCCGCTGACGCTCGGCCAGGAGATCTCGGGCTGGGTCGCGCAGCTCGATCACGGCATGGCGCACGTGCGCTCGGCGCTGCCGCATCTCCTCGAGCTCGCGCTCGGCGGCACGGCGGTCGGCACCGGGCTCAATGCGCATCCCGAATTCGGCACGCGCGTCGCGGCCGAGCTCGCGCGCGCGACCGGCCTGCCGTTCGTCTCGGCGCCGAACAAGTTCGAGGCGCTCGCCGGCCACGACGCGATGGTCTTCGCGCACGGCGCGCTGAAGACCGTCGCCGCGTCGTTGACGAAGATCGCCAACGACGTCCGCTGGCTCGCGTCGGGCCCGCGCTCGGGCCTCGGCGAGATCACGATCCCGGAGAACGAACCCGGCAGCTCGATCATGCCGGGCAAGGTCAACCCGACGCAGTGCGAGGCGCTGACGATGCTCGCCGCGCAGGTCATGGGCAACGACGTCGCGGTCAACATCGGCGGCGCGTCGGGCAACTTCGAGTTGAACGTCTTCAAGCCGCTGATCGTCCACAACGTGCTGCAGAGCGTGCGCCTGCTCGCCGACGGCGCGGCGAGCTTCGACGAACACTGCGCCCGCGGCATCGAGGCCGATCGCGAGCGCATCGCCGAACTGGTTCAGCGCTCGCTGATGCTCGTCACCGCGCTCAACCCGCACATCGGCTACGACAAGTCCGCCGCGATCGCCAAGAAAGCGCACAAGGAGGGCACGAGCCTGCGCGAGGCGGCGCTCGCGTCCGGCTGGCTGAGCGGCGAGGACTTCGACCGCTGGGTGCGGCCCGAGGACATGGTCGGGCGCCGGCCATGACGGCGCAGGACGACCCGAAGGCCCGCGTCGCGCAGGCCGCGCTGGCGCACGTGGTGCCCGGCAGCATCGTCGGCGTCGGCACCGGCTCGACGGTCGACAGGTTCATCGATGCGCTGGCGGCGATGAAGGGCTCGATCCGCGGCGCGGTCGCGAGCAGCGAGCGCAGCGCCGAGCGTCTGCGCGGCCACGGCATCGCGGTCTTCGACGCCAACGACGTCGAGACGCTGCCGGTCTACATCGACGGCGCCGACGAGATCGACGGCCGCGGCTGCATGATCAAGGGCGGCGGCGCGGCGCTCACGCGCGAGAAGATCGTGGCCGATCTTGCCGAGCGCTTCGTCTGCATCGCCGACGCGTCGAAGCGCGTCGACGTGCTGGGCCGCTTTCCGCTGCCGGTCGAGGTCATCCCGATGGCCGCCAACCTCGTCGGCCGGCGGCTTGCCGCGCTCGGCGGCATGCCCAAGCCGCGCGACGGCGTCGTCACCGACAACGGCGGCCGGATCCTCGACGTCCGCGGCCTGCGCATCGCCGATCCTGCGGCGCTCGAGGCCGAGATCAACCAGTGGCCGGGTGTCGTCTGCGTCGGCATCTTCGCGCGCAACCGCGCCGATCTCTGCCTGCTCGCCGAGGCGGACGGCGTGGTCACGCTGACCTTTGGAGCGGCCGACGCCCGTCGCAAAAGCGCGTAACCTCCGGCTTCGTCCAACCTCGGGCGCTTGACAGGAGCACCGGCTGATGGCCAAACCCAACTACTCGTTCGAGAAACGCCAGCGCGAGCTGGCCAAGAAGAAGAAGAAGGAAGAGAAGGCGAAGGAGAAGGTGGAGCGCAAGGCCGGCGACCCGGTGTCCGACGGTGCGGCCGACGGCCAGCAGACCGCCGCGGCCGGCGACGCAGGCAACCAGGGCCAGCCGGCGACCTGACTGCGCAAGGCGCGATGCGGCGCTGCGGCCGCAGTTCGCCGGCTGCGCGGGCCGTCGCCCGCCGCGTGACCGCACCGTATCCGCCCCGCACTCGCCACGCTTTCGCGCCCGGCGGTGCAAAACGCGACATGCGCGCCGACGCGCTTTCACCTCAGCCGGTCGACGTTCGCTCCGCGAGCCGCACTGCGCGGCTGACGAACCGCGCGGGATCGACCGCGTCGACGAGCCCCGACTCGAGCGGCACCACGCCGCCGGCGATCGACGCCGCGAGCGTCCGGGCGCCGAGTTCCGACAGCGTGATGCCACGCGCACCGAGCGCTGTGAAGACGAACAGACCCGGCTCGCGCGGCACGTGGCGCGGCTGCGCCCAGCGCGGGTCCACTGGCCGCTCGCCGCGCAGGACGTCGAGCGCCGGCACCGGGCCGATCAGCGGCAGCCGATCCGGTGCGGTGCAGCGCCATGCGGTTCGGCCGGACAAGCCGGCCGCATCGATGTCGAGCGTCGATCCGACCAGCGCCTCGAGTCGCGTCAGATTCTGCAGATGGTCGGCCGAGCGCACCGCCGGATCGGCGTCGTCCCGCTGGCGGGTGGCGCCGAACACGACGCCATCGCACGTCGGGATGACGTAGGCCCCGCCGGCGACCGGACGCACGACGACGGCGAGCCGCTCGGGCCACGCCGCGCGGGGCAACACGCTGAGCTGGCCGCGCACCCGCGCGAGCGGCCACGCGGCGACGCCGAGCAGGCCGAGCGCATCGCCGGCGTGGGCGAGCACGAGCGTGTCGGCCTCGTCGATCGTGCGGCCGTCGACGTCGACGGCCTGCCAGGCGCCGGACGGTGCGCGCCGCACGGTTCCGACAGGCAAAGAGATTCGCGTCTCGACCCGGCTGCCCGCCGCGCCGATGCGCGAGCGCACCAGTGCGGCCGGATCGACCCAGCCGCCGCCCGGATAGTGCCAGGCGGGGCAGGGCAGCGACAGCCCGGCGCGCGCCGACGCGGCGTCGGTGTCGAGCGCCTCGACGTACGCCGGCGGCAGGCCCGAACGTGCAAGCAGCGCGCGCATCGCCGCGTGATCGATCCGCAGCTCGAGCCGCAGCAGGCCGCAGACCGCGCCTGCGACCGCGTCGCGCGCGATGGCCGCCCGAACCACCGGCACGAGCGCCAGCGCCGCGGCGCGGACGACGCGGGCGTGGACGCCGTCGTCGGCATGCAGCGTGCCGTGGAAGAGGCCCGCAGGATTGCCGGATGCGCCCGCGGCGAGCGTCGGCGCCTGCTCGAGGACGGTGCACCGCCAGCCCTGTTCGGCGAGCGCAGCGGCGGTCGATGCGCCGGCCAGCCCGCCGCCGACGATCAGCGCCCTGCCTGCGCGCGCTGCGGCCGCTGGCCGGCGCGCCGACGGCGGCGCACGGAACACCGGCCGGAACTGCGCGAGCGTGATGTCGCGCTTGCCGCCGATGCCCGCGCCGAGCCGCACGTCGAAGCCGACGGCCGCGAGCCGCTCGCGCACCGCATGCGCCGCCGTCCAGGTCGCGAGCGTGGCGCCGGGCGCCGCCAGCCGTGCGAGCGCCTTGCAGACGTCGGCGCTCCAGAGGGCCGGGTTGCGCGCCGGTGCGAAGCCGTCGAGGAAGAACGCGTCGGCGGAGCCGTCGATCTCGCGCAACAGCGCCGCGGCGTCGCCGAAGCCGAGCAGGAGCGTGACGCGGGCGTCGTCGAACGCCAGGCGGTGCAGGTTCGGCGTCGCCGGCGGCCACGCGTCGACGAGCTGGTGTGCGAGGTCGTCGAACGCCGTGTCGCGCGGCTGGGCCGCGAGCTGCTCGCGTGTCGGCGGATGCAGTTCGACCGAGACGAACACGAGCCGCGTGCTGCGCAGCGGATCGCGGCGCCACGCCGCCCAGGCCGCGAGGAAGTTGTGGCCGAGGCCGAAGCCGGTCTCGACGATGGTGAAGCGGTCGCGGCCCTGCCAGCGCCGGGGCAGCTCGTTGCCGGCGAGGAACACGTGGCCGGCCTGCGCCGCGGCGCCGACCGCCGGGTGGTAGACGTCGCCGAAGTCGGGCGACCACGGCACGCCGTCGGCGGTCGACTCGATCCGGGCCGGGACGATCGGCGCCGTTCTCATCGCGCCTGGTCGGCGAGCCAGTCGAGCAGCCGGTCGCGGGCGGGGTGCAGGCCCTTGTAGGCGAGCACGGCGTCGCTCATGCTGGCGACCGCGTCGTGGAGCCGGCGGGCGCGGTCGGGCGTGTCGACGGCGGCGACGAGCGGAACGACGTCGACGTGGATCGTGAAGAGCGCGTGGCCCGGCCGGCCGGCGAGCGGCACGAAGGCCTGCCGCTCGCTGCGGAGAAAGGCTGCTCCCGCGAGCGCGTCGGCGTTCGCCTCGTTCGGCCAGCTTGCCGTGCCGCGACGGCGCGGGTGGCCGTCGAGCGCGGCATGCGGCGTCACGGTCCAGACGAAGCGCTCCCAGCAACTGCCGGCGGTGACGAGGCGCACCAGCGCGTCGCTGGCGGCGAGGAGCGTCGCGTGGTCGGCGACCGGCGCGTGGATGCGGGCCAGCGGCAGGCCGAGCGCCTCGGCCGGCGACCAGCCGGACGGCAGGCAGACCGCGAGCCAGGGCACGCGGGTCGTGGCCCCGTCGAGCACCGCGAGGTCCTCGGCGAACGCGAGACTCGCGAGGCCGGCAGCGCGCCGGCGCGGCGCCAGGCCGTGCAGGCAGTCGCCGAGGACCGCGGGGCCGTCACCGTGGACGTCGTCACCGGAGACCGACCAACCGAGGCCCGGCGCGGTGAGCGCGCCGTCCTCAGGGTTGCAGCGCAAACCGGCCGGGCACATGGTCGACAGCGCCCGGAGCACCGCGTGCTCGTCGACGCCTTGCAATGCCGGCAGTGCGGCGTCGCCGTGGTCGCGCAGCACGGCACATTTGGCGGCGAGGTGTCGCGAGCCGATGTCGTTCGGCGTCAGCGACGGCACGCCGGCGTCGATGCGCCGCAAGCCGGGTCGCATCCGGAACGGCGCGCGGATGGCATCGACATCGAACGGCATGTCGGGCGAACGAAACGGGGCCCGCGACGCGGACCCCGTGCTGCCGACCGCGGGCGTCGCGCCGTCAGACGCGCTTGCGGTACTCGTGCGTGCGGGTATCGATCTCGATCTTGTCGCCGGTCTGCACGAAGAGCGGCACCGCGATCTCGAAGCCGGTCGCGATCTTCGCGTTCTTCATCACCTTGCCCGACGTGTCGCCCTTGACCGCCGGCTCGGTGTCGGTCACCTCGCGGACGAGGCTCGTCGGCAGCTCGACCGAAATCGCCTTGCCGTCGTAGAAGACGACTTCCACCGGCATGCCGTCCTCGAGGTACTGGATCGCGTCGCCCATGTTCTCCGACTCGACCTCGAACTGGTTGTACTCGGCGTCCATGAACGCGTACATCGGGTCGGCGAAGTAGGAGTAGGTGCACTCCTTCTTGTCGAGCATGATCTGGTCGAGCTTGTCGTCGGCCTTGTAGACGACCTCCGTCCCCGAGTTCGACAGCAGGCTCTTGAGCTTCATCCGCACCGTCGCCGAATTGCGGCCGCCGCGCGAGTACTCGGTGCGCAGCACGACCATCGGGTCCTTGCCGAGCATGATGACGTTGCCGGCGCGAAATTCCATTGCTGTCTTCATGACGTGTCCGTTGTTCGTGAACGCCGTGGCGGGACGGCGGCAGGGGCGCAGCCCCGATATCGCGGGCCCCCTGCGAAAAGCCCATGATTTTAGCCATGCCGGGTGGCGAAATCGAGCAGCCGGGTCGTGAGGTCGGTGTGGCACGCGAGCCGCTCGCGCCAATGCGCGCAGTGGCGCGTCCAGCCGGCGGCGTCGGGCAACGCGAGCGCCGACCCGATCGGAGCGCCGCCGTTCCAGGCACGCCAGAGCCGCTCGATCGCACCCCGCAGTCCGGGCGCTGCGTGTGCGAGGTGCAGTGCGAGGAAGGCGTCGACCTTCGCGTGGTGTGCGCCGTCGTCCTGCACATAGGCCTGCCAGACGAATGGCGCACCGGCCCACTGTGCGCGCACGAATGAATCCTCGCCGCGGACGAGGTTGAGATCGGAGGACCACAGCAGCGCGTCGAAGTCGGCCTGCGTCAGCCAGGACAGGGCGATCGCGCGCAGGTCGCCGCGTTGCAGCCGCTGCCCGAGGGCCTGCGCCACGCCGGCGGCGGCGAAGCCGGGCGTCGGCAGCAGCAGCGTCGGCGCGTTGGCCAGCGTATCGATCAAGGCCGGCAACGCGAGTTGCGTGTAGCTGAAAACGCTGACGACGCGCTCGCCGGGCCGCAGCCGGATGCCGCGCTGCGCGAGCCATGCCGTGCGGTCGAACGCGGCGCGGCGCTCGAGCAGCCGCGGTTCGCGCAGCAGCCCGCCGGTGCCGTCGACGAAGCCGGGAAAGAAGAACCATCTGACGAGGCCGGCGCCGGGCCCGTGCGTCTGCGGCGAGCCGAGGCCGTGGCTGCGCTGCGCATGCGCCTCGGCCGTCAGGTATTCGAGGTCGATCCAGACGACCGGCCGCGGCGCAGCCGCCATCCGCGCGACGACCGCGGGAGGCAGCTCGCAGCCGAACGCCTCGACGACGACGTCGCCGTGCTCGGCAGCCGCGCCCTCCGCCGGCCAGGGCCGCACCTCGACGCCCGCCGCCCCGCCCGGCGCCATCCAGGCGAGCGGCGCGGCGTCGTCGATCCACAGCCGCACGCGCACGCCGCGGCTGCCCAGGTCGACGGCGAGCCGCCAGCAGACGCCGATGTCGCCGAGGTTGTCGACGACGCGGCAGTAGAGGTCCCACACCGGCGCGTCCATGTCGGGATTGTCCAGGGCGGCCGTCGATGGCCTCGCGGCACAATCGTCGGCGATGTCCGAATCCGAAGTTCCCACCGGCGAGACCGACGCCTCGGCGGCGCGCGAACGCCTGCTCGCCGACGTCGCGGCGCTGCCCGGCCTGCCCGGCGTCTACCGCTATTTCGACGCGAGCGGCCAGGTGCTCTACGTCGGCAAGGCGCGCGACCTGAAGCGCCGCGTCTCGAGCTACTTCCAGAAGAGTCACGGCGGCACGCGCATCGGCCACATGATCACGAAGATCGCGCGGCTCGAGACGACGGTCGTGCGCTCGGAGGCCGAGGCGCTGCTCCTCGAGAACAACCTCATCAAGACGCTCGCGCCCCGCTACAACATCCTGTTCCGCGACGACAAGAGCTACCCCTACCTCAAGATCACCGGCGGCAAGCCGCTCGACGGACCGGCGGCGGCCGCGAACTTCCCGCGCGTCGCCTACTACCGCGGCTCGGTCGACAGGAAGCACCGCTACTTCGGCCCGTTCCCGAGCGCCTGGGCGGTGAAGGAATCGATCCAGCTGCTGCAGAAGGTGTTCCGCCTGCGGACCTGCGAGGACACGGTCTTCAACAACCGCACGCGGCCGTGCCTGCTGCACCAGATCAAGCGCTGCTCGGGTCCGTGCGTGCACCTGATCGACGCCGCCGACTACGCGCGCAACGTCGAGAACGCCGAGCGCTTCCTCGAAGGCGAACAGCAGGAGCTGATGGACCTGCTGCAGGCGCAGATGATGGCGCACGCCGAGGCGCTGCAGTTCGAGCAGGCGGCCGAGATCCGCAACCAGCTCGGTGCCTTGTCGCGTGTGCTGCACCAGCAGGCGGTCGAGGACAACTCCGGCGTGACGACCAAGGATGCCGACGTGCTCGCCGTGCGTGTCGAGGGCGGCCGTGCCTGCGTCAACCTCGCGATGGTCCGCGGCGGCCGGCATCTCGGCGACCGGCCCTACTTCCCCAAGCACGTCGAGGAGGCGTTCGACCTCGACGATGACGCCGACGAGGCCGCGGTCGCGCCGAGCCGCGCGAGCGCCGAGGTGCAGGTGCTCGAGGCCTTCGTCGCGCAGCACTATCTCGACGGCGGCATGCCGCCGCTGCTGGTGCTGAGCCATCCGGTCGACAAGACGCTCGTCGACGCGCTCGCGCTGCAGAGCGGCCTGAAGGTGACGGTGCAAACGCAGCCGCGCGAGCCGCGGCGCGCGTGGCTCGACATGTGCATCAAGGGTGCGCAGCTCAAGCTCGCGCAGCTGCTCGCCGAGGAAGGCTCGCAGCAGGCCCGCACCCGCGCGCTGGTCGACGCGCTCGACCTCGCGATCGACGAGCTCGACCGCTTCCGCATCGAGTGCTTCGACATCAGCCACACCGCAGGCGAGTCGACGCAGGCCTCGTGCGTCGTCTTCGAAGGCCACAAGATGCAGAGCGCGCAGTACCGCCGCTACAACATCGATGGCATCACCGGCGGCGACGACTACGCCGCCATGCGCCAGGTGCTGATGCGGCGCTACGGCAAGCTGATGGAAGCGATCGGCCGCAACGAGGCCGGCAGCACGGCTCGGTTGCCCGACCTGGTGCTCGTCGACGGCGGCCGCGGCCAGGTCAGCATGGCGCGCGAGGTGTTCGAGGAGCTCGGCATCGACCTCGGCCGCATCGTCGGCGTCGAGAAGGGCGAGGGCCGGAAGGTCGGCCTCGAGGAGCTCGTCTTCGCCGACGGCCGCGCCAAGGTCACGCTCGGCCGCGACTCGGCGGCGCTGATGCTCGTCGCGCAGATCCGCGACGAGGCGCATCGCTTCGCGATCACCGGCATGCGGGCGCGGCGCGCGAGCGTGCGCACCGGCGCGAGCCGCCTCGAGGACATCGCCGGCGTCGGTCCGCGCAAGCGCGCCCGGCTGCTGCAGCGCTTCGGCGGCGTGCGCGGTGTCGGCCATGCGAGCGTCGAGGACCTGTCGACGGTCGACGGCATCTCGCGCGAGCTGGCGGAGGAAATCTACCGTGCGCTGCACTGATCGGCGCGTCGGCGCGGGCCTGATCGGCCCCGGGCTGCTGCTGGTGCTCGCGGGTTGCTCGCCGACGCCGACGCCGACGCCGACGCCGTCCGCCCCCGCGGCGGGCCGGGTCGCCCAACAGGTCTCGCCGAGCGGCCCGACGCCGCCCCTGGCGCAAGGCGAGGCACCGGCCTCCGTGCCGCCGCGCCGCCACGCGACCCGCCCCACCGCGTTGCCGCTGCCGCCGCCCCGGCCGGTCGCGAACTGGAACGACGTGCGCCGGCAGGCCGCGCAGCGCATCGTCGACGCCAATCCGGACGGCACCTATCTCGGCAAGGTGCCGGAACCGTTGCTCGCCATCCCGGTGCTCGAGATCGAGTTGAAGCGCGATGGCAGCGTCGCCCGGATCGTGCTGCTGCGCGCGCCGCGCCAGGCCAAGGACACGAGCGCGATGGCGATCGCCGCGGTCCACCGCGCCGCGCCGTTCGGCGACGTCTCGAAGCTGCCGCGGCCATGGCGCTTCACCGAGACCTTCCTCTTCGACGACGCGCGCAAGTTCAAGCCGCGCACGCTCGACGAGTGACCGCCCTGCAGGGTGTCGGCGGCAGCTGCCGCTGCTTCCGCTTGCCGCGGCTTCGGCGTCGGCGTCGGCGGCGCCCGGCCCTGTGACAATGCCCCCATGTTCTTCAATCTTCCGACACTGCTGACGTGGGCGCGCATCGTCGCGATCCCGCTGATCGTCGGCGTGTTCCATCTCTCGCTCGCCGAGCCGCAGAAGAACCTCATCGCGACGACGCTCTTCATCGTCTTCGCGCTGACCGACTGGGCCGACGGCTATCTCGCGCGGCGGCTCAACATGACCTCGTCGTTCGGCGCGTTCCTCGATCCGGTCGCCGACAAGATCCTCGTCTGCGCCGCGCTGCTCGTGCTCGTCGAGCTCGCACGGGTGCAGAGCCTCGTCGCGCTCGTCATCATCGGCCGCGAGATCGCGATCTCGGCGCTGCGCGAATGGATGGCGCAGATCGGCGCGTCGCGGAGCGTCGCAGTCCACATGGTGGGCAAGATCAAGACGACGGTGCAGATGGTCGCGATCCCGTTCCTGCTGTTCGACGGCCGGCTGTTCGGCGTCGTCGACACGCGCTGGTGGGGCACGCTGCTGGTGTACGCATCGGCGGTGCTGACGATCTGGTCGATGGCCTACTACCTCAAGAAGGCGATTCCCGAGATCCGTGCCAATGCGCGTTAGCGCCGCAGCCGCCGGCTCCCGGCCGGCTCGCGCGCTGCGTGCGATGCCATGGGTCTTCGTGCTGATCTGGAGCACCGGCTTCATCGTCGCGCGCTTCGCGATGCCGCACGCGCCGGCGCTGGGTTTCCTGTCCTTGCGCTACGCCCTCTCGGTCGGCTGCTTCGCCGGCTGGATCGCGGTGGCGCGGCCGCGCTGGCCGGTCGGGCGCGCGCAGTGGGCGCATCTGGCGGTCGTCGGCGTGCTGGTGCAGGCCGGCTACCTCGGCGGCGTGTGGACTGCCGTCAAGGCGGGTCTGGGCGCTGGCACCGTCGCCTTGCTCGTCGGCCTGCAGCCGGTGCTGACGGCGCTCTGGACCGCAGCCGTCGCCGACGGCGATGCGCCCGGCGTGTCGCGGCGTCAATGGGCCGGGCTCGTCTTCGGCTTCGCCGGACTCCTGCTCGTCGTCGAGCACAAGCTCGCGGGCGGCGAGATCGGCATCTGGAACCTGTCGATGGCGATCTTCGCGCTGCTCTCGATCACCGCCGGCACGCTCTACCAGAAGCGCTTCGTCGCGCCCTGCGACCTGCGCACCGCCGGCCTCGTGCAGCTCGTGGCCGCGCTCATCGTGAGCCTGCCCGTCGCGCTGCTCGAACACGGGACGATCGACTGGCAGCCCGAGGTCGTCGGCGCGCTCGCGTGGTCTGTGCTCGCACTCACGCTCGGTGGCAGTTCGCTCTTCTATCTGCTCCTCCAGCGCGGCGAAGCGACCGCGGTCACGAGCCTGCTCTATCTCGTCCCGCCCTGCACCGCTCTGATGGCCTGGCTGCTGTTCGGAGAGGCGTTCACCCTCTCGATGGCCGCGGGCCTCGCGCTCACCGCGATCGGAGTCGCGCTCGTGGTGCGCGTGCCCGCAGCGACGCCGGGACCGGGCGCCGCCTGAAGCCCGCGGAGCCCCGCGAACGGTCCGCCGACCGGCCCTTGGCGCGCTTGACAGCGAAGGCGGGCCGCGGCTGTAATCGTTCGAGCCGCAGCGCCTGCTCGAGGGACCGAGCACACGGGTCGAGCGTCCGCCGAGAACAGAGTCAGGCCGTGTCCGCAGCGCGCAGCCCCGGATCCCGCATGACCACCAGACCATCCGCCGAAGGGGCTTTTCCGTGAACAAGACCGAGTTGATCGAGCACATCGCCAAGCAGGCGGACATCTCGAAGGCCGCTGCGGCGCGCGCGCTGGAGGCCGTGATCGGCGGGGTCAAGACGACTCTGAAGAAGAACAACTCCGTCTCGCTCGTCGGCTTCGGCACCTTCAGCGTCGGCAAGCGCGCGGCGCGCAGCGGCCGCAATCCGCGCACCGGCGCGGCGATCAAGATCAAGGCGGCGAAGATCCCGAAGTTCCGGCCCGGCAAGGCCTTGAAGGACGCGCTGAACTGATTGGCGAGATGGAGCGCGCGGCAGCGCCGCGACGCGACGATCGGGTGCTTAGCTCAGCTGGTAGAGCGGCGCCCTTACAAGGCGTAGGTCGGGGGTTCGAGCCCCTCAGCACCCACCACCGATCGTGCCGCGCGCGGCCCGGGTGCCTGCTGCGTGTGATCTAGAATCGCGGCCTCTCGCGCCCGAGGCGGAGGCTGTCGCCTCGTCGCCCGCCGCTTCCATACAGCCGACGGCCGGCCGGCCGACACGTTCGGGGCCGGCACGCCGTCCGCACCGACGGCCGGTCGTCCCGCACGCCGGCCGACGCAGTCCCGAGGTTGTCCGATGTTCGATTTCTTTCGCAAGCACATGCGCGTGCTGCAGTTCCTGCTGGTGCTGCTGATCTTCCCGTCGTTCGTCTTCTTCGGAATCCAGAGCTACACCGGCTTCGTCACCGACGACAACGCGACCGTCGCGAAGGTCGCGGGCGAGAAGATCAGCCGCGCCGAATGGGAAGCTGCGCGGCGCGACCAGGTCGACCGCATCCGCCGGCAGATGCCCAACGTCGATGCGAAGATGTTCGACACGCCCGAGATGCGCCGGCAGTCGCTCGACGTCGTCGTGCGCCAGCGGGTCATGCTCGCCGCCGCCGACAAGCTCGGCCTGACCACGCCCGACGAGCGCTTGAAGCGCCTGTTCGCGACCGACCCGCAGTACGCGCAGTTCCGCGGCCCGGACGGCGCGGTCAGCAAGGAGGCGCTCGCCGGGCTCGGCATGACGTCCGACGTCTTCGCGCAGCGGCTGCGGCAGGACATGAGCCTGCGTCAGGTGTTGGGCGGCATCGGCAACACCGCGATCGCGCCGCTCGCGGCGACGTCGGAAGCGCTCGACGCGCTGTTCCAGCAGCGCGAGGTGCGCGTCCAGCGTTTCGACGCGAAGGCGCTGCTCGACAAGGTCGATCCGTCCGACGCGCAGATCGCGACGTTCTACAACGACCCGGCGAACGCGGCGCTGTTCCAGGCGCCGGAGCAGGAGTCGATCGAATACGTCGTGCTCGACATCGAGACGCTCAAGAAAGGCATCACGATCCCGGAGGACGAGCTGCGCAGCGCCTACGCGGCCGCCGAGGCGCGCTACAGCGTGCCGGAGGAGCGGCGCGCGAGCCACATCCTCGTGAAGGCCGACAAGGGCGCGCCGGCCGACGTGCGTGCGAAGGCCAGGGCCAAGGCCGAAGCGCTGCTCGCCGAGGTGCGGAAGAACCCGTCGAGCTTCGCCGACGTGGCGCGCAAGAATTCCGACGACCCCGGTTCTGCCGCCAAGGGCGGCGACCTCGACTTCTTCGCCCGCGGCGCGATGGTCAAGCCCTTCGAGGACGCCGCGTTCGCGCTCAAGCCGGGTGCGATCAGCGACGTCGTCGAGAGCGACTTCGGCTACCACGTCATCCAGTTGGCCGCGGTCAAGGGCGGCGACAAGCAGCCGTTCGACGCCGTGCGCGGGCAGATCGAATCGGAGCTCAGGACGCAGCGTGCGCAGAAGCTCTTCGCCGATGCCGCGGTCGACTTCACCAACCTCGTCTACGAACAGCCGGAGAGCCTCAAGCCGGTGCTCGACAAGTGGAAGCTCGTGCTGCAGAAGGCCGACAAGGTGCAGCGGCCGCCGGCGCCCGGCGTCACCGGGCCGCTCGCCAACGCCAAATTCCTGGACGCGCTCTTCGCTGGCGAGGCGATCAAGAGCAAGCGCAATACCGAGGCGGTCGAGCTCGCGCCGGGCCAGCTCGCATCGGGCCGCGTGCTCGCGCACGTGCCCGCGCGCCTGCTGCCGCTCGACGACGTCAAGCCGCGCGTCCGCGAACGGCTGGTCGGGCAGCAGGCAGCGGCGCGCGCGAAGACGCTCGGCGAAGAACGCCTGGCGGCGCTGCGCGCGACGCCGGGCGCGACGATGGACGTGCCGCCGCTCGTCGTCTCGCGGGCGACGCCGCGCGAGCTGCCGCAGCCGCTGCTCGACGCGGTGTTGAAGGCGCCGGTCGCAACGCTGCCCGTGGTCGTCGGCGTCGACCTGGGTGCACAGGGCTACGCGGTCGCGCGGATCGACAAGGTCCTCGGTCGCGACCCGGTCGCGGGCGATGCGACCAAGGCGCAGGCGCAGTACGCGCAGGCCTGGGCGGACGCCGAATCGCAGGCGTACTACGACGCGCTGAAGACGCGCTTCAAGGTCGAGCTCAAGCCGGCAGCGCTCGCCGCGAGCGCCGGCAGCGGCGGCTGAGTCGGGGGGTCGATCCGCTATACTCGCCGGCTCTGCGGTGGCTGTAGCTCAGTTGGTAGAGTCCAGGATTGTGATTCCTGTTGTCGTGGGTTCGAGTCCCATCAGCCACCCCAAGAATTC
>CAXUDL010000008.1:31459-136255 GCA_964249855.1 uncultured Rhizobacter sp. | reverse complement strand
CGATGAAGCCGCTCGGCGACGGCTTCATCAAGCTGATCAAGATGATCATCGCGCCGATCATCTTCTGCACGGTGGTCGTCGGCATCGCCGGCATGGAAGACATGAAGAAGGTCGGCAAGACCGGCGGTCTGGCGCTGCTCTACTTCGAGATCGTCAGCTCCGTCGCGCTGATCGTCGGGCTGGTGATCGTCAACCTCGTGCACCCCGGCACGGGCATGAACGTCGACCCGACGACGCTCGACACCAGGAATATCGCCGCCTACACCGGGCCGGGCAAGATGACGTCGACGACCGACTTCCTGCTCAACATCATTCCCGGCACCGTGGTCGACGCGTTCGCCAAGGGCGAAATCCTCCAGGTGCTGTTGTTCGCAGTGCTGTTCGGCTTCGCCCTGCATCGCTTCGGCGGCCGCGGCACGCTCGTGTTCGACTGCATCGAGAAACTGTCGCACGTTCTGTTCGGCATCGTCGGCTACATCATGAAGGTGGCGCCCATCGGGGCGTTCGGCGCGATGGCGTTCACGATCGGCAAGTACGGCGTCGGCTCGCTGGTGCAGCTCGGCGCATTGATGGCGACGTTCTACGTCACCTGCCTCGTGTTCATCTTCGTCGTGCTCGGCGCCATCTCGCGCGTCAACGGCTTCTCGATCTGGAAGTTCATCAAGTACATCAAGGAAGAACTGCTGATCGTGCTCGGCACGTCGTCGAGCGAGGCGGCGCTGCCGGCCATGATGCTGAAGATGGAGAACCTGGGCGCCAAGAAGTCGGTCGTCGGTCTCGTGATTCCGACGGGTTACTCCTTCAACCTCGACGGGACGTCGATCTACCTGACGATGGCGGCGGTCTTCATCGCCCAGGCGACCAACACGCCGATGACGGTCACGCAGCAGATCACGCTGCTGCTCGTGCTGCTGCTGACGTCCAAGGGCGCTGCGGGCGTGACGGGCAGCGGCTTCATCGTCCTCGCGGCGACGCTTTCTGCGGTCGGCCACGTTCCGGTCGCCGGCCTGGCGCTGATCCTCGGCATCGACCGCTTCATGTCCGAGGCCCGTGCGCTGACCAACCTGATCGGCAATGGCGTCGCGACGATCGTCGTGGCGCGCGCGACCGGCGACCTCGACCAGGCGCGCCTGCTCCGCGAGCTCGACAACCCCACCCGGATCGAGTCGGAAGCGCCGCAGGTCGAATTCGACGAGACCGAGGCGCGCATGCCGGGCGGTGAGGGCCGGCGCGCCGGCCTCCTGCCCCGTTGACGACACTGACAGGAGCGAACACATGAGCACTCAGCAACGCGTTGTCCTCGTGACCGGCGGCATGGGCGGCCTTGGCGAGACGATCTCCACGAAGATGGTCGATGCCGGCTACAAGGTCGTCGTGACCTACTCGCCCGGCAACACCAGGTACCAGGAGTGGCTCGACGAGATGAAGGATCGCGGCTACGAGATGCTCGCGGTCGGTTGCGATGTCGCCGACATCGACTCCTGCGCCCATGCCGTCGCGGAGATCCAGTCGAAAACGGGCGCCATCGACATCCTCGTGAACAACGCCGGGATCACGCGCGACATGACGTTCAAGAAGATGGACAAGGTCAACTGGGACGCGGTGATGCGCACCAATCTCGACAGCCTCTTCAACATGACCAAGCAGGTCGCCGACGGCATGGTCGAGCGCAACTGGGGGCGGATCATCAACGTCTCGTCGGTCAACGGCTCCAAGGGTGCATTCGGGCAGACCAACTACTCGGCGGCCAAGGCCGGCGTCCACGGCTTCACCAAGGCGCTGGCGCTCGAGGTCGCGAAAAAGGGCGTCACGGTCAACACCATCTCGCCGGGCTACATCGGAACGAAGATGGTCACCGCGATCCCGGCCGACGTGCTCAACAGCAAGATCCTGCCGCAGATTCCGGTCGGGCGCCTCGGCAAGCCGGAAGAGGTCGCGGGACTGGTGATCTACCTCGCCTCCGAAGAAGCGGCATTCGTGACCGGTGCCAACATCGCCATCAACGGCGGCCAGCACATGCAGTGACGCCGCCGCGACGCGACCCGCACGAAGACAACCGGAGACACGACCCATGATCAAGGCCGGCATCGACCAGGACGCCCTCATCGCCACGTTCGCACGAGCGAGCGCCAAACAGGGCGAGACGCTGCGGCATGCGGTCCACGACGCGACGCTGAAGGCCCTGCAGGGGCGCGAGCTGACGATGGACAACATCAAGAAGGTGCTGAAGAGCGTCACGCAGGCGACGTCCGCCGGCGCGGCGCAGAACGTCTCGAGCCCGCTCGACGTCGAACTGATGCTTCAGAAGGCTTTCGCCGGGATGGACGCGGCGTTGCTGCAGGCCGTCGAAGCGAACCGTCGGGCGTTGCAGCAATTCGTCACCCAGGGGACCGACCTCCAGCAGAAGCCTTTGAAGAACGCGCTCGACAACCTCGAGAAGATGGAGGACATGTTCTTCGCGACGGTCACGCAGGCGGCGAAGACCGCGACGGGCCCGCTGCAAGGCCCTTGGGAACACGTGCTCGGGACGATGAAGAGCCGCGGTACCGAAACCGGTGCGCAGGCGACGCAGAGCGTCGAGCAGCTGATGGGCCAGGCGCAGACCGCTCTGCGCGACACCCGCGCTGCCAGCGCGAAGGCAGCGCAGGCGATGCTCGACGGCTACTCGGCGCTGGTCAGCGGCGTGCTGATCGGGATGTCGGAGGGCTTGAAGACCGGCTCGTCCGCAACTGCGTCGAACGCGCCGGAGTCGTCTGCAGCAGCGACATCGGCTCCACCCGCGCCGTCCGGCCAGCGCAAGCCGTCGAGGTAGACCGCCGCCTCGGCAGCCGTCTTCGGCCGCCTTCGAGCGAACCCCTCCGACCTTGCGGACGGAGGGGCGGGTGGCATCGCCACCATACGAAGCTACGGAGGCATTCGGTCCGGGGCTTCAACAGCGCAGTGACTGCGCCGCTTTGGGTGCCTGGCATGCAGGCCAACCAAAGATAGGCGAGCTGAGCGCGGATTTCAAGCGGGACGCGCGGGCGCGACGAGCGCGTCGACGAGCGTCGCGACCCGGGCCCGGACCGCCGGATCCATCGCGATCGGCGTGCCCCATTCGCGCGCCGTCTCGCCCGGCCACTTGTTGGTCGCGTCGAGGCCCATCTTGCCGCCGAGCCCGCTGACCGGCGACGCGAAATCGAGATAGTCGATCGGCGTGTTCTCGGCCAGCAGCGTGTCGCGCACCGGGTCCATGCGCGTCGTGATCGCCCAGACCACCTCCTTCCAGTCGCGGATGTCGACGTCCGCATCGGTGACGACGATGAACTTCGTGTACATGAACTGGCGCAGGAAGCTCCAGATGCCGAACATCAGCCGCTTGGCGTGTCCGGGGTAGCTCTTTCGGATGCTGACGATCGCCATCCGGTAGCTGCAGCCTTCGGGCGGCAGGTAGAAGTCCTCGATCTCCGGAAACTGCTTCTGCAGGATCGGCACGAACACCTCGTTCAGCGCCACGCCGAGGATCGCCGGCTCGTCGGGCGGCTTGCCGGTATAGGTCGAGTGGTAGATCGGGTCGCTGCGATGGGTCAGTCGCGACAACTCGACGACAGGAAACCAGTCCTGTTCGTTGTAGTAGCCGGTGTGGTCGCCGAACGGGCCTTCGAGCGCGTGCAGATGGCCGTTGACCTCCTTCATCGCGACGCCGTGTTCGCTCTGCCCGCTGAAGCCCTTCGCGGCGACCGGCACGTGGCCTTCCAGCACGAATTCGGCGCTCGCCGGCACCTGCAGCATCACGCCCGCATCGCCGACCGACGTGTCGGCGACCTCCGAGCGGCTGCCCCGCAGCAGGCCGGCGAACTGGTATTCGGACAACGTGTCGGGAACCGGGGTCACGGCGCCGAGGATCGTCGCCGGATCGGCGCCGAGCGCGACGGCGATCGGAAACGGCTCGCCGGGGCGGGACATCGCGAAGTCGCGGAAGTCGAGCGCGCCGCCGCGGTGCGCGAGCCAGCGCATGATGACCTGGCGCCGGCCGATCACCTGCTGCCTGTAGATGCCGAGGTTCTGGCGGCTTCGCGCCTCGGGCCTCCCCTGGGGGCCGCGCGTCACGACAAGGCCCCAGGTGATCAGCGGACCGGCGTCGCCCGGCCAGCAGGTCTGCACCGGCAGAGCGGCGAGATCGATGTCGTCCCGCTCGACGACGACCTCCTGACATGCGGCGCGTCGCACGACCGAGGGTTTCATGTCCCAGAGCGCCTTGCCCATCTGCAGCAGCCGCCCGGCGTCCTTCAGGCCCTTCGGCGGCGATGGCTCCTTGAGGCTCGCGAGCAGCCGACCGACGTCGCGCAGATCGGCGACCGAGTCGGCTCCCATGCCGAGCGCGACGCGGCGCGGCGTGCCGAACAAATTGGTGAGCGCCGTCACGCGATGGCGGGCAGGCTGCAGGAACCAGAGCGCCGGCCCACCGCTTCGCAGGACCGCATCGCTGACCGCGGTGATCTCGAGTGCCGGCGATACCGCTTCGGGCACGCGACGCAGCTCGCCGATCGCTTCCAGGCCGGACATGAACTCTCGCAAATCACGGTACTTCATACTTTTTGGTTATCGAATTGCCTGGAGATAGTCTTGACTGGTTATGAACGCGGTTGATAGATTCCGCCCTCGCAGACCGATCCGCGTTCGAAGCTCCAAGCGGAGCGTCTGGCGGGTGGGTCGATTGCCCGGTCTGGTTCCGAGCGTCTGTCCTCGGAGACTGCGGCAAATGATTATCGCCAGCGCTCGTTGACCCGGCCCCGGCCAGGCCGCAGAGCGGATGGGCGCCGAGGAGTGGAAATGGCTACAGGCCAGCGTTGGCGGTCGACAGGCCGTGTGTGGAATGGCGTAACGGAGTCGGCGTCGGTCTTCATGCGCGACGTGGGCCACGGTCTGCTCGAGGTGACGCACAACACGCTGGCGCTGCTCGGCATGCTGCTCGCGGCGCTCGCGATCTTCGCGGCAGGTCGCGCCGACATGCGGCACGAGGCAGAAGTGAAAGCGCTCGACTGGCTGCAGACGCGGCTCCAGGCTCGGACACCACCGATCGCGGTCGTGGTTGCGACACCGGCCAAAGCCGACGCGACGGAGCCAGTGGCGGCCGCGCCCGCGCCGGCCTTCGACATGAAGCAGCTCAGCCGGCCGCAGACAGCCGTCGCGCAGTGGCTCGCGCGCCGCTATCGGGTGGCGCCCGAGCCGGTGGGCGCGCTCGTCAAGGAAGCCTGGCAGGCAGGCTCCAGGTCCGGGCTGGATCCGACGCTCATCCTTGCGATCATGGCGGTCGAGTCGAGTTTCAACCCGTTCGCCCAAAGCGCGGTCGGCGCGCAGGGCCTGATGCAGGTCATGACGAGCGTGCACAACGCCAAGTACGACGCGTTCGGCGGCAAGCACGCCGCCTTCGACCCGGTCACCAATCTGCGCGTCGGCGTCGAGGTGTTGAAGGAGTGCATCTCGCGTGCGGGCAGCCTGGAAGCGGGCCTGCGCTACTACGTCGGTGCCGGCAACCAGGCCGAGGACGGCGGCTATGCCGGCAAGGTGCTGAGCGAGCAGAACTCGTTGCGCCAGGTCGTCGGCGGCAAATCGGTGCCGGTGCGTCCGCCCGTCGTGACGGCGACGCCCGTGCCGAAGCCCGAGCCCGCGCCGGCCGCGCCGGCCATCGCCGACGATCAGGCCGGCCCGCCGTCCGAACAGATCGCCCTGCTGCGCTGACCGCGCGACGCGGCGCCCGGCCCGGCCGGAGAACGCTGCCGCTACACTCTTGGCGCCGCGCGACTGGCGATGCGGCTTCGTCCCGACGCGCATGTCGGCCGAGGCCCGAGGTGGACCACCACCGGGAAGCGCGGTCGGCCGCCGCACGGCGCGCCGAACAGCCGTTCGCCTGGGCAGCCCCGAGCCGCTGCACCCGTCGACAGTGCCGGGTGCGTGCCTCGCGGGGCCTTCTTTGCCGGAAGACTGCCGCATGTTCGATCGCAACCGTTCCACCATCGCCGACATCGACCCCGAGCTCTGGTCGGCCATCCAGCACGAGAACCGTCGCCAGGAAGAGCACATCGAGCTGATCGCGTCGGAAAACTACGCCTCGCCCGCGGTCATGGCGGCGCAGGGCAGCCAGCTCACCAACAAGTACGCCGAGGGCTACCCGGGCAAGCGTTACTACGGCGGCTGCGAGTTTGTCGACATCGCCGAGCAGCTCGCGATCGCGCGCGCGAAGACGCTGTTCGGCGCGCCGTTCGCGAACGTGCAGGCGAACTCTGGCTCGCAGGCCAACCAGGCAGTGTTCTTCGGACTGCTGAATCCCGGCGACACCATCATGGGCATGAGCCTCGCCGAAGGCGGCCACCTGACCCACGGCATGCCGCTCAACATGAGCGGCAAGTGGTTCGACGTGGTGAGCTACGGCCTGACCGCCGCCGAGGAGATCGACTACGACGCGGTCGAGCGCCTCGCTCACGAACGCAAGCCGAAACTCATCATCGCCGGCGCCTCGGCGTACAGCCTGCGCATCGACTTCGAACGCTTCGCGCGCGTCGCGAAGGCGGTCGGCGCGATCTTCATGGTCGACATGGCGCACTACGCCGGGCTAGTCGCCGCCGGCGTCTACCCGAACCCGGTGCCGCACGCCGACGTCGTCACCTCGACCACGCACAAGAGCCTGCGCGGGCCGCGCGGCGGCATCGTGCTGATGCGCGACGAGGCGATCGCCAAGAAGATCAACAGTGCGATCTTCCCCGGCATCCAGGGCGGCCCGCTGATGCACGTGATCGCGGCGAAGGCGGTCGCGTTCCAGGAAGCGCTGCAACCGGCGTTCAAGGACTATCAGCGGCAGGTGGTCGCCAACGCCGTCGTGCTCGCCGAGACGCTCATCGAACGTGGCCTGCGGATCGTCAGCGGCCGCACCGAATCGCACGTCATGCTCGTCGACCTGCGGCCGAAGCGGCTGACCGGCAAGCAGGCCGAAGCATTGCTCGGCGCGGCGCACATGACCTGCAACAAGAATGGCATTCCGAACGACCCGGAAAAGCCGATGGTCACGAGCGGCATCCGCCTCGGCACGCCGGCGCTGACCACACGCGGCTTCGGCGTCGACGAGACGCGGCAGACCGCGCATCTTATCGCCGACATCCTCGACAGTCCGGACGACGCGGCCGTCGCCGCCAACGTGCGTGAACAGGTGGCGACGCTGACGCGCCGCTTCCCGGTGTACCGGTGACGCCGACGAGCGAACGGCGCCGGGCCTGATCGCGCGAGCCGATGCGCTGCCCCTTCTGCAGCCACGAGGACACGCAGGTCGTCGAGACGCGTGACCTCGGCGAAGGCGGCGTGGTGCGGCGGCGGCGCCGCTGCCAGAGTTGCGACAAGCGCTTCACGACCTACGAACGCCCCGAGATCGCGCTGCCGGCCGTCGTCAAGAAGGACGGCACGCGCGAGGATTTCGCTGCCGACAAGATCCACGCCTCGATGACGCTCGCGCTGCGCAAGCGGCCGGTCAGCGTCGAGCAGATCGACGCCGCGATGGAACGCATCCAGGAGAAGCTGCTCAACAGCGGCGCCCGCGAGGTGCCGTCGACGCGCCTCGGCGAACTCGTGATGCGCGAGCTGAAGCGCATCGACAAGGTCGCCTACGTGCGCTTCGCCTCCGTCTATCGCAGCTTCGAGGATGTCGACGAATTCCGTCAGCTGATCCGGGACATCTGACGGGTGCCCCCGCCCGGGGGTGGGCGACGGGGGCCCACTTCGGAGACGCGCCTCGTCGTCCTTGCCGGGGGCGCGGCGGACGGCGGGAGTTCCTAGAGTGCGGCATCCCGTCCTGCCGCACGCACATGACCTCGCACACGTCCCCTCGCCGCCGCCAACGCGGCGTCACCTTGATCGAGCTTTGCATCGTCGCCGCCGTGCTCGCGGTCGTCGCGGCGACCGCGCTGCCCGGCCTGCAGACGCTGATCGACGGACGCCGGCTCGGCGGTACGGCCGGTCAGCTCGGCGCCGACCTGCAGCTCGTCCGCGTCGAAGCCATCGCGCGCAACGAGCCGTTGCGCCTGACCCTGTCGCAGACGCCCTCGGGCAGCTGCTATCTGCTGCACACCGGTGACGCCGCCGATTGCCGCTGCGACGACGGCGGCGTGGCGCGGTGCCACGGCCTGGGCACGGCGCTGAAAACGACGCTCGTGCCGCTCGCCGACCGGGTCGCGATCTCCGCCAACGTGCGCTCCCTGCTGTTCGACCCGCTGCACGGCACCGTCACGCCGACCGCGACGCTGCGCGTGCTCGGCGCCGACGGCCGCGAGATCCGCCACGTCGTCAACGTGCTCGGCCGGGTCCGGTCCTGCACGCCGGACGGCAAGGTCGCCGGCTACCGCCCGTGCTGAGCAGCGCGAAGATGAAAGCCGTCTTCCGCCGCCGACGCGCCGCGCCCGGCTTCACCTTGATCGAGACGCTGGTGACCGTCGCGATCGCCGCGGTGCTCGCGCTCGTCGTCGTGCCGTCGTTCAAGAGCCATCTGCAACAGGCGCGGCGGGTCGACGGCATCGCCGCGATCCTGCAGGTGCAGCTCGCCCAGTCGCGCTGGCGCGCCAACAGCGACCGCTACGGCAGCCTGGCCGAGATCGGCGTCGCGAGCGCGTCGAGCGCCGGGTACTACCTGCTGCGGATCTCCGACCCGGCCGGCGACGGCTACGCGGTCATCGCATCGGCGACCGGCACCCAGAGCGGCGACGCCCGCTGCCGGCACCTCAAGTTGACGACGGTCGGCGCCGATGTCGAACGCGCGTCCGGCACCGACGCGAGCACCGCCAACGACGCGGCTGCCAACCGGCGCTGCTGGGGACTGTGACATGGCGCGACCGCCCGTCCGTCGTCCACGCCGGAGCCGCGGCGTCTCGCTCGTCGAACTGATGATCGGGCTCGCGCTCGGGCTCTTCGTCGTCGCCGTCGCCACCACGTTGCTCGCGAGCCAGCTTCGCGACGCCCGGGCGCTGACGCAGGAGCTGCGGCTGGTGCAGGACCTTCGCGCCACCGCCGACCTGATCGCCCGCGATCTGCGCCGCGCCGGCTTCTGGGGCCGTGCCGACACGGGAGTCTGGCAGCCGGGCGCGGCGCTCGCGCCCGCCAGCAATCCGTATGCGGCGTCGACACCGGTCGTGGCGCGGACGCTCGCACTACGCTACTCGCGCGACGCGGTCGAGAACGACATCGTCGACAGCACCGAACAGTTCGGCTATCGGCTGCGCACCGGTGCCATCGAATTGCAGCTCGGCAACGGCAACTGGCAGGCGCTCACCGATCCGACGTCGATGACGGTGACCGGCTTCGACGTGGCCGCGACCGCCGAGGACGTTCCGCTCGGTGGCAGCTGCGTGGCGCCGTGTCCGGCCGTGCCGGACGCCGCCTGCCCGCCGCGCCAGCGGGTGCAACGCGTGTCGTTCGAGCTGACAGCCCGCTCGACGACCGATCCGCGCGTGGTCCGCAGCCTGCGCAGCAGCGTTCGCCTGCGCAACGACAGCGTGATCGGCGCGTGTCCGGCGGCTTGAATGACAGACCTTCCAGATCGCCTGTCGGACGCCGGAGCGACGACGTCGCCCGCGGCGGCGACGCAGCCGAACCGTCGCGGGATGAGCCGCTGCCGCGCGCAGACGTGTCCCGGCCGGCACCGCGGCGCCGCTGCCCTCGGCGTCACCCTGCTGCTTCTGCTCGTGATGGCGCTCGGCGGCGCCTGGGTGCAGCGCGGTCTCGTCGTCGAGCAGCGCGCCTCGGCGCACCAGGCCGCGGCGGTGCAGGCCTTCGAGGCGGCCGAGGCGGGCCTGCAGTGGGCCGAGGCGCAACTGAACGCCGGCGGCCGGATCGGTGCCGACTGTCTCCCGTCGACCGCACCGACGGCCGCAACGTTCCGCGACCGCATGCTGCAGCAGGTGCCGGCCACCGATCTGCTGCGCCCTCGCCACGCGGCTGGCACGGCGTCGGCCGCATGCGTCAAGACGGCGACCGGCTTCGGCTGCGACTGTCCGAACGGCGGCGCGCCGTCGACGTTGGCCCGTCCGGCCGGCGACGGACCGTTCCCCGCCTTCCGCCTGAGCTTCGCGCAAAGCGGCCTGCCCGGCCGCCTGCGCGTCGTCGCGACCGGTTGCAGCACGGCCCTGCCGCCGTGCATCGGGTCCGGCGGCACGCGCGCCGACGCCAGCGCCCGGATCGAAGTGACGCTCGGCCTGCTCGGCGCGCTGCGGCTGCCGCCGACCGCGGCGCTGACCGCCGGCGGCAGCGTCGAGGCGCCCGCGGCGACGTTCCTCGGCGGTACGGTCGCGGTGCGTGCGGGCGGCGCGGTCGTGGTCGGCAGCGCGTCCGGAACCGGCGCGGGTGGACCGACATCGGGCTCCGGGCCTCTCTCCACGGGAGCACCTGTGCTGCGCACCGAGCCGGCGCTCGCCGCGCTCGGCGCCGACCGCTTCTTCGCCGCCTCGTTCGGCCTCGACAAGCAGCGCTGGCGCGATCAGGCAGCGGTCACCCGGGTCGTCTGCAGCAGCGACTGCGCGGCGGCGCTGGTCGCCGCCACCGGCGATGCCGGCAGCGGCGCGATCGTTCGCGTCGACGGTGACCTGACACTCGCCGGCCCGGTCGTGATCGGCGCGCCGGGCCGGCCGGTGCTCATCGTGGTCGACGGCGCCGCAACGCTCCGCGGCGGGGTCGAGATCCACGGCGCCGTCTACGCCGCGAGCCTGCGTTGGGA
This sequence comes from uncultured Rhizobacter sp., assembly GCA_964249855.1. Lineage (GTDB taxonomy): Bacteria > Pseudomonadota > Gammaproteobacteria > Burkholderiales > Burkholderiaceae_C > LMDS01. Next base: position 125,526 of record CAXUDL010000008.1, on the reverse strand, counting down.
CGACGCCGCGCCCGGGGCCGGCGCCGCCGTCCACGGCGCCGTGCTGGTCGAGCGCGACGTCCGCGGCGACGCCACCGTGGCGTTCGTCGACGATCCCGCGGCGCTGTCGACGCTGACCCGTTTCTCCGGCAGCTTCGCCCGCATCGCCGGCAGCTGGCGCGACTTTTGAGAATCCGTGAGCAAACCCGACACACTTTCTCGGCAGACCGACACGACGCCGTTCGTCGCTGCAGACGCTCGCCGCAGCCCGTGCGACGACTGCGCTACGGGCACCTCGGTCGGCGCCGTTTGCGGCCGCGGCGTGGGCGCGCCGGATTCGTGCACAGGTCCTGACCCGATGGTGCGGTCACGTCGCCGCAGCCGGGGCTCGACGATCGTCGAGGCCCTGGTCGCATTCCTCGTGCTGTCGTTCGGCGCGATCGCGATGCTGCGGCTGCAGACCGATCTCCGGTTCGCTGCGGAGACGGCGCGGCAGCGTGCCGAAGCCGTGCGGATCGCCGAGGACGATCTCGAGACGCTGCGCGCCTTCGCCGCGCTCACGGCCGCATCGGGCGCGCTCGGCTCGTTCGCCGACGTGATCGACTCCGACCGCCGCATCGCCGCCTCGGCCGTGTCGGCCGGCAGTCCGGTCTACGTGCTCGAACGCCGGGTGCGACCGGTCGGCGCAGCGCCGGTGCGCGAAGTGACCGTCGCCGTTCGTTGGCAGGACGTGCGCGGCGATGCGCAGCGCGTCGACCTCGCGTCGATGATCGCGGCGTCCGACCCGGCCCTCGCGGGCGCGCTGGCGCTGATGCCGACCGGCGCGCCGGCGCCGGCCGCGTCGGCACCGGCGCCGTGACGACGTCGTCCGCTGCATCCGTACCTGCCCCGGCACCGCGACGCCGTTGCCTGCCGCATCCTGCACGTACCGGCCTCGCGACGCCGTCATCGGCCGCATCGGTACTCACCTCGTCCGCCTGACGGCGTCGCCGGCTGTCTCGGCGCTCGTCGCGGCACCATGACACCGGCACCGGCCGCATCGTGCTCGCAGCAGCACCGCGACGCCGCATTGGCCAGGTCGTTCCACACCGGCACCATGCCGCGTCGCCGGCTGTCGTCTGGGCGCTCGCAGTAGCACCATGACACCGTCGTCGGCCGAATCGTGCTCGTTGCGGCACCGGAATGCCGTCGTCGACCGCAGCGATGCCGAGAACCGGCACCGCGACGTCATCGTCGCCGCGTCGCGCCCGCACCGATCCGCGGAGGGTGTCCCGACGCGTGCGCCCGCCGAAACGCTTCGCCGTGCTCGCCGGCATTGCGCACCGCCACGCCGAATCGCCGTGCGAAACTGCCGAGGACACGCCTCGGCCGGCCGATGAACCCATTCTTCGACACTGATCGCATGCGCGAGGCGCTCGCGCTCGCCAGCGCGTCGATCGGCCTCAGCGACCCGAATCCGCGCGTCGGGTGCGTGATCAGCGCGCCCGACGGTCGCATCGTCGGCCGCGGCCACACGCAGGCGGCCGGCGGCCCGCACGCCGAGGTCATGGCCTTGCGCGACGCGGCAGCGCGCGGCGAGACGGTGCGCGGCGCAACCGTGCACGTCACGCTCGAGCCCTGCGCCCACCACGGCCGCACACCCCCCTGCTGCGACGCGCTCGCCGGCGCGGGTGTCGGCCGCGTGGTCATCGCGGTCGAGGACCCGAACCCGCTCGTCGCCGGCCGGGGCGCGGCACGGCTGCGCGCGGCGGGCATCACGGTCGACACCGGCACGCTCGCAGGCGACGCCCGCGAGCTCAACATCGGCTTCTTCTCGCGCATGCAGCATGGCCGACCGTGGGTGCGGCTGAAGGCCGCCGTGTCGCTCGACGGCCGCACGGCGCTCGAGAACGGCCGCAGCCAGTGGATCACCGGCACCGCGGCACGCACCGACGGGCACGCGTTCCGCAAGCGTGCCGGCGCGGTGCTGACAGGTGTCGGGACGGTGCGCGACGACGATCCTCGGCTCGACGTCCGCCTCGTCGAGACCGCGCGCCAGCCGCTGCGCGTCGTCGTCGACTCGCGGCTCGAGACGCCGGCCGACGCGCGGCTGCTCGCGCCGCCGGGTCAGGTCCTGATCTACTCCGCGGTCGGCGACCCGGAGCGCGCCGCCCCGCTCATTGCGCGGGGGGCCGAGATCGCGCAGCGGCCCGGGCCGGGCCGCAAGGTCGACCTGGCCGCGGTGCTCGCCGACCTCGCCGGTCGCGGCATCAACGAACTGCACGTCGAGGCTGGCCCCCGGCTCAACGGCTCGTTCGTCCGAGAGGGCCTGGTCGACGAGTACCTCGTCTACCTGGCGCCGAAGCTGGTGGGCATCGGTCGCGACCTCGCGAGTTTCGGTCCGCTCGCGTCGATGGACGCGGCCGTCGCGCTCCGCTTCGTCGACGTGACGCCGCTCGGCGACGACCTGCGGCTGCTCGCCCGGCCCGTCGCCGCAGCGGCCTGATCCACGGCGCGAACCCGAACGGGACCGACGCGTCCGGCCGGGCCTGCAACGGCGCCGCCCGCCGTCGTGAACGCTCGCAGCGGCAAGACCACGTCTGCGCTTGGCCTCGACCGGCGGCGTTGCCGGCCGCTGTTCGCGCGCGCCAGCTTCGTGCACGGAACTGCCACAATCCGCGCCATGTTCACCGGCATCGTCACCGGCCTCGGCCGCATCACCGACGTCGCACCGCTCGGCGCCGACGCGGGCCACGGCAAGCGCCTGTCGATCGCGGCGCCGCCCGCCTACCTCGACGACGTCGGCCTCGGCGACAGCATCGCGCTCAACGGCGCGTGCATGACGGTCGTCGCCGTCGACGCGCCGACCGGCAGGTTCGACGTCGACGTCTCGGCCGAAAGCCTCGCGCGCACCGCGGGGCTGGCCGAGTCCGGGCCGATCAACCTCGAGAAGGCGGTCCGCCCCGGCGACCGGCTCGGCGGCCACATGGTCAGCGGCCACGTCGACGGCATCGGCACGGTCGCGCGCTTCGCGCCCGTCGGCGAGTCGTGGGAGCTGCGGATCGAGGCACCGCGCGAGCTCGCCCGCTTCATCGCGTACAAGGGGTCGATCACCGTCGACGGCGTCAGCCTGACGGTCAACAGCGTGGCCGACACGCCTGCCGCGTGCGAGCTCAGCATCAACGTCATCCCGCACACCGCCGAGCGCACGACGCTCGGCACGCTGCGGCCGGGTTCGACCGTGAACCTCGAGATCGATTTGATCGCCCGCTACGTCGAACGGATGCTCACCGCGCCGCGCGCCGACTGAGGCCGGCCTGCGGGCCACCCGGGGTGCGCCGCCTACAATCGAACGATGCAGATCTCCCCGATCCCCGAGCTGGTGGCCGAGCTGGCAGCCGGCCGCATGATCATCCTCGTCGACGAGGAAGACCGCGAGAACGAGGGCGATCTCGTCATCGCCGCCGAGCGCGTCACGCCCGAGGCGATCAACTTCATGGCCCGCTTCGGCCGCGGCCTGATCTGCCTGACGATGACGCCTGACCGCTGCGACCGCTTGCAGCTGCCGGCGATGGCGGTTCGCAACGGCACGCGGCACGGCACCGCGTTCACCGTGTCGATCGAAGCCGCGACCGGCGTCGAAACCGGCATCTCGGCCGCCGACCGGGCGCGCACCGTGCAGGCCGCCGTCGCCCGCGACGCGAAGCCGGCCGACCTCGTCCAGCCCGGCCACATCTTTCCGCTGCGTGCCCAGGCGGGCGGTGTGCTGATGCGGGCGGGCCACACCGAGGCGGGCTGTGATCTCGCCGGCATGGCCGGTCTCGTGCCCGCCGCGGTCATCTGCGAGGTCATGAAAGACGACGGCACGATGGCGCGCCTGCCCGACCTGATCGAATTCGCCGAGGCGCACCGCCTGAAGATCGGCACGATCGCCGACCTGATCGAATACCGCAGCCGCAACGAGACGCTGATCGAGAGGATCGGCCGGCGTCCGATCACCACGGCGCAGGGCGACTTCGACTGCAGCGTCTTCCGCGACCGCACCGGCGGCGTCCACCTGGCGCTGACCCGCGGACGCTGGAGCGACGCCGACGAAGTGCTGGTCCGCGTCCACGAACCGCTGTCGGTGATGGATCTGCTCGATGTCGGCGGCGACCAGCACTCGTGGCCGCTGCCGAAAGCGCTCGAGCGCCTGCAGGCCGGTCCCCGCAGTGCCGCGGTGCTGCTCAACTGCGGCGAGGACTGCTCGAACTTCCTGCCGCGCGCACTCGGCGAATCCTCGACGGCCGCGCGCCGCAACGCGCAGAGCGATCTGCGCATCTACGGCATCGGCTCGCAGATCCTCCGCGACCTCGGCATCGTTCGGATGCGGCTGCTCGGCAGCCCGCGGCGCATGCCGAGCATGGCGGGCTACGGCCTCGAGGTCACCGGCTTCCTCGCCCCGGATTCACCGTCGACGCAGGACGCCTGATGCAAGACGCCGACAAGGGCGAACCGTCCCGCCTCGATGGCCGCGAGCTCCGCATCGGCATCGTGCAGGCGCGGTTCAACGCCGGCATCACGGACCGGCTCGCCGCCGCCTGCCGCGCCGAGCTCGTCGCGCTCGGCGTCGGCGAGGATGCGATCCGCCACGTCCGGGTGCCCGGCGCGCTCGAGATCCCGGTGGCGCTGTTCGCGCTGGCCGAGACCGAGGACTTCGACGCCCTCATCGCGCTCGGCTGCATCGTGCGCGGCGAGACCTACCACTTCGAACTCGTCGCCAACGAGAGCGGCGCCGGCGTGACCCGGGTGTCGCTCGACCACGGCATTCCGATCGCCAACGCCATTCTCACCGTCGAGACCGAGGCGCAAGCCGAGGCCCGCGCCGACGAGAAGGGCCGCGAGGCCGCGCGCGTCGCGGTCGAGATGGCGAACCTGCTGGCCGACCTGTCGTGAGCGATCTCGCTGGATCGAAGCCGAATGACGCCGGCCGTGCCGTGCCCCCGGCGACCGACGATCGCCCGGCGCCCCGCGCCAAGCCGAAGTCGGCGCGCCGGCGCTCGCGCGAGCTTGCGCTGCAGGGCCTCTACGAATGGCTGGTCTCGGGCGCCGAGGCCACTGCCATCGAGTCGCACATGCGCGAGCAGGACGGCTTCGAGCAGTGCGACGTCGCGCACTTCGACGCGTTGCTGCACGGCTGCATCGCCGAGGCCGCGCCGATCGACGAGGTGCTCGCGAGACATGTCGACCGCAAGACGACGCAGCTCTCGCCGATCGAGCACGGCGTGCTGATGATCGGCGTCTACGAGCTGACGCACTGCCTCGCGATCCCCTACAAGGTCGCGATCAACGAGGCGGTCGAGCTCGCCAAGAGCTTCGGCGGCACCGACGGCCACAAATACGTCAACGGCGTGCTCGACAAGGCGGCGGCCGCGCTCCGGACGGTCGAGGTGCAGGCGGCGCGCACGGCGCGGCGCTGACGCGGCGCGAACGGACCTCCGATGCCCGTGCGTCTCGCCGCTCCGTGCGCCATCGGGAACGTCGTCCCGTGTCAGAGGGTCGCTGCGTCGGTGCGAGGCGGCGCCGCCGTGCATCCGCGCGACGCCGCGACCAGGCCGCTGCCGGAGGCCTGCGCCGCGCGGCACTGCGACGCCTGCGCCGCGCGACACGTCGACATCTGCGCCGCCCGGCACGTCGACACCTGCGCTGGGCGGCAAGCCTGCGTCGCTCGGCGCACGGACGCCTGCGGCGCTCGGCGCGTCCACACCTGCGCCGCCCGGCAAGCCGACACCAGGGCCACCCGGCGTGGCGAAACCGTGCATGCCGTGCGCGTCGGAGCGCGCGGCCCGAGCCGCGATCGCACAGCCGACGCCGGGTGCCGGCCGTGACGCCCGTGCCCGCGCTCGCGCGGCCGCTGCGGACGGCGCGCCGCCTCGACCGCATCGAACCGTTCTACGTGATGGAGTGCGCCAAGGCCGCGGCCGACATCGCACGCGGCCCGGCGTGCGACCCGGCACGTGGCGGCGAGCCGATGATCTTCCTCAACATCGGCGAGCCCGACTTCACCGCGCCGCCCGCGGTGCAGGACGCGGCGGCGCGGGCGCTGACGTCGGGCCGCACGCAATACACCGACGCCACCGGCCTGCCCGCGCTGCGCGAGCGCATCAGCGCCTGGTATGCCGAGCGCTTCGGCCTGCGCATCGCGCCGCGCCGCATCGTCGTGACCGCCGGCGCCTCGGCCGCGCTGCAGCTCGCCTGCCTCGCGCTCGTCGACCGCGACGACGAGGTGCTGCTGCCCGACCCGAGCTATCCGTGCAACCGGCACTTCGTCGCCGCGGCCGAAGGCCGGGCGGTGCTGCTGCCCGCGTCGGCCGCCGACCGGTTCCAGCCGAGCGCGGCAGCCGTCGCCGCGGCGTGGACGCCGCGCACCCGCGGCGTGCTGCTCGCCTCGCCGTCGAACCCGACCGGCACGTCGATCGAGCCGGCCGAGATGGGCCGCATCGCCGCCGCCGTCCGCCAACGCGGCGGCTTCACGCTCGTCGACGAGATCTACCTCGGCCTGAGCTTCGACGAGCGCTTCGGCACGAGCGCGCTCGCCCACGGCGACGACATCGTCTCGATCAACAGCTTCTCGAAGTACTTCTCGATGACGGGCTGGCGGCTCGGCTGGCTCGTCGTGCCCGACGGCCTCGTCGCCGCGATCGAGAAGCTGGCGCAAAACCTCTACATCTGCCCGTCGACGGTCGCGCAACATGCCGCGGTCGCCTGCTTCGAGCCGGCGTCGATCGCCGAGTACGAGCGGCGCCGGCAGCAGTTCCGCGCGCGCCGCGATTTCCTCGTCCCGGCGCTCGACGCGATCGGCCTCGACGTGCCGGTCGTGCCCGACGGCGCCTTCTACGCATGGGCCGACGTCACGGCGTTCTCGCACGACAGCTGGGACTTCGCGTTCGAGCTGATGCGGCGCGCGCACGTCGCGGTCACTCCGGGCCGCGACTTCGGGCCGGCGACCGCCGAGCGCTTCGTCCGGCTGTCGTATGCGAGCTCGATGGCGCACCTCGAAGAAGCCGTCTTCCGGCTGCGGCGCGAGCTCGGCGGCGTCGGCACGCCTCCGGCCCGATGACGGACTCCCCCGCGCCCGACCACTTCCGCTTCCGGTTGCGCGTCTACTGGGAGGACACCGACGCCGGCGGCGTCGTCTTCTACGCCAACTATCTGAAGTTCTTCGAGCGGGCGCGCACCGAATGGCTGCGTGCGCTCGGTGTCGGCCAGGAGCAGCTGCGCCACGACACCGGCACCGTCTTCGTCGTGACCGAGACCGCGGTGCGCTACCGCCGGCCCGCGCGGCTCGACGACCTGCTCGACGTGACCGTGCGGCTCGAGCACGCCGGCCGCGCGCAGATGACCCTCGCGCAGCAGGCGTGGAAGGTGGTCGACGCGGAAGGGCGGGCGCCCGAGTTGCTGGCCGACGGCACGATCCGCATCGGTTGCGTCGACGCCGGAACTTTCAGGCCGCGGCGCATTCCGAGCGCGGTCGTCGCCACCTTCGCCCCCGACCTGCTCGCCACCCCCGCGCCGACCGGCGACACCGGATGAACCAAGACTTCTCGATCCTCAGCCTCGTCGTCCACGCCAGCCTGCTGGTACAGCTCGTGATGGCGGGCCTGCTCGTCGCCTCGCTCGCGAGCTGGACCGTGATCTTCGGCAAGCTGTTCGGTCTGCGCCGCACGCGCGCCGCCAACGAAGGGTTCGAGCGAGAATTCTGGGCCGGCAAGAACATCAACGACCTCTACCACGATGCGCTGCAGCGCCAGGACGGCTCGCCGATGCAGCGCATCTTCGCGTCGGGCATGCGCGAATTCCTGAAGCTGCGCGAGCGCCGCGTCGGCGACGCCGGCGCGCTGCTCGACGGCGCGCGCCGGGCGATGCGCGCCAGCTTCCAGCGCGAGCTCGACACGATCGAATCGAACCTGTCGTTCCTGGCGTCGGTTGGGTCGGTGTCGCCCTACGTCGGCCTCTTCGGCACGGTGTGGGGGATCATGCACGCGTTCATCGGCCTCTCGAACATGACGCAGGTGACGCTGCAGACCGTCGCGCCCGGCATCGCCGAAGCGCTCGTCGCGACCGCCATCGGCCTGTTCGCGGCAATTCCGGCGGTCATCGCCTACAACCGCTTCGCCCGTGACATCGACCGCATCGCCATCCAGCTCGAGACCTTCATCGAGGAGTTCTCGAACATCCTGCAGCGCAACGCCGGCACGGCGGCGGCGCCGGCCACGGCGACCGCGTACTGACATGGCGTCCAGCCTCGCGACCCCCTCGACGCGCGACGCCGGCACGGCGCGCCGCAGCGGCGGCTCCCGTCGCCGCCGGGCGGCAGGGCGGTCCTGATGCCGGCCGTCAGTTCCCGCGGCGGCGGCCGCCGGCGCACGATCAACGAGATCAACATGGTCCCGTTCATCGACGTCATGCTCGTGCTGCTCATCATCTTCATGGTCACGGCGCCGCTGATCACGACCGGCGTGGTCGACCTGCCGAGCGTCGGCAAGAGCAGCCAGCGGCCGGAGCACGTCGTCGAGCTCGTCATCGCGAGCGACCAGAAGGTGCGGCTGCGCGTCGACGGCAAGGAGGGCGAGGCGGTCGACGTGAAGAACGTCGCCGCCCGCGTGCGCGACCTGCAGGCCGGCGACCCGAAGACGCCGGTCGTGATCTCGGCCGACCGGTCGGTGAAATACGAAATCGTCGTCAAGGTGATGGACACGCTGCAGCGCAACGGCATCCAGCGCGTCGGCCTGTCGGTCAAGAACGCCGGCGGGGCCTGACCGGCAGCGATGCGACGATGACGACGGCCGCCCTGACGTCGACGACGCGCGACCCGTTCATGCCCCAGCGGCCGCCGGGCATGCGCGTCGGGCTCGGACTCGCGCTGCTCGCGCACGCGCTGCTGATCGCCGGGCTGGCGTACAGCGTCGACTGGCATACGAGCGATCCGGTCGCGATCGAAGCCGAGCTCTGGTCGGCGGTGCCGCAACAGGCTGCGCCACGGCCGGTGGAGGCGCCGCCGCCGGCACCAGCGCCGACGCCCGCGCCCGCACCCGCACCGGCCCCGAAACCTGCGCCCGCGCCACCGGCTCCGCCGCCGCAGGTCGATCCGCAGATCGCGATCGACAAGGCGCGCGACGCCAAGCGCGTGGCACAGGAGGAAGCGGCCGAGCAGGAGCAAGCGCGCCGCGACAAGGCGCGTCGCCAGGCTGAGGCCGACCGCAAGGCCGCGGAGCAGCAGGCGCGCGAGGACGCGCAGAAGAAGAAGCAGGCCGCCGACAAGCTGCTCGCGCAGAAGCAGCAGGCAGACAAGAAGGCCGAGCAGACCAAGGCGGAGCAGACCAAGGCCGAGCAGGCGAAAGCCGACCAGGCCGAGGCCGCGCAGCGCGAGGCCGATCGCCAGAAGTTCCTCAAGCGTCAGCTCGCGATGGCCGGCGCGACCGGCGACGCCGACGCCACCGGCAGCGCGCTCAGGAGCAGCGGCCCGTCCGCCAGCTACGCCGGCCGCATCGTCGCGCGCATCAAGCCGAACATCGTCTTCCCCGACGCCGTCGACGGCATTCCGGTGGCGAGCGTCGAGGTGCGCGTCGCGCCCGACGGTTCGATCACGGCCCGGCGCCTCGTGCAGAGCAGCGGCGTGAAGGCATGGGACGACGCGGTGCTGCGCGCCATCGACCGCACCGACGGCCTGCCGCGCGACATCGACGGCCGCGTGCCGCCGGTGATGACGATCAACTTCCGGCCGCGGGACCTGTGACCGCGGCGCTCGGCGACGCGAGCAGGAAATTGTCCTGCGGCCGGCCGGCGCCCGCGAGCTCCGCGGCGGTCGATTCGTCCTTCAGCGCCACGCCCGACACGCCGCGCCGCCGCGCCTCTCCGACGAGGTAGGCGAGCTTCGCGGCCGCGGCGTCCGCCTGCAGACCCGCGGGCCGCACGTTCGAGATGCAGTTGCGCGACGCGTCGTCGAGACCGGCGCGCGGGTGCCAGGTGAGATAGAGGCCCATGCTGTCGGGCGAACTGAGGCCGGGGCGTTCGCCGATGAGCACGACGACGCACTCGGCGCCGAGCGCGTCGCCGATCTCGTCGCCGATCGCGACGCGGCCCTGCGCAACGATGACGAGCGGCGCGAACGTCACGCCGTCGGCGGCGAGCCGCGGAAGCGCCGCCGCGAGCACGGGTGCGGCCTGGCGCTCGACGGCGAGCGCCGAGAGACCGTCGGCGATGACGATGGCGAGGCCCCGCCGCGAACCGTCGGCAGGCCGGTGCGCCGCGAGCGCCGCGCGCGACGCGTCGTCGAGCCGGCGTCCGAGGTCGGGCCGCTGCAGATACGTCGCCCGGTCGCCCGCCGCGCTGACGAGCGCCGGCTCGACGACCCCGGCCGGCGGCAACGCGCCGGCGTCGCGAAGCGCCGCGGTCAGCAACGCGACGTCGAGCGGATGGTGGACGGCGTCGCGCGCCCGCGCGTGCGCCAGCTGGAACGCGAGATGCGCCCCGGTCGGCAGGCTCGCGCCCGCACGGCCGAGAGCGATCCGCGCATCGGTGTAGCGGCGCAGCTGCTGCCAGGGATCGGCGATGACGAGCGCGTCGGTCACCGGCGCACTCCCGCTGCCTGCGGCCGGTGCCGCCGGGCGGATGCGAAGCCCTTCGGGCGGCGGAACCGGGCTCATCGGCCGATCTGCTGCAGCGCGTGCCCGAACGACTCGTGCAGCTCGGCGGCGAGCCGGAACTCGGCGCCCGGCGCAGCGATGCGCATCTTCAGCAGCCACTCCTCGAACTCGGGCGCCGGCTTGAGCCCGAGCACGCGGCGGGCGTAGAGCGCGTCGTGGAACGAGGTCGTCTGGTAGTTGAGCATGATGTCGTCCGAGCCCGGAATGCCCATCACGAAGTTGCAGCCGGCGACGCCCAGCAGCGTCAGAAGGCCGTCCATGTCGTTCTGGTCGGCCTCGGCATGGTTGGTGTAGCAGACGTCGCACCCCATCGGCAGGCCGAGCAGCTTGGCGCAGAAGTGGTCCTCGAGGCCGGCGCGCGTGATCTGGCGGCCGTCGTAGAGGTATTCCGGGCCGATGAAGCCGACGACCGTGTTGACGAGCAGCGGCTCGAAGCGGCGGGCGACGGCATAGGCGCGGGCCTCGCAGGTCTGCTGGTCGACGCCGTGATGGGCGTTGGCCGACAGTGCGCTGCCCTGGCCGGTCTCGAAGTACATGACGTGCTGCCCGACCGTGCCGCGGGCGAGCGACAGCGCGGCCGCTCGCGCCTCGCCGAGCAGCGCCAGATCGATGCCGAAGCTGCGGTTGGCGGCCTCGGTGCCGGCGATCGACTGGAACACGAGGTCGACCGGCGCGCCGCGTTCGATCGCGCCGATCGTGTTGGTCACGTGGGTGAGCACGCACGACTGGGTCGGTATCTCGTAGCGGCGAATGATCTCGTCGAGCATCGTCACGAGGCGGATGACCTGCGGCACGTTGTCCGTCGCCGGGTTGATGCCGATCACCGCGTCGCCGCTGCCGTAGAGCAGGCCGTCGAGCAGGCTCGCGGCGATGCCGGCCGCGTCGTCGGTCGGATGATTCGGCTGCAGCCGCGTCGCGAGCCGGCCGGGCAGGCCGAGCGTGTTGCGGAACGCGGTCACGACGCGGCATTTCCTCGCGACGAGGATGAGATCCTGGTTGCGCATCAGCTTCGACACCGCGGCCGCCATCTCGGGCGTGACGCCGGGCGCGAGCGCGGCGAGCACCTCGGTCGTCGCCGCGTCGCCGAGCAGCCAGTTGCGGAAGTCGCCGACCGTCAGGTGGGCGATGGGCGCGAAGGCGGCGGCATCGTGGGTGTCGACGATGAGCCGGGTGACCTCGTCGTGCTCGTACGGCACGACCGCTTCGCTCAGGAAGGTCGCGAGCGGGACCTCGGCGAGCGCCATCTGCGCGAAGACGCGTTCCTCGGCCGACGCGGCGGCGACGCCGGCAAGCGTGTCGCCGGACCGCGCGGGCGAGGCCTTGGCGAGCAGGTCCTTCAGGTCCTTGAAACGGACCGTCGTCGTGCCCGCGCTGTGGCTGAATCCGGCCATCGCTCAGGTTCGGCGAGCGGACGCGCGGCTGCGGCGCCGCCATCCGCCGGGCCGCGGCGTCGGCAGCGTCGAACGGGTGGTGGTCATCGCACCGGCTCCCTGGCGTGACCGGCGGATTCCGCGAGCGCCATGCCAAGAGGCGTCGTCAGCGCTCGACGACGACGTCGCTCACGTGCGCGACGCTCCGGCCGCGGGTGTTGTCGGCATCGGCGCCGACCGCGATGCCGATCACCGGTGGGACGTCGGGGCTCTCCTTGCCGAACAGCTCGGCGAAGTCGGCTGCGACGTCGCGCGTCTCGGCCGTCCACTGCTGCAGGCGCGCCGGCCCGCTCTGCAGCACCTTGTAGCGCAGGCGGCGGGTGAAGGGACTGTCGATGGCGGTGCCGACCGGCAGGTGCGCGTCCCAGACGTAGCAGACGGTCGCCGCCGGCACCGGCTCGGCGGTCTGGCCGCGCGCGACCTTCAGGAGCTGGCGCTCGACGAACGGCACGCGGTCGAGCGGCTCGTCGAACGAGACGCACACTTTCAGCGCGGTGTCGTCGCCCTGCTTCTCGTGCAGGTCGACGGCGTCGTTGAGCGTCTCGACGCGCCACTGCCAATTGAGCTTGAACGCCGCGGGCACGCTCGGCAGCGGGTAGACGATGTTGCCGTACGACGCATCGGCGTCGACCTTGACCGCACGGCGGCCGGCCAGTTCGACGACCGCGAAGCTGGTGAAGGGTTTGGTCTGCTTCGGCAGGCCCGAGACGCGCCATGGCGCCTGCGGCGCGCCGCCCGCGGCGCCGAACGGCAGCGGCAGCGGCGCGTCGGCATGGACGGCGACGGCGCTGGCTGCGGCCAGCGAGACGAACGCGATGCGCTTCATGCGGTGCTTCCCTCCTTCGATCCGTTCGCGTCGACCTCGACGACGCGCTCGAGCCAGTGGCGCCCGACCGCCGCGGCGAGCCATCCGGCGAAGTCGAAGCCGGCTCCGGCGCGGTCCAGCGCATCGGCGAGGCTCCGGCCGTCGAGCAGGCTGCGGAGCCAGTCGACGCCGGCCGGCTCGAGGCGGTGCACCGACGCGCGCCAGCCCTCGCGCACGATCATCACCGATTCGCCGCGTTCGAGCTCGAGCGCGCCGCGCAGCACCGCGAAGGCGGCATCGGCGTCGGCCGCCCGATGCGCGGCGTGGATCGCGGCGAGCGGCCAGCCCGACACGAGCACGGCGGTCCCCGGTGCGAGGACGAGACGCAGGCGGGCCGGCGCCGTGGTCTGCAAGCACATCAGCGACGCGGGATCGATCTGCGCATCGGCCGCACGTTCGTTGCGGTGCAGCGCCAGATCGAGCCGCGCCGTGTCGCCGAGCCACGGCCAGGCGAGCAGCCCACGGTGGGCCTCGACGAACGCCGGCATGGCCCCGCCCCATTCGCCGAGGTCGCCGCAGGTCGGCGGATGGGCGGCGCGGAACTCGGCCGCCAGGCGGGCGAAATCGGTGTCGCCGAGCATGCACCGGACGGTCGGAAAGATCGGCCGGAGCGCCTTGTCGGCCAACGCGAGCGCCTGCGCCCGCCAGGCGCCGAGCGCGCGCTCGGCCCGCCGTTGACCCGGCGCGACACGTGCCGCGGCCAGCCACGGACCGGTGCTCCGCACGGCATCGACCACGGCGGCCTGGCGGCGCACCTCGTCGACGTCGACATCGACCGTCGCTGCCGTCATGCCGCCGCCAGCGTCGCCGTGCGCTGCAGCGCCGCCGCGCACTCGGCTTCGGCGAGCAGCACGTCGAGCGGCGGAACGTCGGTGTCCCACTCGACCAGCGTCGGCACGTTGCCGAATCGCCGCAGCGCCGCCTCGAAGACCTGCCAGACCTCGGGGCGGACGCGACTGCCATGGTCGTCGATCGCGTAGTCGCCGTCGTCGAAGAAGCCGGCGAGATGGATCTGGTCGACGATGGCCGGCGGCAGCGCCGCCAGGTAGGCGAGACAGGCGGCCTTCGCCACGCCGGGCGAGCGGCCGGTGTCGGCATTGAGCGCGTTGACCATCAGGTTGTTGAGGTCGAGCAGCAGGCCGCAGCCGGTCGTCGCGCAGAGCCGGGCGAAGAATTCCGGCTCGGGGATCGTGTCGTCGTCGAAAGCCAGCGTGTGCGCGAGGTTCTCGACGAGCATCGGGCGGCGCAGACGGTCCTGGACCTGCGCGACGTGCGCCGTCATCAGCGCGAGCGTCGTCTCGTTGAGCGCGACCGGCAGCAGGTCGGCGGCGTGGACGATCGGCGCGCCCGCCGCGCCGGCGACACGCGCGAACGAGGCGTGGTCGGACACGCGGACCGGATCGATCCGTTGCACGAGCCGCGCCAGGCGGTCGAGGTGCCACGCGTCGAGACCCGCGGCCGAGCCGAGGCCGAGGCCGACGCCGTGCAGGCTGATCGGATAAGACGCCCGCGCGTTACCAAGCACCGCGAGCGCGGCGCCGCCGTCGGCGAAGAAGTTCTCCGAGTGGACTTCGAGGAAGTCGAGCCGGGGGCGGCGCTCGAGCACGTCCGCGTGGTGCGGCGCCCGCAGCCCGATGCCGACGTGCGGCCGTCGCGGGTGCATGGTCCGGCGCTACCGGGGCTTGCGCTCGAGCAGCGACTTCGCCTCCTCGAAGCTCTTGCCGCCCATCCTGGCGCAGCTGCCCTTGCCGACATAGACCCATTCGTCGAGGCTGTCGGACACCTTCGCCTGGCCGGCGCAGGAATGCGATTCGGAGATGTTCGCGCAGTCGTTGGTGCCGGCCTTGGCGATGCCGTAGCACTTCTCCTTCTCCCGGCTCTCCCTGTCGTTGCCGGCTTCCTGCGCGGCCGCGGGGGCGAGCAGGCCGGTCGCGAGCAGCGAGGCGAAGGCGGCCGTGACGACCAGGCGATGGTCCATGAGGGCTCCGTGCAGCGTGTCCAGGGGTGACGCGGAGCATAGCCGCAGCGCCGACCGTGCGACACCGGCGCGTCGTGCGTCGTGCGTCGTGCGCCGTCGCCGCGCCGCGACCGGCGACCGTGGGATGCGAACTGGCGCGGCCGCGTGGCGCTTTTCCCCCGACCGGGCGCCGCTCCCGACCGTGACCATGCAGGGCCGGGCACCGCCCCGTCTGGAGTCGCTTGCCCTTCAGCAAGGAACCGCTCGTATGTCTGAGATGTCGACGCCCCTCGAATGGGACATGCCACCGTTGCCTTCCGACGCCGACCGGCCCGGGGCAGCGAAGGCGCCGTTCATCTGGCCGATGCCTCCCTATGCGAGCTATCCGGCCGCCACGGCGCAGACCGAGCCGCTCGCCTGCGAGATCGTCGGTCACAACGACAAGCGAACCGCCGGACGCATGGCCGCGTTCGCCGCGGAAGACACGACCGTCCTCGTCCAGCTGCCGCCGGCACGCACGACGATGCCGCTGCGCTTCACGCGCTTCCGGTCGATCGTCCTGACGACGCCCGTGCTGCCGACGCTGCCGGAAGCGGCCGATCCGCACGCGGGACTGCTCGCGCAGCGGCCGACGACGACTTACCAGCTGCGCTACGCGTCCGGGCTCGAGCAGAGCGGCGAAACCGTCGGCTACCTCGAGAACGACCACGGCGTGTTCCTCTTCCCGCCCGTGGTCGACGAGGGCGCCGCCGACGGGGCCGTCACCCGCGTCTTCATCCCGCGCGCGGCCTACGCGGTGTTCGATGTCGGCTCGCGCATCGGCGAGCTGCTCGTCGAACAGGCGTCGGCGACGCCGGCTGCGGTCGAGCAGGCGGCCGAGATGCAGCACGCGCTGCGCGAGCGGACGGTCGGCGAGATCCTGGTGTCGCGTCAGCTCGTCCGGCCCGAGCAATTGCTCGAGGCGATCGAGCGGCAGGCGAAGATGCCGATGGTGCGCATCGGCGAGGCGCTGGTCTCGCTCGGCATGATCACCGACGCGCAGCTCAAGGACGCGCTGGACCAGCAGAAGAGCGATCGCAGCGTGCCGCTCGGCGAACTGCTGGTGCGGATGCAGGTGGTGTCGCGCGAGGACCTGCAGGTCGCGCTGTCGCGCAAGATGGGCTATCCGCTCGTCGACGTGGAAGCGTTCCCGATCGAGGCCGACGCGTTGAAGAGGCTCGCGTTCGCGGTCGCGGCGCGGCTGAAGATCCTGCCGCTGCTGGTGCGCGACGGCCGGCTGATCGTCGCGCTCGACGATCCGGCGCGGCGCCGCAAGGACGTCGACGAGGCCGAGTTCAGCGCCCAGACGAAGATCGTTCCGGTGCTCGCGACCTGCCGGAGCTTCGACGGCGTGCTGCGTGCCGCGTACGAGCGGATCGGCGCCGCCGGTCCGCGCCCGCCGCACGACGACACGCCGATCCCCTTTCAGATCGACGAGGACAACACCGAGAAGCTCGTCGAGTCGCTCGAGAAGGAACAGCTCGAGCGCGCGAGCATCGTCGACGACGAGCGGCCGATCGAGCAGTCCGACAACTCGCTCGTGCGGCTGATCAACAACACGATCATCGAGGCGCACAAGGACGGCGTCTCCGACATCCACATCGAGAGCTACCCGGGCCGCGAGAAGATCCGCGTGCGCTTCCGCAAGGACGGGCAGATGCGCACGTATCTCGAGCTGCCGCCGAACTACCGCAGCGCGCTCATCGCACGGATCAAGATCATGTGCGAGCTCGACATCTCCGAGCGCAGGAAGCCGCAGGACGGCAAGATCAACTTCGCCAAGTTCTCGGCGCAGCACAAGCTCGAGCTGCGCGTCGCGACGATCCCGACCAACAACGGCCTCGAGGACGTCGTGATGCGGATCCTCGCGTCGGCCAAGCCGCTGCCGATCGAGCGCCTGGGCCTCTCCGACAACAACCTCGCGTGGCTGAAGACCGCCATCGGCCGTCCGTACGGGATGGTGCTCTGCGTCGGCCCGACCGGTTCGGGCAAGACGACGACGCTGCACTCGGCGCTGGGCCACATCAACACGCCCGAGAAGAAGATCTGGACCGCCGAGGACCCGGTCGAGATCACCCAGGCCGGCCTGCGGCAGGTGCAGGTCAACCCGAAGATCGACTGGACCTTCGCGAAGGCGCTGCGCGCGTTCCTGCGCGCCGACCCGGACGTGATCATGGTCGGCGAGATCCGCGACCAGGAAACGGCGAGCATGGCGGTCGAGGCGTCGCTGACCGGCCACCTCGTCATGAGCACGCTGCACACCAACAGCGCGCCCGAGACGATCACCCGGCTGCTCGACATGGGCCTCGACCCGTTCAACTTCGGCGACTCGCTGCTCGCCGTGCTGGCGCAGCGGCTGGTGCGCCGGCTCTGCGGCCAGTGCCGCAAGAGCCGCCCGGCGACGCAGGCGGAGATCGACGAACTGCTCGCCGACTACCTGCACGGTTTCGGCGGCCAGGACATCGCGATCAAGCGCGACGCGGTGCTCGACGGCTGGATGCAGCGCAACAGCCGCGACGGCAGGCTGCTGGCGCACAGCAGTCCGGGCTGCGAATCGTGCAGCGGCACCGGCTTCAAGGGCCGCGCCGGGCTGCACGAGCTCATGGTCGTCTCGCGCGAGATCCGCCACTTGATCCAGACCGGCGCGCGCGCCGAGGCGCTGCAACTCTGCGCGATGAAGCAGGGAATGCGCACGCTGCGCCACGACGGCATCGACAAGGTCGTCGCCGGCTTGACGACGATCGAGGAAGTGCGGGCCACCAGCAACGCCTGACCGGCCCGGCGAAGTCCGCCGCCTAAAATCCGCCGCCAGCGCACGTTGCGCTGGCCCGAGGACGCGCCCGTGGATTTGAAGCTGCCGATCAAGATATTCGACGAACTCGACGACCTGGTCATCGAGTCGACCGGCGTGCTCGACCTGGCGAGCGGCGAGATCCGCAACGTCGAGCGCGTCGACGCGAGCGTGGGGCCGGCAGGTCTGCCCGCCGAGAACCCGGGCTACGACTTCACCTCCGGCAGCCTGTCGAACGGCAAGAAGGACGTCGAGTTCCGCATCGAGGTCGACGTGATGTCCGGCCACTATTCGGTCACGCCGAGCGAACTGCTCGAGCTGAAGGGCCGCGCCGCGAAGCTCTTCAGCGCGCCGCCGCCGGGCGTCCAGGTGGAAGCGCCGCCGGCGCCGGTCCGGCGCGCGCGCGGCCCGGGGCGTTGACGCCGCGGCCGGCGGAACTTTCGCGGCTGCCGGGCGTCTCTCTTCCGTCCACATGGAGCCGCTCATGACCTCACTGCCCTCGCATTCGTCCCCTGCCGTCGCGCCGGTCCCGGCCGCGCGCCGCCGGCTCATCGGCCTGGCCGCCATGGCGCTCGTCGCGGGCGCTGCGCTCGTCCAGTTCCGCGGCAGCTTCGCCGCCGAGGGCGCGACGCGCATCCCTGCACCGGCCGCCGATCTCGTCACCGACGCCAAGGCGCCGCAGGAGACCGCGGTCTTCGCGGGCGGCTGCTTCTGGGGCGTGCAAGGCGTCTTCCAGCACACCAGGGGCGTGCTGCAGGCGGTCTCGGGCTATGCCGGCGGCGAGAAGGGCACGGCCGACTACGAGACCGTCAGCGGCGGCCGCACCGGTCACGCCGAATCGGTGCAGGTGACGTTCGACCCGAAGACGGTCAGCTACGCCCAGTTGCTGCAGATCTACTTCTCGGTCGCGCACGACCCGACCCAGCTGAACCGCCAGGGCCCCGACCGCGGCACGCAGTACCGCTCGGCGGTCTTCACGACGAGCGCGGCGCAGAAGCAGGTGGCGGAGCGCTACATCGCCCAGCTCGAGATGGCGAAGGCCTTTCCCGCGAAGATCGTCACGCAGGTGACGCCGCTCGCCGCCTTCTACCCGGCCGAGGCGTATCACCAGGACTACCTGACGCTGCATCCGCAGCAGCCCTACATCGCGACCTTCGACCTGCCGAAGCTCACCGATCTGAAGACGATCTTTCCGCAGTGGTACCGCGACCAGCCGGTGCTGGTGATGGCGAAGAACGCGGCGGCGGTCGCCAAGCAGTGACCGCCTGAGGCGGGCCGGCGCCGACGGTTGGGCAGGTCGGCCGAGGGCAAGCCGACGTGGAAGCCGACGAGCTCCGGCCGGAACGCCTCGAGCACGGCCGGCGGCAGCCGTGGAAAACGGCGCGCGCATCGCGGCCTTGAACGCGGCATCAAGGTCGAATCCGCGCTGGCAGCCGCGTGCCGAACAGCCGCTGCAGTCGATCGACCCTGACCGACCCCCCACGACACGGCAGCATCGGCCGCCCGCTCTGCGGGATCGCGCCGATGCGCATCGGTTAAGGTCGCGCCCCATGTTTCCCGGCCTTTCCCTCGCCTACTGGCTGACCCTGCACGGGTTGGTGACGGCACTCTCGGTGGTGTTCTACGCGATCACCGCGCACGTCATGCAGCAGCGCCGCCATCCGACCGCGGCGATCGCGTGGGTGCTGTTCATCCTGCTCGTGCCCTATGTCGCGTTGCCGACCTTCCTCACCTTCGGCTCGCGCAAGCAGGCACGGCCGCGCATCGATCCGCTGCGCCGGCCGCCGGAGCCGACCGAGCACAGCGGCTGGGCGGTGCGAACGATCCTCGCACTCGGCCAGCCGGCGCCGGCACCGTACGACGCGCTGCACCTGCACGCCGACGGCAGTGCAGCACGCGCTGCGTTGCTGCAGACGATCGCCGGCGCGCGCCGCTCGATCGACGTCTGTACCTTCATCCTCGACCCGGGACCGTTCGGCCGCGACGTGCTCGAAGCGCTCGCTGTCCGGGCGCGGGCCGGCATCAAGGTCCGGCTGATGCTCGACGGGCTCGGCCGGCTGATGGGCGGCCGGCCCGACCTCTCGGGCGTCGCGGCGGCAGGCGTCGAGGTGTCGCTCTTCGTGCCGCCGCTGCATTCGCCGCTGAAGGGCCGGACCAACTTGCGCAACCACCGCAAGATGGTCATCGCCGACGCCGACGCCGACGACACCGCGCTGCAGCGGCTCTGGTGCGGCGGCCGCAACCTCGCACCGGAATACTTCGAAGGCCGCGACGACCGGCCGCCATGGCACGACCTCAGTTTCGACCTGCGCGGCCCGCTCGTCGAGCAGGCGGCGGCGCTGTTCGAGCACGACTGGCAGTTCGCCAACGGCCGCAAGCCGCGCTTCCTGACGGTGGCGGACGGCGCGCTGCCGCCCACGCCCGGCGTCGGGGCGCAGATCATCGCGTCGGGGCCGGACCAGATCGACGACACGGTCTATTCGCTGCTCGTGACCGCCGCCTACCGCGCGCAGCGGCGCATCGCGCTGATCACACCCTATTTCGTGCCCGACGCGGCGCTGTTGCAGGCGCTTTGCCTCGCTGCGCGGCGCGGCGTGGCGGTCGACCTGCTGGTGCCCGGGCGGTCGAACCACTGGATGTCGGACATCGCGCGGCGGCGCGCGCTGCGCTCGCTCGCGTCCGCCGGCGGACGCATCTGGCTCGCGCCGCAGATGCTGCACGCGAAGCTCGCCGTCGTCGACGACACGATCGCGCTCGCCGGCTCGGCCAACCTCGACAGCCGCAGCCTGTTCCTGAACTACGAACTGATGATCGCGTTCCACGCGAAGCAAAGCGTCGCCGCGTTCGCCGACTGGTTCGAACGGGAACGCGCGAGCGCACGACCCTGCCGGCCCAAGACGCCGAGCTTCTTCGCCGACGTGGCCGAGGGCTTGGTGCTGTGGATCGGCTTCCAGCTCTGAGTCAGCCGCCGGCTGCACGGGGCGCGCCACACGACATTCGCCCGACCGCGCACGCCGGGACGACCGGCGGCGCGGTCCCCCGGACTTCAGCCCGCAGCCGCCTCGGACCGCAGCCGCGGTACCGCAGAGCCCATCTTCTTCTGCGTCGGCAGCACGCCGTTCTTGACGGTGACGATCTCGGCGAGGATCGCGACCGCGATCTCGGCCGGCGTCTTCGCGCCGATGTCGAGGCCGATCGGGCCGTGCAGCCGGTCGATCTCGGCAGGCGTCAGGTCGAACAGCGCGAGACGCTCGCGGCGCTTGGCGGTGTTGCCGCGCGAGCCGAGCGCGCCGATATAGAACGCCGGTGACTTCAAGGCCTCGAGCAGCACGAGGTCGTCGAGCTTCGGGTCGTGCGTGACGGCGACGACGGCGGTGTGCGGATCGAGCTGCATCGCCTGGGCGAGGTCGTCGGGCATCTCCTTCGAGAAGCGCGTGTTCGGCACGTCCCAGGTCAGGTTGTACTCTTCGCGCGGGTCGCAGCAGACGACCTCGAAGTCGAGCATCAGCGCCATCTGCGCGACCGCCCGCGAGAGCTGACCGGCGCCGATGATCAGCAGCCGCCAGCGTGGACCGAACAGCGCGCGCAGCGTCGAGCCGTCGAACGCGAAAGCCTCGCCGCGCGCCGCGGTCTCGACCTCGACGTGGCCGGTCGCGAGCTCGAGCCGGCGGGCGACGAGCTCGTGCCGCGCGGTGCGCTCGAGCACCTCGTCGATCCAGTCGACCGACTGCAGCGGCTCCTGGACCAGCCGCAGGTTGCCGCCGCACGGAAGGCCGAAGCGCGCGGCTTCCTCCTTCGTGACGCCGTAGGTGATCAGCGACGGTCGAGCGACACGCTCGCCGTGGCGCAGCCGCTCGATCAGGTCGTCCTCGACGCAGCCGCCCGACACCGAGCCGGCGACGAGCCCGTCGTCGCGCAGGCACAGCAGCGCACCGGGCGGCCGCGGCGCCGAGCCCCAGGTCTCGAGCACCGTCACGAGCCAGACCTTGCGGCCCTCGGCGAACCAGTCGCGTGCCTGCGCGAGCACCTGCAGATCGAGGCTGTCCATCGTCGTCGCCTTTCGCTTCCTACTTCTGCAGCAACACGTAGAGGCCCGCCAGCGCGACCACCGCGCCGATCAGCCAGCCGAGCTTCTTCACGTCCGCATTGGCCGCGGCCGGGCGGACCGCGACCGCGCCGTCGACCGCGGCCGGCGCCACGGCCGACGTGCTCTGGTCGGCGTCGGCCACCGCCTGGCTCGCCGTCATCTTGGCCTCGAACGAGCGGAAGAAGTCCTCGGTCAGCTTGGACGCCGTGGCGTCGATCAGGCGCGAGCCGATCTGCGCCATCTTGCCGCCGACCGTCGCGCGGGCGTGGTAGGCGAGCTTGGTCTGGGCACCTTCGGGCGTCAGCGCGACGTCGGCCGAGCCCTTGCCGAAACCGGCGATGCCGCCCTGGCCGTCGAAATGGATCGTGTAGCCGGTCGGCGGGGTCACGTTGGTCAGCTTCAGGTTGCCTTTGAACCGCGCGCTGACCGGGCCGATCTTCAACGCGACGACGGCCGTGAAGGCGTCGTCGGCCGTGCGGTCGACCGACTCGCAGCCGGCGATGCACGCCTTCAGAACCGCGGGGTCGTTGAGTGCCGCCCAGGTGTCGTCGACCGAGGCCGGGATGAGTCGTTCGCCTAGAAGTTCCATGGGCAGTCGGTCAGGAGTGGAGGGACGGTGGCCGGCGGTTCGCCGGCTCGCGCAGGGCGCGCGCCAGGTCGGCGAGGCTCGCGAGATTGTGGACCGGCAGGAAGCGGTCGACGTTCGGCAGGAGCGCGCGCACGCCGGCCGCACGTGGCTCGAAGCCGTCGAAGCGCAGCAGCGGGTTGAGCCAGACGATCTGGTGCGCGAGGCGGCGCAACTGCCGCGCGGCATGGGCGAGATCGCCGTGCTCGTCGCGGTCGAGGCCGTCGGTCATCAGGAGCAGCGCGGCGTTGCCGGTCAGGAGCCGGCGCGCCCAGTCGCGGTTGAAGTCGGCGAGGCACGACGCGATGCGCGTGCCGCCCTTCCAGTCGCGCACCTGCGCGTCGGCATGCCGGAGCGCGATGTCGGGGTCGCGGTGGCGCAGGCTGCGGCTGATGTTGGTGAGCCGGGTGCCGAAGACGAGCGTGTGAACCCGCAGGTGGCGCCGCGTCAGGCCGTGGACGTAATGCAGCAGCAGCCGCGCGTAGCGCTCCATCGAGCCGGAGATGTCGAGCAGCACGACGAGCGTCGGCGCCTCGGTGCGCGGCCGGCTGAACGCGGGCGTCAGCGTCTGCGGCTGGCGCGCCATGCGCTGCATCGTCGCGCGCAGGTCGATCCGGCCACGGGCGGCGGCCTCGTGACGGCGGCGACGGACGGGTTCGACCGGCAGCGGCAGTTCCTGCGCGATCCGCGCCGCGAGTTCGAACTCGGCCGTCGTCATGCTCTCGAAGTCGGCCTGCTGCAGGCGCTCGCGGTCGGAGAAGGTGAGAGTCGTCTCGAAGTCGACCTTGTCCGACGCGCCCGATGGCCGCGGCGGCGCCGGTGACCGCGGCGGCGCCAGCGCCTCGGCGAGGCGATTGGCGCGTGGCGGCTGCAGCTTCTCGCCGCGGCCGCTGATCTTCGGCAGCAGCATGTACATCATCTGCTCGAGCAGCTTCGGGTCGCGCCAGAACGTGTCGAACGCAGCGTCGAACAGCGTCTGCTGCTCGTGGCGGTCGAGCATCACGGCGGCGAGCGCGGCACGGACGTCCTCCCGCCGGTCGACGCCGACCTCCTCGATCGCCGCCATCGCCGCGAGCACCCGGTCCGGGCCGACGGCGAGTCCGGCCGCGCGCAGGATGCGGCTGAAGTGGACGATGTTGTCGGCGAACACGGCGCTCAGAGGCTGCGGCGGAACGCTGCGCGTCGGCCTCTGCGCCGGACAGCGCTTCGGTCGGGGCGCAGTTGGACAGCATCGCGCGGGCACCGGCGAGCCGTTCGCGCCAGCATGGGCCGCCGGTCCGGCGCCCGCGCCGACATGTCGAGCGGCCTCAACGGGCTGTCAATCGAGCAGCGCACGTGCCTTCAATTCGGCGAGCAGCCGGGCGGTGTCGCCGCCCTGCATCTTGACGATGTCGTCCTGGTACTTGAGCAGGACGCCGAGCGTGTCCTGGACCGTGACCGGGTCGAGCGCCAGCGTGTTGAGCGCGACGAGGGCGTTGATCCAGTCGATCGTTTCGGCCACGCCCGGCGACTTGAAGAGGTCGAGCGTCCGCATCCGGTGCACGAACTCGACGACCTGCTGGGCCAGCCGTTCGGGCGCACCCGGCGCCTTCAGCCGAACGATGTCGAGCTCGCGCTCGACGCTCGGGAACTCGACCCAGTGGTAGAGGCAGCGACGCTTCAGCGCATCGTGGATCTCGCGCGTCCGGTTGCTGGTGATGATCGTGATCGGCGGCGCGCTGGCCTTGACGGTGCCGAGCTCGGGAATCGTCAGCTGGTTTTCGGCCAGGACCTCGAGCAGGAAGGCGTCGAACGGCTCGTCGGCGCGGTCGAGCTCGTCGATCAGCAGCACCGGCGAGCGCGGCTGGGTCAGCGCCTGCAGGAGCGGCCGCTCGATCAGCATGTCGCGGGCGTAGAGACTCGCCACGAGCTGCGTCCGGCCACCATCGGCGTCGAGTGCGTGGCTCGCTTCGGCGAGTCGGATCTCGAGCATCTGCCGCGCGACATTCCACTCGTAGGCCGTCTGCGCGATGTCGAGGCCTTCGTAGCACTGCACGCGCAGGAGCTGGGTGTCGAGCCCGCGGGCGAGCGCCTTGGCGAGTTCGGTCTTGCCGACACCGGGCTCGCCCTCGAGGAACAGCGGCCGGCCGAGTTTCAGGCCGAGGAAGAGCGCGGTGGCGAGGCGGCGATCCGCCACGTACTGCTCGGTGGCGAGCAGGGCGATGACGGCGTCGACCGAGTCGGGAATCGCGGCAGAGGGCATGGGAAGATCTTAGGCGCGGCGTTCGGGCGAGAACGCGCCCGCTCCGAGAACAGCGTGTCGGCTCGAGGTGCCGGAGCGCCGGGAAACGCAACGGCGGGAACGGCACGGGGACGGCGACAAGAACGGCGACCGAGACGGCGACAGGAAAGGCAGCGGCGCAAGCAAAAGCAGCGGTGACAGCAATGGCAGCGTAGCCAGCGGCGAAGACGGCGACGCGGTGAATGGCGACGTGGTCGCCCTCGCCGTCATGGCGGCCGACGCTGCAAGCGCGTCGCCGGTCGCCGCGCAGCGTTCAGCGCGTCAACGCCAGCGCGACGGCGCGCGACGCCATCACGCTGATCATCGCGGCGCGGTACTCGGCACTGCCGTGCATGTCGCTGTTGATGTGGGTCGTCGGCATCTTCACCGCCTTCGCGGCCTCGGGCGTGAAGCTCTTGTCGAGCGCGGCCTCGATCTCGGTCGCGCGGAACGCATGGCCCTTGGCCCCGGTCACGCCGACCCGCGCGCCGTTCGGACCCTTGGCGACGCAGACGCCGACGAGCGCGAAGCGCGACGCGGGTTGCTTGTACTTGATGTACGCGGCGGTCCGGATCGCCGGAAAGCGCACCGCCGTGATCAGCTCGCCGGGCTGCAGCGCGGTCTCGTACAGGCCGGTGAAGAAATCGTCGGCGGCGATCGTGCGCTGCGTGGTCTGCACCGTGGCGCCGAAGGCGAGCAGACCGGCGGGGTAGCAGGCCGCTGGATCGGCGTTGGCCACCGAGCCGCCGATCGTGCCCATGTTGCGGACCATCGGGTCGCCGATGCCTTCGGCGAGCGCGGCGAGGCCTGGCGCCAGGCGCCGGACGTCGGCGGACGAGGCGACGGTCGCATGGGTCGCCATCGCGCCGATGACGAGCGTGTCGCCGTCGACGCCGATCGTCTTCAGGTCGTCGATGGCACCGAGGTCGACGAGCGCCTCGGACGCCGAGAGCCGCAGCTTCATCGCCTGGATAAGGCTCTGGCCGCCGGCGAGGAAGCGGGCGTCGCCGGTCGCGACCGCGTCGCTGATCGCAGCGGGTCGCTTGTAGTCGAATGCGTACATGGACGGTTCCTGCAGTGGGGTCAGATGGCGCCGACCGCGGCGCGCCAGACGCGCTCGGGCGTCGCCGGCATGGCGATGTCCCTCACGCCGAGCGCGTCGGTCAGCGCATTGATGTAGGCCGGTGGCGAGCCGATCGCACCCGCCTCGCCGCAGCCCTTCACGCCGAGCGGGTTGTGCGTACACGGCGTCACGACGTTGCTGATCTTGAAGTTCGGCACGTCGCTCGCGCGCGGCATGGCGTAGTCCATGTAGGAACCAGTGAGCAGCTGGCCGCTCTCCGGGTCGTACGCACAGCCTTCCATCATCGCCTGGCCGAGGCCCTGCGCGATGCCGCCCTGCACCTGGCCCTCGACGATCATCGGGTTGACGATGTTGCCGAAGTCGTCGACGGCGACGAACTGCTCGACCTGCACCTTGCCGGTCTCCGGGTCGACCTCGACCTCGCAAATGTAAGTGCCCGACGGATAGGTGAAGTTGGTCGGGTCGTAGAACGCGTTCTCGTTCAGGCCCGGCTCGAGCGTCTCGAGCGGATAGTTGTGCGGCACGTAAGCAGTGAGCGACACCGAGCCGAACGGCACCTTGCGGTCGGTGCCGGCCACGGTGAACTCGCCGTTCGCGAACTCGATGTCGGTGTCGGCGGCCTCGAGCAGGTGCGCGGCGATCTTCTTGCCCTTGGCGATGATCTTGTCGACCGCCTTGACGATCGCCGTGCCGCCGACCGAGAGCGAGCGGCTGCCGTAGGTGCCCATGCCGAACGGCACGCGACCGGTGTCGCCGTGGACGATCTCGACGTTCTCGATCGGGATGCCGAGCTTGGCGGCGACGACCTGCGCGAAGGTCGTCTCGTGGCCCTGGCCGTGGCTGTGCGAGCCGGTGAAGACGGTGACCGTGCCGGTCGGATGGACGCGGACTTCGCCGGCTTCGAACAGGCCGGCCCGCGCGCCGAGCGCGCCGGCGATGTTCGACGGCGCGAGGCCGCACGCCTCGATGTAGCACGAGTAGCCGAGGCCGCGCTTCTTGCCCATGGCTTCCGACGCGGCCTTGCGCGCCGGATAGCCGGCGACATCGGCCATCTGCTGGGCCTTGTCGAGATGCGCGGCGAAGTCGCCGATGTCGTAGGTCAGGCCGACCGGCGTCGCGTACGGGAACTCGGTGATGAAGTTGAGCCGCCGGATCGCCGCCGGGTCCATCTTCATGTCGCGCGCGGCCTGCTCGACGATGCGCTCGACGACGTAGGTCGCCTCCGGCCGGCCGGCGCCGCGGTAGGCGTCGACCGGGGCGGTATTGGTGAACACGGCCTTGACCTCGGCATAGATCGCCGGCGTGCGGTACTGGCCCGCGAGCAGCGTCGCATAGAGGATGGTCGGCACGCACGACGCGAAGGTCGAGAGGTAGGCGCCCATGTTGGCGATGGTCTTCACGCGCAGTGCGGTGAAGACGCCGTTCGCGTCCATCGCGAGTTCGACCTTGGTCACGTGATCGCGACCGTGGGCGTCGGTCAGGAACGATTCGCTGCGCTCGGCCGTCCACTTGATCGGCCGGCCGACGCGCTTGGCGGCCCAGACGAGCGCCGTCTCCTCGGCATACAGGAAGATCTTCGAGCCGAAACCGCCGCCGACGTCCGGCGCGATCACCCGCACCTTCGACTCGGGCAGGCCCAGGACGAAGGCGCACATCAGCAGCCGCTCGACGTGCGGATTCTGGTTGGCGACGTAGAGCGTGTAGCTGTCGTCGTGCTTGGTGTAGACCGCGTTGGCCGCGCGCGGCTCCATCGCGTTCGGGATCAGCCGGTTGTTGACGATGTCGAGCGTACTGACATGCGCCGCCGTCGCGAAGGCGGCGTCGACCGCGTCCTTGCTGCCGTGGCCCCAGTCGTAGCAGACGTTGTCCGACACCTCGTCGTGGACCGCGCCGGCATGGCCGTCGGCCCGCGTGATGTCGATGACCGCCGGCAGCTCCTCGTAGTCGACGACGATCAGCTCGGCGGCGTCCTTGGCCTGCATGTAAGTGTCGGCGACAACCAGCGCGACCTGGTCGCCGACGTGGCGCACCTTGCCCTGCGCGAGCACCGGATGCGGCGGCTCCTTCATCGGCGAGCCGTCCTTGCTGTGGATCAGCCAGCCGCACGGAAGGCCGCCGACCTTGGCCTCGGCCAGATCCGGCCCGGTGAAGATGCGGACGACGCCCGGCGCGGCCTTCGCCGCCTCCAGGTCGATCGACTTGATGCGGGCATGCGCGTGCGGCGAGCGCAGGAACGCCGCGAACGTCTGGCCGTGCATGACGACGTCGTCGGTGTACTGGCCGGCACCGGTCAGGAAGCGCTCGTCCTCGCGACGGCGAATCGGCAGGCCGATCGGACCGAGGGCGGAGAGCGGCGGGTTCGAGAGATCGGTCATGCGGCCTCCTGCAGCGCCGCGCCGGCCTTCGCGCCCGACTGGCAGAACTGGATCGACTTGACGATGTTCTGGTAACCGGTGCAGCGGCAGATGTTGCCGTCGAGCGCCTCGCGGATCTCCGCCTCGGTGGCGGTCGGGTTGTCGGCGAGCAGCTGCACGCCCGACATGACCATCCCCGGCGTGCAGAAGCCGCACTGCAGGCCATGGCATTCGCGGAACGCCTCCTGCATCGGATGCATCGCGCCGGCCGGCGCGAGGCCCTCGATCGTCGTGATGTCGCCGCCCTGGACCTGCAGCGCGAGCATCGAGCACGACTTGATCGCACGCCCGTTCAGGTGCACCGTGCACGCGCCGCACTGCGCGGTATCGCAACCCACGTGGGTGCCGGTCAGCTGGAGCTGTTCGCGCAGCAATTGCACGAGCAGCGTCCGCGGATCGACGCTGACGTTCACGGCTTTGCCGTTGACGGTCAATGAAATGGGAACGTTCACGAGGACTCCTGGGAAGGTTCGATCGACGGTCGACGAGCTGCGGGCCACGCAGTCGCCGTCCGGACCATTGTTGGAGCAGCCTCGGTCGCGCCCAAACGGGGTTTCCCTAGTGGGATGCAACCGTGCAGCGGGCCCGGCCCCGGAGCCCTCAGCAGGCGCGGCGAGCCGCCCGGCGGCGCGCCTCCCAGGCGACGATGCCGAGGCCCCCGAGCATCAGGGCGTAGGTTTCCGGCTCGGGCACGAGCGCGACGGCGAATGCGTTGCCGAGCAGCGCGTGGCCGACGGCGGTCGGGTGCAGGTCGTCCCAAAACAGCGACGCCGCCGGATCGGCGCAGCCCGACTGGCATTGGGTCGTGACGTCGGTCAGGCCCAGGTAGCTGCCGTTCGTCCGCACCGAGGCGACCACCGTCGTGATGAGCGAGTAGACGTCAAAGAGTTTCAGATCGATGGCAGGGCGCGCGGCGTCGAATCCGGCGAGCCGCGTCGCGAGCTGCGCGTCGAACTGCCCGGACAGGAAGCTCGCTGCGGCCGCCTCGGCCGGCCCGCCCGCGGCGGCGCGCGGTGTCAAGCCGAGGTTGGGGATGTTGGGCACGAAGAAATGCGTCGCGCCGGCGGCCGCGAGCGAATCGATCGCCGTCTCGATGTTGCCGATCACCCGGCTCCACTGGGCGCCGTCGACATTGCCGAGCACCTGCGCCTGGCTCATGTCGTTGGAGCCGGCCCAAACGACGTAGAGCGCGTTCGGATCGGCGCGGCTGCCCGCGAGGCCGGCCTGGAACTGCGCGGCCTGCCGCTGCAGGCCGGTGCCGGTGAGGAAATCGTTGTTGTTGTCGCTCGTCGGCGGCGTCGGATTCGACGGACCGGGGCTGGTATTGGGGAAGGGGCTGACGCCGGTGCGGGCGCCGCCGACGGCGAAATTGTGGGTCGCCAGCAGCGGCGAACCCGTGAGCGCGAGCGTCATCGTCTCGACGGCGACCGGCCCGTTCGAGAACCGCCCCGCCGCATACAGCGGCGGCGCCGGGAAGGTGCCGCCGGTGAGCGCATAGACACGGCCCATGTCGGACAAGCTGTCGCCGAAGACATAGACGTCGCTGTACGCTGCACGTGCCGGCACGCCGAAGGCGGCGGCCGCGAGCACTGCGAGGCCGAGCGTGGCTTGGATCAGGGAGCGGGGTCGGGTCAAGGTCGTCACGGGCATTCTCGAGGCGGGCACCGGACGACACCATGCCGCCCGTGCGACGACGCTAGCCCGCATGACCCGTCCGGTCAAGCAACGGACATGGGATGGGCGCGTGCCGCCCGGACGCGCTAGGAGCGTGGGCGGCAGACATCATGGCTTGCGTCGGGCCGGGGCGAGTCAGGGCCCGATCCGTCATTGCCGGCTCTTCTTGTGTCGGGGTACCGCACCGCCTTGCCGGCGCCTCGCTAGAGCGCGCAGCTGCGAAAGCCGAGGAAGCCGACGTCCTGCAGCGGCGGCGCGAAGTTGCGCGCCTTGGCGCTGCGGAGCGCCGAGCGCGTCGCGAACGACGCGCCTCGCAGAACGCGGTGCGTCCCGAACGCCGCTGCGGAGACGCTGCGGTCGGGGCCGGGCTCGAAGCCCGGATACGGCCGGAACGTCGTCGCCGTCCATTCCCACACCTGGCCCCAGGCGAAACCGCGGCTCGCGGCCTGGTGCGCCGCGGCTTCCCATTCGACTTCGGTCGGTAGCCGGCGCCCGGCCCAGCGGCACCAGGCCTCTGCTTCGAAGGCGTTGAGATGCACCGCCGGCTGGGCCATCGACACACGCGTCAGCCGGCCGAAGCGGCGCTGCAGCACGCCCTGCCGCATCTGGTCGACGTGCCGCGGGGTGCGGCGGCCCTCGCGCTGCACCCAGTCCCAGCCGTCGGGGTGCCAGTGCGACCGGTCGTCGTAGCCGCCGTCCTCGACGAACTCGCAGTATTGCGACCAGGTGACGGGCTGCGCATCGATCTCGAATTCGGGGATCGCGACCTCGTGCGCCCACTTCTCGTTGTCCGCGACGAAACCGCCGGGCTGCTGGCCGAACAGCCAGCGTGTCGCCGGCATCAGGAGCGGCGGCCGCGGCGGCGATGTCGCGACATCCGGCAGCAGACCACCGTCGAAGCCGATCTCCTGCGACAGCACGGCGAAGCGCTCGGCGAGGCGGTTCTCGCCGAGGAGCGCCAGCCGATAGAAGTACAGCCCGGCGTCGTCCTCGCCGGCGCCGTGCAGCAGCTCGAGCGTCTGCTCGAGCGTGTCGACGAGGTACTGCCGCACCGTCTGCAGGTCGGGCAGCGACAGCAGCCAGCGCGCCGCGGCGCCGGTGGTCGCCGGATCGAAGTAGAGATCGGCGCCCGGCAGGATCGACGCGAGCCGCGTGCGCGTCGGGTCGCATGCCTCGCCGCGCTGCCGCTCGACATTGCGCGCGATCCAATATTCCTGATACCAGCCGATGTGGCCGAGCGTCCAGCGCACCGGATCGAGCGCCGTCGACCGGTGCAGGGCGTCGGGCAGGACGAGTTCGTCGCCGCCGAGCGCAGTCGACAGCGCCCCGACCCAGCGCAACGTGTGGTTGCGCGCGTCCATCAGCGCCAGCGACAGCGTGTCGCGGCCCGCGGTGCGCAACTCGCGGGCGTCGAGCGTCGCGACTTCGATGTCGAGCATTCATCTCTCCCCGGCGGCACCGGTCGGCGCCGATTGTGGCACCGGGAATCGACTACGATGCTGGACGAATTCCCAGTCTTTCGCCATCGCGAGCGCCGCAGCGCCCGACGACCGCGCCCCTCCGGATGTCGCCGCCACGCCTGATCGCCCACCTCGACATGGACGCCTTCTACGCGTCGGTCGAGCTGCTGCGCTTTCCCGAACTCAAGGGCGAACCGGTCGTCATCGCCGGCGGCCGTCGCCACGCTCCGGTTCGCCAGGCCGACGGTACGTTCGCCTTCTCGCGTCTGCGCGACTACGCCGGCCGCGGCGTCGTCACGACAAGCACCTACGAGGCGCGCGCCTTCGGCGTGCATTCGGCGATGGGCGTGATGAAGGCGGCGGCGCTCGCGCCGCAGGCGGTGCTGCTGCCGTGCGACTTCGACGAGTACCGGCGTTTTTCCCGCCTCTTCAAGACGGCCGTGCGCGAGCTCGCGCCGCGCGTCGAGGATCGGGGCATCGACGAGATCTACGTCGACCTGACCGGCCTGCCGGGCACCGAGCGCGATGGCGGCCGCATGTTCGGCCGCCGCTTGAAGGACGCAGTTCTCGAGGCGACCGGTCTGACCTGCTCGGTCGGCATCACGCCGAACAAGCTGCTCTCGAAGCTTTGCTCCGAATTCGACAAGCCGGATGGCCTGACGCTCCTGACGCTCGACGAGATTCCGGCACGGCTCTGGCCGCTCCCGGCGAAGAAGATCAACGGCATCGGTCCGAAGGCGACGGAACGGCTCGCCGCGCGCGGCCTGCACACGATCGGCGACATCGCGGCCGCCGAACCCGACTGGCTGATCGAGCAGTTCGGCCGGCATTACGGCGCCTGGCTGCATGCTGCAGCGCATGGGCGCGACGAACGGCCGGTCGTGACCTTCAGCGAACCGAAATCGATCAGCCGCGAGACGACCTTCGATCGCAACCTGCATCCGCAGCGCGACCGCGCGGAGCTCGGCGCCCTGTTCACCGAGCTCTGCACCCGGCTCGCGGCGGACCTCGAGCGCAAAGGCTACGCGAGCCGCACCATCGGCATCAAGCTGCGCTTCGACGACTTCAGCACCGTCACCCGCGACTGCACGCTCGATGCGCACACGCTCGACGCGCAGACCATCCGGCGGGCGGCCGGCCTCTGCCTCAAGCGGGTCGACTTGCATCGCCGGCTGCGCCTGCTCGGCGTGCGCGCCGGCGCGCTTTCGAAGGCGTCGGAGTTGCCGCAGGTCGCCGGCGACCCCGTCGCGCCGCCGAGCGGTCCGTCGCGCTGGGCCGCACGCGAGCCGCGGGGCGGCGACAGCCTGCCGCTCTTCACGGCGGATGCGTCGCCGCTGTCGCCCGGCGGCACGGGAGGCGACTGAGCCTGCGAACGAGCCCGAGATGCCTGCTCTGCGGCCCGGAACGCCGCAACCCGTCGTTGCAAATGCTCGCCGCAGGGGAGACGACGACCGCGCTTTGCGCCTCGATCCACGGCGCTTGCGCCCGCAGCTCGGGCGCGCCGGCTTCGTTCACAGGTCCCGAGACGACGTCCCGACGGCGAGCCGCGAGCCGCTGATCCGCTTTCGCGGCGTTCGCTTCGGCGGCGTTCGCTTCGGCGGCGTTCGCTTCGGCGCGATCGCGGCGGGGCAGCGGCGGCGGTGGTCGAATCCGCCTTCCGCCTTTGGCGCGTTGCGACGAGGCCTCGAGCGCGAGGTCCGACGACGCGCTCGAGAGCCAACGCGAACCGTGGTGCGCGATCGGTCGCGAGTAGCGCGCGGCACAAAGGCCGCAGGCGGAGCCTCGCGGTCGACGCATCCTGCCGTGGCGAGCGAGGCGGCTTGCTGCTCAGGGAGGCCCACGGCCGGACGCGCCCGCGGCGCCGATCGACAGTCCGGCGAGGTCCCGCGCACCCAGCACACTCAGCACACCCAGCGCAACCGGCGCGACCGGAACAACCAGCGCAACCGACGCATCGGGCGACCGGCGCGTCGACGGCGTATGGAGGCACAAGAGGCAAACAAGTGCGTGGGCAGGACCGGAGTGGCGGCATGCTGGCTCGCGGTGGTGACGCCCCAACCCGGCAGCGCTTCGTTGTGCCGTCGGTTCAAGTTGACGCCCTCCCCGCCGATACGCGGTAGATCGTCATTCGTCCCGATGCGGGCCTGTTCGACATGCGATCTCCCTGTTCTTCGACCGCGCTCCTCGCGCTTGCCGTTTGCACGGCGCCGATTGCCGCCCAAACGACCGCGCCGACACCAGCGGCTGCGCCGGCTGCGAGCGACAGCCGCTCCGGCGGCAGCAAGTTGCTGCTCACGGCCGGCGTCAGCAGCATCGACGGCGCAGCGGGCGGCGGCTTGACGCCATGGGCTGTCGTCGGCAGCTACGCCACGGACGACGAAATCGGTGCGACTGCGTTCGTGACGCGGACGCGGACGCAGCGCTACGGTCTGACGATCGTCGGCGCCGCTGTCGGCGTGAGCGACCGGGCGGAGGTGTCGCTCGCACGGCAATCGTTCGACGCCGGCGCGGCGGTCGCAGGAGCGACGCTGCGGCTCGACGTCGTCGGGCTCAAAGTCAAGGTGGCGGGAGACGCCGTTCTCGATCCGGACCTGTGGATGCCGCAGATCGCGGTCGGCATCGAAGCGAAGCATCTCGATCCCGGCGCAGGGGTCGGTGCGGTGCTCGATTCGGTCGACGCCAAGCGCGACGGCGTCGATGTCTACGTCAGCGCCACCAAGTTGTTGCTCGCACAAGGTGTGCTCGTCAACGCAACCTTGCGAGCCACGCGCGCGAACCAGAACGGCTTGCTCGGCTTCGGCTCCAGCGAGCGGGCCGGCTATCGGCTCAAGCCGGAACTGTCGGCTGCGCTGCTGCTGCGTAAGGAGCTCGCCGTCGGGGCCGAGGTGCGCTACAAGCCCGACAACCTCGCATTCGCGGGCGCGGCGTTCCGCGAGGACGCCTGGAAAGACCTTTTCCTCGCGTGGGCGCCGAGCAAGCACGTTTCATTCACCGCGGCGTACGTCCAACTGGGCAACATCGTCGGTCAGCCACGGCAGGGCGGGGTCTACTTGTCGGCCCAGCTCGGCTTCTGATCGAGAGGTCGACCCGCGCGCGGACCCGCCGAGAGGCACGCACATGGAACGGCTCGACCCGGCTGTCGGTCGGCGGACCGAGTCATGCACAGCGAGACTTCGACCGCTTACTGCGGCATCGGAACAGTGCTCCGAAACGCTCCACCGACACGACAGCGGCGAGGCGGTGCGTCGCACGGGTCGCGACCGCGAATGCCGCCGACGGCATGCAGACGAAAAAAAAGCCGCGATCGCTCGCGGCTTTTCGACAATGGACGGCCTGCGATCGTTCGCGGGCGGCCGTCTCGAGCGGCTGATCAGCCGTTGCTGCGGCGGCGCGCGACGAAGCCGACCGCTGCCAGGCCACCCAACATCAGCGCGTACGTTTCCGGTTCCGGAATCGGCGCTGCCAGGAAGTTGACCGAGCCACCGCCGTTGGTCACCGTGAAACCGGTGGCCGACGAGGTGATGGTCTGGCTGGTGTTGTTGAACGACGTCTGGGCGAGGCCGTAGAACGACGCCGGGCTGGCGAAGAACGCCGAGCCCGCGACGCTCTTCGCGAAGGACAGCTGCGCGGTGGCGTTGGCGCTGGTGACCGTCGTTCCCGAGGCGGTGCCCGAGAACACGTTCGTGCCCGAGGCCGACAACGAGCCCGAGCCGAGCGTGATCGTCGGCGCCGGAGCGCTGGTCGCCGTGAACGTGCCGGCGCCGTTGAAGCCGTACAGCGTGTAGGTCAAGGTGTCGAACGTACCGGCCGAGATCGGGCCGCCGGCCGGCAGCGCGTTGGTCGCAGTCGCCGAGAACGCGATGTACAGGCCGTACGTCGAACCCAGGCCGGTCGTCGCGATCTGCGAACCGCCGAGCTGGGCGCCGGTGATCTGCAGGAAGCCAGATTCGTTGAAGCCGGTTGCCGTGTAGGTCACGGATGCGAAGTCGGAGACGAGCAAGTTGTCGGCGCTGAACGACGAACCGCTCAAACCGACCGCGGACGGGTTGAACGTGAACGCCGGCAGAGCCGATGCGGCGCCGCAGGCGGCCACCGCGGCGACAGCCACGGCGGTCCGACCGACAAGCGAACGCATAAGCGAACGGGTTGAAGAGATCATTGGTTTTCCTCGAGTTGGTGAAATGACGGTCCAGCAGTCGACAAGCTGTTGGTCTTATCGTGGGACGAAACGCCTCCCGAAGAAGGGTCCCTTGCTTGCGAGTGGATGATGAACCGCCGGATGATCTAAGTGATCCCCCTAATTGCGGGGTGTATCAAATCGGTAAGAAACCACTCCGGCACGGCTGCATCCAGCCCCGTCGCAAGCGTCGTGCCTTGACGTGTCCGCGGGATGACGCTAGGTGTCAACCGCTCGGCAAATGTGAAACGAGTTGTGATCGATGGCCGCACTCCGTGCTGCCGACTCGTCACAGCGAGGTGGCGCTCATCGTGTCGCACTGGTTCCAGTCACCGGACGACAAGCCGCGCTGGAACCAGCCGACGCGTTGCGCACTGGTTCCGTGCGTGAAGCTTTCCGGCACGGCCTGCCCACGGGACTTGCGCTGAAGGGTGTCGTCACCGATCTGCGACGCCGCTGTCAAGGCCGTCTCGACGTCGCCGGGTTCGAGCCGCCAGCCTTGCTGCTGCCTCTGCGAGCGGTTCGCCCAGACGCCGGCCAGGCAGTCGGCCTGCAGCTCGATGCGGACGCTGACCGCGTTCGCACCGGCTTCGGAAGCGCGCCGTCGGGCGGCATCCGCCCTGTCGGCCAAGCCGATCAGGTTCTGGACATGGTGCCCCACCTCGTGCGCGATCACGTAGGCCTGCGCGAACTGGCCCGGAGCGCCAAGCCGCGACGACAGGGTGTCGAAGAAGCCGAGATCCAGATAGACGTGCCGGTCCGCCGGACAGTAGAACGGGCCCATCGCCGCCTCGCCTTGACCGCATCCGGTCGGATGGCTGTCCCGGTACAGCGTCAGCCTCGGCGGCGCGAACTGTTTGCCGCTCTGCCGGAACACGTCGTCCCACACGACTTCGGTGCTGCGCAGCACCTGCGACACGAACCTCGCCTGCGGATCGTCGGCCGGCGGGCGAGACGGCGGAGCGGCCGGCGACGTTTGGGCGCCCTGCCCGCCGCCGTTCAGCAGTCCGAGCACGGTGAACGGGTCGATGCCGAAAACCCAGCCGGCCACGAGCGCCACGGCGACCGTGCCGATGCCGATGCCCCTCGCACCGCCGAACGCGAAGCCGCCGCCGCGGCTCGCGCCGCGCGCGTCCTCGACGTTGCTGCTCTCCTCTTGACCATCCATCCGCATGGCATGCCCTCTTCGCAGGACCTCGACCCGCCGCGATGCGGCCCTTCACGCCGATACGAGCGACGCGACGTTCAAGCGCGAGGCAGCGTCACGCCCTGCTGTCCCTGGTACTTCCCGCCGCGGTCCTTGTAGCTCGTGGCGCAGACCTCGTCGCTTTCGAAGAACAGCACCTGGGCGCAACCCTCGCCCGCGTAGATCTTGGCGGGCAACGGTGTCGTGTTGCTGAATTCGAGCGTCACGAAGCCTTCCCACTCGGGCTCGAAGGGCGTCACGTTGACAATGATGCCGCAACGGGCGTAGGTGCTCTTCCCGAGGCAAATCGTCAGGACGTTGCGCGGGATGCGGAAATACTCGACGGTTCTTGCGAGCGCGAAGCTGTTCGGCGGGATCACGCAAACGTCCGAACAGATGTCGACGAAGCTCTTCTCGTCGAAATTCTTCGGATCGACGACCGTGCTATAAATGTTCGTGAAGACCTTGAATTCGGGCGCGCAGCGGATGTCGTAGCCGTAGCTGCTCGTCCCGTAGCTGATGATCTTGCGGCCGTCTGCCGTCGCTCGCACCTGGTCGGGCACGAACGGCTCGATCATTCCGGTGCTCTCGGCCATCCGGCGGATCCATTTGTCGCTTTTGATGCTCATCGGGGCCTCGAAGGTCGGCGCATTGTAGTTAGCGCCCCGCGTGCCGAAATCGCGGAGAGCGGCGGGTGCGCCGCGCGTCACGGCTCATGTCGATGGAAGTTGCCAGATGAGAAACGTCACCGATCTCCTCGCCCGGTACGCCGCCTACCACCGCGACCGCCGCAACATCATCAGCCACTTCGTCGGCGTGCCGATGATCGTGTTCGCGATGGGCGTTCTGCTGGCGCGTCCGTCGTTCGTGATGGGCGAGTGGCTCTTCACTCCGGCAGTGCTGCTCGTGGCGTGCACGTCGGCCTGGTACCTCACCCGGGGCGACATCGTGCTCGGCGCGGCGGTCAGCGCCTCGGTCGCGTTGCTGGCGGTGCTCGGCCACCATGCCGCGCATGCCGGCGGGCTCCTGCCCTGGCTGACCTGGGGCGTCGGCACCTTTCTCGTCGGCTGGCTGATCCAGTTCGCCGGCCACTGGTACGAGGGCCGCAAACCGGCGTTCGTCGACGACGTGCTCGGCTTGCTCGTCGGCCCGATGTTCGTCGTCGCTGAAGCGCTCTTCCACCTGGGCTGGAACAAGCGGATGCAGGCGGAGATCGAGCGCCGCGTCGGTCCGACCTCGATCCGCGACCTGGCCCGCATCGCGGCCTGAGCGCGCCGGCCGCACTCGCGGCGAGCGATGCTCCCGGCGCTCGAGATCACCGGTCTGGTGCTGGCCGGCGGACTCGGCCGCCGGATGGGTGGCGTCGACAAGGGCCTCTTGATCCATGCCGGAACGCCGTTGGCGCAGCACGCGCTCGAACGGCTCGCGCCGCAGGTCGGTGCTGTCGCGCTCAGCGCCAACCGGAACCTCGCGGATTATTGGGCGATCGGCGCACCGGTGTGGCCGGACCGCCTGCAAGACCGGCCGGGGCCGCTCGCCGGCTTGCTGACCGGGCTCGAACGGTCCGCCACGCGCTACGTCGTCACGGTGCCGTGCGACGCGCCGTTCTTTCCGACCGATCTGGTGGCACGACTCGCCGCCGCTCTGATGTCTGCGAGCGCGGACGTGGCCGTCGCGGTCGTCGTCGACGCTGCGGGCGAACGCACGGTGCAACCGGTCTTCTGCCTGTCGAAGACATCGCTGGCATCCGACCTGAACGACTTTCTCGCGTGCGGCGGGCGCCGCGTCGGCGAATGGATCGCGCGCCAGCGGCATGCCGAAGCGGTCTTCACCGACCCCGACGCGTTCGTCAACCTCAACACGCCCGACGACCTGCGACGGGCGAGCGCAGCCTGACAAGACGCGCGGCTCAGGTGTCCTTCGAGATTGCGATCGTCGGGAACTTGGACGAGAAATCCTTCGCGCGCTGCGCGATCTTGACCGCCACCTGCCGGGCGACGGCCTTGTAGAGCCCGGCGATCTCGCCGTCGGGCTCGTGCACCACGCTCGGCCGGCCGCCGTCGGCCTGCACCCGGATCGACAGATCGAGCGGAAGCGCGCCGAGGTAGTCGACGCCGAACTCGGTTGCCAGCCGCCGGCCGCCGTCCGCACCGAAGATGTGCTCGACATGGCCGCAATTCCTGCACACATGCACCGCCATGTTCTCGACGATGCCGAGGATCGGCACGCCGACCTTCTCGAACATGCGGATGCCCTTCTTGGCGTCGAGCAGCGCGATGTCCTGCGGCGTCGTGACGATCACCGCGCCGGTCAGCGGCACCCGTTGCGACAGCGTCAGCTGGATGTCGCCGGTGCCGGGCGGCATGTCGACGATCAGGTAGTCGAGCTCGGCCCAGTCCGTCTGCCGCAGCAACTGGTCGAGCGCCTGCGTCGCCATCGGACCGCGCCAGACCATCGGGCTGTCCTTTTCCACCAGGAAACCGATCGACATGACCTGCACGCCGTGATTCTCGAGCGGCTTCATCGTCTTGCCGTCGGCCGATTCCGGGCGGCCGTCGATGCCCATCATCATCGGCTGGCTCGGGCCGTAGATGTCGGCATCGAGCAGACCCACCGTCGCGCCTTCGGCGGCCAGCGCGAGCGCGAGGTTGACCGCCGTCGTGCTCTTACCGACGCCGCCCTTGCCCGACGCGACGGCGACGATGTTCTTGACCTTCGGCAGCAACGCGACTCCGCGCTGGACCGCATGCGCCACGATCCGTGTCGACAGCGCGACAGCGACGTTCCGCACCTCCGGCACGCCCTGCGCGGCAGCGACGAGCGACCGACGCAGCTCCGGGATCTGGCTCGCCGCCGGGTAGCCGAGTTCGATCTCGAACGCCACGTCGCCGCCGGCGATGCGCAGATTCCTGATCTGCCGCGTCGAGACGAAGTCCTTGCCGGTGTTCGGGTCGACCACGGCTTTGAGCGCCTCGAGCAGCGTCGATTCGGAAACGGGCATGAAAGGCGCGTCCAGCGGAGGAGCTGCCAGTCTATCCGAGGGCATCGGCGACCCGGCGGCGACCTAAAATCGCTCGATGACCCGCAAGCTCTTCGTCACGACGGCGCTGCCCTACGCCAACGCCCCGTTCCACATCGGCCACATGATGGAGTACATCCAGGCCGACATCTGGGTGCGCTTTCAGCGCATGGCGGGCCACGAGGTGCACTTCGTCTGCGCCGACGACGCGCACGGCGCGCCGATCATGATCGCGGCGGAGAAGGCCGGCAAGACGCCGCAGGCCTTCGTCGCCGAGGTCGCCGCGGGCCGCAAGCGCTATCTCGACGGCTTCCAGATCGGTTTCGACCACTGGCATTCGACCGACGCGCCCGAGAACCACGCGCTCGCGCAGGACGTCTACCGCGCGCTGCGCCGCGAAGGTCTGATCGCCGAGCGCCGCATCGAGCAGTTCTACGATCCGGTCAAGGGCATGTTCCTGCCCGACCGCTACATCAAGGGCACCTGCCCGAAGTGCGGCGCCAAGGGCCAGTACGGCGACAACTGCGAGGTCTGCGGCGCCGTCTACGCGCCGACCGACCTGGTCGCCCCGTACTCGGTGCTGACCGGCGCGACGCCGGTGCTGAGGAGCAGCGACCACTACTTCTTCCAGCTCTCGTCCGAGCGCTGCATCGAGTTCCTGAAGGAGTGGACGACCTCGCCCGGCCGGCTGCAGCCCGAGGTCCTGAACAAGATCCGCGAGTGGTTCGTCTCCGACGAGCTGGGCCATGTCGGCCTGGCCGACTGGGACATCAGCCGCGATGCGCCGTACTTCGGCATCGAGATTCCCGATGCGCCCGGCAAGTACTTCTACGTCTGGCTCGACGCGCCGATCGGCTACCTGGCCTCGCTGGAGGCGCATCTCACGACGATCGGCGTCGACTTCGAGGCCTTCCTGGCCGATCCCGAGGTCGAGCAGATCCACTTCATCGGCAAGGACATCATCACCTTCCACACGCTCTTCTGGCCGGCGATGCTGCACTTCAGCGGCCGCAAGGTGCCCGACAGGATCTTCGTCCACGGCTTCCTCCAGCTGTCGGGCGAAAAGATGAGCAAGAGCCGCGGCACCGGCATTTCGCCGCTTCGCTACCTCGAACTCGGCATGAACCCCGAGTGGCTGCGCTACTACATCGCGGCCAAGCTGAACGGCCGCGTCGAGGACCTCGACTTCAATCCCGACGACTTCATCGCCCGCGTCAACGCCGACCTGGTCGGCAAGTACATCAACATCGCGAGCCGGGCGGCGGGCTTCCTGCAGAAGCGCTTCGACGGCGTGTTGTCGGCGGATGTTGGCGTCGAAGGCCGCGCGCTGCTCGACGCGCTCCGGGCGCATCGGCCCGTCGTCGCCGAGCTCTACGAGGAGCGCGAGTTCGCGAAGGCGCTGCGCGAGGTCATGCTGCTCGCCGACCGCGTCAACGGCTACGTCGACCAGCACAAGCCCTGGGAGCTCGCGAAGCAGGCGGGTCGCGAGGCCGTGCTCCACGACGTCTGCTCGGTCTGCATCGAAGCGTTCCGGGTGCTGACGATCTACCTGAAACCGGTGCTGCCGCTGCTCGCCGCCGACGTCGAGCGCTTCCTCGGCGTGCCGCCGCTCGCCTTCGCCGATGCGGCGCGGGCGCTCGGCGGCCACACGATCGGCGACTACCGGCACCTGATGCAGCGCGTCGACGCGAAGCAGCTCGACGCGCTGCTCGAGCCGCCCGCGGCGCCGGCCCACGTCGCGCTTCCGGGCGGCGAAGCCGTCGCGCCGCAGATCGGCATCGAGGACTTCGTGAAGGTCGACCTGCGCATCGCGCGGGTCGTCGCCTGCGAGCCGGTGGAGGGTTCGACGAAACTGCTGCGGCTGACGCTCGACGTCGGCGAGGGCCGCACGCGCAACGTCTTCAGCGGCATCCAGGGCCACGTGCTGCCAGCGGACCTCGTCGGCAAGCTCACCGTCGTGGCCGCCAACCTCGCGCCGCGCAAGATGAAGTTCGGCCTCAGCGAAGGCATGGTGCTCGCGGCCTCCGACACGCACGACAACGCCTCGCCGGGCGTCTTCCTGCTCGAGCCGTGGCCCGGCGCGGTGCCCGGCATGCGGGTGCGATGACGGCAGAAGCGCCGGTGCCGGGCGAGGCGACGCGGGTCCGCGAGTATCCGGACACGTCGTGGGGCGCCGACGGCCCGACGCGGTCGGTGGAAGCCCGGCTCGAGTGCGGCGACGTGCTCTGCTTTCCGCGGCTCGCGTTCGCGCTCGACGACGCCGAGCGCCGCTTCCTCGATCCATGCTGGGCCGACGGCAAGGCGAAGAACATCTCGCTGCGCTGGCCTTCCGGGCGCGAACGTCCCGAGATGCGCGGTGCAGTTGGCAGCGACCCGGACCTCGCTTCGCTGCAGTCGATGATCTCGCGCTACGCCGATCGCAGCGAAGCTTTGGCGCTCCGCCTCTTTCCGCACTACCGCGGCCGGCTTCGCCGTGGCAACACGACGTTCCGCCCCGTCGGCGTCGAGGGCCGCGAGACGAGCTGGCGCAAGGACGACAGCCGCCTGCACGTCGATGCGTTTCCGTCGAACCCGATGCACGGCACGCGGCTGCTGCGCGTCTTCTGCAACGTCAATCCGCACGGCGAGGCGCGGCGCTGGCGCGTCGGCGAGCCGTTCGAGGCGCATGCGCAGCGCTTCTTGCCGACGCTCAGGCCGCCCTGGCCCGGAACGGCGTGGCTGCTGGAGCAGACCGGCATCACCAAGCAGCGGCGCACCGAGTACGACCATCTGATGCTCCAGCTCCACGACCGGGCGAAGGCCGATGCCGGCTTCCAGCGCGACAGCCCGCAGGTCGCCGTCGGCTTCGCGCCCGGAACCACGTGGGTGGTCTTCAGCGACCAGGTCCCTCATGCCGCGATGGGGGGGCAGTACCTGCTCGAGCAGACCTTCCTTCTCGCCGCGTCCGACCAGCAGGACCCGGCGCGCTCGCCCTTGCGAACGCTCGAGCGCCTGACCGGCCGGCCGCTCGCCTGAGATGCCATGAAGGAATCCCATCCGCCCGCTCGGTCGCGCGCGATTCCTTCACAGCGTCTGAGAGCGCCACCGGCTCGCTAAAATGGTGGGTTCCCTGCCGCCGCGAGGTTTGCCATGCCGCTCTTCTGGAAAGCCTACACCTCCGACATCACCTCGTTCATCGACGGCCTGAAGGCCCGCAAGCCCGACCTGGAAGACGATCAGCGCGAGGGCCGCGACCTGCTGTGGGACAGGCACATCGACCGCGAGGCACTCGCGGAATACGGCGACGCCAAGGTGCCGCAGCAACCTTACGTGTACCAGACGAAGCGCTGAGCCGCGCCCGGCTCCGACGCATCGGCAGGCCGTGAGCGAACCGCTCGCCGACGCGCCGGCGGTCGACGACGGTGTCGCGCTCGCGCGGCTCTACGGCGAGCCGCTGTTCCGGCTTCCGACCGATCTCTACATTCCGCCCGACGCGCTCGAGGTCATCCTCGAGGCGTTCGAGGGCCCGCTCGATCTCCTGCTCTACCTCATCCGCCGGCAGAACTTCAACATCCTCGACATCCCGATGGCGAGCGTGACGCGGCAGTACCTCGCGTACGTCGAGCAGATCCGCAAGACGCATCTCGAGCTCGCCAGCGACTACCTGCTGATGGCGGCGATGCTGATCGAGATCAAGTCGCGGATGCTGTTGCCGCCGAAGCGGTCGGCCGACGGCGACGATGTCGAGGATCCGCGCGCCGAACTGGTCCGCCGGCTGGTCGAATACGAGCAGATGAAGCTGGCCGCCGTCCGGCTCGACGCGCTGCCGCTGCTCGGACGCGACGTCCTGCGCGCCCGGGTCGCGGTGCCGGCGTCGGGGATCGTCCGCCATGCCGACGTGAGCGTCGACGACCTGCGCGACGCCTGGGCCGACATCGCCACCCGCGCGAGGCTCAACCGCCACCACACGATCACCCGCGAGCACCTGAGCGTGCGCGAGCACATGAGCTTCGTGCTGCGCGCGCTCCAGGGCCGGCGTTTCGCGCTCTTCGAGGAATTGTTCGACACCGGACGCGGCGCCCAGGTGCTCGTCGTGACCTTCATCGCGATGCTCGAACTCGCGCGCGAGCACC
This sequence comes from uncultured Rhizobacter sp., assembly GCA_964249855.1. Classification (GTDB taxonomy): domain Bacteria; phylum Pseudomonadota; class Gammaproteobacteria; order Burkholderiales; family Burkholderiaceae_C; genus LMDS01. Next base: position 81,703 of record CAXUDL010000008.1, on the reverse strand, counting down.
TGCTCGAAGTGACCCAGGCCGAAGCGTTCGCGCCGATCTACGTCCGGCTCGCCTACTCGCCGGTCGCGCCGGTCAACCACCCCGCGGCTTGACGCCGAGCTTGAAGGCGATCATGGCGCGCAGCCGGTTCGGCACGACCGGCTTGATCAGCAGATGGAAGTCGTGCCGTTGCGCGTCGGCCTCGGCGGTCGCGAGCGTGCTGCCGGTGACGACGATCGCAGGCAGCCCGGCGCCGAAGCGACGGCGCAGCGCGTCGACCGCGTCGACGCCGCAGAGGCCGTCCTCGAGCCGGTAGTCGACGATCGCGAGATCCGGCGCAGGCGTGCCGGCGCCGGCGGTCTCGGCCCAGTCACCGCAGGCGCGCACGCCGTCGAAGGCGACGAGCGTCGCGCCCCAGCTCCGCAGCAGCACCTCGAGCCCGGCGCGGACGGCCGGGTCGTCCTCGACCAGCACGATGGTCCGGCCGGCGAGCGTGATGGCGATCGGGCTCCGGCCCGGCAACGGCTGCGCCGACGGCCGCGGTGCCCTGCCGACGGGCAGCTCGAGCGTGAACACGCTGCCCCTGCCGAACGTCGAGCGCAGCTGCAGCGGCGCGTCCATCAGCGCGGCGAGGCGCCGGACGATCGCCAGCCCGAGTCCCAGGCCCTTGCGCTGCTCGGGGCTCACGATCGTGCCGGCCGTCGACACCTGGTAGAACTCCTCGAAGATGCGTGCGGCCTCGCCGTCGCGGATGCCGCAGCCGGTGTCCCACACCTGCAGCAGCAGGCGGTCGGCGCGCTGTCTGCAGCTCACGAGCACGGTGCCGTCGCTCGTGTAGCGGATCGCGTTCGACACGAGGTTGCGCAGGATGCGTTCGACGAGCAGCGGATCGGCGCGCGCCACGCGCCGGCCGCCGCGCAGGCGCAAGGTCAGCCCCTTCTCGAACGCGGTCGGCTCGAAGTGCAGCCGCAGCTTGCGGAAGATGTCGCCGATCTCGAAATGCTGCTCGTGGACCTCGATGCCGCCGCTGTCGATGCGCGTGATGTCGAGCAGTTCCGAAAACAGGCCTTCGAGCGCGTCGACCGATTCGTTGATGCTGTTGACGAGCTGCGCGACCTCGGGCTCGCGGACGCGCTGACGCAAGGCTTCGGCGAACAGGCCCATCGCGTGCAGGGGCTGGCGCAGGTCGTGGCTCGCGGCGGCGAAGAACTGGGTCTTGGCGCGATTCGCGACCTCGGCTTCGCGCCGCGCCGACTCGGCCGCGATCTTCTCCACGCGCAGCTGCGCGAGCAGCCCGTCGGCCTGCAGCTTCAACATGATCGCGCGCTGCAGCGTCTGCCGGTAGCTGTTCGCGAGGACGACGGTGAAGACGATGATGAGCGTCAGCTCGCCGGCGAGCTGATAGCTCGGAGCGTCGCCGCCGAGCGCGATCCGCACGACGAGCGGCACGAGACAGATGCCGCCGAAGAGCAGGTAGAAGCGCGGCTGCAGCGCCAGCACCGGGATGCCGGCGACGCAGAACGTGTAGATGATGATGATCAGCCCGGTCTGCTGCAGGCCGGTGCCCTGGCCGTAGAAGTGCCAGCCTGCGAAGCCCCACAGCGAGGCCGCGACGACGGCGCCGACGTTCGACCGCAGCTGCCAGCGCCGCCACGCCTGCGGCGTCTGCGGCCCGGCGCGGCGGAAGCCGACGATCACCAGCCAGCGTGCGCCGCACATCGCGCAGCAGGCCGCCATCCACGCCGGCATCAGCGCCGGCATCGCCGAGCCCCAGAAGAGCGTCGCGACCACGGTCATGCCGGCGAGGTAGCCGGCGAGTGCCGCCGGCATGTAGTCGTAGGTGCTCTGCACCACCTCGGGCAAGGTCGCGGCGACCGGTCCGGGCACCGCCGGCGACGCTCCGACTGCCGGCACTGCCGGCACTGCCAGCAGGCCGGTGCTGCTCAATCGAGCGGCCGCATGCGCTGGCCTCAAAAGCTGCGACGCGATTCCGCGCGCCCGAGCGGGCGTGGGAGACGTGGCCGATCGAGGCGCACAGCGCAGCCGTCGCTCGCGCTACGGCGAGCGTTCGCAACGACGAGTGGCGTCGTTTGCGGCGCGCGAGCGGGTGCGCAGGGTTTCGTCACAGCTTGTCAATGGCCCGAGTGCCGCCAGGGCGGCGGGCCGCCGCGCTGCGACAGCTGGCTGACGGCGAGCACCGCCTGCGTGCGCGAACTGACGTTGAGCGCGCGCAGCACCGCAGCGACGTGGTCCTTGACCGTGTCGACGGCGACGTTGAGCTCGCGGGCGATCAGCTTGTTCGAGTAGCCCTTGAGCAGCAGCGCGAGGACGTCGGTCTGCCGCGGCGTCAAGCCCAGCGTGTCGAGCGGCATCTGGTTGTGGAAACCGCTGTCCTCGGCTTCCTCGCGCACGACGCGCAGCACGCTCGGCACGGTGTCGCCTTCGATCCGCGCTTCGGTCTTCTCGGACGTCATCGTCATCGGCGGGATGTAGATGCCGCCCGACATCACCATCCGCAGCGCCTCGAACAGCGTCTCGTTGCTTGCGCGCTTCGGCACGAAGCCCATCGCGCCGAGGTCGACCGCGCGGATCACGTCGCTCGAGCGGTCCGACGCCGACACGACGACGACCGGCAGCGCCGGATACTTGGCTCGGAATTCCTTCAGCACCTCGAAGCCGTCGGCGTCGCCGAGCGCGAGGTCGAGCAGGACGAGATCGTGGTGCGGATCGGCTGCGAGCGTCTCGCGCGCTTCGCGGGCGCTGCCGACGCCGACCACCGTCACGTTGCTCGCAAGCCCCTGGATGACGCTCTGCAGGGCGGAAAGGATCAGCGGATGGTCATCGATCAGCAGAACCTTCATGGCGGCGAACTCCCCTGCGTACGGCGCCGCCATGCTAGCCGAGGAGCGCCCCGGCAGCCATCACACGTAGCGGCGCGCGATCGTCTCGGCGACGCAGACCGGCTTGTCCGAGCCCTCGCGTTCCATCGAGCATTCCATCGTGATCTGCGCGCCGCCGTCGAGCGGCTCGTACTTCAGCAGCTTGAAATGGCCGCGCACGCGGCTGCCGGCGGGCACGGGCGACGGGAAGCGCACCCGGCCGAGCCCGTAGTTCACGCCCATGCGCGTGTCCTTCACCTCCATGGCCGACGCGCCCATCTCGGGCAGCAGCGAGAGCGTGAGGAAGCCGTGCGCGATCGTCGTGCCGAACGGCCCCGTCGCCGCACGCTCGACGTCGAGGTGGATCCACTGATGGTCGCCGGTCGCATCGGCGAAGAGCTGGATGCGCTCCTGCGTGACCGTGATCCAGTCGCTGACGCCGATCGGCTGGCCGACGAGCGGCTGCAGGTCGGCGACATGGTCGAAGCTTCTCATCGATCGGGTCCTCCGGGAACGAGCGGGCGATTCTGGCGCTGGCCGACCGGCCCCGCATCGGCGCGGACCCGCGGCCCGGCAGCCCGGCGGCCCGGCGACCCGGCGGCCCGGCGACCCGGCGGCCCGGCGGCCCGGGCAGCGTTCGTGCACATGCCTCAGCCGTCGAGCCACGCGACGATCGGCTGCCACTGCGCCCGATCGCGCTCGAAGCGGCTCGACGGCACGTCCCACAGCGTGAGGCCGTGCGCCGCGAGCTGGACGTAGTTCTGCGTGTCGCGCAGCGCGCCGACCAGCGGCAGCTTCGCCGCGGCGATGAAGTCGCGCAGCTGCTCGGTCGCGATCGTGCCCTCGCGCGTGCGCATGCCGACGACGCCGATGTCGACCCGGTCGCGGCGCTTGTGCTGGCGCAGCTGCTCGACGAAGGCATGCGTCGCGTGGATGTCGAAGAGGCTCGGCTGCAGCGGGATCAGCATCTTGTCGGCGATCTTCATCACCTCGTCGAGCCGCTTGCCGTGCAGGCCGGCCGGCGTGTCGAGGACGACGTGCGTCGTGCCTTTCGGCGGCCGGACGATGCCGTCGGCGACGGCCTCCCACGGCTGGATCCGCGGCAGCGCCTGCGGCCGGTGCGAGAGCCAGAGCCGCGCCGACTGCTGCCGGTCGACGTCGCCGAGCATCACCGAACGGCCGGCCGACGCGAGCCAGGCGGCGACGTTCGTCGACAGCGTCGTCTTGCCGGCGCCACCTTTCGGATTGGCCACAACGATCACCGGCATGCGCGTCTCCCGCGGCAACGGGCCGCTTTGCGGTTATGTTAGCGACGCCTCCGGCCCGCTCCGCGTCCCGCCCTGCTCCATGCCCACCCAGACTCCTGCCGGCATCGTCGTCGTCACCGCGCATCCGCAGCTCGAGCAGTCGCGCGTCAACCGGGCACTGCTCGCCGCCGCGCAAGCGCTCGCCGACGGTGGCGATGTCGTCGTCCGCGACCTCTACCGGCTCTATCCCGACTACCTGATCGACATCGCCGCCGAACAGGCGCTGCTCGCCCAGGCGCAGCTCGTCGTCTGGCAGCACCCGATCTACTGGTACAGCATGCCGCCGCTGATGAAGCTCTGGCTCGACGACGTGCTCGCGTTCGGCTGGGCCTACGGCCCGGGCGGCACCGCGCTGCGCGGCAAGGATCTCTGGCTCGTCGCGAGCACCGGCGGCCCGGCCGAGTCGTACGCGCCCGACGGCTACAACCGCCACGCCTTCGCCGCCTTCCTGCCGCCCTACGAGCAGACCGCGACGCTCTGCGGCATGCGTTTCCTGCAGCCGCTGGTCCACCACGGCGCGCACCGGCTCGGCGACGACGACATCGCGGCGCACGCCGCACGTTTTCGCGACCGGCTCGCCGCCTATCCGCGCTGGCCCGAGCTCCAAGACTTGCTCTACGCCCTGCCCGAGCGCGTTCCCGTGGACGCTCGCCCCGACGAATCGCTCGGCGAGGCCGCCTGATGGACCACGGCTCCTGGCTCACCGGCACGCTGGTCTACCTCGCCGCCGCGGTCCTCGCCGTGCCGATCGCGAAGTTCGCCGGCCTCGGCTCGATCATCGGCTACCTCGCCGCCGGCATCCTGATCGGCCCGGCGGCGCTCGGCCTCGTCACCAACCCGCAGGACATGCTGCACTTCTCCGAGTTCGGCGTCGTGCTGATGCTGTTTCTCGTCGGCCTCGAGCTCGAGCCGAAGCGGCTGTGGGCGCTCAGGAAACCGATCTTCGGCTGGGGCAGCGTGCAGCTCTTCGGCTCGGCCGCGGTCATGTTCGCGGTCGCCGTCGCCGCCGGCCTCGATCCGACGGTGGCCGTCGTCGCCGCGCTCGGCCTCGGCCTGTCGTCGACCGCGATCGGCCTCGGCGTGCTGAACGAGCGCGGACTGATGACGACGGGTTCGGGCCAGAGCGTGCTCAGCGTCTCCCTGCTGCAGGACGTGGCGGCGATCCCGATCCTCGCGCTGCTGCCGCTGCTCGCCGACGGCGCCGCGCATCCGAGCGGCGGCGGCGGCTGGCTCGGCGCCGCCAAGGCGCTCGGCGTCATCGCGGCGATCGTCTTCGGCGGGCGGCTGCTGATCCGGCCGCTGCTGCGCTGGATCGCCAACAGCCGCACGCCCGAAATCTTCACCGCGGCGTCGCTGCTGCTGGTCGTCGCGACCGCGGCGCTGATGCAGACCGTCGGCCTCTCGATGGCGCTCGGCGCCTTCCTCGCCGGCGTGCTGCTCGCGGAGAGCGAGTACCGGCGCGAGCTCGAGACCGACCTCGAGCCGTTCAAGGGCCTGCTGCTCGGCCTCTTCTTCATCGCCGTCGGCATGACGATCGACTTCGCGACCGTGCTGCAGCGGCCGCTGCTCGTCGCCGGCATCGTCGCGGGCTTTCTCGTCGTCAAGGCTGCCGTGCTCTGGGCGATGGCGCGCGCGATGCCGTTGCCAAGGCCCGAGCGGCCGGTCTTCGTCATCCTGCTCGCCCAGGGCGGGGAATTCGGCTTCGTCGTCTTCCAGACCGCGGCGCAGGCGGGCGTGATCGACGCCAAGGTCTCGTCGCTGCTCGTCGCCGCGGTCGCGATCTCGATGCTCGTCACGCCGCTGCTGCTCGTCGCCGCCGACCGCTGGCTGATCCCGCGGATCGCCGGGCAGACGAAGCGGCGCCTCCCCGAGCTGCAGGAGCCGCAGAACCGCGCGGTGATCATCGCGGGCTTCGGCCGCTACGGCCAGGTCGTCGGCCGGACGCTCTATGCCAACGGCATCAAGCCGACGGTGCTCGACACCGACGCCGAGCAGATCGAGGCGATGCGCCGCTTCGGCTGGCGCGTCTTCTACGGCGACGCGACACGGCTCGACCTGCTGCGCACTGCCGGCGCGGCGACGGCGAAGGTGCTGGTGCTCGCGATCGACGACGTGGCGCAGAGCGTCGAGACCGCGAAGATGGTCCGCGAGAACTTTCCCGCGCTGCGGATCGTCGCCCGGGCGCGCAACGTCCAGCACTACTTCGAGCTCGCCGACCTCGGCGTCACGCTGATCGAGCGCGAGACGCTCGATTCGGCGCTGATGAGCGCGCGCAGCGTGCTCGAGGAACTGGGCTGGCTGCCGCACCAGGCGCGGACGCTCGCGCTGCGCTTCCGGCGCCACAACGTCGAGCAGCTGCTGAAGATGGCGCCGCACCGCCACGACGAAGCCAGGCTGATCTCGACGGCGAAGCAGGGTCGCCAGCAGCTCGAGGAGCTCTTCGCGCAGGAGCGCGACGCGGCCGCGCGACGCGGCCGGCACGCCGGCTGGACGTCGAACGACGAGACCGTCGAGCCGCAGGAGGGCTGACCGTTCAGGCGATGCGGCAGGCCTCGTCGAAGGCGAGCCGCGGGCTGCGCGGCCAGAGCTTGGCCGGGTCGCCGTGGCCGATGTTGCAGACGAAGTTGGTCTTCACCGTCGTGCCGGCCCAGAACGCGGCGTCGAGCTTGTCGGCGTCGAAGCCGCTCATCGGACCGCAGTCGAGGCCCAGCGCGCGCGCCGCCACGATCAGGTAGGCGCCCTGCAGGCTCGAATTGCGCAGCGCGGTGGCGTCGATCATCGCCTGCTTGCCCACGAACCACGACTTCGCGTCGGCGTGGGGAAAGAGCTGCGGCAGCTTCTCGTAGAACGCCATGTCCATGCCGACGACGACGCTCACCGGCGCCGCGCGCGTCTTGTCCTGGTTGCCGGCGCTCATGCCGGCGAGCAGCTTTGCCCTGGCGTCGGGCGTGGTGACGAAGACGAAGCGCGCCGGGCTGCAGTTGGCCGAGGTCGGGCCCCACTTCAGCATGTCGTAGAGCTGGTGGAGCGTCGACTCGGGAATCGCTTCGGGCGCGAAGCCGTTGTGGGTGCGGGCGTTCTCGAAGAGCTGTTCGGTCGTGATGTTCAAGTCGGGTCCTTCGGGGAATGAGCGGGCGGGCGGCGCCGAGGGTGCGGTTGAGCCCACCGCCGGCAGGCCGAATTCTCGCCGTCGCGGTCCTTCGGCACCGGACTGTCGACAATCGAGGCATGTTCGCACCGTCCCAGAACGATGTCCGCAGCTTCTTCTGCGAGACCTTCCGCAAGCGCGCGCACGGCCTGCCGCTGACGCCGATGGAAGCGGCCTCGGCCGACTGGGTCGACGCGCATCCCGAGTACCACGCCGAGCTCGCCGACCTGCCGGCCGCGCTCGCCGCCGTCTACGACGTCGAGGCGGGCCGCACCAACCCGTTCCTGCACCTCTCGATGCACCTGTCGATTTCCGAGCAGGTCGCGATCGACCAGCCGCGCGGCATCAAGCAGGCCTTCGAGCTGCTCTCGCACCGGCTCGGCTCGGCGCACGAGGCGCAGCATGCGGTCATGGAGTGCCTCGGCGAGATGATCTGGACGTCGCAGCGCAGCGGCATGCCGCCCGACGGCCAGAAGTACCTCGACTGCGTGCGGCGGCGAGCGACGGCCTGACGCGCCGGGGGCCTCGCAGGAAACGCGCGACCCGCTCGCACGGTGCCGCCGTGTCCGGCGAAGCGGGCGCCGGCATCACTCGCCGCCGACGAGCCCGTTGCGGATCGCGTAGACCGTCATCTCGGAGTTGTTGCTGAGCCCGAGCTTCTCGAGCACCCGGGCACGGTAGACGCTCACGGTCTTCGGGCTCAGCGTCAGCTCCTCGGCGATGTCCGAGAGCCGCTTGCCGGACGCGATCATCACGAGCGTCTGCAGCTCGCGGTCGGACAGCTTCTCGTGCGCATTCGCGACCACGGGCGTCGTCAGGCTCTCGACCAGCATCTGCGCGATCTCGGGCGTCACGTACTTGCGACCCTGCGCGACCGTGCGCACCGCGCTCACGATCAGCGCCGGGTCGCCGCCCTTGTTGACATAGCCGAAGGCGCCGGCGCGCAACGCCCGGATCGCGTACTGGTCTTCCGGATACATCGAGACGACGAGCACCCGCATCGGCGTCGACTCGTCCTTCAGCACGTGCAGCACGTCGAGGCCACTGCGGCCGGGCAGGTTGATGTCGAGCACCAGCACGTCGGCGACCTTCTCGCGCATCAGCGAGCGCAGCTCGCCGTAGTCGCCCGCCTCGCCGACCACCTCGATGTCGGACGCGTCGGAGAGCGTGTCGCGGATGCCGCGGCGGATGAGCGCGTGGTCGTCGCAGAGCAGGACCTTGATCATGGGCAGGCGGATCCGGTCGAAGGCGGCGCGGGCCCGGTCAGAGACCGCCCCAGAGACTCTGGTCGCCGGCGGTCTCGCGCGGTTGGGCCGGTATAGCAGCGTTTTCCGCCGCATTCAAGCCGGCGTCCGCCGCACCCGCCAGCGGCACGGAGAGGATCAGGGTCGTCCCGTGCGGTCCGCTGCTCAGGTCGACCCAGCCGCCGACGGTGCCGGCGCGCTCGCGCAGGCCGCGGATGCCGAAGGAACGCGCCTTGGCGAGATCGTCCTGCGACACGCCGCGGCCGTCGTCGCTGATCTCGAGCGACAGCATGCCGCCTGCGAGCGACAGATCGAGCTGCACGCGGCTCGCCTGCGCGTGCTTGCCGACATTGGTGAGCGCTTCCTGCGCTGCCCGGTACGCGACCAGCGGCACGCCCGCCGGCAGCTCCGGCAGCGCGCGCGGCAGGCGCACCGCGCACTCGATGCCCGTGCCCTTCTCGAAGCGCGCGGCGATCCACTGCAGCGCCGCGATCAGGCCCTGCTCGAGGATCGCCGGCCGCAGGTTGTGCATGATCCGCTTGCTCGAATCGATCGCGAGCGTCACCGTCTCGACGGCCGACGCGACGCGCGCGAGCACGTCCGGATCGGTCGAGCGCCGGGCGATCCAGGCGAGGTCGAATTTCAGCGCCGTGAGCGAGCCGCCGACGTCGTCGTGGATCTCGCGCGAGATCGCGGCACGTTCCTGCTCGATGCTCGTCTGCAGGTGCTGCGCGAGCTCGCGCAGCCGCTCGCGCGACTCGCCGAGCTCGCGGTCGGCCTGGCGCCGGGCGAGCCGCGTCTCGCTCGCCTCGACCGCGTGGAGCAGCGCCGGCACGAGGCGCGCGAGATTGTTCTTCAGCAGGTAGTCGCTCGCGCCGTTGCGCATCGCCTCGACCGCGGTGTCCTCGCCGATCTCGCCCGAGACGAGGATGAACGGCACGTCGCGGCCGGTCGCCTTGACGAGATCGAGCGCGACGAGACCCGAGAAGCCTGGCAGGTTGTAGTCGGACACGATCGCGTCCCAGTGCTGGCCGAGCGCGGCGAGGAAATCGGCTTCGGAGTCGACGCGCCGGGCCTGGTAGCGCAGGCCGCCGCGGGTGAGGTGGGCGAGCGCGAGCTGGTGGTCGAGTTCCGAATCCTCGAGATGGAGCAGCAGCAGCTCGCGGTTCGGGAGAAGCGTCGCCATGACGCAGTATGCCGCGCGGCAACGGGCCGATCGCGGCGCGTGGGAGCACCCCCTTCAGGAACGCCGCCACCTGCCGAAAAGGCTGTACACGCGGGCAGGACCCCGCTCGAGACACGCGGAACGCCCATGCACGACACCTCCTACGACAGTCCGTCCAGCGAAGGCCGCCTCCCGCTCATGGCGGCCGTCGATCTCCAGGACAACCTGATGACGGCGAGCCACGACCTCGATCGGCTGCAGATCCTGCTGTCGGAGGCCTGCGATGCGCTGATGGCGGGCTTCTGCGGCGCGACCGAGCGGGTCCGCGCGCTGTCGGACAGCGTCGCCGATGCGCCCGGGGCGACGTCGCTCTACGACGGCATCATGAAAGAGCTCGGCGGCGCGGTCGTCGCGCTGCAGTTCCAGGACATGGCGTCGCAGCTCATCGCCCACACCCACCAGCGCCTGCGCAACTGCGCGGACCGCATCGCCAGCCAGGCGATGGGCGACGACGAGGACGGCGCGTCGGTCGTCGAAGCCCCGCCCTTGCGCCCGAATCCGGTCACGCAGGACGAGATGGACGCCGGCTCCGTCGAGCTGTTCTGACCGCCGCCACGCTCAAGAAATTGCCCCAAATACCGATAGCAGAAGAATTCTCGGAGCCCCACATGCACTCAATCCTCGCCGTCGACGACTCTGCGTCCATGCGCCAGATGGTTTCCTTCACGCTCAAGAGCGCGGGCTACAACGTCGTCGAAGCGGTCGATGGGCAGGACGCTTTCGAGAAGACCGGCACCCGCGACTTCGACCTCGTCCTCACCGACCAGAACATGCCGCGCATGGACGGCATCGGCCTGACGAAGAAGCTGCGCGACAACCCGAAGTTCAAGACGACGCCGATCCTGATCCTGACCACCGAGTCGAGCGATCAGATGAAGCAGGCGGGCCGCAGCGCCGGCGCCACCGGCTGGCTCGTCAAGCCGTTCGACCCGGCGAAGCTGCTCGAGGTGATCAAGAAGGTGATCCGCTGATCGCCGTCCGGGCAACACGCACCCCCAACGTCAGAGACACAGGCGCACGCAGGCACGAATCATGGGTGAGATGACACAAGAAGGCGCGAACCTCGGCGCGGGCATCGACTTGAGCCAGTTCTACCAGGTCTTCTTCGAGGAGGCCGGCGAGAACCTGGAACGCATGGAGGCGCAGCTGCTCGAGATCGACCTCGAATCGGCCGACGACGAGGAACTCAACTCGATCTTCCGCTGCGCGCACTCGGTCAAGGGCGGCGCCGCGACCTTCGGCTTCGCCGACGTCGCCGAGTTGACGCACCAGATGGAGACGCTGCTCGACAAGCTGCGCCGCCGCGAGATCGCGCCGACCGCAGCCATGGTCGACGTGCTGCTGCAGTCGGGCGACGCGCTGCGCGCCCAGCTCGCCCGCCACCAGGGCGCCGGCGGCGACGCGGTCGACACGACCGAGCTGCTGTCCTCGATCCGCGAGATGTCAGCAGGCGTCGCGCGCGCCGTGAACAAGTCGGCCGTACCGGTCCGTGCGGCCGTCGTCGCCGCGCCGGAGGCCGCGGCGCCGGCCGCCGCCGGCAACCCGGCCCGAGAACTCGAGGTCCGCGTCGGTCCGCTGAAAGACCCCGCGCAGGCCGACAACCTCGTCGAGCTCTTCAAGGAAATCACCGACCTCGGCACGATCGAGCCGCTCGACGGCGGCCAGTCGGGCGACGGCATCCGGCGCTTCCGGGTGATCACGACGAGCACCGACAACGACCTGCTCGACCTCTTCACCTTCCACGTGGCACGCGATGAAGTCGCGCTGCTGCCGATGACGCCCGGTTTCGGCTTCCACGCCGGCGCGCCCGGCGCGCCGGTCGAGGCCGAGCCGCCGGTCGACGACGTCGGCTACGGCTTCTTCAGCGGCGCCCCGGGCGCTCCGGACGCCGAGGCTGCCGTCCCGGTCGCCGACAGCGCCCCGGCCGCCGTGCAGAAGCTCGCCCGCGGCACGAAGGTCGAGAAGGCGCCCGCCGCCGCACTCGAATCATCGACGCTGCGCGTCTCGGTCGAGAAGGTCGACCAGCTCATCAACCTCGTCGGCGAACTCGTCATCACGCAGGCCATGCTGGCGCAGAACAGCAAGGAGATCGACCCGACGCTCTACCAGCAGCTCGCCGCCGGCCTCGCCGACCTCGACCGCAACACCCGCGACCTGCAAGAGTCGGTGATGTCGATCCGGATGATTCCGATGTCGATGGTGTTCTCGCGCTTCCCGCGGATGCTGCGCGACCTCGCCGCCAAGCTCGGCAAGAAGGTCGACTTCCAGACGCAGGGCGAGTCGACCGAACTCGACAAGGGCCTGGTCGAGAAGATCACCGACCCGCTGACGCATCTCGTGCGCAACAGCTGCGACCACGGCATCGAGAGCCCGGAAGAGCGGGTCGCCAAGGGCAAGCCGGAGCAAGGCACCATCACGCTCGCGGCCTCGCACCAGGGCGGCTCGATCCTCATCGAGGTGCGTGACGACGGCAAGGGCCTGTCGCGTGCCAAGCTGCTCGCCAAGGCCCGCGAGCGCGGCATCGACGCGCCGGATTCGATGGCCGATTCGGAGGTCTGGAGCCTGATCTTCGCGCCCGGCTTCTCGACCGCCGACGTCGTCACCGACGTGTCGGGCCGCGGCGTCGGCATGGACGTGGTGAAGAAGAACATCACCTCGCTCGGCGGCACGGTCGAGATCGATTCGGCCGAAGGCTACGGCATGAGCGTCAAGGTCCGCCTGCCGCTCACGCTCGCGATCATGGACGGCATGTCGGTCGGCGTCGGCGACGAGGTCTACATCCTGCCGCTGTCGTCGGTCATCGAGTCGTTCCAGGTCCAGCCCGGCAACATCAAGACGATCGGCGGCAGCGGGCGCGTGATCGAGGTGCGCGACGAATACATGCCGGTGCTCGACCTCGAGCAGGTCTTCGAGGTTCCGCGCTTCGACTTCGACAACGTCGGCGGCATCATGGTCGTCGCCGAGGCCGAAGGCAGCCGCGTCGCGCTGCTGGTCGACCAGTTGCTCGGCCAGCAGCAGGTGGTCGTCAAGAACCTCGAGGCCAACTACCGCCGCGTCAACGACATCTCGGGCGCGACCATCATGGGCGACGGTCGGGTGGCGCTGATCCTCGACGTCGGCAGCCTCGTGCGCCGCGCGCGGCACTGATCGCGCGCCGGCCCGCCGCTGCACCTTCGAGACGCATCGCATGAAGGCACGATCCGGAGCGGAACAAGCGCCGGCCTGGCGCGAATCCGTCGAGCCGTCGCCGCCGGACCGGGCACACGGCGCGACAGGCCGAGACGCGCCTCCCGCGGTCGCCGCCCGCGGACGGCCGGCCCCACGACCCGGCGCACACGCCGTGGGCGCCCCCGGCGCCTCGCGCGTGCGCTGAAACGCCCCCCGCAGCGCACGGCCGCGAAGGATTCCGCAGCAGACACCCGCCCACCATCGCCGACGCGCCGCAGCGCTCAACGAGCGGTGCGGCGAGCTCGAAGCGGCGCGAACCGCGGCCCAGGACCCCCCCAAGCACAAGCTCCACATGTTCAAGCTCAACAATCTGCGCATCGGTGCCCGGCTCGGCCTCGGCTTCGCCGCCGTCCTGCTGCTGATGCTCGCGATCGTCACCGTCGGCTACGTCCAGCTCGAACGCACTTCGGCGAGCCTCTCGTTGCTCGGCACGCAGGAGCAACGCGCGCGCGTCGCCCAGGAATGGCTCGGCAAGACGCAGCTCAACATGGCGCGCACCATCGCGATCGCCAAGGCCGCCGGCCAGCCGGACGTCGAGCGCCACTTCGCTCCGCTGATGAAGGCGACGTCCGAGGAGATCACCGCGCTGCAGAAGCAGATCGCTGCCGACGCGGCGGGCCAGTCGCAACAGGAGCTCTGGGACGAACTCGGCAAGCGGCGGACGGTCTACATCGAGCACCGCAAGCGCATGCTCGCGCTGCTGAAGGCGTCCGACCAGCCGGCCGCCGACGCACTGCTGCGCGACCAGCTCCTGCCCGCGGCCAAGGCTTACGAGGAGGGCGCCGTGGCGGTCCAGCAGCAGCAACTTCTGCAGTCGCAGCAGACCGAAGCGCGACTGCGCACCGACATCGCCAACAGCGAGACGGCGCTCCTCGCACTGCTCGTCGTCGGCCTCGCGCTGGGAGCGGCGATGGCCTGGCTCATCACGCGCAGCGTGGCACGGCCGCTACGGGCCGCCCTCGAAACGACGCGGGTCATCGCCTCGAGCGACCTGTCGCAGACCATCGATTCGGACCGCCGCGACGAACTCGGCGACCTGCTGCGCGCGCTCGGCAAGATGCAGGGGTCGCTGCGCGATCTCGTCGGCCAGGTCCGGGTGTCGACCGACAGCATCGACACCGCATCGCGCGAGATCGCGAGCGGCAATCTCGACCTCTCCGGCAGGACCGAGGAGGCGTCGTCGAACCTGCAGCAGACCGCGTCGTCGATGTCGCAGCTCACCGACACCGTCCGCCAGTCGGCCGACTCGGCACGCCACGCGAGCGAGCTCGCCCACTCGGCCGCCGAAGTCGCCGAGCGCGGCGGCACGGTCGTCGCCGAGGTCGTCGAGACGATGCAGGGCATCAACGACTCGTCGCGGCGGATCGCCGACATCGTCGGCGTGATCGACGGCATCGCCTTCCAGACCAACATCCTGGCGCTCAACGCGGCCGTCGAGGCGGCACGCGCCGGCGAACAGGGGCGCGGCTTCGCGGTCGTCGCGAGCGAGGTGCGCAGCCTCGCGCAGCGCAGCGCTGCGGCGGCGCGCGAGATCAAGTCGCTGATCGGCGCCTCGGTCGAGCGCGTCGAGGGCGGCTCGCGGCTCGTGGCCAGCGCCGGCACGACGATGCAGGAGATCGTGAGCTCGGTGCGGCGCGTGAGCGAAGTGATCGAGTCGATCAACCGGACGACGATCGAGCAGCGCGAGGGCATCGTCCACATCAACAGCGCCGTCGGCGAGCTCGACCGGATGACGCAGCAGAACGCGGCGCTCGTCGAGCAGTCGAGCGCCGCCGCGGAGAGTCTGCGCGAGCAGACCGGCTCGCTCGCACGCGTCGTCGGCACCTTCCGGCTCGGCCCGGCGGTCCTGGCCGCGCCGGCCGCCTGAAAGCCGGTACCGACGGCTCAATTCACCGCCGCGACGGCCGATAAGGCAAGCAGCGACCGCGGCCGCACCCGGCAGTCGCATTCACCCAAGTCAGCGAGACCACACCATGGACATGATCACCGACGCCCGCCAGATCGCCAAGCACGAAGCGGCACGCGCTTCCGCGGCGACCGGCGGCGAATTCCTCACCTTCCGCCTCGGCGACGAGGAATACGGCATCGACATCCTGAAGGTGCAGGAGATCCGCTCCTACGAGCAGCCGACCCGCATCGCCAACGCGCCCGGCTTCATCAAGGGCGTGGTCAACCTGCGCGGCGTCATCGTCCCGATCGTCGACCTGCGCCTGAAGCTCGGCTGCGAGAGCGCGGAATACAACAGCTTCACCGTCGTCATCGTGCTCAACGTCAGGGGCCGCGTCGTCGGCGCCGTCGTCGACTCGGTCTCCGACGTGCTCGCGCTCGACAAGGACACGATCAAGCCGGCGCCCGAGATGAGCTCGGCCGTCGACACGAGCTTCATCACCGGCATCGGCAGCGTCGCCGAGCGCATGCTGATCCTGATGGACATCGAAGGCCTGATGTCGAGCGCCGAGATGGGGCTGATCGAGAGCGTGGGCTGAGCGTCATCCGTCGTCGGCCGCCACCGGCCGGCGGCGCCGAGCGCCGCTGGCGAGGAGCGTGGACGGCGTACAGACCTGCCCCCGGCCCTACCCCTGCGCCGCTTCCCGCAACGTCTGCACCACCGGCCGCCTGAGCACCTCGCGCAGCCCCCACCAGCCGGCTGCGAGCGCGAGCAGCGCACCGGCGAGCCCGCCGGCCGGCAGCACCCAGAACGACGCGCTCCAGGCGAACTCGAAGACGTAGTGCGCAAGGGCCCAGCCGACGGCCATCGCCGCCCCCGAGGCGAGCACGCCGGCGAGCGCGCCGACGCCGAGCAGCTCGGCCCGCTGGACCTGCGCGAGCAGCCGCCCGCCCGCGCCGAGCGCGCGCATGACCGCGAACTCGCGCGAACGCGCCTCGCGCGTCGCCGTGACGGCGGCGAACAGCACGACGAGCCCCGCGGCGAGCGTGAAGCCGAACAGGAATTCCACCGCGCGCACGACTTGGTCGAGCACGCGCTGCAGCTGCGCGATGCCGGCCGAGACGTCGATCGCGGTGATGTTCGGGAAGTCGCGCGCCAGCGCGTTGTCGAAGCCCGGCGACGCCGGCGCCTGGAACGCCGAGATGTAGCTGACCGGCACGTCGGCCGCCATCGCCGCGGTCGGGAACATCACGAAGAAGTTGACCCGCATCGAGCTCCAGTCGACCTTGCGCAAGCTCGTGATCCGGCCTTCGGCGAACGCGCCGCCGACGTCGAAGCGGAGCGTGTCGCCGAGCTGCAGGCCGAGCGTCTTGGCGAGCCCCTCCTCGACGCTGACGGCGCCGGCTTCGTCGGGCGTCCAGCGGCCGCCGGCGAGCAGGTTGTGCGGCGGGAGCGCGGCGGCATGGCTGAGGTTGAACTCGCGGTCGACGAGCCGGCGCGCTCGTTCGTCGGCCTGGTCCTCGGGCTTCATGGCGCGGCCGTTGATCGCGACCAGCCTTCCGCGGAACATCGGGTACCAGTCGTAGCGGCCGACGCCGCCGTCGGCGAGCGCCTTGCGGAACGCCTCGCTCTGCGCCGGCTGGACGTTGATGACGAAGCGGTTCGGCGCGTCCTTCGGCGTCGCCTGGCGCCAGCTGTCGATCAGGTCGGTGCGCAGCAGCACGAGCAGCACGAGCGCGAGCAGGCCGACGGCGAGCGCCGACACCTGCAGCACGGCGAACGCCGGCCGCGCGGCGATCTGCCGCGTCGCGAGCACGAGCCAGCGCGGCGCACGCGACTCGGGCACGGCACGGCGCAACGCCGTCACCGCGAGCCAGGCGACGAGCGCGAACGCGAGACAAGCGCCGGCGAAGCCGCCCACCGCGATCAGGCCGAGCTGCAGGTCGCTCGACACCGCGAGCAGCAGCGCCGAGAAGCCGAGCGCGCCGGCGGCGAGCACCGCGACCGACGCCGTCTTCAGCCCGCCGACGTCGCGGCGGATCACGCGCAGCGGCGGCACGCGCGCGAGCTGCAGCACGGGCGGCAGGCCGAAGCCGACGAGCAAGGTCAGGCCGACGCCGATGCCGAACAGCGCCGGCCAGAGCCCCGGCGCCGGCAGCGCGGCGTCGACGAGGCCGGCGAGCAGCCAGACGAAAACGTAGTGCACGCCGAAGCCGAGGACGACGCCGGCGACGCTCGCGAACAGGCCCACGAAGCCGAACGCAAGGCCGTACTGCAGCGCGATGGTCCGCTGCGACAGGCCGAGCACGCGCAGCATCGCGCAGTCGTCGAGATGGCGGCTCGCGAAATCGCGCGACGCGATGCCGACCGCGACCGCCGCGAGCAGCGCCGAGAGCAGCGCGACGAGATTCAGGAACTTGCCGGCGCGGTCGAGCGTCTGGCGCATCTCGGGCCGCCCGGTCGCGAGCGATTCGACGCGCGTGCCGCGCGCGTCGTCGGCCTTGGCCCGCGTCTCGGCCCAGTCGGTGAAGCGGCGCACGGCAGCGTCGTTGGCGCCCGTGGCCGCGACCGCGAGGCGGTAGTTGACGCGGCTGCCCGGCTGCACGAGCCCGGTCGCCGGCAGGTCGGACTCGCGCATCAGCACGCGCGGCGAGAACGACGAGAAGCCGGTGCCGCGGTCGGGCTCGGTGACGATGACGGCGTCGATGCGGAGCTGCGCGTCGCCGAGCAGCAGCGTGTCGCCGACCGCGAGGCCGAGCGCCGAGAGCAGCGCCGGATCGATCCAGACGCTGCCCGGCGGCGGCGCCCCGCCCTGGCGGCGCTCGGGTGCGTCGTCGCCGGCGCGCAGCGTCAGCCGGCCGCGCAGCGGGTAGTTGTCACTGACCGCCTTCACCGAGACGAGCTTCGACGCGCCACCCTTGTCCTGCGGCGCGCGGCCCATGCTCGGGAAGCCGGCGGTCGTCGCGGTGGCGAGGCCGAGGCTCTTCGCCTGCGCGACGAACGGCGCTGGTGTCGGCCGGTCGGAGACGACGATGGCGTCGCCGCCGAGCATCTGCTGCGCGTCGCGCGAGAGGCCGCCCTGGATGCGGTCGGCGAAGAAGCCGACCGCCGTCAGCGCCGCCACCGCGAGCATGACCGCGACGACGAGCAGGCGCAACTCGCCGGCCCGGAAGTCGCGGCCCATCTGGCGCCACGCGAGCCGCAGCGCGGTCGGCGGGCGAAAGGCGGGCGGGCTCCGGGTCGCGTCGGTCATGGGTGGAAGGTACACGAGTCGCTTGTGCAAGCGCAGCCGCGGGCCTTCTGCGGCCTCCGCACGACGCAGCGACCGGCTGTGGTCGCGATCGCGGCGCACGCAGTGCCCGGAACGCCGGCGGCTGATGCGTCGCCCGTCGACAGCGCCGGGCGCCACGCGCCACACCGGGGTGCGCCGGTCGCGATGCGGTCGGGCACGGGTCCTTCGGCTCGAACGCTGGATGCAAGCGCGTCGAATCGCCGGCTCGCGACCCGGTGCTGTAATGGATCGATGGACATCTTTCCACCGCTCTTCCTGTCCCACGGCTCGCCGATGATCGCGCTCGACCCCGGCGAGGCCGGAGCGTTCATGGGCCGGCTGGGTGCCACGATCGAGGCGCGTTGCGGCCGCCCGGAGGCGATCCTCGCCGTCTCGGCGCACACGCGTGCCGGCGCGCCGGCAATTCTCGGCGCCGCCACGCATGCGGCGGTCTACGACTTCGGCGGCTTCGATCCGGAACTCTCGACCCTGCGCTACGACGTCGCCGGCGCGCCGGCGCTCGCGCGCCGCGTCGCCGCCGCGCTCGCCGCGTCCGGCGTCGCCGCGCCGGTGCTCGACCGTGGCGGCCTCGACCACGGCATCTGGACGGCATTGCGCTATCTGGTGCCGGAGGCCGACATCCCGGTCCTGCCGCTCGCGCTCGTCGCCGACGCGCCGCCCGCGGCGCAGTTCGCTCTCGGCGAGGCGCTGGCCCGCTTTGCGCAGGACGGCATCCTGATCGTCGGCACGGGCAGCATCACGCACAACCTGCGGCGGCTCGATCTCAAGCCGCGGCGCGGCGCGCCCGAACCGCCGGAGATCGCCGAGAGCTTCGCCTTCCGCACCTGGTTCGCCGAGCGCAGCCGCGAACGCGACTGGGACGCGCTGTTCGACTACCGCCGCCGCGCGCCGCACGCGACCGACATGCATCCGACCGACGAGCACCTGCTGCCGTGGTTCGTCGCCGCCGGTGCCGGCGGCCGCGCCGACGCGCCGCAGCGGCTCCACGACAGCGTCACGCTCGGTGCGCTGGGCATGGACGCCTATGTGTTCGGCACGTCCGCGCTCGCGCTGCTGGCGGCGGTCCCGCCCGCCCGCGCGACGGTCTGACAACCGCCGCGGCCGCCTCGGTCGCAGGGAGCCGCGCGCGCCGCCCTGTCCGCGAGATCGGGGCGATCGCACGTCGACGGCGGTGTTCGCCCGAGCGGACTCCTAGTACATTCCCGGGTGGCTTCCCCGCACCCGATCCTCGCCCGAATGGACGTTGCTCCTTCCGACATCGCGTCCCGTCAGCTGCTCACCGCGCGCCTGCGGCTCGTCGCCGCCGAACGGCGGCTGGCGCCGGCGCTGGCGGAGTTCCACGCGCAGAACCGGGCCCATCTGGCACCGTGGGATCCGCCGCCGGACAGCGATGCCGGTTCGGCCGAAGCCCAGGCCGAGCGCCTCGACGACGCCGCGGCGGCGTTCGCGGCCGGCACCGGCTACCGTTACCTGATGCAGCCGATCGGCGATCCCGCCAAGGTCATCGGCACGGTCCACTTCTCGAACGTCGTGCGCGGCGCGTTCCAGAGCTGCACCCTCGGCTTCGCGCTGGCGCAGGCCTACGAAGGTCAGGCGCTGATGAACGAAGCGCTGCGCACGGCGATCGCCGAGATCTTCTCGCCGCGCATCAACCTGCACCGCATCCAGGCGGCGTTCCGGCCCGAGAACTGGCGCAGCGCCGAAGTGTTGAAGCGCCTCGGCTTCGTCGACGAAGGCGTCGCGCCCGACTACCTCTTCATCGACGGCATGTGGCGCGTCCACCGCGTCGTCGCGCTGCTCAATCGCGGCTTCGTCACGCCCGACGCCTGGCGCGACTCGCCCGCGCCCTGACGCGCCGTCAGTCCGCGAGCGCCGCCATCGGCGCGGACACCCGGAAGGCGGCCCGCCCGCCGCGCTTGACTTCGTAGAGCGCCGCGTCGGCCTGCGACAGCAGCACGTCGGGTGCAGTGGCGCAGCGCGCGTCGTAGGCGACACCGATGCTCGCGCCGACCTCCACCTGCCGACCGTGCCAGCGCATCGGCATGCGGACCGCGGCGACGAGCTTGCCGGCGACGAGTTCGGCCTCTGCCAGCGTTTGCAGGCCCTCGAGGACGACGACGAATTCGTCGCCCGCCAGCCGCGCGACCAGGTCGGTCGTGCGCACGCAGCCCTTCAGGCGTTCCGCGAATTCGAGCAGCACCGCGTCGCCCGCGGCATGGCCGAGACTGTCGTTGACCTGCTTGAAGCGGTCGACGTCGATGAACAGCACCGCGACGCCGGTGGCGGCCCGGCGACCGCGTGCGAGCGCGAGCGGGAGCTGCTCGTTGAGCTGGTAGCGGTTGGGCAGCCCGGTCAGGGTGTCGACGTGGGCCAGCCGTTCCATCGCACGTCGGGCCTGCTTGAGCGCCGTGATGTCGCTGCTGAGCGTGTAGAGCCCGAGCACCTCGCCACCCGGCCCGCGGTGCGGCACATAGGTCGTCTCGAGATCGCGCATGCCGCCATGGATCTCCGCCTGGCTCTCGAAGCGGACGGTTTCGCCGGTCTGCAGCGCCTTGACGATGTTCGGCAGGCGCGGCGCCCAGAGCGCCTCGCCGACGACCTCGTGCATCGGACGGCCGATGTGCGCGACCGGATCGACGCCGAACCAGTCGAAGTACGTGGCGTTGCAGAACTGGACGCGCTGCTCGCGGTCGAGATAGGAGATCAGCACCGGCAGGTTGTCGGCGATGCCGCGGAGCAGGGTCTGCGCGTCCTCCAGCGTCGCCGTGCGTTCGCGGATGCGGGCTTCGAGCGACGCGTTGGCGGCCTCGAGCGCCCGGGCATCGGCGCGCTGCCGCGAGAAGAGTTCGGCGAAGGCGAGCGCGAGCTGGTGCGCTTCGCGGTACAGGCCGTGTCGCGTCACGTCGACGACGACCTCGCCGGCCTGCAGCGAGCGCGACATCCGGCGCAGCGGCGACGACAGGCGCCGCGCCATCCAGACCGCCGCCAGGCTCGCGAGCGCGAAGACCGCGCCGCCGCCAGCGAGGATCTCGTCGCGCAGCAAGCGGTAGTCGGCGAGCGCGAGGTCGACCGGCTGGCGCACCACGACCGACCAGCCGAGACCGGGGTAGCGGCCGAAGCCGCGGGTCACCGTCGAGGCCGCGAAGTAGGCGACGCCCGCGTCGACCGCCGGACCGCTCGCGCCCGCGTCGGCGCCGGTGCGCGGGCGCAGCGCTGCCGGCAGCGGCCGGTTCTCCGAGCCTTTCGGGCCGATCAGCACGTTGCCTTCGCGGCTGACCAGGAACACCTCGATCCCGTCGGCTTGGCGGCCGGGATCGAGCAGACTCGCGTGCACCGCGCGCGCCCACTCCCAGCTCAGATGCGCGCCGAGAACGGCCACGCGACGGCCCGCCCCGTCGAAGACCGGCGCGGCGATATCGACGAAGCGCCACGGCTCCCGCTGCCGCGGCAGCAGCTTCTCGAGCAGCACGGCGGCATGGACGTCGCCGACGTACGGCTTGGCGAGCGCGCCGGTGTACCAGGGCCGCGCGGCCACGCTCGCGCCGTCGAGCAGGCCGTTGACGCCGGCGATCACGCGGCCGTCGGCGTCGGCCAGGCCGATCCACGCGAATTCGGGGAAGCTGCGCTGGATCTCGTCGAGCATCTCGCGCACGTCGCCGACACTGCGCGACTCGCGCAGCGGCCGGAGCGCCGCGAGCGACGCGATCTCCTCGAAGTGCTGCTGCATCCCGTGGTCGAGCTCGTCGCGCATGTGCCGCGCGACGAGCGCGAGCGACGCCGCGGCGTTGCGCTCGGCATGCCGGTGCGCGAACGACTCGACCAGCACCAGCGTGCAGGCGACCGCGGCGAGCGCGGTCGCGACGACGGCGCCGGTCAGCCAGACGGACAATGAAAAGCGCGGTGAGACGGGTTCCACGTTGGCAATATCGACGGGACCGGACGCGGGTTGAGCCCGCGACGTCTCGATCGCTGGTCGACAGTTGCGAATGGTTCTCGTTTGCAATACCATGCGGTCTCGTTTCGGAGAGACTCCATGACCGACGACCGCGATCTCGAGGAACACGTGCTTCCGCCGCTCGAGGGGCTCGTCGCCTGCACGCTCGCGCTGATGACCGGTTACGGGCAGGCGCTGCAGGCGGAACTCGATCCGCGGCATCGCCTGTCGATGGGCGACCGGATCGCCGACCATCTCGCGACGCTCGCGTCGCAGCCGCAGCTGTCGGCGTCGTTCCGCGACGTCCTGACCGGTCTGCAGGCGCGCTGGCAGGCGATGGCGGCGTGCACGCGCCGCGCGGCGGACGACGCGGCGGGCCGTTCGCGTTCGCACCCGTCCGGCGAAGCGCTGCGCGCGCCGAGCGGAACGCGACTGCATTGACGGCGGCGGGCGCTGCGCCACCGCGGTCGCACCGCACCGCACCGCACCGGCCTCGGCGTCGTCGCGTCGAGGCAGACCGGGCTGCGGTCACGGAGCCGGGCGGGCGCAGTACCGCGGGCACGTCGAACTTCCGGTGCGGCCGATCCGCACACGCGGAGGTGGGCGACGCCGCGCGCACGACGCTGCACGACCGGTCGGCCGCACCGCGGGTCGGCCGCGAGCGAACGGCCGGCTGCCGACGGGGTCAGCTCTTCACGTGCGGCGAGCGTCGGCGAAGCGCGCGAAGGTGTCGTCGAGCCGGCGTCGCCACGCCGCCTTGCGGTCGGCATCGGCGAAGCTCGCCTCGAAGCTGTTGGCGGCGAGCGTGTGCGCCGCGCGGGCGCCGAGCTGCGGCAACGCCTCGAAGGCCGCGACGAAGTTGTCGTTGATGTAGCCGCCGAAGTACGCCGGGTCGTCCGAATTGACGGTCGCGCAGAGCCCGGCGTCGAGCAGCGCGGCGAGACTGTGGCGGTCCATCGCCTGGTAGACGCGGAGCTTGACGTTCGAGAGCGGGCAGACCGTGAGCGGAATGCGCTTGGCGGCGAGCCGGGCGACGAGCGCCGGGTCGTCGACGCAGGCGACGCCGTGGTCGATGCGCTCGGCGTGCAGCACGTCGAGCGCGCTCGCGATGTAGGCCGGCGGCCCTTCCTCGCCGGCGTGCGCGACGCGGCGCAGGCCGAGCTCGCGGCAGCGCGCGAACACGCGGGCGAACTTCTCGGGCGGATTGCCGCGCTCGCCGCTGTCGAGGCCGACGCCGACGAGGCGGTCGAGGTGCGGCATCGCATCGTCGAGCGTCGCGAAGGCCGCCTCTTCGCTGAGGTGGCGCAGGAAGCACATGATGAGCGAGGCGTCGATGCCGTGATCGCGCTCGGCCGCCGCGCAGGCGCGCGCGAGGCCGTCGACGACGGTCGCCATCGGCACGCCGCGGTCGGTGTGCGTCTGCGGGTCGAAGAAGAGTTCGGCGTGGACGACGCCGTCGGCGGCGGCGCGGCGGAAGTACGCCATCGCCATGTCGAAGAAGTCGTCCTCGGTCAGCAGCACGCTCGCGCCGGCGTAGTAGATGTCGAGGAAGCTCTGCAGGTCGGTGAAGGCGTAGGCCGCGCGCAGCGCCTCGACGCTCGGATACGCGAGCGCGACGCCGTTGCGCTGCGCGAGCGCGAAGATCAGCTCGGGCTCGAGCGAGCCCTCGATGTGGATGTGCAGCTCGGCTTTGGGCATCTCGCGCAGCAGCGCGGGCAGGCGCTCGCGGGGAATGGCGTCGAAATCGGTCATCGAGGGTCTCCTGGAATGCGAAGGGGCCGCGCGGGCGGCCCCTGACAGGCGGTCGAACCGAGCCTACTTCTTGTCGCCGCCCGGCACCTTGCCCTCGACGCCCTTCACGTAGAAGTTCAGCCCGCCGAGCATCTTGTCGTCGGCGACCGCGTCCTTCGCGAGCATTTCCTTGCCGTCGACGTCGACGAGCGGACCCTTGAAGACCGGCATCGAGCCGTCGGCGATGCCGGCCTTGGTCTTGGCCACCAGCTCCTTCACGTCGGCGGGCACCTGATCGCTGATCGCGACGATGTCGTTGGCGCCTTCCTTGATGCCCCACCACGTGGCGGCGCCCGTGCCTGCCTTCCAGCTGCCGTCGAGTGCTTCCTTCACCGTCTTCGAGTAGTACGGCGCCCAGTTGATGATCGCCGAGGCGAGGTGCGCGGTCGGTGCGAACTTCGACATGTCGCTGTCCCAGCCGAAGGCGAACTTCTTGTTCTTCTCGGCGGTCTGCAGTACTGCGGTCGAGTCGGTGTTCTGCAGCAGCACGTCGGCGCCGCCGTTGATCAGCGACTGCGCGGCTTCGGTCTCCTTCGGCGGATCGAACCAGCTGTTGACCCAGACGACCTTGGTCTTGATCTTCGGGTTCACGCTCAACGCGCCGAGCGTGTAGGCGTCGATGTTGCGGATCACCTCGGGCACCGGGATCGAGCCGACCACGCCGATGACGCTCGTCTTCGTCATCTTGCCGGCGATGATCCCGGCCAGATACGCCGTCTGGTAGCTGCGGCTGTCGTAGCTGCGCAGGTTGTCGGTCTGCTTGAAGCCGGTCGCGTGCTCGAACTTCGCGGCGGGGAAGTCGGCCGCCACCTTGAGCATCGGCTCCATGTAGCCGAAGCTGGTGCCGAAGATCAGCGTGTTGCCCTGCGTCGCCATGTCGCGGAAGACGCGCTCCGCGTCGGCCGATTCGGGCACGTTCTCGACGAAGCTGGTGACGATCTTGGCGCCGTATTCCTTCTGCACGGCCTTGACCGCCTCGTCGTGCGCGTAGGTCCAGCCATGATCGCCGGCCGGGCCGAGATAGGCGAACGCGACCTTCAGCGGGCCGGAAGCGGCGGGTGCGGCGGTCGGCGCGGCGGCCGTCGGGGCGGACGCCGTGCCGGCAGCCGCAGGCGTCTCGTCCTTCTTGCCGCAGCCGGCGAGTGCCGCGGTGGCGACGAGCGCCGTCCAGACGCTGCGCGCGGCGAGCGAACGTGGGATGTGGGATGTCATGGGCGATGCGTCCTGGGAAAAAGCGCTGTGGAGGAACGAGGAAGTGTCATGCACGGGAGGTGTCATGAGCCGGGAAAGAAGGGCTTGCCGAGCGACGCCGGCATGTTGGCGCGGATCCAGCCGGCGTTGCGCGAGATCAGCACCAGCACGACGACGGTCGACAGGTACGGCAGCATGCTGAGGAACTGGCTCGGCACGTGCACGCCGCGGCCCTGCAGATAGAACTGCAGCATCGTCACGCCGCCGAACAGGTACGCCCCGAGCAGCACGCGGGCCGGCCGCCAGGTCGCGAAGGTCGTCAGCGCGAGTGCGATCCAGCCCTTGCCGGCGATCATCCCTTCGACCCAGAGCGGCGTGTAGATCACCGAGATGTAGGCGCCGGCCAGGCCGCAGAGCGCACCGCCCGCCATCACCGCGAGCAGCCGGATCCGCCGCACGGGGTAGCCGAGCGCGTGCGCCGACTCGGGCGACTCGCCGATCGAGCGCAACACCAGCCCGGCCCGCGTGCGGTAGAGGAACCAGGCGGCGGCGGCGGTGATCGCGACCGCCAGATAGACCACCGGGTGCTGGCGGAAGAGCGCCGGGCCGACGAACGGGACGTCGGCCAGCAACGGCAGTCCGGACTGCGGCTGCTCGCCGAGCTTCTCGGACACGTAGGGCAGGCCGACGAAGGCCGAGAACCCGCCGCCGAAGATGCTGAGCGCGAGCCCGGTCGCGACCTGGTTCGTGTTGAGCCAGATCACGAGCACGCCGAACGGGGCCGCCAGCAGCGCCCCGGCCGCCATGCCGATGCCGAACGCGAGCCACGGGCTGCCGGTGTGCACGGCGGTCGCGAAGCCGGCGAGCGCCGCCACCAGCATCAGGCCCTCGGCACCGAGGTTCAGGATGCCCGCGCGTTCGTTGATCAGCAGGCCGATGCCCGCGATCGCGAGCGCGGTGCCGGCGTTCAGCGACGCGGCGATCAGGAGTTCGAGGCCGTCCATCAGGCCCGCCCGGCCGCTCCGTCGAACCGCCGCGCCGCCTCTGGGAGCGACGAGCGGCGCAAATTGCAGCGTTGGCTCATCCCAGGCTCGGCGTGACCGGCACGGTCGCGCGGACCGGCGCCACGGCCAGTGACGCTGCGCGCCACCGCACCCGGTGGAAGATCAGCGTGTCGCAGGCCAGCAGCGCGAACAGCAGCAGGCCCTGGAAGACGCCGGTCAGCGACTTCGGCAAGCCGAGCCGCGACTGCGCGAGTTCGCCGCCGATGTAGAAGAGGCTCATCAGGAAGCCGGAGAACACGATGCCGACCGGATGCAGCCGCCCGACGTAGGCGACGATGATCGCCGCGAAGCCGTAGCCCGAGGCGACGTACGGCGTGAGCTGGCCGAGCGGCCCGGTCGCCTCGAGCGCACCGGCGAGACCCGCCGTGCCGCCGGACACGAGCAGGCTCAGCCACAGCGCGCTGCGCGACGAGAAGCCGGCGTAGCGCGCCGCCGCCGGCGCGAGCCCGCCGACCTGCAGCGCGAAGCCGCGGTAGCTGCGGAACAGGAACACCCAGACACAGGCCACGGCGACGAGCGCGACCAGCAGCCCGATGTGCGCCCGCATGCCCGTCACCAGCCGCGGCAGCTTGGTCTGCGCGAGGAAGTTGATGGTTTGCGGGAAATTGTGGCCGTTCGGGTCCTGCCAGGGGCCGTTGACGAGCCAGCCGAGCAACAGGTCGGCGACGTAGACGAGCATCAGGCTGACGAGGATCTCGTTGGCGTTGCAGCGGTCGCGCAGCAGCGCGACGACACCGGCCCAGAACATGCCCGCCAGCACGCCGCCGACGAGGATCGGAACCAGGTACCAGTGGCCCATCCACGCGGTCGCGGGCCCGGCCTGCATCGCGATCCAGCCGCCGCCGAGCGCGCCGAAGATGTACTGGCCCTCCGCGCCGATGTTCCAGACGTTCGACCGGTAGCAGACCGCGAGGCCGAGCGCGATCAGGATGAGCGGCGTCGCCTTGACCGACAGCTCGGCCAGGCCGTAGACGTTCTTCATCGGCTCGACGAGGAACATCTGCAGGCCGCGCAGCGGGTCCTTGCCGAGCACGGCGAAGAGCACGGCGCCGATCAGCACCGTGATCGCGAGCGCGATCAGCGGCGAGGCGAGCGACATCGCCCTCGACGGCTCGGGGCGGGTCTCAAGCCGCAGCATGGGCGATTTCCGTCGGACGGTTGCCGGGCCAGAGCCCCGACATCCACTCGCCGATCATCGGCACGGTCGTCGCCGCGGTCGGCATGCTCGGCGAGACGCGGCCCCGCGCGATGACGACGAGGCGGTCGCAGATCTCGAACAGCTCGTCGAGCTCTTCGCTCACGACCAGCAGCGCGCAGCCCGCGTCGCGCAGCGCCAGCAGCTCGCCGCGGATCTGCGCCGCGGCGCCGACGTCGACGCCCCAGGTCGGCTGCGACACGATCAGCAGCGTCGGCTTCGCGTCGATCTCGCGGCCGACGATGAATTTCTGCAGGTTCCCGCCCGAGAGGCTCTTCGCGGCCGACTCGGAGCCACCGGCCTTGACGTTGAAGCGACGGATGATGTCCTGCGCCAGCCGCGCGACCTCGCCGGTCGCGATCCAGCCCGAGCGGCCGACGGCTTCGGTGCGCGTCAGGAGCGTGTTGGCGGCGAGCGACAGGGTCGGCACCGCGCCGCGGCCGAGGCGCTCCTCGGGCACGAAGTGCAGGCCCGCGCGGCGCCGCTGCCGCGGCGACTGCCGCGAGATGTCGTGGCCTTTCAGATGCACCGTGTCCGTCGGCACGCGCGGGTCTTCGCCGGAGAGCGCCGCCATCAGCTCCTGCTGGCCGTTGCCGGAGACACCGGCGATGCCGAGGATCTCGCCGGCGCGCACCTCGAAGCGGATGTCCGCGAGGTCCATGCCGAAGTGGTCCGCCTTCGGCAGCGTGAGCCCGCGCACGTCGAGCACGACCTCGCCGAGCCGCGCCTGCCGGTGCTCGAGCTGTGGCGGCTCGGCGCCGATCATCAGCCGCGACAGGCCGGCGTTGGTCTCGCTGCGCGGGTCGACCGTGCCGGTGACCCTGCCGCCACGCAGCACCGTGCAGTGGGTGCAGAGCGCGCGGATCTCGTCGAGCTTGTGGCTGATGTAGAGGATCGACGTGCCTTCGTTGCTCAGCTTGCGCAGCGTGACGAAGAGCCGCTCGACCGCCTGCGGCGTCAGCACCGACGTCGGCTCGTCGAGGATCAGGCATTGCGGGTTCGTCATCAGCGCGCGCACGATCTCGACCCGCTGGCGTTCGCCGACCGAGAGCGTGTGCACCGGCCGCAGCGGCTCGACGTCGAGGCCGTAGTCCCGCTCGACCTTCGTCATGCGCCGCGTCACCTCGGCGAGGCTCAGCGACTTGTCGAGGCCGAGCCAGACGTTCTCGGCCGCGGAGAGCGTGTCGAAGAGGCTGAAGTGCTGGAACACCATGCTGATGCCGAGCGCCCGCGCCTCCTGCGGGTTCCTGATCTGCACCGGCTGGCCGTTCCAGCGGATCTCGCCCTCGTCGGGCCGGACGGCGCCGTAGATCACCTTCATCAGCGTCGACTTGCCGGCGCCGTTCTCGCCGAGCACCGCATGGATCTCGCCCGGCGCGACCGTCAGACTGACCCGGTCGTTGGCCTTGACGGCAGGGTACTGCTTGCTGATGTCGACGAGTTCGAGCCGGGACATGGAGGCGTCGGAAGGGATGCGGGGGCGGCAGGCCCGAAGCAGGATCGGTGCCCGCGGCCCAGCGGTCAAGCGGGCTTGCGCTGGTACCGCGGCACGCCGGCGACGCGGGCCTCGACGAGATTGCGGTCGTCGGCCATCGTCATCCACGCGAAGACGCGCTCGTGCAGGCTGCGGGCGCGCTCCATCCGCCTCGCGCTGACCGGGTCGGCCGACCAGTCCCAGACGCAGACGTCGGCCGTGCGACCCGGCTCGAACGAGCCGATCTCGGCGTCGAGGCGCAAGGCGGTCGCCGAGCCGAGCGTCGTCGCATGGAGCGCCTTCCACGCGGTGAGGCGCTCGCCGGCCATCGCCTGGACCTTGTAGGCGTCGGCCATGTTGCGGATCATCGAGAGGCTGGTGCCACCGCCGACGTCGCTCGCGATGCTGACCGCAGCGCCCGCCGCTTCGGCCGCGCGCCAGCCGAAGAGGCCGCTGCCGAGGAACAGGTTCGACGACGGGCTGTGCGCGATCTGCGCGCCGGCCGCCTGCAGCGCCGCGCGGTCGTCGTCGTCGAGCCAGATGCCGTGCGCAAGCACGCTGCGTGCGTGGAGCAGGCCGGCCGCGGCATAGACGTCGAGGTAGCTCCGTGCCTCGGGATAGAGCTCCTGCACCCAGACAACCTCGGCGCGGTTCTCGGCGACGTGGGTCTGCATGTAGAGCGTCGGGTCCGAGCGGCAGAGCGCGCCGGCCATCGCGAGCTGCTCGCGCGAGCTCGTCGGCGCGAAGCGGACGGTGACGGCGTAGGCGAGCCGCCCCTTGCCGTGCCAGCGGGCGATCAGGTCGCGGCAGTCGGCTTCGGCCTGCACGACGTCGTCGGCGAGGCCCTCGGGCGAGTGCCGGTCCTGCAGCACCTTGCCGGTGACAAGGCGCATGCCGCGCATCTCGGCGGCGGCGAAGAGCGCGTCGGCCGACACCTTGTGGGCGGTCGGGAAGACGACCGCCGCGGTCGTGCCGTGGGCGAGGAGCGCGTCGGCGAAGAGCGCCGCGCCGGCAGCCGACCACGCCGGATCGGCATAGCGGATCTCGGCCGGGAAGGTGTAGGTGTCGAGCCAGTCGAGCAGCTCGGTGCCGTAGCTCGCGATCACGTCGAGCTGCGGCATGTGGACGTGGGTGTCGATGAAGCCGGGCAGGATCAGCCGGCCGGTGTGGTCGTGGCGGACCCAGCCGTCGCCGGGCGGCTCGGCCTGCACGCCGGCGATGCGGCCGTCGGCGATCAGCAGCCAGTGGTCCGGGCGGTAGCGGACGGCGCTCGAATCGACATCGCCCCAGGCGGGCTCGGCGGTGAAGTCGAGCAGGTCGCCGCGGAGGGCGAGGCGCTCGGGCATGCGTGCGGTCATGGTGGGGCGGCTCGGCGAGGAGAGAAGGGTTGCGCCCGGCGGCGCTCCCGGATCAGGCGAGCAGGTTGCGGACCATTCCGCGGCCAGCGCGCAGCAAGCGGCCGTCGTTCGTCCAGAGAGCGCTGCACCGGTGATGCTGGGCGCAGGCGAGGTGCAGTGCGTCGGGCGTCTTCAGGCCGAAACGGCCGCGCAGCGCCGCGGCCTCGCGATGGACGCTCTCGGGCATGCTCACGGTCGTCATCTGCCCGAACATCGTTTCGTAGCGCCGGCGCAGGACACCATCGCCATCGCGTGCCGGTCCGACGAGGCACTCGAGCTTGACCAGCGGCGAAATGGCGAAACGCTCCAATGGCACAGCATCGAGGGCCGCTTCCAGCGGCGCGTCGTGCAGAGGATGGCCTTCCACGGCATAGATCAGCAGGCAGGTATCCAGGTAGATCAGTCCCAAGCGTTGCGCTCGTCTTCGATCATCGCGTCGATCTCCGCCGCGGTCTTCTGTGCGTAGGCCGGCAAGGGGTGGGCCGCCCGCCAGTCGCGCAGCGTCTGGCCGGACTGCTTCGCCACGCCCTCGGACGCGGCTGCTTCGGCCACGAGCCGCGCAACCGCCCGGCCGCGGTTGGCGATGATCACGTCCTCGCCTGCCTGGACGCGACGAACGAGTTCGGACAAGCGGTTCTTCGCTTCGAGAATGTTCACCTGCATGGCACGAGGCTAACACTGCCTAGCCAAGTTGGCCAGCATCACCGGACCAGAGCATTGGGCATGAATCGAGCTAAGGTACCGATGGTCGAGGCCGCCGCCGAACATCGATCGCATCATGAGTCTTCGCCCCATCCGCTTCTTCCACCGCGGCGCCGTCGTCTCCGTCGACGACGCGTCGCCCACCCGCAGCGTGCTCGACTGGCTGCGCGAGGACGCGCGCTGCACCGGCACGAAGGAAGGCTGCAACGAGGGCGACTGCGGCGCCTGCACGGTCGTCGTCGGCGAACTCGCCGTGCCGGGCGATCCGGCGGCGATCCGCGGCCTGTCGCTCTCGACCGTCAACGCCTGCATCCGCTTCCTGCCGACGCTCGACGGCAAGGCGCTCTTCACCGTCGAAGACCTGAAGGCGATGGCCGGCGGCGCGCTGCATCCTGTGCAGCAGGCGATGGTCGCCTGCCACGGCTCGCAGTGCGGCTTCTGCACACCCGGCTTCGTGATGTCGATGTGGGGCGCCTACGAGCGCCACGGCGCGCGGCAGACGCTGCCGACGCGCCAGCAGCTCGCCGACGAACTCGCCGGCAATCTGTGCCGCTGCACCGGCTACCGGCCGATCCTCGATGCCGGCGAGCGCATGTTCGACCTGCCGCCGGTCGCGCTCGACACCGCGCCGGTGATCGAGGCGCTGACCGCGATGCGTCGCGCCGAGCCGTTCGCGTACGCCGACCGCTTCCATGCGCCGACGACCGTCGCCGAGCTCGCCGCGCTGCGCGAGGCGCACCCGGCAGCGACGCTGCTCGCCGGCTCGACCGACATCGGCGTCTGGGTCAACAAGCAGTTCCGGCCGCTCGGCGACATCGTCTACGTCGGCGACGTCGCCGAGCTCAAGCGCATCACGGTCGACGACGGCGATCTCCGCATCGGCGCCGGCGCATCGCTCGAAGCGGCGTGGACCGCGCTCGTCGACCGTGTGCCCGCGCTCGCCGACGTGTTCCTCCGCTTCGCCTCGCCGCCGATCCGCCACGCCGGCACGATGGGCGGCAACGTCGCCAACGGCTCGCCGATCGGCGACGCGCCGCCGGTGCTGATGGCGCTCGACGCCGAACTCGAGCTCCGCCGCGGCGACGCCGGGCGCCGCCTGCCGCTCGACGACTTCTACATCGACTACATGAGGAACCGCCTCGAGCCAGGGGAATTCGTCGAGGCGATCCGCGTGCCGCTCGCGGCGACGACGCGGCAGGTGCGCGCCTACAAGATCAGCAAGCGCTTCGACTCCGACATCTCCGCGGTGCTCGGCGGCTTCTCGATCGCGCTCGACGCGGACGGCGTCGTCACCGATGTCCGGCTCGCATTCGGCGGCATGGCGGCGACCTGCAGGCGCGCCGCGGCAGCCGAGACGGCGATCGTCGGCAACGCCTGGACGCAGGCGACCGTCGACGCCGCCCGGACTGCGCTCGCCGCCGACTTCACGCCGCTCTCCGACATGCGCGCCAGCGCCGGCTACCGCGCCCGCGTCGCCGGCAACCTGCTGCAGCGCTTCTGGCTCGAGACGCGTGCCGACAATCCGTTGCCCGCGTCGGCGACCAGCGTCTTCAGCGTCATGCCGCACACGACCGGGAGCGTGGCGTCGACCTCGCGCTCGTTCGAAGGAGTTCGACGATGAACAAGCCGGTCGAGGCGCTGCGCCTGCAACCCGACGACCCCGTCGCCCACGCGCTCGCGAACGCGGCGGCTGCGCCGGCCGACGCGTCGGGCGAAGCCACGGCCTTCCTGCGCGGCGCCCGCGTCGGCATCAGCCGGCCGCACGAGTCGGCCGAGCTGCACGTCTCGGGCGAGGCGACCTACATCGACGACATCCCCGAGCTCGCCGGCACGCTGCACTGCGCGCTCGGCCTCGCGCCGGTCGCACACGGCCGGCTGACCGCGACCGCGCTCGACACGATCCGCGCGCTGCCCGGCGTCGTCGCGGTGCTGTCGGCCGCCGACATCCCCGGCGAGAACGACTGCGGCTCGATCGTCCACGACGATCCGATCCTCTGCGACGGCGTCGTCCGCTACCTCGGCCAGCCGGTGTTCGCGGTGATCGCCGAGACCCGCGACGCCGCCCGCCGCGCCGCCGCGCGGGCGAAGGACGTGCTGACGATCGACGCGCAGCCGCCGATCCTCACGCCGCAGCAGGCGCACGCGGCCGGCCAGTACGTCGTGCCGCCGATGCACCTCGTCCGCGAGTCGGCATCCGGAGGCGCCCGCGCGGCGATCGAGGCCGCCCCGCACCGCGTCCGCGGCACGCTCGACGTCGGCGGCCAGGAGCAGTTCTATCTCGAGGGCCAGATCAGCTACGCCGTGCCGAAGGAAGGCGGCGGCATGCACGTGCACTGCTCGACGCAGCATCCGAGCGAGATGCAGCACCTGGTCGCCCGCGCGCTGCAGCGCCACGCCCACGACGTGCAGGTCGAGTGCCGGCGCATGGGCGGCGGCTTCGGGGGAAAGGAATCGCAGTCGGCGCTCTTCGCCTGCGTCGCAGCGGTCGCGGCGGCGAAGCTCAGGCGTCCGGTCAAGCTCCGCCTCGACCGCGACGACGACTTCCTGATCACCGGCCGGCGCCACTGCTTCTGGTACGAGTACGAGGCGGGCTTCGACGCTGACGGCCGCGTGCTCGGCGCCGAGATCACGATGGTCTCGCGCGCCGGCCATTCCGCCGACCTGTCCGGCCCGGTGATGACGCGCGCGCTCTGCCACTTCGACAACGCCTACTGGCTGCCCGAGGTCGCGATGCACGGCTTCTCGGGCAAGACCAACACCCAGAGCAACACGGCCTTCCGGGGCTTCGGCGGCCCGCAGGGCGCGATCGCGATCGAAACCATCCTCGACTCGATCGCCCGCACGCTCGGCCATGACCCGCTCGACGTGCGCCGCGCCAACTTCTACGGCACCGAGACGAACAACGTCACGCCCTACGGCCAGGTCGTGACCGACAACATCGTCCATGCGCTCGTCGCCGAACTCGAGGCGACGAGCGATTACCGCACCCGCCGCGACGAGATCGCCGCCTTCAACGACGCGAGCCTGGTGCTCAAGCGCGGCATCGCGCTCGCGCCGCTCAAGTTCGGCATCTCGTTCAACGTCAAGCATTTCAACCAGGCCGGCGCGCTCGTCCACGTCTACAACGACGGCTCGATCCTCGTCAACCACGGCGGCACCGAGATGGGCCAGGGCCTGCACACCAAGGTCGCGCAGGTCGTCGCGCACGAGCTCGGCGTCGGCTTCGAGCGGGTGCGGGTGAGCGCGACCGACACGCAGAAGGTCGCCAACACCTCGGCGACGGCCGCCTCGACCGGCGCCGACCTCAACGGCAAGGCCGCGCAGGACGCTGCCCGGCAGATCCGCGAGCGGCTCGCCGCCTGCATCGCCGCCCACCACGGCGGCAAGGCCGAGGACGTGCGCTTCGCCAACGACAAGGTCGAGGTCGCCGGCAAGACGCTGCCGTTCTCGGCCGTGGTCGCGCAGGGCTACGTCGACCGCGTCCAGCTCTGGTCCGACGGCTTCTACGCGACGCCCGGCCTGTCGTGGGACAAGGACAAGATGTTCGGCCGGCCGTTCTTCTACTTCGCCTACGGCGCGGCGGTGAGCGAGGTCGTCGTCGACACGCTGACCGGCGAATGGAAACTGCTGCGCGCCGACATCCTCCACGACGCCGGCAAGTCGCTCAACCCGGCCATCGACATCGGCCAGATCGAGGGCGCGTTCATCCAGGGCATGGGCTGGCTGACGATGGAAGAGCTCGTCTGGCACCCGACCACGGGCAAGCTGACGACGCACGCGCCGAGCACCTACAAGATCCCGACCGCGAACGATTGCCCGCCGGTCTTCGACGTCAGGCTCTGGGACGGGCCGAACACCGTGGACAGCATCCACCGCAGCAAGGCGGTCGGCGAGCCGCCGCTCCTGCTGCCGTTCTCGGTGTTCTTCGCGATCCGCGACGCGGTCTCCGCCGCGGGCGGGCACCGGGTCGATCCGCCGCTCGCGGCGCCGGCCACGAGCGAGGCGATCCTGCGCGCGATCGTCGCCGTGCAGGGCGGCTGACGGACGGGTCGACCATGGACCGACGGACCCGCGACGCGGCCGGGCGCTGGATCGCCCAGGCGCGCCGCGCGGTCGTGATCGACGTGACCGAGGGCCTCGGCTCGGTCCCGCGCGAGGCCGGCACCAGGATGCTGGTCTCGGCGACCGAGACCGCCGGCACGATCGGCGGCGGCCATCTCGAACTGAAGGCGATCGGCCGTGCCCGCGAGATGCTGCGCACCGGCGAGACGGCTGCCGCCAGCGAGCGCTTCCCGCTCGGACCGGCGCTCGGCCAGTGCTGCGGCGGCGTCGTGACGCTCGGCTTCGCCGCGTTGTCGGCCGAGACGCTCGCCGGTTGGCCCGATGCGCCGCCGCGCTTCCACCTGCAGCTCTACGGCGCCGGCCACGTCGGCCGCGCGATCGCGACGCTGCTCGCGACGCTCGACGTCACGGTCGACTGGATCGACGAGCGCGAGGCAGAGTTCCCGCCGACGACCGCGCTCGGCAGCGACTGGCCGTCGCACATCCGCCGGATCTGCGTCGATGCGGTCGACGCCGAAGTTTGCACGGCGCCCCCCGGCGGCTTCTACCTCGTCCTCACCCACGACCACGACCTCGACCTGCGCATCACCGAGGCGATCCTCCGCCGCGGCGACTTCGGCTTCGCCGGGCTGATCGGTTCGCGGACGAAGCGCCAGCGCTTTCTGCACCGGCTCGCGGCGCGCGGCGTCGCTTCGTCCGCGATCGACCGCCTCGTCTGCCCGATCGGCCTGCCGGGCATCGCAGGCAAGGCGCCGGAGATCATCGCGGCGGCGGTCTTGGCGCAACTCCTCACCGTGGCGACCGCATCGTCCTAGCGAGCCCAACGATTGCACAGCGCATCGATCACTCGATGCAGGGTTTGATGCCGGACCACGCCGACGACGGTGCGCCGAGCGCGCTCATCCGACGCGCGTCACAGCTGCTCCTGCGGCACGAACGGCGCGAGCAGCCGCGACTTGAACCGCAGCCAGGCCGTCGAGTCGGGCTCCTCGGTCAGGATGCGCTCCTTCTCGCCGTCGACGCCGATCCATTCGAGCCCTTCGCCGTTGCCGCGCAGCCGCACGCGGTAGGCGCTCTGGTAGCGGTCGATGTCGATCACCCGCAGCAGCTCCTTGGCCAGCGCCTGGCTGCGGACGACGACGCCGAGCTCGGTGTTCAGGCTCGCCGAGCGCGGGTCGAGGTTCATCGAGCCGATGAAGAGCGCCGACTTGTCGACGACGACGAGCTTCGCGTGCAGCCGGCCGAGCGATTCGCCGAAGAGGAACATCCGCTTGTTCTCCTTCAGCCGCGAGCCGCTGAGTTCGTACAGCTCGACGCCCATCCGCAGCAGTTCCTCGCGGTGACGGCTGTAGCCGACGTGCACGAGCGGCTCGTCGGTCGAGGCGAGCGAATTGGTCATCACCGCGACCTCGACGCCGCGGCTGCGCAGTTCGCGGAACATCGCGAGGCTCAGCTCGCCGGGCACGAAATACGGCGACGAGGCGACGACCTCCCGCTTCGCCGAGCGCACCACCTCGAACAGGTTGAAGGTGACGCTCGTGTCGAGCGGCGAGCCGCCGACGCGGCCGTCGAAGGGCTTGTCGGGATGGTCGGCGAAGACGAAGGCGTCGGCCCAGATCAGGCCGAGGCGGCCGAAGTCGAGGTCGTCCGAGATCGGCCCGTAGCCGAGGATGTCGTTGCGCGGAAGCGCCTCGGGCGGCGGCGTCGTCGCCGGGCCGGTCCACGCCTCGAATTGCTGGCGGAGCACGTCCTTCGGCGTGCGCGTCCGGGTGACGGCGTCGATCGGATACGCGGAGGCGCTGTTCCAGTAGCGGTCGAAGTGGAACTGCAGCGGCGGCACGATGAAACCCACGACGAACGCGTCGACGTCGACGTAGTTGCCGGTCGCCCCGCGCAGGTAGTACTCGTTGGCGACGTTGCGCCCGCCGATCACGGCCATCGCGCCGTCGGCGATGAAGAGCTTGTTGTGCATGCGGTGGTTGACGCGGTCGAAGTCGTGCCACGAGGCGAGGTAGCGGCCGCGGACGGTCTCGTCACGGGCGCAGCAGAACGGGTTGAACAGCCGCACCTCGACGTTCGGATGCGCAGCGAAGGCGAGCCACAGCTCGTCGTTGCCGCCGGTGTAGAGGTCGTCGAGCAGCAGCCGCACGCGCACGCCGCGATCGGCGGCATCGCGCAGCGCCCGCAGCAGCCAGCGGCCGGTCTCGTCGTTGGCGAACTGGTAGTACTGGACGTCGAGCGAGGCTTCGGCGCGGCGCGCCAGCTGCACCCGCGCGTCGAGCGAGAAGAGGCCGAGCGGCAGCAGCCGGAAGCCCGACAGCCCGGGATCGGGCTGCGAGGCCTGCGCGACGCGGCCGAGCGTCGTCGCGCGATCGAGCGGCAGCGCCTGGCTCGTCGGGCGATCGGGCGGGTTGGGCGGCAGGCCGGCGCAGGCCGAGAGCAGCGCCAGGACCAGCCCGAGAAACGCGGCAGCGAACGGACGTCGAGGCAGCGGCGGCTTTCCCATCGGACGAGCATACGGGAACGCCGTGACCGCCCCGCGGCCGGCGAGCCGGGCGACACGGCCCGTAGACTCGCGCGTTTGCCGGGGTTGCGCATGTCCGCGAACGTCCTGTTCCTGCTCCGTCCGGCGACAGCTTTCGTCGCCGTCGCGCTCGCAGCCGCAAACCCGGCCAGCGCCGCCGACGCCGTGCCGACGCTCGAGCATTGCGCCCGCATCGGCGCCGCGGCCGACCGCCTCGCGTGCTACGACCGCCTCGCCGGCAGAGCCCCGCCGGCCACCCCGCCGGCAGACGAGCCGATCGCCGGCGCGCCGACGACGGCACTCGCCGCCAGGGGCACGCTCGCGACCGCGGACGCCTCCGACACCGATGTGCCGTCGAGCTTCCTCGGACGCTTCTGGGAGCTCGATCCTGGCGACAAGCGCGGCGTCTTCAACGTCGTCGGCTACCGCGCCAGCTACGTGCTGCCACTGCACGTGACGAACCGGATCAACCGATCACCCGCATCGCCGACGCAGGCCCCCGTGCGGGTGCGCGACTTCCGGCGCGAGGAAGCGAAGTTCCAGCTCTCGCTGCGCACCAAGGTCGCCGAGGACGTGCTGCTGCCGGGCGCCGATCTCTGGCTCGGCTTCACGCAGCAGACCTTCTGGCAGGTCTACGACGGCGCCGACTCGCGGCCCTTTCGCAACAGCGACTACGAGCCCGAGGCGATGGTCGTCGTGCCGACCGGCCGGAGCCTGCGCACGCTGCCCTACGGCTGGAGGTGGCGCTACACCGTGCTCGGCGTCGCGCACCAGTCCAACGGCCAGTCGGATCCGCTCTCGCGGAGCTGGAACCGCGCGTACGTCGGTGCCGGCTTCGAGCGCGGCGACTTTTCCCTTTCGGCGCGCGTCAATCGCCGCTTTTCGGAGTCCGGCGGCAGCGACGACAATCCCGATCTGCTCGCCTACCGGGGCCGCGGCGAGCTTCAGCTCACCTGGACCGGCGGCCTGCAGACCGCGTCGCTGCTCTGGCGCACGACGTTTCGCAAGGCCGACCGCGGTGCGCTGCAGTTCGAATGGACCTATCCTGTCTCGGCCGACCAGCCGAACGGCCTGCGCTACTACCTGCAGGCGTTCACCGGCTTCGCCGAGACGCTCACCGACTACAACTTTCGCCAGACGAGCGTGGGCGCCGGCTTCACCTTCCTGCAGTTCTGACGCCGCGCCGTGATCTCGCGGCCCGGCCCGAGAGGATCCGCCGCGATGTCCGAACCGACGTCCTTCGACTCCGCGGCGCGCGCCGCCGCCGCCGACCGGCTGAGGGACGCCTGGCGCAGCGGCCGCTGCGTCGACGCCCTGCCCGAGCCGCTGCGCCCGCGCACGCTCGCCGACGGCTACGACCTGCAGGACGCGCTCATCGCCGCGACCGGCGAGCCGCGCGACGGCTGGAAGCTCGGCCTCGGCTCGCCGCGCGCCATGGCGCGCACCGGTTTCGCGCGGCCGATCGTCGGCCAGCTGCTCGCGTCGCGCATCCACGCCGCCGGCGCGACCGTCGTCGTGCTCGGCAGCGCGCCGATCACCATCGAGTTCGAGATCGCCTTCGTGCTCGCACGCGACGTCGCACCGGGCGACGTGCTCGGCGCGCTGCACGAGGCGGTGCTGCGCACGCACGTCACCTTCGAGCTCGTGCGGTCGCGCTTCGTCGACCGGCTGGCGGTCGGCTGGCCGAGCTTCGTCGGCGACTCGGTGGGCTTCGAGGCGCTGGTCGTCGGCCCCGAGATCGGCGCGGACACGGTCGCCGCGATCATGCGCGACGCGGTCGTCGAGGTCGACGGCACCGAACGCGCCCGGGCGATGACCGGCGACGAGCTGAGTTCGCCCGAAGGCGGCCTCGCGGCGCTGATCGCCCACGCCGGCGAGCGCGGCATGACGCTTCGGCGCGGCGAGATCGTCACCACCGGCGCGATCGCGCGGCCGTTCGACATGACCGGCAACGCCGAGGTCGTCGCGCGCTTCCCGGGCGGCGAGCTCCGGGTCCGGATCGAACGCCGCTGAGGCTGCCCGAAGCGCCGGCAGCGCCGTCGCATTCCGCAGCGCAAGCCGATGCGGCGCCGGTCAGCCGTCGCGGCCGAAGGCTGGGGCGGCGCCGGACGCACGCCGGCTCGAGACATGGAACCGGCCGCCGACGACGGGGCGTCCATGTCCCGTGTCCCGTGTCGCATGTCCCGCATTCGATGGCGGAAATTCTGAGTCCGGTCCACGAGTCCGACGTCGGAAGTCCGGAGTCCGGAGTCCGGTGTCCGGAGTCCGGTGTCCGGTGTCCGGTGTCCGGTGTCCGGTGTCCGGTGTCCGGTGTCCGGGATCAGGGGTTCGGTGTCGGCAAACCGGCGTCGGCAGTCCGATGTCGCTCCGGCGCAGGCGATTCCTCGCTCCGCAACACTCCGCCGGTCGCCCAGTGGGCGCGCGGCACCTCGAAGAGCAGGACCTGGACGCTGGTCGCCCCGACCCCGAGCGCGCGGACGCAGCCGTCGGTCACCTCGCGGACGAGCGCCCGCTTCTGCTCGGCGCTGCGGCCTTCGAACATCTCGATCCGGATCGTGGGCATGCGGTCGTGTCCTCAGGCAGCGGCTGCGAGCCGCCGTGCCAGGTCATTGTGCCGCGCGACGATCCGCGGCAGCTCGAGCGTCGCGAGCGCACCGTCGCGCACGACGACCCGCCCGTCGACGACCGTGTGCCGGACCCGCGGCACGTGGCAGAAGAGCAGCGCCGCCAGCGGATCGGCGAGCGCGCCGGCGGTCTCGAGGCCGTCGAGCGCGAAGGTCGCCAGGTCGGCGGCGCGACCGACCTCGAGCGCGCCGATGTCGTCGCGGCCGAGGACCTTCGCGCCGCCGAGCGTCGCGATCTCGAGCATCTCTCGCGCGCCCATCGCCGCCGCACCGCGGCCGTTGCCGGCGTCGACGCGTTGCAGCAGCATGGCGGTGCGCGCCTCGCCGAGCAGGTGGCCGCCGTCGTTGGACGCCGAGCCGTCGACGCCGAGGCCGACCGCGACGCCCGCATCGCGCATCGCCCGCACCGGCGCGATGCCCGACGCCAGCCGCAGGTTCGAGCACGGGCAATGGGCGACGCCCGTGCCGGTCCGCGCGAAGACGCCGATGCCGGCGGCGTCGAGCCGGACGCAGTGCGCGCACCACACGTCCGGCCCGACCCAGCCGACCGACTCGAGGTACTCGGCCGGCGTGCAGCCGAAATGCGCCCGGGTGTAGGCGACGTCGTCGTCGTTCTCGGCAAGGTGCGTGTGCAGCGAGACGCCGAAGCGGCGCGCGAGCTCCGCCGCATCGCGCATCAGCCCGGCGCTGACCGAGAACGGCGAGCACGGCGCGACGGCGATCCGGCGCATCGCATAGCGCGCCGGGTCGTGCCAGCGCGCGATCAGCCGCTCGGTGTCGGCGAGGATCGCGGCTTCGTCCTCGACGAGCGCATCCGGCGGCAGACCGCCCTGCGAGACGCCGACGCTCAGCGCGCCGCGCGCCGCGTGGAAGCGCATGCCGATCGCCGCGGCCGCCTCGAGGCTGTCGTCGAGGCGCACGCCGTTCGGATAGAGGTAGAGGTGGTCGCTCGTCGTCGTGCAGCCCGAGAGCAGCAGCTCGGCCATCGCCGTCTGCGTCGAGGCGTGGACCATGTCGGGCGTCAGGCGCGCCCACACCGGGTAGAGCTGGCGCAACCAGCCGAACAGCGACTCGTCCTGCGCCATCGCCCGCGTCAGGCTCTGGAACATGTGGTGGTGGGTGTTGACGAGGCCGGGGATCACGACCTGGTCGCTCGCGTCGAGGACGGTATCGGCCGCGGCCGGCAGATCGGCGGTCGGCGCGATGGCCTCGATGACGTTGTCGCGGACGAAGACGCCGCCGTCGGCGATCTCGCGCCGCTCGGCGTCCATCGTGACGACGAGCCGCGCGTGGCGGATCAGGAGCGTCGGCATGCGTTGCCGCGCCGGGCCGGACGTGGATCCGGGCGGCGCGTCACTTGCACCGCTGTGCGAGCGTCGCCATCGGCTTCAGGCCGGGCCGTGGAGTCGAGCGGGCGGTGCATCGGGGCATTGTGGCCCGTCCGGCGACCCGGGCTCGGCCTACTGCACCGGCGCCCCGGCGGCGAACCAGCGGCCGATCAGTGCCCGCTCAACGTCGGTGATCCGCGTCGCGTTGTTGAACGGCATCTGCCTGAGCACGACCACCTGCTGGTAGGCGTTCTGCGCGTTCCTGGCGATGCCCTCGGGCGTGTCGAGGTGCACGCCCTTCTGCGCGACGGCGCCGTTGTGGCACATCACGCAGCGGGCGTTGAGGACGGTCTGCACCGCGGCGAAGGTGGCGGGCTGGGCCGAGATGTCCTGCTCGGCCGCGGCTGCGGCGGCCGAGACCGGCGGCGACGCCGGCGGCATGCCGATGCCGACGACACCGACCAGCAGCACCACGCCCGCCACCGCGTACTCCCACGGCACGCGGGCGCCGAAGGCATGCGCCTTGTGCCGCGCGACGAACGACTGCCGCACCAGCGCGCCCGCCAGCATGATCGTCACCAGCACCAGCCAGTTGTGCTCGCCGCCGTAGGTGAACGCGTAGTGGTTGCTCATCATCGTGAAGAGCACCGGCAGCGTGAAATAGGTGTTGTGGACGCTGCGCTGCTTGCCGCGCTGGCCATGCACCGGGTCGACCGGACGACCGGCACGGATCGCGGCGACGACCGTCCTCTGCCCCGGAATGATCCAGAAGAAGACGTTGCCGCTCATGGTCGTCGCCATCATCGCGCCGACGAGCAGGAACGCGGCGCGGCCGGCGAACAGGTGGCACGACAGCCACGACGCGAGCACGACGAAGCCGAAGACGAGGATGCCGACGGTGATGTCGCCACGCGGGCCGCGGCCGAAGACGCGGCAGATCGTGTCGTAGACGAGCCAGAAGCCGACGAAGAAGCCGAGCGCGGTGCAGACCGCCGCCGTCGGCGACCAGTCGAACAGGCTCTTGTCGATCAGGAAGCTCGACGCGTTGAAGAGGTAGAGGACGGTGAAGAGCGCGAAGCCGGTGAGCCAGGTCGAGTAGCTCTCCCACATCGACCAGTGCAGCTGTTCGGGCAGCTTCTCGGGCGAGACCGGGTACTTCTGGTGGTGGTAGAAGCCGCCGCCGTGCACGCCCCACTGCTCGCCGCCGACGCCCTTCTCGGAG
This sequence comes from uncultured Rhizobacter sp., assembly GCA_964249855.1. Lineage (GTDB taxonomy): Bacteria > Pseudomonadota > Gammaproteobacteria > Burkholderiales > Burkholderiaceae_C > LMDS01. Next base: position 39,005 of record CAXUDL010000008.1, on the reverse strand, counting down.
TCCTTCGCGTCCTTCGGCGGCGTGAGGCTGTTGTCGAGCGAGACGAAGTAGAACGACGAGCCGATCCAGGCGATGCCGGTGACGATGTGCGCCCAGCGGAGCACCAGGTTGAGCCAGTCGAGAAGGTAGGGGTTCATGCGCGGTTCGGGCTCTGGAAGGTCGGAGAGTCGATGCTCGGCCGACGACGACGTCCCGGCCGGTGCCGAGAGCGCAACAAGAAGTGTGCCGCGCGGCGCCGCGCCGGTCGGTCGCCATGGACGCCGCACATCCGGGATCGACGCCGGCGCCCGGTCGAACGTCGCCAGCGGCAAGGGGCGGCTTTCAACTCCCCCGGTACGTCGAGTACGCCCAGGGGCTCGCGAGCAGCGGCACGTGGTAGTGCTGCCCGGCTCCGGCGAGGCCGAAGTCGATCGGCACGGCGTCGAGGAACGGCGGGTCGGCCAGCACCGCGCCCTTGCCGCGGAAATACGCCGCGACGTCGAAGACGAGCCGGTAGCGTCCCGGCCGCCAGTCCGTTCCCTCGAGCAGCGGCGCATCCGCGCGGCCGTCGCCGTTGAGCGCGATCGAGCGGAGCAGAACGGGCGTCGGGCCCTCGAGCCGGTGCAGCGAGACCGTCATGCCGGCCGCCGGGCAGCCGTTCGCGGTGTCGAGCACGTGCGTGGTGAGTTTGCCCATGGGTGCGATGCAGCAGCGGCGACACGCGAAAGTGTATGGTCACGCGGTGCCGACGACCCGCGCCCCGGCGCCGAGGACCGCCCCGCCGATGACGACGACAGACTATCCCCGCGACCTGATCGGCTACGGCCGCAACCCGCCGCACGCACGCTGGCCCGCGAACGCACGGATCGCGGTGCAGTTCGTCCTCAACTACGAGGAAGGCGCCGAGAACTCGGTGCTGCACGGCGACCCGGCGTCCGAAACCTTCCTGTCGGAGATCGTCGGCGCGCAGGCTTTCGAGATGCGGCACCTGTCGATGGAGTCGATGTACGAGTACGGCTCGCGCGTCGGCGTCTGGCGCATCCTGCGCGAGTTCGAGGCGCGCGGTCTGCCGCTCACCGTCTTCGGCACCGCGATGGCGCTGCAGCGGCATCCCGAGGCAGCGGCCGCGATGCTCGAGCTCGGCCACGAGATCGCCTGTCACGGCTGGCGCTGGATCCACCATCAGCACATGGCCGAGGCCGAGGAGCGCCGCCACATCGCGCTCGGCACGCAGATCATCCGCGACCTGACCGACGGCGCCTGGCCGCTCGGCTGGTACACCGGCCGCGACAGCCCGAACACCAAGCGCCTCGTCGCCGACCACGGCGGCTACGAGTACGACAGCGACTACTACGGCGACGACCTGCCCTTCTGGATGCCGCTCGAGACGTCCGGCGGCACGACGCTCCAGCGCCTGATCGTGCCCTACACGCTCGACACCAACGACATGCGCTTCGCGGCGATGCAGGGCTTCAATACCGGCGACCACTTCCTCGCCTACCTGAAGGACGCCTTCGACGTGCTCTATGCCGAAGGCGACGCGGCGCCGAAGATGCTCAGCATCGGCATGCACTGCCGGCTGCTCGGCAGGCCGGGGCGCTTCCGCTCGCTGCAGCGCTTCCTCGACCATGTGCAGGCGCACGACCGCGTCTGGGTCCCGCGCCGCATCGACATCGCCCGCCACTGGGCGGCGGCGCATCCGGCGCCGGCGGCGCGATGAGCCTTCCAGGCCGCCCGAACGGCGGATACCGGAGTGCGGAGTACGAAGGTCGTGCGATGACGCTGCCCGGCCCCCCGAACGGCGGGTACCGGAGTGCGCAGCACGAAGGTCGTCCGACGAGGCCGGCCCGCGCACGGCGCCGCGCTGCGCGGTCGACCGCCGGCCGCAGGGTGCGCCCGTGACCGCGCCCGCCGCGCCGCTCACGCTCGAGCAACTCAACCGCGCGCCGACGGCCGCGTTCGTCGCGCTGCTCGACGGCGTCTACGAGCACTCGCCGTGGATCGCCGAGAAGACCGCAGCAACGCGCCCGTTCGCGAGCCTCGCGCAGCTCAAGGTCCGGCTCGCCGAGGCGCTGCGCGACGCCGACCGCGACGCGAAGGTCGCGCTCGTCCGCGCCCATCCCGAGCTCGCCGGCAAGGCGATGGTCGCGAAGCGGCTGACGACCGAGTCGGCGCACGAGCAGGGCCGCGCCGGCCTGACCGACTGCACGCCCGCCGAGTTCGCGCGGCTGCAGGAGCTCAACGCCGCCTACAACGCCAAGTTCGGCTGGCCGTTCACGCTCGCCGTGCGCGGGCCGCGCGGCACCGGCCTCGGCCGCGACGCGATCATCCGCACCTTCGAACGCCGGCTCGGCAACCACCCGGACGTCGAGCTCGCCGAGTGCCTGCGCAACATCCACCGCATCGCCGAGCTTCGCCTCGACGACAAGTTCGGCGTCGCACCGACGCTCGGCAACCAGGCCTGGGACTGCACCGAGCTGCTGGCGCGCCACACCGACCCCGGCTGCGCCGAGCGCGGCGAACTCACCGTCACCTACCTCACCGACGCCCACCGCGCCTGCGCCGTTCAACTGCAGGCGTGGATGCGCGAATGCGGCTTCGACGACGTGCGGCAGGACGCGGTCGGCAACGTGGTCGGCATCTACCACGGCACCGACCGGCGCGCCGCGCGGCTCCTCACCGGCAGCCACTACGACACCGTGCGCAACGGCGGCCGCTTCGACGGCCGGCTCGGCATCGTCGTGCCGATGGTCTGCGTGCGCGAGTTGCAGCGCGCGGGACGACGGCTGCCGTTCGGCATCGAGGTCGTCGGCTTCGCGGAGGAAGAAGGCCAGCGCTTCAGGGCGACGTTCCTCGGCTCGAGCGCGCTGACCGGCGGCTTCGACCCGGCCTGGCTCGCGCAGACCGACGCCGACGGCGTCTCGATGGCGGACGCGATGCGCGCCGCCGGCCTGCCCGCGACGATGCGCGCCATCCGCGTGCTCGAGCGCGAGCCGGCGAAGTATCTCGGCTTCGTCGAGGTCCACATCGAGCAGGGGCCGGTGCTGGCCGCGCTCGACCTGCCGCTCGGCGTCGTCACGTCGATCAACGGCAGCGTGCGCTTCGTCGGCGAGGTCACGGGCATGGCGAGCCATGCCGGCACGACGCCGATGGCGATGCGCCGCGACGCCGCCGCCGCGGTCGCCGAAGTGGCCGTGTTCCTCGAGCAGCGCGCCGGCCGCGAGCCCGACCTCGTCGGCACCATCGGCATCCTCGAGGTGCCCAACGGCTCGATCAACGTCGTGCCCGGCCGCTGCCGCTTCTCGCTCGACATCCGCGCGACGACCGACGCAATTCGCGATGCCTGCGCCGACGACGTGCTCGCCGCGCTGTCCGCGATCTGCGAGAAGCGCGGCGTCTCGTACCGGCTCGAGGAGACGATGCGTGCCGCCGCGGCGACGAGCCACCCCGACTGGCAGCGGCGCTGGGAGGACGCCGTCGCGGCGCTCGGCCTGCCCGTCCACCGCATGCCGAGCGGCGCCGGCCACGACGCGATGAAGCTGCACGAGGCGATGCCGCAGGCCATGCTCTTCGTCCGCGGCGAGAACGCCGGCATCAGTCACAACCCGCTCGAGTCGAGCACCAACGACGACATCCAGCTCGCGATCGAGGCGTTCCAGCGGCTGCTCGAGGGGCTGGTCGAGCGGCCGAGCGGAACCTGATCGGTCGGCCTCGAGGTCGACCTCGGCGCTGGGCCACCGATGGCGGCGAACCGTCGTCGCGAAGGGCGCTTCGACGCTGCCCTTGCCGCCAACGACGCTGGATGCACGAGTCGGCCCTGCGAAGCCGTTTCGAGACGCCCCGAGGCCCGCAACTCGGGGGGTGAAACCGGATGTCCACGAACCCCGGTTTCGGTTGCAATCCACGACCGCTGGAAGTTTTTGAGACCACCGACCGATGCCGATCGACGACTGCTCTGCGAGCCGAAGCTGCCGTGTACCGCGATCCAGCTCGGCCGGTCTGGGACGCATTTCGGTGAGACGGATGTCGAGCTCCTGCTGAAGACGACGGTCGAAACCGTGCGGCACTGCGGACTGTTCGGCCGAAGGACTTCGAGCGCGTGCTCGTGTGCAGGTTCGGCCAGTGACTGTTTTCGGTTGAAAAGTTTTTCCGTTCGTACCCTCAAGCGCTCTCTTCAATGAAAGTTCGGAGCTTCGAGGGATTCAATGACCAACGTTCTAGATAGATTGCGATGATGAAACAAACCATGCAGATGAATGAATCTCGGGCGCGGACTGCACGGTGGTCCGTGTGCCGCGGATGGATGGCCTTCGGCGTCGCCGTGGTCGGTCTGCAGGCCGCACCCGCGATGGCCGCGCCCGCGCCGCTGGTTGTCGGCGGCAGCGGCAAGTGTCTCGATGTCAAGGCGGCCAGCACGAATCCCGGCGCTGCGATCCAGATCTATCGATGCAATGGCGGCGCCAACCAGCAGTGGGAGCTGAACGCCGCCGGCGAGCTGCGCACCTTCAACGGAACACGCTGTCTCGATGCCACCGGTCAAGGGACCGCGCCCGGCACGGGCTTGACCTCGTACGCCTGCAACGGCCAGAACAACCAGAAATGGCGCTATGACCAAGGCAGATTCGTGGGCCTTCAGTCCGGTCTGTGCCTCGACGTGGTGGGTGCGTCTACGGCAGATGGTGCCCCGGTCGCGCTGTGGACTTGCCACGGCAACAGCAATCAGATGTGGTCGGGAGGCGGCGTCTCGGCCGATGTGCAGGCCCCGAGCGCGCCGACCGGCTTGAGAACGAGCGAACTGGCATGTCGCTCGGTCAGGTTGTCCTGGTCGGCTTCGACCGATAACGTTGCCGTCGCGTTCTACGATGTCTACCACGACGGCCAGCAGATGACCTCGGTCAGCGGCAACACGCTCGCGGCGTCGCTGACGCTCGTGCCGGGCGCCAACTGGGGTCTCTATGTCAATGCCCGCGACGCGGCGGGCAACGTGTCTCAAGCCAGCGCCACGCTCAACGTTTCGGTGCCGCAATGCAGCTCCGATACCCAGCCGCCCACCACGCCGACGGACCTGTCGGGCGTGGTCAACGGCACCAGCATCAACCTGCGGTGGGCCGCTTCGACCGACAACGTCGGCGTGGTGGCCTACGAGGTCTACCGCAACGATGTGCGCATCGGGAGCACCGCCAACACCAGCTACACCGACAGCGCGTTGTCAGCCAACAGCGCGTACCGCTATGCCGTTGCCGCGCGCGATGGGCAAAGCAACCTTTCGCCGCGCAGCACCACCCTGACACTAACGACCGGCGGCTCCTGCAGCAGCGCGGTGTGCTCGGTCAGTCAGGTGGCCACCGACACCGACATCCCGTGGGGTCTGATCACGCTCCCGGACGGCAACATCATCTACAGCCGCCGCGATGCCCAGGAAGTGGTGCGCCTCGATCCCAGCAGCGGGGTCAAAACCGTGATCGGCAAGGTGCCCAACGTGCAAGGCACCGACGGTGAAGGCGGCTTGATGGGGCTGGCCGTGACGCCCAATTTCCCAGCCAACGACCCTTGGATCTACATCCACCACACCAGCCCGACCGACAACCGGATCGTGCGCATCCAATACGTCAACGGCTCGCTCAACACCTCGACGCTGCAGGTCTTGCTCAGCGGCATCGGCCGCAACAAGTTCCACAACGGTGGGCGGCTGCGTTTCGGGCCGGATGGCAAGCTCTACGCCACCACCGGTGACGCACAGAATGGTGCCTTCGCCCAGGACATCAACAATCTGGCGGGGAAAGTGCTGCGTCTGAATCCCGACGGTTCGCGGCCATCCGACAATCCGTTCGGCAACTATGTCTGGAGTTACGGACATCGAAACCCGCAGGGTTTGGCGTTCGACTCGCAAGGCCGTTTGTGGGAGCAGGAATTCGGCAACGGGCTGCAGGACGAAACCAATCTGATCCAGAAAGGTGGCAACTACGGCTGGCCCAACTGCGAAGGGACCTCGTCGCAAGGCGGCGGCGGTTGCGGAACCGCCGGATACATCGCACCGAAACAGACCTATTCAACGGGCGACGCCTCCTGCAGCGGCATTGCGATCGTGCGCGACGTGCTCTATATCGCCTGCGAGCGCGGAACCCGCGTGTACCGTCATGTCATCAGCGGCTCGAGCCTGACGAACACCCAGGAACTCTTCCGGGGCAGCTACGGCCGCATTCGAACCGTCGAGCCGACGCGCGATGGCGCCTTGTGGATGACCACCACCAACAATGGCGACAAGGACAGCGTTGCCAACAACAGCGATGAAAAGATCTTCAAGGTGATCCTCGGGAACTGAATCTAGACGTGCGCCGGCGATGGGGCGGCCATCGATTGACTTGGTCAGTCGGCGGCGCGCCCATCGCACACAGGCGCTGGTTCTGCTTCACCGTCTCAACTGTGTCACCGAAGGCACGAGCCGCTGTTGAACGCGGCCCGTTGCCCTGCGTCAGAGGGCTTGACGGCGCAAGCGAAAGGTGAGGGCTCGTAGGCGCTGCGAAGGTATCGTTTGATCGCGAGCCGCCGGGTTTGTGGCTCAACATCTCCCGGCTTCAGGCCTTTACGACGTTTCTGAACTCGCCCCACTCGTACTTAACGTTCACACCCGGCATGCAAAGCAGAGGTGATCTGACCGTGGATTCTTCCACGGTGACATCGAACCCACTCTTTCTCAGGCTGTCGGCCATATAAGTTGCCAAGGCAAGCTCGATCCCGGCGGCAATCGTCCCCCGTTTTTCGACACTAAAGTACTTGTAAAGCGACAATGCCGTTTTTAGGTTCATGTTTCCAATGACTCTGACTGCTTTTATGAACGCGACCTCGTCGGACGGGATATTCTCAATATTTATCTGATAAGTTTTCATGTTGTTGTACCCACTAAAGTTTAAAAAAGCGAGGAACCGGGATGCGCACTATGTTGCGCCATCCGTCTGCGCACATCACGGCTCCGACGATCTGGCTGGCCGAGGCGAAATCGCATTTCCTATCGCGCCGCCGTCGAGTGCTGCCATTGCCACTGTTGCCGCGGCGATGGCATCGTCCAGCTGAAAGCCTGCACCCGAAATTGCTGAACAGGCCAGACCGCCGACCGCGGCCTGCAACCTGATCAGCAACCTGCCTCAGCAAGCTCGTGCCATGAGCTACTCAGCCCGCAGGCTGGCCAGGTCTCCCGATGAAGCGGGCCCGTGGACTTCAACCGAATTCAATTTCAGCACGGCATCTCGATCGCGGCTCCTGCGAACCTTCTGCACTGCGGCACAGTGTGCTGAGGCCGTCAAGTCTTCGCGCTGGCCTGATCACGCGCTGCCCGACCCTGACGCGATGTGGCGCCGGCTGCTCGACATCGGCGGCGGCGCGATGCAAACCGACATCGTGCCGGCATCGACGGCCTGCCTGCGCGGCGCGCCCTTCGCGCGAGCCGCCTCGTCCGGACGCTGCCGGGCCATGACCGAGCGCATGCCGCCGCCGCACCGCCGCGCAAGGCCGCTCACCGGCGACCGGCGACCGGCGACCGAGGGGCAGGTCCGAGAACGGAAGTCTGCCC
>CAXUDL010000008.1:0-31359 GCA_964249855.1 uncultured Rhizobacter sp. | reverse complement strand
ACCGGCGACCGGCGACCGGCGACCGAGGGGCAGGTCCGAGAACGGAAGTCTGCCCCCAGTCGCAGGACAATGGTCGCCCGGGTCGACCTGCGAGCGAACGTGGCGCGACTCGTCCTTCGACGCCCACCACAACCGAACCGAAGCGATGACCGACGACGACCGACTCGACGCCTGGATCGACACCCACTTCGACGATGAAGTGCGCTTCCTGCAGGCGCTCGTCCGGGTGCCGACCGACACGCCACCGGGCGACAACGCGCCGCACGCCGAGCGCACCGCGGCGCTGCTCGCCGGCTTCGGCTTCGTCGCCGAAGCGCACCCGGTGCCGGTCGAGGAGGTGCGCGCCTACGGCCTCACGAGTCTCACCAACCTGATCGTCCGCCGCCGCTACGCCGGTGGCGGCCCGACGATCGCGCTCAACGCCCACGGCGACGTCGTGCCGCCCGGCGAAGGCTGGACGCACGACCCGTACGGCGGCGAGATCGAAGCCGGCCGGCTCTACGGCCGCGCCTCGGCGGTCAGCAAGAGCGACTTCGCGACCTACACCTTCGCCGTCCGCGCGCTCGAATCGCTCGGCGCGACGCTCCATGGCGGCGTCGAGCTGCACTTCACCTACGACGAGGAATTCGGCGGCGAACAAGGGCCCGGCCGGCTGCTGCGCGAGGGGCTAACGCGCCCGGACTTCCTCATCGCCGCAGGCTTCTCGTACCAGGTCGTGACCGCGCACAACGGCTGCCTGCAGATGGAAGTGACGGTGCACGGCAGGATGGCCCACGCCGCGATTCCGGAGACCGGCGTCGACGCGCTACAAGGCGCCGTCGCGATCCTGAACGCGCTGTATGCGCAGAACGCCGGCTACCGGCGGGTGACGTCGCAGGTCGAAGGCATCACGCATCCGTATCTCAACGTCGGCCGGATCGAGGGCGGCACGAACACGAACGTCATCCCGGGGACGGTCGTCTTCCGGCTCGACCGGCGGATGATTCCCGAGGAGGACCCGGGCGTCGTCGAAGCGACGGTGCGCGGCGTCATCGCCGACGCTGCGGCGACCATCCCCGGCATCACCGTCGACATCCGCCTCCTGCTCCTCGCCCGCGCCCTGCAGCCGCTGCCCGGCAACCGGCCGCTCGTCGAGGCCCTGCAGCGCCATGCGCAAGCCGTCTTCGGCGTGCCTGTCCCAACATCGGGCACGCCGCTCTACACCGACGTCCGTCTCTACGGCGAAGCCGGCGTGCCCGCGGCGATCTACGGCGCCGGGCCGCGGACGGTGCTCGAGTCGAACGCCAAGCGCGCCGACGAGCATCTCGTGCTCGACGACTTGCGCCGCGCGACGAAGGTCGTCGCACGCACCTTGCGCGAGCTGCTCGGCTGACGCTGCACCCGCCTCGCCGCGACCGACCCAGGTCCAACGCCGTGCTCCGGACAGGACCGTGCGACCGACCGCGACGAACGCACCGCCGCGACGCCGGGGAACCAGGCACCAGCACGTCGGTGACGCGGCGTCCGGCGACCCGGCCGCGATGCGACCGGCGGGATGGAAGGTCACCGCCGTGTCGCCGGACCACGCCGTGGTGCCGTTCGTCGTCGCCGTGAACGTGCCCGACGCGAACAATGCGATGGCGCTCGGGGCACCGGGCCGGAACTGCTGCGCGCCTTCGCGCACGACGCCGCGCCGGGCGGTGCGCGCGCCGCCCACGACCGTCCTGGCTGCAGAATGGCGTCCGGGCACACGCCGCCGCTGTTGCGACCGCGTCACCGACCATCCTCGACCACCATGACCGCTTCCACCCCTGACACCCCGCTCGCCGACGCCGACGCCCGCCACCTGCGTCGCGCCATCGTCCTCTCGGTCGAAGCCGCCGAGCGCGGCAACCGCCCGTTCGGCTCTGTCGTCGTGTCGGCCACGGGCGAGATCCTCGGCGAAGCGCGCAACACCACCGGCGAAGGCGACTGCACCGGCCACGCCGAGACGAACGCCCTGCGCCTCGCCTCGACCGCCCATCCGCGCGCCGCCTTCGACGGCAGCACCGTCTACGCGTCGGGCGAGCCCTGCGTCATGTGCGCCGGAGCGATCTTCTGGTCCGGCGCGCGGCGCGTCGTCTACGGCATCGACGCGGTCGCGCTCCGCGCCTTTCGCGAGCTGAAGCCGGGCGCCGCCGATCTCGAGATGTCGTGCAGGGACGTGTTCCGCTCGTCCGCCGAGCCCTTCGAGGTGATCGGCCCCGCACTGTCCGGCGAAGCCGCCGCGCCGCATGTCGCCTACTGGGGCGAACCGCCCGCGGGCGCCTGACCCGCCGCCCTGCAGCCTCCATCGCCGCCCTCGCAACCCAAGGAGAACCGCCATGCATGCACTCGACGAATTGAACAAGGAGACCCGGATGGGCGCGATGGGGTCGGAGACGACCGCGCGGGAGATCCGCCGCATCGACATGGCCGACTTCGAGGCGCGCAAGGCAGAGATTACCGAGCAGCTCTGGTCCGCGTCGACCGACATCGGCTTCTTCCAGGTCGTGAACCACGGCATCGCGCTCGACGACATCCGGCGCGCCTTCGCGATGTCGGAAGCGTTCTTCGCCCTCCCCGACGCGACCAAGGCGCGCCACCTGCTCAGACGGCAGGTGAACGCCGGCTGGGAGAGCCGCGCGCAGGTCCGGCCGTCGACGCGCACCGCCGACCAGAAGGAGTCCTACCAGATCACCCGCCCGCACATGGACGGCCTCTGGCCGGACGAGGCCGCGCTGCCCGGCTTCGAGGCGACGATGCTCGCCTTCGAGGCGCAGTGCTGGTCGGTCGCGACGAGGCTGCTGTCGTGCTTCGCCGATCGCCTCGGCTTCGACGCCGACTTCTTCACACGCGCCCACGACCCGTCGGGACCGACCTACCAGAGCACGCTGCGGCTGCTGCACTACTTCGCGATGGACCCGGCGCTCGCCGGCCGGACCGGTCTCTGGCGCGCCGGCGCGCACACCGACTACGGCTGCCTGACGCTGCTCTTCCAGCGCACCGGTCAGGGCGGTCTGCAGGTGTTGCCCGGCAAGGACGCCGAGGCGCAGGTCTGGACGCCGATCGAACCCGCCGACGACGTCGTCACCTGCAACATCGGCGACATGCTGATGCGCTGGAGCGACGACCAGCTGAAGTCGAACTTCCACCGCGTCAAGAATCCGCGGCCCGACGAGTACCAGGGTTCGCGCTACAGCCTCGCGTTCTTCACCCAGGCCAACCGCGACGCCGTCGTGCAGGGGCCTGCGGGCCGCTATGCGCCGATCACCGCCGAGGACTACCTGCAGCAGCGCGTCAACGCGAATTTCGCGGCGCACTGAGCTGCGTGCCGAGCGACGCACCGAGCGGCCCATCGATCGATGCACCGAGCGGCGGGCACGATACTTGATTCACTCCCCCGGCCGCCGCCACGAAAGACCGCCTTGAAGATTCTCCGCCTGTACGCGATCGCGCTATCCGTCGCCATCGCGCTCCCTGCCGCCGCGCAGGACACCGCCGTCAAGTTCCAGCTCGACTGGCGCTTCGAAGGCCCCGCTGCGATGTTCCTCGTGCCCGAGGCGAAGGGCTACTTCAAGGCCGAGAAGCTCGCGGTCACGATCGATGCCGGCAACGGCTCGGGCGGCACGGTCACGCGTGTCGCATCGGGCGCCTACGACATGGGCTTCGCCGACCTCGCCGCGCTGATGGAGTTCCAGGCCAACAATCCAACCGCGCCGAACAAGCCGGTCGCGGTGATGATGGTCTACAACAACACGCCGGCCGCGGCGATGGCGCTGAAGAAGTCCGGCATCCGGACGCCCGCCGACCTGAGCGGCAAGAAGATGGGCGCGCCGGTCTTCGACGCCGGACGCAAGGCCTGGCCGATCTTCGCCAAGGCGAACAACATCAACGGCGTGGCCTGGACCGCGATGGACCCGACGCTGCGCGAGACGATGCTCGTGCGCGGCGACGTCGACGCCATCACCGGCTTCTCGTTCACCTCGGTGCTCAACCTCGAGGCGCGCGGCGTCAAGGCGAGCGACGTCGTCGTGCTGCCCTACCCCGACCACGGCGTGAAGCTCTACGGCAACGCGGTCATCGTCTCCGACGCATTCCTCAAGAAGAACCCCGACGCGGTCAAGGCGTTCCTGCGGGCCTTCACCAAGGGCATGAAGGACGTGATCGCCGACCCGAAGGCCGCGATCGCCACCCTCAAGGCGCGCGACGGCCTGGTCGACACGGCGCTCGAGGAGCGCCGCCTCAAGCTGGCGCTCGATGCGACCGTGCTGACGCCCGATGCCCGTTCCGAAGGCTTCGGCGCCGTCATGGCGCCGCGTCTGAGTCTGATGGGCAGCCAGGTCTCCGATGCCTTCGCGACCAAGGAGCGCGTCAACCCGGCGGCCGTGTGGAACGGCGCCTTCCTGCCGACCGCCGCCGAGCGGGACATCTTCGCGAAGACGGCGAAGAAGTAGCGCAGTGCCGGGCTTCGTCGAGTTCGAGGACGTCTGGCTCGCCTACAACGACGAGCTGCTCGAGCGCCGCGAGTACGCGGTCGAGGCGATCACGCTGTCTGTCGCGCGCGGCGAGTTCATCGCGATCGTCGGGCCGTCGGGCTGCGGCAAGTCGACCTTCATGAAGCTCGCGACCGGCTTGCGCCGCCCCTCGCGGGGCACGATCGTCATCGACGGCCGCGAAGTGGCGGGGCCGCTCAAGATCACCGGCATGGCGTTCCAGTCGTCGTCGCTGCTGCCGTGGCGCACGACGCTCGGCAACGTCATGCTGCCGCTCGAGATCGTCGAGCCGCACCGCTCGCGCTTCCGGTCCGAGCGTGCGATGTACGAGGACAAGGGCAGGAAGCTGCTGCAGGCGGTCGGCCTCGGCGGCTACGAGGACAAGTTCCCGTGGCAGCTCTCCGGCGGCATGCAGCAGCGCGCGTCGATCTGCCGCGCGCTGATCCACGAGCCCAAGATGCTGCTGCTCGACGAGCCGTTCGGCGCGCTCGACGCGTTCACGCGCGAGGAGCTCTGGTGCACGCTGCGCGACCTGCACGCCGTGCAGCGGTTCAACGTCATCCTCGTCACGCACGACCTGCGCGAGGCGGCGTTCCTCGCCGACACGGTCTACGTGATGAGCCGCAGCCCGGGCCGCCTCGTCGCCCGCCGGACGATCGGGCTGCCGCGGCCGCGCGAGCTCGAGCTGACCTACACCAAGGACTTCACCGACATCGTGCTCGAGCTGCGCGAGCACATCGGCGCGATCCGCAAGCCGCCGCCGGTGGTGACCGACGCAGCGACCGTCGCGCCCTCGCCATGACGGCCGTGCGACGCGAACGCTGGGCGCCGTGGCTGCTGCTCGTCGCGGTGCTTCTGGTGTGGGAGGCGATCTGCCGCGGCTTCGGCATCTCCGAATTCCTCTTTCCCGCGCCGACCGCGATCGCCTCGAAACTCGTCGACTTCGCGCCGGTGATCGCGGCGCACGCCTGGCGGACCTTCTGGGTCACGATGGTCGGCTTCGGGATCTCGATCGTCGTCGGGACGCTGCTCGGAGCGATCGTCGGCAGCTCGCGCACCGCATACGCGGCCATGTACCCGCTGATGACCGGCTTCAACGCGCTGCCGAAGGCGGCGTTCGTGCCGATCCTCGTCGTCTGGTTCGGCATCGGCGTCGGGCCCGCGGTGCTGACCGCCTTCCTGATCTCGTTCTTCCCGATCACCGTCAACATCGCGACCGGCCTCGCGACGCTCGAGCCCGAGCTCGAGGACGTGCTGCGCGTCCTCGGCGCGCGGCGCTGGGACGTGCTCGTCAAGGTCGGCCTGCCCCGCTCGATGCCCTACTTCTACGCCTCGCTCAAGGTCGCGATCACGCTCGCCTTCGTCGGCACGACCGTGTCCGAGATGACCGCCGCCAACGAGGGCATCGGCTACCTGCTGATCTCGGCCGGCTCGTCGATGCAGATGGGCCTGGCGTTCTCAGGGCTCGTGGCGGTCGGCGCGATGGCCATGGTGATGTACGAACTCTTCGCCGTGCTCGAGAAGCGGACGACGGCCTGGGCGCATCGCGGTTCGAACACCCGCTGAGCCGCGTCACCGAAGCACGGCATCATCGCGGCATGACGAACGACCTGCCCGACCCGCTCGCGGCCGTGCCCGCGGCCGCCGACGCCCGCATCGATCCGACGCCGGCGCAGGTCGAGCGCTACCTGCGGTACGCCAACGGCGTTGCGAGGCGCGCGCTCCAAGACGGCCACCACCCCTTCGGCGCCGTGCTCGTCGCGCCCGACCACGAGACCGTGCTGATCGAGCAGGGCAACCTCGACACGGTGAACCATGCCGAAGCGACGCTCGCGCGCCTGGCATCGCGCGTCTTCACGCCGGAAGACCTCTGGCTCTGCACGCTCTACACGACGGTCGAGCCGTGCTGCATGTGCGCCGGCACGCAGTACTGGGCGCACATCGGCCGTGTCGTCTACGGCATGAGCGAACGGCGCCTGCTCGACTTCACCGGCAGCCACAAGGAGAACCCGACGCTCGACCTGCCGTGCCGCGAGGTGTTCGCGCGCGGCCAGAAGGCGATCCGCGTCGTCGGGCCGGTGGCGGCCGTCGAAGCCGAGATCGCGGCGCTGCACACGAGCTTCTGGCAGCAGCGTCCCGCCGGCTGATGGCCTGGCGGGGATCGCTGCGGCTCGACTACCGCTGCGACGGCCACGGGCCGCAGGGCGCCACGCGCACCGTGTCGCGCAGCGTCCACGACGGGCCGCTGCGCGTTCTCGCGAGCCTCTATCCCGAGGGCGGCGCGGTCTGCCACAACGTGCTCGTCCATCCGCCGGGCGGCATCGTCGGCGGCGACGAGCTGACCGTCGAGCTCGACCTGCAGCCCGGCGCCCACGCCCTCGTGACGACCGCCGGCGCGACACGCTTCTACCGCAGCACCGGCGCGCCGGCCGGGCAGCGGGTCGACGCCCGGCTCGGCGCCGGCGCCCGCCTCGAATGGCTGCCGCTCGAGACGATCGCGTTCAGCGGCTGCCTCGCCGACAACCGCGTCGGCTTCGCGCTCGCCGACGGCGCCGAGCTGATCGGTTGGGACGTGCTCGCGCTCGGCCTGCCGGCGTCGGACCTCGGCTTCGAGCGCGGGCGCGTCCGCCAGACGATCGAATGGCCGGGCCACTGGCTCGAGCGCGGCGTGACGGCCGCCGACGACCGCGCGCTGCTCGATGCGCCGGTCGGCTGGGCCGGCCACCGGGTGCTCGCGACGATGTGGTTCGCGACCGGCGCTGCGCTGCCTGCCCCACGACGCGACGCGCTGCTCGACGCAGCGCGCCGTGCCGCCGCGGATGGCCCGCTCGCCCGCAGCGCCGGCAGCACGTCGACGCACGACGGCATCGTCGTCCTGCGCGTGCTGAGTGCCCGCGTCGAGCCGGCGATGGCACTGCTCACCGACGTGTGGTCGGCATGGCGCGCGATCGCCTGGGACCTGCCTGCGTGCGTGCCTCGCGTCTGGCGGACCTGAACCGCTGCGCGGTCCGGTTCGGGCTGCCGGGCGGACGACCGCCGGGCACGCGGACGCGGCAGTTCGGCCTACGTCGAACGAGCGAGCCCCGAACCCGCGACAGCGTTCAGCCCCAGCCGCGCCCGTGCGTGGCCGACCGCGTCTTCCCGCGCCGTCCGACAGGCGCGAAGCAAGCGTTCGGCCGGCACCGACGAAGGACGCCGCGAGCCGCCTTCGACGGCGACGCGTTCCGAGGACCAGTCCGCGGAATCGAGGCGATCGACCTGCGTGGCGGCCCCGCCTGCGACTTACGATGCAGCGAGAGACTCGGCACCCGTCGCCGCGTCGGCGTCGGCCGCACGTGCGCGACCCACCACATTTTCAGGAAGTCCGACATGCGCAACGAATCCGATCGGTCGCCGGCGACCAGGGAAGCCGAACGGGCCGCCTTCTACGGCGACGCGTTCTACGCAGAACAGTTTGCAGAATCGGAGCGGTCGGCGCGCGCATACGTGCCCTGGCTGCTGACCTGGTTCGAACCACAGCAGGTGCTCGACGTCGGCTGCGGCCGCGGCGCCTGGCTGAAGGTGTTCCTCGAACACGGGGTCGGGCAGGCAGTCGGCTTCGACGGGCCGTGGAACAGGGCCGAACACATGGCCGATGCGAAGATCGAGTTCCGGCCGATCGAACTCGACCGATCGTTCGCCGGCTTCACGCGGGTCGACCTCGCCGTGACGCTCGAGGTCGCCGAGCACCTGACGCCGGCATCGTCCGACACCTTCGTCAAGTCGCTGGTCGCGTCGTCGGACGCCGTGATGTTCGGCGCCGCCTACCCCGGGCAAGGCGGGACCGACCACATCAACGAGCGCCGGCACTCCGAGTGGGCGCTGCTGTTCGCAGCAGAAGGCTACGACGTCTTCGACCTGTTCCGCCCCCGGTTCTGGTCGGACCGAGACGTGTGCTACTGGTATCGCCAGAACACCTTCCTGTACCTCAAACGCGGCTCGGACGTCCACCGACGCTTCCGCGAGCGAGGCGCCGAGCCGCTCGCCGATCTCTCGTTCCTCGATCTGGTCCACCCCGAACAACCGCCCGCATGGATCGCCCCGCCTGCGATCGGCGGCTTGATGCGCGCACTCCCGTCCGCGATCGGCCGGTCGGTCAAGTATCGGATGGCCGGTCGGTGAATCTGGCGGCGCGGCACGTGGACGTTCGGTTCGACGTGCGACGCTCTCTCGCGATCACCGCCGCGATCAGTCGTTCGCGAAGCTGTACGGCCCGCCGCGCTCGAGCGCGCGCTGGTATGCCGGCCGCGCATGGATGCGCTGCAGGAACGCCATCAGCCTCGGCCGCCGCGCATCGAGCCCCGCGCGCTGCGCCGACGCCTCGATCGGAAAGCTCATCTGGATGTCGGCCGCGCTGAAGTCGCGGCCGGCGAACCACTCGCTCCTGCCGAGCTCGGCCTCCATGAAGTCGAGCTGGCGCGTCAGGTTCGGGTCGACGAACGCCGCGAGCACCTTGCGCGAGATGCCGCGGGCGATCGGCTTGACGAAGAAGGGCATCGGCTGCTCGGGAAGGCGGGTGAAGATCAGCTTCAGCAGCAGCGGCGGCATGGCCGTGCCCTCGGCGAAGTGCAGCCAGTAACGCCAGCGCAGCCGCTCCGGCGTGCCGGACGGCGGCGCCAGGCGGCCCGCGCCGTCGCGCTCGACGAGGTACTCGACGATGGCGCCAGACTCGGCCACCGTCGCTTCGCCGTCGGTGATCACCGGCGACTTGCCGAGCGGATGGACCGCGAGCAGTTCCGGCGGCGCGAGCATCGTCGTCGGGTCGCGCCGGTACTTCCTGACCGCGTACGGCAGGCCGAGCTCCTCGAGCAGCCAGAGAATGCGCTGCGAGCGGGAATTCTCCAAATGGTGGACGGTGATCATCTCAATGCGGCTCCGGACGACAGGCCTGCCGCGGCGCGCGCCGCACCTCAGCGGAACCGGTAGGCATAGCGGAGCTGGAGAAACGTCGCGCCGGGATTGGGCGCCTTGATGCCGGCGTTCGAGAAGTGCTCGATCCGCAGCGCGACCTCTTGCTCCCGGCGCTCGCCGAAGCTCCGGCCGACCGCGAGATGGTCGCCGAAATTGAAGCGGCTGCCGAAGTCCTTGCGGTCGGACGTGTAGTGCCGGTTCAGCAGCGTGAGGCCGACGCCGGCTTCGTAGAACCACGGCGACGCGCCGTCGTCGAAGCGGTAGCGGAACACCGGCTTGAACGCGATCTGGGCAATACCGGTTCGGTTCCGGTCGGGGCCGTGGTAGCTCCATCCGGCGACCGAGGCCTCCCAGTACCCGCCGAGCCGGCCCGGGCCGATGCCCCAGCTGCGGCCCCAGTCCCACGTCGCACCGAGCGCGAGCGACTGGATGCCGACCGCGTCGCCGGCCTGGACGAAGACGGACGACGGCGACCAGGCCGCATCGGCAGCGGCTGCATGCATGGCCGCCACGGCGAGCGCGCCGGCGGCGAGCGATCGGGACACGGGAACGAAGCGGGACATGGGCACTCCAGACAAGGGTCGCCATGCTAGCAACGCCGCTCGAAGAGGCCGCGACGCGCGTCCCCCAGACGCGTCGGCTTCGGGAGCCCCTCCCTGGGCCGGGCAGGCGTCTGCGGGGCCACACCCACGGCGGCGCCGTGGATGCGCTCAGTCGCGCGCCGACCGCCGTCGCAGGTCCGGCAAGCCGATCCCGGTCGAATCGAAGCCGCCGTCCACCGCCAGCACCTGGCCGTTGACGTAGCTCGCCGCGGCGCTGCAGAGGAAGCCGACCGCCGAGGCGATCTCCTCGCAGGTGCCGTAGCGGCCGAGCGGCACGGCGTCGTGGTATGCGGCGCGGATCGCGGCGTCGTGGACCTGCTTGGCCATGGCGGTCTCGATCGGCCCGGGCGCGATCGCGTTGACGCGGATGCCGCGGTCGCCGAGCTCGGCCGCCTGTTGCTTGGTCAGCTGGATCAGCCCGGCCTTGCTCGTGCCGTAGGCGACGCGCAGGGTGCTCGCGCGCAGGCCGGAGATCGACGCGATGTTGACGATCGCGCCGCCCCGACCGCCGCGCAGCATCACCGGTGCGCACGCCTGGGTGCACAGGAACGGGCCGGTGAGGTTGACCGCGAGCACGCGCTGCCAGTCGTCGAACGTCGTCTCGAGCAGCGGCTTGAAGACGGCGATGCCCGCGTTGTTGACGAGCGCATCGAGCCGGCCGAAGCGCTCGACGATGCGCTCGACGCCGGCCTCGACCTCGGCGGGCTGCGAGACATCGAAGGGCAGCGCGAGGACGCGGTCGGGAAGCCCGAGCCCCTCGGCCGCCGCTGCGAGGCTCGACCGGTCGACGTCGTTGACGACGACGGCATGGTCGTGCGCCAGGAACCATTCGGCGACGGCCAGACCGATGCCGCGCGCGGCTCCGGTGACGACAGCGACGGGAAGCGTCATGCAGGTGTCCTCGGGTCAGAGAAAGCCGGTCGAGAGCCAGGGAACCGCCGCGACGAGCACGACGCCGACGAGGAGCGCGGCGAGGTAGCCGGCGATCGGCCGCATGCCCTCGGTCGGGTCGGCGCGGCCGATCGCGCAGGCCGCGTAGTAGCCGACGCCGAACGGCGGCGCGAACAGTCCGAGGCCCATCGAGAGCACGACGACCATCGCGTAGTGCACTTCGTGGATGCCGAGCTGCCGCGCGATCGGGAAGAGCAGCGGGCCGAAGAGCACGATCGCCGGAATGCCCTCGAGCACCGAGCCGAGGACGATGAAGGCGAGCACCGACACGGCCATGAAGGTGGCCGGGCCGCCGGGCAGCGTCGTCATGAATGCCGCGAGGCTGCGCGAGAAGCCCGAGCTGGTGAGCCCCCAGGCCATCGCCGTCGCGGCGCCGATGATGAGCAGGATCGCGCCCGACAGCGCCGCGGTGTCGATCAGCATCGGCACGACCCGCCGCCAGGCGAAGCGGCGGTAGATCAGCAGCCCGGCGACGACGCTGTAGGCGATGCCGATCGTCGACACCTCGGTCGCGGTCGCGACGCCTTCGATGACCGCGGCGCGGATCACGAACGGCAGGCCGATCGCCGGCAGCGCGATGAAAAAGGTCCGGCCGATCGTCGCCAGCGGCGCACGGGCGACGGTGTTCGGCGCCTCGCGTCGGAAGCGCCACGCGACGACCGCGCACAGCATCAGCCCGAGCACCGCGGCGGGCAGCAGGCCGCCGGTGAAGAGCGCGGCGATCGAGACGCCGGTGACCGAGCCGATCGTGATCAGCACGAGGCTCGGCGGCACGGTCTCGGTCTGCGCGCCGGTCGCGGCGAGCAGCGCGACCAGTTCGCCGGGCTTGGCACCGCGCGCCTTCATCTCGGGGAACAGCACCGGCGCGATCGCCGCCATGTCGGCCGCCTTCGCCCCGGAGATGCCCGACACCAGGTACATCGCGCCCAGCAGCACATACGACAGCCCGCCGCGCACGTGGCCGAGCAGGCTCGCGAGGAAGGCGACCATCGCGCGCGCCATGCCGGTCATCTCGATCAACAGGCCGAGGAAGACGAAGAGCGGCACCGACAGCAGGATCAGGTGCGACATGCCCTCGTCCATGCGGCCGACCATCACGGTCAGCGGCGTCGACGTCGTCAGCGCCAGGTAGCCGAAGGTCGCGAGGCCGAACGAGAACGCGATCGGCACGCCGGCCGCGACGCCCGCGGCGACGCCGACGACGAAGAAAAGGACGAGATTGATGTGCCCGAGACCACGGAAGAGCGGCGCCGCGAGCAGCGCCGCGCCGAGCACGAGCCCGACGACCGCGATCGCCGAGGCGACGCGCCGCGGGCTCGTCTCCGCCGCCAACCGCAGCACGGCGAACACCGCCATCAGGCCGAGCCCGACCGGCAGCGCCGCAGCGCGCCAGGCGTTGGAGATCTCGAGCGCCGGCGTCGTGATGAAGGCCTCGTCGGACGCGTAGTCGTACGACGGCAGGACCAGCAGCAACAGGAACGCGAGGCTTGCCGCCACGGCGATCAGGTCGAGGAGCGCGCGGCCCGCCGGCGACAAGCGGTCGACGAGCGCCGTCATCCGCATGTGCTCGACGCGGTGGAACGCGAGCGCGGCGCCGAGCATCGCGAGCCAGAGGAAGAGCATCGACGCGAGCTCGTCCGTCCAGACCAGCGGCCGGTGGAGGACGAAGCGCGCGACGACGCCGGCGAAGAGCACGACGATGTCGGCGGCGACGAGCAGCGCGACCGGTACCTCGAGGCAGCGTGCGAGCACGCGTTGCGCCGCGGCCGGCCACGCGACCGCGCTGCCGGCCGACGCGAGCGGGCTCGCGCTCACCGTCTTCGCGTGCATCGCGTCAGGACAGCTTGCCGGTCGACTTCTCGAGCAGCGCCCAGGCCTCGTCGCCGAACTTCTGCTTCCACTCGCTGTAGAAGCCGGCAGCGCGGAGCTTGTCGCGGAACGCCGCCGGGTTCGGCTGGTTGAACGCCATGCCTTTGGCCGCAAGGTCCTTCTGCAGCGACGCGTTCAGCGCCGCGACGTCGGCGCGCTGCTCGAGGCCGGCCGCGTTGATGTGCTTGGCGACGACGGTGCGCACGTCGGCCGGCATCTTCTCCCAGGCGCGGCGGTTGGCGAGGAACCAGAAGCCGTCCCACATGTGGTTGGTGAGCGAACAGTATTTCTGCACCTCGAAGATCTTCGCGACCGAGACGATCGAGAGCGGGTTCTCCTGCGCGTCGACGACCTTCGTCTGCAGCGACGAATAGACCTCGGCGAAGTTGATCGACGTCGGCGCGGCGTCGAAGGCCTTGAACATCGACGTCCAGAGCGGCGCGACCGGCACGCGGATCTTCAGGCCCTTGAAATCGTCGGGGCCGGCGATCGGCTTGGTCGACGTCGTCGTCTGGCGGAAGCCGTTGTCCCAGATGCGGTCCATCGCGACGATGCCCGCCTTGCCGATCTGGCCGCGGATATAGATCCCGAGCTCGCCGTCCAGCGCCTTCCAGACGGCGTCGATGTCGGGGAACGCGAAGCCGACGCCGTTGATCGCGGCGGCGGGCACGAGCGTCGAGAGGATCAGGCCCGACAGCGTGAAGAACTCGACGCCGCCCGAGCGCAGCTGGCTCAACACGTCGGTGTCGGCGCCGAGCTGGTTGTTCGGAAAGATCTGGATGTCGACGCGGCCGTTGGTCTCGGTGCGCACGGCGTCGGCCATCTGCTTGGCGCGGACGTTCGTCGGGTGCGTGAGCGGGACGTTGTTGGCGAACTTGTAGCTGAACTCCGCGCCCTGGCCGAAGGCGAGGCGGGCGGGCAGTGCGATCGCGGCGGCGGTCGCCTGGACGAGGGTGCGGCGGCGCAAGGTCATGGTGTCTCCTCTGTGTGTTGTCGTTGTGGTCGGGATGGTCAGGCCGCGGCGGGCGTCTGCAGCCAGCCGGCGATGCAGAAGCCGCCGTCGACCGGCAGCGTGTGGCCGGTGACGGCCGCCGCGGCGTCGCTGCAGAGGAACGCGACCGCGGCGGCGACGTCCTCGGGCGTGGCGGCGCGGTGTTGCGGAATGCGGCCGAGCATCGACTCGAGCTGCGCCGGGTCGATCAGCCGCGTCGCCAGTTCCGACTGCACCATGCCGGGCGCGACGGCGTTCACGGTCACGCCCCAGCGCGCGCTCTCGACCGCGAACTGCTGGGTCAGCGCGATCAGCGCCGCCTTGCTCGTGCCGTAGGCGAGCCGCCCGGCGCCGGCGCGCAGCCCGCTGATGGAGGCGATGTTGACGACACGGCCGAAGCCCCGGGCGCGCATGTGCGGCAGGCAGTGCCGCGTCAGCAGCATCGGCGCGGTGACGTTCACGGCGAGGGTGAGGTCCCAGTCGGCGTCGGGCAGCTCGAGCGCCGGGCGCACGAGCGCGATGCCGGCGTTGTTGACGAGCAGGTCGGCGGGTGCGCGCGCCGAGAGCGCGTCGAGCGCGGCCCCGAGCGCGACGCGGTCGGCGAGGTCGACGACCGCCGTGCGCGCATCGACGTCGAGGCTGCGCAGATGCGCGCGCGTCGCGTCGAGCGCGGCCGCGTCGCGATCGATCAGCACGATGTCGTGACCTTCGCGCACGGCGAGGTGCTCGGCGATGACGGCGCCGATGCCGTGCGCCGCACCGGTGACCCAGGCGGTGCGCCGGGTCATGACGAGGCCTCGACGAAGAGCTCGATCGTGACGCAGATCGGGTTGCCGCCGGCGACCGGCTCGCCCGCGTGGACGCCGCCCGCGAGATCGGCGACGACCATGCGCAGCGCGCCCGCCGTGCCGTCGAGCGTGACGATCTCGACGCCCGGGCCGTCGACGGCGGTGACGCTGCCGTCGGGCGCGGCGAGCGTCGCCCGCATCAGGCTGCCGACGCCGCCGACGACACGCAGCGCTCCGGCGCCTGCGCCTGCGTCTCGCGCGAACGCGGTGATCGCGTCGACCAGGTCCTCGTCGGGCTTCAAGCGCAGGGCCGAGCCGGTCGGCGGCTGCACGCCGCTGCGTCGGGTCGTTTCGGCCGAGGGCGCTGCGTCATGCGACCGCGCGGGGCTCAGCAGCGAGAAGCCGGTCTCGGTGTCGAAGGTCGGCTCGAGCCGCACGCCGTCGAAGACGCTGCAGCGCACCGTCGCCGCCTCGGCCACGATGCAGCCGCCGGGCGACAGATGGCCGCCGTACGCTCGGCCGTCGGCCGTGCGCAGATGGCCGTGGCAGTGCAGCACGGGCGCGTCGCCGTCGATGCCGATCGACATCTGCGCGCCGACGAGCGTGCACGGCGCGTCGAAGACGCTGGCGCTGCCGTACCGCATGATCTGCCGCCGCGTCGGGTCGGGCTCGGGCACGTGGACGGCGACGCGGCGCATCGGCACGGCATCGAACTGCAGCAGTGCCGCGCTGCCGGCGAAACCGCGGGCGAGACGATCGGCGAAGGCGAAGAGTTCGTCGCCGGCGGCGATCCGGACCTCGTGGTGGCGGACGTTCGTCGCGGCCAGCGCCAGGCGCCGCGGCTGGGTCGGCACGCCGGGATGCGTCGGGCGCGGCGCCGTCATCGGGTCGCCTCCAGGTACTGCGCACGGATGTCGCGCTTGACCAGCTTCCCGTACGCGCTCTTCGGCAGCGCCGGCCAGAACACGATCCGGCGCGGCCACTTGTACTTGGCGAGCCGCGGCTGCAGGTGGTCGAGCACGGCGGCCGTGCTCGGTACCGCCGCGCCGGTGCGCGCGACGAGCACCGCGACGCCCGACTCGCCCCAGGCCGCGTCGTCGATGCCGAAGACGGCGGCTTCGGCGATCTCGGGCATCGTCAGCAACGCTTCCTCGATCTCGCGCGGGTAGACGTTCGAGCCGCCCGAGATGTACATGTCGGACGACCGCCCGGTGATCGTGACGAAGCCGCGCGCATCCATGCGGCCGAGGTCGCCGGTGTGGAACCAGCCGCCGCGGAATGCCTGCGCGGTCGCCTCGGGGTTGTCCCAGTAACCGGCGAAGACGGCCGGACCGCGTGTGCAGAGCTCGCCCTGCTCGCCGGCCGGCAGCTCGCGGCCGGCAGCGTCGAGCACCGCGACCTCCATGCCCGAGCGCGCCGTGCCGCAGCTGCCGAGCTGCGCGCCGTCGTGCTCGTCGGCGCGCAGCACGGTGATGTTGCCCGTCACCTCGCCGAGCCCGAAGTACTGGACGATCACCGGCCCGAGCGCCGCGAGCGCCCGCTCCTGGTCGGCGCGGTACATCGGCGCACCGGCGTAGACGACGTGCTTCAGGCTCGTGTGGTCGTGCCGCGCCGCCGCCGGATCCTCGGCGAGGCGTTTCAGGATCGTCGGCACGGTGAAGCAGTTGCCGATGCGATGACGCTCGATCGCCTCGAACGCCGCCTCGGGGTCGAGGCTGTCGCCCGGCAGCAGCACGCTCGCGGCGCCGCGCGCCACGTGCATCAGCGCATGCACGCCCGCACCGTGCGACAGCGGCGCGAGCACGAGCGAGCGGTCGGTTTCGCGCAGGCCGGGCAGGAGGTCGGCGAGGTGGTTGGCGACGACGAATGCCATCTGCCCGTGCGTCAGCACCGCCGCCTTCGGCCGGCCGGTCGTGCCCGAGGTGTAGAAGAACCAGAGCGGATGGTCGCGGTCGACCTCGGCCGCGGGGAACGCGCCGCGCGCGGCGTCGTGCGCTGCGTGCTCGTAGGCCGGCGCGTCGGTCGCGATCACGTGGCGCAGCTCCGGCGACGCCGCGCGGCAGGCCTCGGCATGGTCGGCGAACGCGGCCTGCGTGAAGAACGCCGCCGCGCCGCTCGACGCCGCGACATGGGCGACCTCGGGCGGGCTGAGCCGGCAGTTGACCGGCACCCAGACGGCGCCGAGTTTCCAGGCGACGAAGGCGAGTTCGAACAGCGGCAGGCCGTTGTGCAGCTGCGCCATCACCCGGTCGCCGAAGCCGATGCCGAGGCCGGCGAGGTGGTGCGCCAGCGCGTCGACGCGCGCCTCGAGCTGCGACCACGTGGTCGTCGCGTCGCCGCGGATGAAGCCCGCGAGGTCGGGGTATTTCCGCGCCGTCTGCGTCAGGAGCCTGCCGAGGTTCATCACCTGCGGCAGGCCGGCCGGCATCCGCCCGCCGAAGCGGTCGGCCGTGGCAGCCGCGGCGTTCATGCCGAACGCTCCAGGATGCTGACGTAGTTGGCGACGGCAACGCCGCCCATGTTGAAGACGCCGGCGAGCTCGGCGCCCGGCAGCTGCATGTCGCCGGCTTCACCGACGAGCTGCATCGCCGCCATCACGTGTTGCGAGACGCCCGTCGCGCCGATCGGATGGCCCTTCGCCTTCAGGCCGCCCGACAGGTTGATCGGCAACCTGCCGCCACGCTCGGTCTGCCCTTCGCGCACCAGCGCCGGCCCCTGCCCCGGCCCGGCGAGCCCCATCGCCTCGACCTCGAGCAGTTCGGCGATCGTGAAGCAGTCGTGCGTCTCGACGAGCGACAGGTCGGCGAGCTGCCGGTCGGCTTCGGCGAACGCTCTGACCCAGGCCTCGGCCGCGCCCTCGAGCTTCAACACGTCGCGACGCGAGACCGGCAGGTAGTCGTTGACCTGCTGCGCGGCCGCGAAGCGCACGGCGCGGCGCACCTTGAGCTCGGCGAGCACCCGGTCGCCGCACAGCAGCATCGCCGCTGCGCCGTCGGAGACGAGCGAGCAGTCGGTGCGCCGCAGCGGCCCGGCGACGAAGGGGTTCTTCTCGCTCGGCGTGTTGCAGAAATCGAAGCCGAGGTCGCGGCGGATGTGCGCGAACGGATTCGCGACGCCGTTGCGATGGTTCTTGGCGGCGATGGCGGCGAGCGCGTCGCTGGCGTCGCCGTGGGTGTCGAAGTAGCGCTGCGCGATGCCGGCGAAGACGCCCGCGAAGCCCGCCGACGACGTTTCCTCGCGCACGTAGGCCGCTTTCAGCAACACGTCGCCGACGTCGGCGGTCGGCAGGCCGTTCATGCGCTCGTAGCCGACGACGAGGACGATGTCGGCCGCGCCCGAACGGATCGACTGCAGCCCGGCGTGGATCGCGGCCGAGCCGGTCGCGCAAGCGTTCTCGACCCGCACTGCCGGCTTGAAGCGCAGGCCCGGCTGGGCGTTCATCGCGAGCGACGACGGGAAGTCCTGGCCGACGAAGCCGTTGTTGAAGGTGCCGACGACGACCGCGTCGACGCGCGCGGCGTCGAGCCCCGCGTCGGCCAGCGCGCCGGCGACCACCTCTGCGATCAGCGTCTCGACGTCGAGCTGGTCGAACTTGCCGAAGCGGGTGTGCGACCAGCCGACGATGTGGACCGGTTCAGGACGGTTGCGGGACATGGGTGACCTCGTGTGCGCTGAGTCGGTCCAGGATGTGGACTCGGTATTGCACTCGGCGACCGCAGTTTAAAGTAGGCGTCGCCGTGCCGCCTCCGGGATGCACCTGAGACGCCTCGAGGCTGGTCGACACCGTGTTCCACCAAGTGGACCTTCATGCATTCAAACGCACGCGACGCGCCGACCCGTGGCGCACAGACCCTGCGCCGCGGCCTGGCCGTGCTCCGCCTGCTCGCCCGGGCCGGTGCCGGCGGCTTGCGGATGGTCGACATCGGCCGGCTGGTCGATCTCAAGAAGTCGACCGTGGTGCGGCTCACGCGCACGCTCGTCGACGAGGGCTTCGTCGTCCAGGACCTCGGCTCCGGCCGCTACCGGCTCGGCCCCGAGGCCTTCGCGGTCGGTCTCGCCGCCGAGCCCGACGACGCGCTGCAGCGGCTCGCCGCGCCGATCCTGGCGCGACTCGCCGCCGAAGCCGGCGACACGGTCTACTTCAACGTGCTCCACGGTGCCGAGTCGATCTGCCTGTCGCACCACGAGGGCGATTTCCCGATCCGCAACCAGATCATGAAAGCTGGCGACCGCTTCCCGCTCGGCGTCGGCGCCGGCAGCCTCGCGATGCTGGCGGCGCTGCCGGACGTCCGCGTGACCGCATCGCTCGAACGCAGCGCCGGCACTCGCGTGGAGCGCTTCCCGCGCTGCACCGACGACGCGCTCTGGCAGCTCGTGCACGAGACACGCGCGACCGGGCACTGCTTCGTCGTCGGCCTCGTGCTCGAAGGCAGCTGCGGCCTCGGTGTCGCCGTGGCCGACACCCAGGGCGCGCCGGTCGCGTCGATCAGCATCGCGGCGATCGAGCTGCGGTTCGCGGGCGACCGGCGGGCGATGCTCGCCGAGCGACTGATGGAAGCGAGCCGGGACCTGACGCGGCTGCAGACGGCGGGGACTTGAACCGGCTGCACGCGGCGGCGTACCGAACCGGCGGCGACGTCGCGCGCCGAGGAGCGTCGCCGCGCGCCCCGCTCGGGGTCGAATTCGAGCCGGTCGTCCGCGAGGTCCGCTCGATGACCGCCGCTCGACACGCGCAGGCGGCACGGGCACATCGCGTCGGCGCGGCGGTCTGCACGACGCTGCGGCCGGTGCAACGGGAAGCGGGAACCTCAAGTCGTCGGTTGCCCGGCCGAAATCGCCTGATCGGTCCGATCGCAGCTCTGCCTTCAGGATTCGACGAGGACTCCCGGGACCCATGACACTCTCCGACCTGAACATCAGCACGCGCCTGCGCGGCGGCTTCTGCATCGTCCTCGGCGTTTCCGCGCTGCTCGCGTTCGTCGCGTGGATGCAGCTGCAGAAGGTCGGCGACCTCGTCGACGAGATCAACGACCGCTGGATCGTGTCGCTGGTCGAGCTGAACGAGATCCGCGACGTCCTCGGCGAGCTGCGCCGCTCCGACCTGCGCTACGTGGTCGTCGCGTCCGACGCCCACCGCGACAACGAAGACCGGTTGCGCGAAGCGCTCTGGAAACGCCTCGAGGCACCCACCCGCACCTACGAAGCGTCCGGCATCTCGGGCGCGGAAGAACAGGCGCTGTACGACGACTTCAAGCAGGCGCTGCAAGCCTATCGCGACACGTTCGGGCGGCTGCGGACGCTGGCCCGCGGCGGCCCGGCGCAAAGCGCCATCGCACGCACCGTGTCGCTCGGCGAATCGGAGGTCGCGTTCAACGCGGCCCACGGGAAGCTGGTCGCCGACATCGACTTCAAGGTCAACGGGGCGGCGAAGATGAAAGCCAGGTCGAAGGAGTCGGTCGTCGAAGCGAAGCGTCAGATCGCCGTCACGCTGGCGCTGATCCTGGTCTCGGGCACGGCGTTCTCGCTCTGGCTCGGCCGCTCGATCAGTGGCCCGCTGGAACGCGCGATCGCCTGGGCGCGGACCATCGCCTCGGGCGACCTGTCCACCGCCAAGCCGCGCGTCACGCGCGACGAGACCGGCGCGTTGCTCGACGCGCTCGGCGACATGCAGGCCACGCTGCAGCGCATGATCGAGGGCATCCGCGGCTCGGCCGACGAAGTGAGCACCGCGTCGACGCAGATCGCGGTCGGCAACAACGACCTGAGCCTGCGCACCGAAGAACAGGCGTCGAGCCTGCAGCAGACCGCCGCGTCGATCGAACAGCTCTCGACGTCGGTCGTCGGCAGCGAGACGAGCGCGCGCGAGGCGCAGCAGCTCGCCGGCACAGCGATGGCGATCGCGACCGCGGGCGGCACGGCCGTCGGCCGCGTCTCGGGCACGATGAGCCAGATCAGCAGCAGCTCGAAGAAGATCGCCGACATCATCGGCGTGATCGACGGCATCGCCTTCCAGACCAACATCCTCGCGTTGAACGCCGCGGTCGAGGCGGCACGGGCGGGCGAGCAGGGCCGCGGCTTCGCGGTCGTCGCCGCCGAAGTGCGGACGCTGGCGCAGCGCAGCGCGCAGGCGGCGCGGGAGATCAATACGCTGATCCAGGAGTCGGTCGAGCGGGTCGGCGAGGGCGACGCGCTCGTCGCCGAGGCCGGCACGACGATGGCGCGGATCGTCGACGCGGTGAAGACGGTCACGGAGCGGATCGCGGAGATCAGCGCGGGGGCGTCGGAGCAGTCGAACGGCATCCGGCAGGTCCATGCGGCGGTGACGCGGCTCGATCAGGCGACGCAGCAGAACGCCGCGCTGGTCGAGGAATCGGCCGCGGCGTCGGAGAGCCTGAAGGCGCAGGCGCTGCAGCTCGCCGGCTCGGTCGCGCAGTTTCGTCTGCAAGCCGTCTGACGCGGGCAGAAGCCGGCGCCGCGCACGGCGCGTGACCTAAGATGCGGCCCGTCTCCTGCTACCGGGCCCCTGCATGGAACTCACGCCGCGCGAGAAAGACAAGCTGCTGATCTTCACCGCGGCGCTGCTCGCGGAACGGCGCCGGGCGCGCGGCCTGAAGCTCAACCATCCCGAGGCGGTGGCGCTCATCAGCGCGGCGATCATGGAAGGCGCCCGCGACGGCAAGAGCGTCGCGGCGCTGATGAGCGAGGGCCGTGCGGTGCTCACGCGCGACGACGTGATGGCCGGCGTCGCGGAAATGATTCCGGAGATCCAGATGGAAGCCACGTTTCCCGACGGCACCAAGCTGGTGACGGTGCACCAGCCGATCGCCTGAGCGGCACCAGCCCATGATTCCCGGCGAACTCATCACCGACGGTCCCGACCACGTCCTCAACCCCGGCCGGCGCACCTGCACGCTCGTCGTCGAGAACACCGGCGACCGGCCGATCCAGGTCGGCTCGCATTACCACTTCGCCGAGACCAACGCGGCGCTGCGCTTCGACCGCGAGGCGGCGCGCGGCATGCGGCTTCACATCGCCTCGGGCACCGCGGTGCGCTTCGAGCCCGGGCAGCAGCGCACGGTCGAGCTCGTCGACTACGCCGGCGACCGCAGGGTCTACGGCTTCCGCGGCCTGGTGCAGGGAGCGCTCTGATGGCGACGATCGGACGGCGCGCCTACGCCGAGATGTTCGGCCCGACGACGGGCGACCGCGTGCGGCTTGCCGACACCGGCCTCGTCGTCGAGGTCGAGCGCGACTTCACGCTCGCGGCCGGCGGCTACGGCGAAGAGGTCAAGTTCGGCGGCGGCAAGACGATCCGCGACGGCATGGGCCAGAGCCAGCGGCTCGCCGCCGAGGTCGCCGACACCGTCATCACCAACGCGCTCGTCATCGACCACTGGGGCATCGTCAAGGCCGACATCGGCCTGAAGGGCGGCCTGATCGCGGCGATCGGCAAGGCCGGCAACCCGGACGTGCAACCCGGCGTCGACATCGTCATCGGCGCGGGCACCGAGATCATCGCGGGCGAAGGCATGATCGTGACCGCCGGCGGCATCGACACGCACATCCACTTCATCTGCCCGCAGCAGATCGAGGAGGCGCTGACGAGCGGCATCACGACGATGATGGGCGGCGGCACCGGCCCCGCGACAGGCACCTTCGCGACCACCTGCACGCCCGGGCCGTGGCACATCCACTCGATGCTGCGCGCCGCCGAGTCGTTCCCGATGAACCTCGGCTTCCAGGGCAAGGGCAACGCCTCGCTGTTCCGCCCGCTCGAGGAACAGATCGAGGCCGGCGCCTACGGCCTGAAGCTGCACGAGGACTGGGGCACGACGCCGGCGGCGATCGACAACTGCCTGTCGGTCGCCGACGCGCACGACGTGCAGGTCACGATCCACACCGACACGCTCAACGAATCGGGCTTCGTCGAGGACACCTTCGCCGCGTTCAAGGGCCGCACGATCGCGACCTTCCACACCGAGGGCGCGGGCGGCGGCCACGCACCCGACATCATCCGGGCCGCCGGCCTGCCGAACGTGCTGCCGTCGTCGACCAACCCGACGATGCCCTACACCGTCAA
This sequence comes from uncultured Rhizobacter sp., assembly GCA_964249855.1. Taxonomy (GTDB): domain Bacteria; phylum Pseudomonadota; class Gammaproteobacteria; order Burkholderiales; family Burkholderiaceae_C; genus LMDS01. The sequence continues at coordinate 8,635 of CAXUDL010000008.1, read as the reverse complement.
CACGGTCGACGAGCACCTCGACATGCTGATGGTCTGCCATCACCTCGACGCTCGAATCGCCGAGGACCTTGCCTTCGCCGAGAGCCGCATCCGCCGCGAGACGATCGCCGCCGAGGACGTCCTGCACGACCTGGGCGTGTTTTCGATGATGTCGTCCGACAGCCAGGCGATGGGCCGCGTCGGCGAGGTGATCCTGCGCACCTGGCAGGCGGCGCACAAGATGAAGGCACAGCGCGGTTCGCTGCCGGAAGACTCCGCGCGCAACGACAACTTCCGCGTCAAGCGCTACATCGCCAAGTACACGATCAACCCGGCGATCACGCAGGGCATCTCGCACGTCGTCGGCTCGGTCGAGGTCGGCAAGCTCGCCGACCTGGTCGTCTGGAAGCCCGCCTTCTTCGGCGTCAAGCCGAGCCTGATCCTGAAGGGCGGGATGATCGCCGCGGCGGCGATGGGCGACCCGAACGCGTCGATCCCGACGCCGCAACCGGTGCACTACCGGCCGATGTTCGGCTCCTTCGGCCAGGCGATGGACGCGACCTGCATCACCTTCATCTCGAAGGCCGCGGCGGCGCTCGGCGTGCCGCAGCGGCTCGGCCTGAAGCGCCGCACCGAGGCGGTCGCGAACACCCGCACGATCGGCAAGGCCGACATGGTCCACAACCACGGCACGCCGACGATCGAGGTCGACCCGCAGACCTACGAGGTGCGCGCCGACGGCATCCTGCTGACCTGCGAACCGGCGACCGAGCTGCCGATGGCGCAGCGCTACTTCCTGTTCTGATCCACGCCGACGGGTCGGTGGCGGCGCGGTGCGGGCGAGGGCGCCACGGGATCGACACGCGTGCAGGCCGGTCGGTCCGCGCCCTGCCGCGACAATGACCCGGCCGAGCCGAACCCCAACTTCACCGGAGACGACATGCGAGACCGCCGCCAACTTCTTTTCGCCGGAGCCGCCGCGGCTGCGCTGCTCGCGAGCGGCGCCGTGCGCGCCCAGGACACCGTGAAGATCGGCGTCATCCTGCCGATGACGGGCCAGTCGGCGTCCACCGGCCGGCAGATCGACGCCGCCATCAAGCTGTGGATGTCGCAGAGCGGCGGCAGGGCCGGTGGCAGGAAGGTCGAGGTGATCGTGAAGGACGATGCCGGCGTCGCCGACACCACCCGCCGCCTGGCGCAGGAACTGGTGGTGAACGACAAGGTGGTCGCGCTCGCCGGCTTCGGCCTGACGCCGCTGGCGCTCGCCAGCGCGCCCATCGCCACGCAGAGCAAGACGCCGCTGGTGGTGATGGCGGCAGCGACCAGCAGCATCACCGAGGCTTCGCCGTACATCCTGCGCACGAGCTTCACGCTGCCGCAGATGGCGGTGAGCATGTCGGAATGGGCCGCCAAGAACAAGATCCGGAAGGTGGTCACGCTGGTCGCCGACTACGGCCCTGGCAACGATGCCGAGAAGTTCTTCGCCGACCGCTTCCTGCTCAACGGCGGCGTGGTGGCCGAGAAGCTGCGAACGCCGCTGCGCAGCCCCGACTTCGCGCCCGTGCTGCAGAAGGTGCGCGACCTGTCGCCCGACGCGCTGTTCGTGTTCCTGCCGTCGGGCCAGGGCGCGCAGTTCATGAAGCAGTTCGGCGAACGCGGGCTTGGCCAGGCCGGCATCAAGTTGATCGCGACCGGCGACGTGACCGACGACGACCAGCTCAACGACATGGGCGACGTGGCGCTCGGCGTCGTCAACGCGCACCACTATTCGGCAGCTCACCCCGGCCCTGTCAACAAGAAGTTCGTGGCCGACTTCCAGGCCATGCACAAGTTCCGCCCCAACTTCATGGCGGTCGGCGGCTACGACGGCATGCGGCTGATCTTCAAGGGCCTCGACACGACCCGCGGGGTGGGCGGCGACGCGCTGCTCGCCGCCATGAAGGGCCAGATCATCGAGAGCCCCCGCGGCACGATCCTGATCGACGGGCAGACACGCGACATCGTCCAGGACGTCTACATCCGCAGGGTCGAGCGCGTCGACGGGCAATTGTTCAACGTCGAGTTCGACGTGCAGAAGCAGGTCAAGGACCCGGGCAAGAGCAAATGAGTCGACCGCCGATGGCCACCGCGTCGAGGACCATGCGCACCGCATGCTGACGCTGCTGTTCGACGGCATCGCCTACGGCATGCTGCTCTTCGTGCTGTCGCTCGGCCTGGCCGTGACGATGGGGCTGATGAACTTCATCAACCTCGCCCACGGCGCGTTCGCGATGGCCGGCGGCTACGTGCTGGTCCTGTTGACGCAGCGCGCGGGCTGGCCGTTTCTGGCATGCCTGCCGGCCGCCTTCGTCGTCACGGCGCTCGCCGGCGCCGCACTGGAGCGCACGATCTACCGCGCGATGTACGGCAAGCCGCACCTCGACCAGGTGCTGTTCTCGATCGGCCTGACGTTCATGGCCGTGGCCGCGGTCGACTACACGCTCGGCTCGCAGCAGCAGAACGTGCAGCTGCCCGGGTGGCTGCGCGTGCGCTTCGAGTTCGGCAGCGGTCCCTGGCTGCTGGGCATGGGCGCGTACAGGCTCTTCGTCGTCGTCGCCTGCCTTGTGCTCGCCGCGGCGCTCCAGGCGCTGCTCGCGCGCACCCGTTTCGGCAGCAGGCTGCGCGCCGCGGTCGACGACGCGCGCGTGGCCGCCGGCCTCGGCATTCCGGTCGACCGCATCTTCCTCGTCACCTTCGCCGTCGGCTCGGGCCTGGCCGGGCTCGGCGGCGCGCTCGGTGCCGACCTGCTCGGGCTGGACCCGTCGTTTCCGCTCAAGTACCTGGTCTATTTCCTGATCGTCTGCGCCGTCGGCGGCACCAGCTCGATCACCGGGCCGCTGCTCGCCGCACTCGTCCTGGGCATCGCCGATGTCATGGGCAAGTACTACGCGCCCAAGCTGGGCGGCTTCATCGTCTACGTGCTGATGATCGCCATCCTGCTCTGGCGGCCGCACGGTCTGTTCGTGCGCGGAGGGGCGGCGCGGTGAGCGCGGGCCCGGCGCTGCGCGCGCCCTCCCGCTGGCGCTGGTGGGAAGCGGTGCTGTGGCTCGCCATCTGGGCCGCGCCGGTGCTGCTGGGGCAGTACGCGGCGCTGATCAACGAGATCGCGATCCTGGCGCTCTTCGCGCTGTCGCTCGACCTGATCCTCGGCTATGCCGGGATCGTCTCGCTCGGCCACGCCGCCTTCTTCGGCCTGGGCGCCTACGGTGCCGCGCTGCTCGCCAAGCACATCACACCCGACCCGATGGCGGGCCTGGCGGCCGGCACCGCGCTCGGCGCAGCGCTCGGCCTCGTGACCAGCCCGATGATCGTCCGCGGCACCGACCTGACGCGCCTCATGGTGACGATGGGCGTGGCGCTCGTGCTGTTCGAGCTCGCCAACAAGTTCGACGCGCTGACCGGCGGTGCCGACGGGCTGCAGGGCGTCGTGATGGGGCCGCTGGTGCTGCCCTTCGTCGGCCGCTTCGACTTCGACCTGGGCGCGCGCGTCGCGTCGTTCTATTCACTGGCCGTGCTGTTCGTCGCCTTCGTGGCGATGCGCCGGCTGGTGCACGCGCCGCTCGGCCTCTCGCTGCAGGCGCTGCGCGACAACCGCCTGCGGGTCGCCGCCATCGGCCTGTCGGTGCAGGGGCGGCTCGCATTCGTCTACACGCTCGGCGCGGCGCTGGCGGGGGCGGCGGGCGCGCTGCTGGCGCAGACCACCGGCTTCGCGTCGCTCGACGTGTTCGAGTTCCACCGCAGCGCCGACGTGCTGCTGGCGCTCGTCATCGGCGGCACCGGCTGGCTCTGGGGTGGCCTGGTGGGCGCCATCGCCTTCAAGGTGCTGCACGACCTGCTCTCCGCCGTCACCGCGCAGTACTGGACGTTCTGGATCGGCCTGGTGCTGGTGGTGCTGATGCTGGTCGGCCGCGAGCGGCTGCTGCGGCCGTGGACCTGGTGGCGGCGCGCATGACGCTAGACGTGGTCCTGCGCACGCGCGGCCTGGTCAAGCGCTTCGGCGGCATCACCGCCACCGACAACGTTTCGCTCGACATCGCGCGCGGCGCGCGCCATGCGCTGATCGGCCCGAACGGCGCCGGCAAGACGACGCTCGTCAACCAGCTCACCGGCGCGCTGCCGCCGACGTCGGGCCGCGTCGAACTCGAAGGCCGCGACATCACCGCCGTGGCGCCGCACAGGCGCGTGGCGCTCGGCCTGGCGCGCACGTTCCAGATCAACCAGCTCTTCGACTCGCTCACGCCGCTGCAGAGCCTGGCGCTCGCCGTGGCCAGCCGCCGCGACGCCGCCCGGCGCTGGTGGCAGCCGGTGGGCAGCGACGGCGCAGCGGCCGCGGAGTGCGAGCTTCTGTTGGCCCAGTTCAGATTGCAGGAGCACGCCACGCGCCGCACCGCGGAGCTGCCCTACGGCAAGCGCCGCCTGCTCGAGATCGCGCTGGCGGTGGCGCTGCGACCGCGCGTCCTGCTGCTCGACGAGCCGGCCGCCGGCGTTCCGGCGGGCGAGCGGGCCGACATCCTCGCGACGGTCGCCGCGCTGCCAGCCGACGTCAGCGTCGTGCTCATCGAACACGACATGGACCTCGTCTTCCGCTTCGCCTCGCGCATCACCGTGCTGGTCGACGGCGGCGTACTGACCGAAGGCACGCCGGCGGAGATCGCCGCCGACCCGCGAGTGCGCGCCGTCTACCTGGGCGAAACGGTGCTGCCGCATGGCTGACGTGCTGGTGGTCGAAGGCCTGCGCTGCGGCTACGGCGAGGCGGTGGTGCTGAGCGATGTCGGCTTCGCGCTGGCCGAAGGACGGTCGCTCGCGCTGCTCGGCCGCAACGGCACCGGCAAGACGACGCTGATCGACACGCTCGTCGGCGTCACACGGCGCCATGCCGGGCGCATCGTGCTCGGCGGGCGCGAGATCCAGGCGCTGGCGCCGCACCAGCGTGCCGGCGCCGGCCGCCAGGCGGGGCTCGGCTGGGTGCCGCAGGAACGCAACATCTTCAAGTCGCTGACCGTTGACGAGAACCTCAGCGCCGTCGCCCGCCGCGGTGCCTGGACGCCGCAGCGCGTCTACGGCCTCTTTCCGCGCCTGGCCGAACGCAAGAAGAATCTCGGCACGCAGCTCTCCGGGGGCGAACAGCAGATGCTCGCCGTCGGCCGCGCGCTGGTGCTGAACCCGACGCTGCTGCTGCTCGACGAGCCGCTCGAGGGCCTCGCACCCATCATCGTCGAAGAGCTGCTGCGCGCCATCCGTCGCGTGGCGCGCGACGAGGGCCTGCCGTCCATCGTCGTCGAGCAGCATCCGCACATGGTGCTCGGCGTCACCGACGACGCCGTCGTGCTCGACCGCGGCGGGATCGCCTATCGTTCGACCAGCGCCGCGCTGCTGGCCGACCCCACGCCGCTCGATGCGTGGCTCGGCCTGGCTGCGCGCTGATCACACCTGACCCGGAAGGATCACCATGACCGCCCGCACCACGCCCCCGTTCCGCGCCGACCACGTCGGCAGCTTCCTGCGTCCCGAATTCCTGCTCGACGCCCGCGAGCAGTTCTTCGTCAGGAAGGAGATCACCGCCGCGCAGCTGCGCGAGGTGGAAGACCGGGCGATCACCGAGATCGTCGCGTTCCAGCAGGACGTGGGCCTGCAGAGCATCACAGACGGCGAGTTCCGCCGCACCTACTTCCACATCGACTTCCTCGACCAGCTCGGCGGTGTGAAGACCGACATCCCGGTCACGATCCGCAAGCCCGACGGCACCGAGGAGCTCGCGCCGCCGATGCTGCGCGTGATCGACAAGGTGCGGCACGTGAAGGACATCCAGCGCGCCGACTTCGAGTTCCTGGCGAGCCAGGTGGCGGCCGGCCTGACGCCCAAGGTCACCATCCCCTCGCCCACCATGCTGCACTTCCGCGGCGGCCGTGCCGGCATCAGTAGGACGGCCTACCCCGAGCTGGACCCCGCCTTCTACGACGACGTGGCGACGGCGTACGGCGACGAGCTGCGCAGCCTCTTCGACGCCGGCTGCCGCTACGTGCAGATGGACGACACGAACATGGCGTACCTGTGCGACGAGAAGATGCGCGAGGCGGCGCGCCAGCGCGGCGACGACCCCAACGAGCTGCCGCACCGCTACGCCGCCTTCATCAACAAGGTCGTGGCGCAAAAGCCCGCCGGCATGACGCTCGCCATGCACCTCTGCCGCGGCAACTTCAAGAGCACGCACGCCGCGGCGGGCAACTACGAGCCGGTGGCCGAGGCGCTGCTGTCCGAGATGCAGCTCGACGCCTTCTTCATGGAATACGACGACGCCCGCAGCGGCGACTTCAAGCCGCTGCGTCATCTGTCGAAGGGCAAGGTCGTGGTGCTGGGCCTCGTGACGACCAAGTTCGGCGAGATGGAGAGCAAGGACGACCTGAAGCGCCGCATCGACGAGGCCGCGAGATACGCACCGCTCGAGCAGCTGGCCCTGAGCCCGCAATGCGGCTTCAGCAGCACCGTGCACGGCAACAACATCGCGGTGGAGGCGCAGCGCGCCAAGCTGCGGCTGGTCGTCGAGACGGCCGCCGAGGTCTGGGGCTGACACCGGCGCCGGGGTCGCGGCCGGCAAGACGTGCTTGAATTCAGGATGCCGGCGGCACCGACGCCGACGTCGAGGAGAACCATGAGCTGCCCACCCCTGCGCCTGCGTCCGGCCTGCTGTTTCATCGTGCCGCCCGACGTCCTGCAGAAGTATTCGCGCGACGCCAGCCTGCCCGACGACACCCGCAAGGCGCTGCAGGCGAGCTACCTCGAGACCCAGCGCCTGCGCGGCCTGCGCGAGGCCCACCGCATCGCGACGCTGCGTGACCCCGAGCGCTTCGCGGCATCGAAGGTCGCGCCGCACGTGCCGCTACAGCATCTCTTCGACTGCAAGAACCGCAAGAACCTGCCCGGTACGCCGGTGCCCAAGCCGACGGCCGGCTTCAAGACGGTGTTCGACACGACCGCCAAGGTCGCCGAGTTCTACCAGTCGGTGCTCGGCCGCAACTCGGTCGACGACAAAGGCCACGACCTCGTCTCGAGCCTGCACTACGACAAGCAGTACGACAACGCCTTCTGGAACGGCCAGCAGATGGTCTACGGCGACGGCGACGGCCAGCTCTTCACCGCGATGTACGGGTCGCCCGACGTCATCGGCCACGAGCTGACCCACGGCGTGACGCAGAACGAGAGCGCGCTGCGCTACGAAGGCGAGTCGGGCGCGCTCAACGAGAGCATCAGCGACGTCTTCGGCACGGTCTTCAACCAGTGGCTCCATCGCTGGACCGTGGCCGACGCCGAAGGCTGGCTCGTCGGCGCCGGCATCATGGCGCCGCCCGCCGTCGCCAAGGGCTTCACCTGTCTGCGCGACATGCTGCAGCCGAGCGCGAGGCACTGCCTGTCGCCGCAGCGCGAGACGTATGCCGAGCTCGATCCGACCGCCGACGTGCACGACAACAGCGGCGTGCCGAACAAGGCCTTCGCGCTGTTCGCCCGCGCGCTCGGCGGCACGGCATGGACCGACGCGATCCACGTCTGGTACGACACCTGCACCAGCCGGACGCTTCGCGCGGACGCGACGTTCGCCGAGTTCGCGGCGCTGACCGTCGCGAGCGCGGCCAAGCGTGGCGGCGAGGCGCTCGCCGCACCGTGCACCACGGCGTGGCGAACCGTCGGCGTCGGCGCGACGGACGCTTGATCGCCCAAGCTCCGATGCCGCCGATCGAGCGGGTGCGGATCGAGCGCCGCGGCGGCATCGCGGGGCTGCGGTCGAGCGTCGACTGCGCCTTCGCGGGCCTCAGCGCCGCGCAGCAGACCGCGCTGCACGGCGTGCTCGCCGCGTGCGGCCGCAGCGCGCCGGCTGCGCCCGGCGCCGACCGCTTCTCGTACCGCGTCGAGGTCGTCGACTGCAGCGGCGTCGACCGCACGCTCGACGTCTCGGAAGACGCGATGCCGGCGGCGCTCGCGCGCATGGTGCGGCCGACGCTCGCGTAGGCGGCGCGCTGCGGCCTGCGCGACCGCGCGCGGCGCCGCTTCCTGCGACACTCGTCCCCCGCCCGTCCTCAGACCGCGCCATGCTGACCGTCAACAAGCTGATCCCCGGGGGCCGCGGCCTCGCGCCGGTGCTCCTGCGCCGCGCCGCGCGCGTCGAGCTCGACTGGGACGTGCGCCAGCGCAGCCGCTTCGAAGCCACCGATTCGAACGGCCGCGCGCTGGCGGTCTTCCTGCCGCGCGGCAGCGTCGTCCGCGGCGGCGACGTGCTCGTGGCCGAAGACGGGTCGATGGTCGTCGTCGACGCCGCCGCCGAGCCGGTGATGGTCGTCACGCCATGCCCCCACCACGGCAGCGCGTTCGACCTGACACGCGCGGCCTACCACCTGGGCAACCGGCACGTGGCGCTCGAGCTCCGGCCCGACCGGCTCCAGCTCGAGCCGGATCCGGTGCTCGCCGATTTGTTGCGGCACATGGACTTGATCGTCGGCCAGGCCCGTGCGCCGTTCGAGCCGGAGAGCGGGGCGTACGCGAGCGCTGCGCAGGGAACGCACGGCGGTCACGGTCACGGTCATGGACACGGCCACGTGGAGGCACCGCGGCACGAGCACGAGCACG
>CAXUDL010000007.1:125770-141947 GCA_964249855.1 uncultured Rhizobacter sp. | reverse complement strand
TGATCGCCGGGCTCGAGGCGACGACCGAAGGCTCGCTGCACCTCGACGGCCGCGACATCACCAACGTGCCGTCGTCCAAGCGCGACTTGGCGATGGTGTTCCAGTCGTACGCGCTCTATCCGCACATGACGGTCTTCGACAACATGTCCTTCGCGCTCAAGCTCGCGAAGGTCGACGTCGCGGTGCGCAAGGAAAAGGTCGAGCGCGCCGCGAAGATCCTCAACCTCACGCAATACCTCGAGCGCACGCCGAAGGAACTCTCGGGCGGCCAGCGGCAGCGCGTCGCGATCGGCCGGGCGATCGTCCGCGCGCCCAAGGTCTTCCTGTTCGACGAGCCGCTCTCGAACCTCGACGCGGCGCTGCGCGGCCAGACGCGCGTCGAGATCGCGAACCTGCACCGCGCGCTCGGCGCGACGACGATTTACGTCACCCACGACCAGATCGAGGCGATGACGCTCGCCGACCGCGTCGTCGTGCTGCGCGACGGCCTGATCGAGCAGGTCGGCTCGCCGCTCGAGCTCTACGACCGGCCGGCGAACCAGTTCGTCGCGCAATTCATCGGCACGCCGCAGATGAACGTGATGGCCGCGGCGGCGCTGCCCGAGCTCACGCGCATCGCCGGCGAGCGGCTGCCCGCCGACGGTTCGGTCGGCGTACGGCCCGAGTCGGTCCGCGTGGTGCGCGCCGGCAACGGCGCTTTTTCCGGACAGGTCGAGCTCGTCGAGTCGCTCGGCTCCGACACGCTGATCCACACCCGCGTCGGCTCGAACGTGCCCTTGATCTCGCGTCAGAGCGAGCGCACGACGCTGCAGCTCGGCGACGCGGTCGGCGTCGAGATCGACGCGGCCGCGCTGCTGTTCTTCGACGCCCACGGGCGCGCGCTCCGTCCCCTGCAGCGAGCGGCCTGAGACGGACCATGACGACGCACTGGATTCTCCACCTCGGCCTCGGCTCGTTCCACCGCGCGCACCAGGCCGTCTACCTGCACCGGCTGATCGAGCAGGGCGAAGCCGATTGGGCCATCGCCGGCGGCAATCTGCGGCCCGACATGGAGTCGACCGTCGCGGCGCTCGGCGCGCAGGGCGGCGAGTACACGCTCGAGACCGTCACGCCCGCCGGCGAGCGGCGCTACGAACGCATCCGCTCGATCCGCAAGGTCATTGCGTACGACGCGCAGCTCGACGGCCTGATCGCGGTCGGCGCCGACCCGTCGACGAAGATCATCTCGTTCACCGTGACGGAGGCCGGCTACTACCTCGACAGCCACCACAAGCTGGTGACGAGCTACGCGGACATCGCGTCGGACCTCGCCGGCACGACGCGCTGCACGGTCTACGGCGCGCTCGCGGCGATCCTCGACGAGCGCCGCAGGCGCGGCAGCGGCCCGGTCACGCTCATGAACTGCGACAACCTGCGGAGCAACGGCGAACGCTTCCGCGCCGGCTTCGTCGACTTCCTGAGCCGCCGCGGCGACGCGGCGCTGCTCGCCTGGGTCGAGACCAGCACCAAGACACCGAACGCGATGGTCGACCGCATCACGCCGCGGCCGCTGCCCGAGGTCGCGGCGCGCGTCAAGGCCGCGACCGGTGTCGACGACCCGGCAGCGCTGATGAGCGAGGCGTTCATCCAGTGGGTGATCGAGGACGACTTCATCAACGGCCGTCCGGCCTGGGAGAAGGTCGGCGCGGAGCTGGTGGCGTCGGTGCTGCCCTACGAGGAAGCGAAGATCCGCATCCTCAACGCGAGCCACAGCTGCTTCGCCTGGGCCGGCACGCTGATCGGCTGCAACTACATCCATGAAGGCGTCGACCATCCGGCCATCCGCCGGATGGCGCACGCCTACGTCACCGACTGCGTGATCCCGGCGCTGAGCGCCGAGCAGCAACCGTATCCGCTCGACCTCGCCGCGTATCGCGACGTCGTCTTCGACCGCTTCAGCAGCCCGTCGCTGCAGGACACCAACCAGCGCGTCGCCGCGGACGGCTTCGCGAAGATTCCGGGCTTCCTCGGTCCCACCATCGCCGAGTGCCTGGCGCTCGGCGTTCCGATCGCGGGCGTCGCGACGCTGCCGGCGCTCTTCTTCGAGTTCCTCGGCCGCTGGCACCGCGGCGAGCTGCCTTTCGTCTATCAGGACCAGGGCATGGACCCGGCGGCCGCGCACGCGCTGTTCGCCACGTCCGACCCGCTCGGTGCCTTCTGCCGCGACGCGATCCTCTGGGGCCCGCTCGCCGGCGATCCGCGGCTCGAAGCGGCGCTGCGCGACGCGCGCGCGACGGTGCTCGATTTCGTCGCCGCGCACGGTCAAGCCTGATCGGCGGTCGTCGCATGTCTGCTTCGCCCAAGCGCGCCCGCGCCCCGGAGCTCGAGCACGACTTCGTCCGCGACGCGAAGCTCGGCTACGAACCCGAGGGCAGCTTCGGCTCCGTGCGCTGCCTCGAGCACGGCTTCCCGAATCCGCTCGTGCGCTGGCACTACCACGAGGAATACGAGCTGCACCTCATCCTGCAGACGCGCGGAAAGGTCTTCGTCGGCGACTACATCGGCTACTTCGAGCCCGGCCATCTCGTGCTGACCGGCCCGCGGCTGCCGCACAACTGGATCTCGAGCGACGTCGGACCCGAAGGCGTCGCGGTGCGCGACTGGGTGCTGCAGTTCTCGGGCGAGCCGCTGCGCCGCGCGGGCGATGCCGTCGCCGAGTTCGGCGAAGTGCTCGCGCTGCTCGAGCGCGCCCGGCTCGGCGTCGAATTCTTCGGCATGACGCCGCTCGCGACCGAGTCGCTGCAGCGCATCCGCGGCCTGCACGGCATCCGCCGCTTCGGCGAGTTCCTGAAGCTGATGGGCGAGCTCGCCGCCTGCACCGAATACCGACTGCTGTCCAGCATGCCGCTGCAGAGCGCCGACGACGACGCCTCGCTCGCGCGCATCGGCGAGATCGTCGACCACGTCACTGCGAACCCGACCGACAACTTCGCCGTCGCCGACCTGAGCCGGCGTGCCGGCATGAGCGAGAGCCAGTTCTCGCGCCACTTCAGGCGCGCGACCGGCAATACCTTCACCGACTTCGTCAATCGTCTGCGCATCACGCGCGCCTGCCAGCTCCTGATGGAGACCGACCGCTACATCAGCACGGTCTGCTACGACTGCGGCTTCAACAACGTCGCCAACTTCAACCGCCGTTTCCTCGAGATCAAGGGCATGACGCCGAAGGAATTTCGGCGGCAGGGCGAGGCGCGCTTCGGCGCCGCGCGATGAGTCCTGCGTGGGCGCGACCGCGTCACCCGCGCGCGGCGGCATTGGCGCCGCCTGTCGCCGCCTGCCGGCTGTCGCCGCGCGAGTCGCGACGCGCGAGTCGCGAGGCGCGTCGAGCGCAACGAACGCTGCCATCAGCGCCCGCCCGCTCTGTCCACCGGTCCCATCCATCGCCACCCGCCATGACCGCTTCGACTCCGACCCTGCCGCGCATCGCCGTCCTCGGTGAGGCGCTGTTCGACCGCTTTCCGGGCCGCGACGTGATCGGCGGCGCGCCATTCAACGTCGCGCGCAATCTCGCGGCGCTCGGCGCCGACCCGCTGATGGTCACGCGCGTCGGCAGCGATGCGCTCGGCGACGAGATCGCCGCCGAATACGGCCGTTTCGGCCTCGATCCGAGCGGCCTGCAGCGCGATCCGCAGCTGCCGACAGGAACGGTCGACGTCCGCATGCAGGGCACGGCCCATCGCTTCGAGATCGTGGAGGGCAGCGCCTGGGACGCGCTCGACCCGATGGCGACCGTCGCCGCCGTGCGTGCCGCCGCGCCGGCGATCGTCTACTTCGGGACGCTCGCGCAGCGCAGCGAGCGCTCGCGCGAAGCGATCCGTGCGGCGGTCGGTGCGACGCCGGCGACGCGTTTCCTCGACCTCAACCTGCGCGACGGGCCCGACAACCGCGCGCTCGCCGAGGCGTCGTTGCGGCTCGCGCACCGGCTCAAGGTCAACGACGACGAACTCGCCCGGCTGCTCGACTGGTTCGTGCCGGTCGCCGACGGCGCGGCGGCGTGGGGCGGTGCCGCGCACCGGCGCGCCGTCGAAGCGCTCGCCGCACTGCATGGCATCGACCGGCTGGTGATCACCCGCGGCGGCGACGGCTGGGCGTGCCTGGAGCCGCACGGCGCCGGCTGGCTCGAAGGCCGGGCGCCCGCGGTCGACGTCGTCGACACGGTCGGGGCCGGCGATGCGTTCGCGTCGGTGCTGCTGCTCGGCGACCTGCACGGCTGGCCGCTCGCGGCGACGCTCGAGCGGGCAGCGGCGTTCGCGTCGAGCGTCTGCGGCATTCGCGGTGCCGTGGACACCGGCTCCGACATCTATCGCGCGGCGCGGGCCAGCTGGTCGGCAGCGTGAATTTCGCACGCTTCGTTCTCCCCCATCCGGCGGATGGTGCGCCGCACCGGAGTGCGGATCATCGGTGCCGGTCCGGTGACCGACTGGGAGACGACATGCACTTCAAGGAACGCACGCTCGGCGACTACCGCATCTATGCCGGCGCGCTGGAGGGTCCGCAAGGCGACGGCTACGTCGCCGCCATGGTGGTGCATCGGGTGCACGGACTGCCGCGGCCGCGCGAGGCATACCGCGACGAGAGCCTCGCCTGCGGCCATCGCTGGAAGTCTCCCGACGCCGCGCTCGCCTATGCGATCGATCGCGCGAGCGAGGTGATCAACCACCGTCCCCGGATGCTGACCTGCTGACAATCGCTCCGCGGCGACTGTCGCCGGCGTCGGGATGACGCCTGTTTACTGAACGACGAACGACCGGTGCGCGCTCAGGCAGCGAGCGCCGCGGTCGCCGCGGCCAGGCATTTGTTGCACTTGCCGAGGCCCGGCAGCCGCGCGTCGGGCTTGCCGTCGCCGGTCTTGAAGTTCGCCTGGCAACGGCGGCACACGTACATCTTCGAGCTCGACATCATCGGCTTGACGCCTGGCTCGCCGGCAGGGCGGGCGGCCACGTACTCGGCTTGCGTCTGACGCAGCTTCTGGGTCGACTCGGAGGCAGCGGGAGTGGAACGACGGGTGGCCATTGGCGGTCCTGTGGAAGATTGCGAACGGCCGTGTTGCTCGGAGCAGGCACGGTCAAGCGTGCAATTGTCCCAGCAATCGGCGTTCGGCGTGTGCGCAGGGTTGTCGACGGATGGCGTCGCGACGGCCGGCGCCGGCTGCAGCGCGCTGCGAGCGGTTCGTCGGCTCGAGGCCATCGACCGGCGCGCAATTCGGAACGAGCGACACACGCCGCGACCACGATCCGGTCCGCCGGTGTGCTCGTCCGTCCGCGGCGCGCGTGGACGTCGTCGCTCGACGCGATCGGCGGCGTCGGCCTCGACCCGTGCGCGTCGACGGCGCTGGGGGCCCGCGCCCGCGTCTCGCGAGACGCCCGTGGCCAGGGCGACGCCCCCGGCCTACAGCAGCGCCCCGGTCTGAAGCGTCGCCCCGCCCAAAGCGACGCGCTGCTTGCTGCGACGCGCGCCGCTCACAGCGACGCGCTGCTCACCGCGACACGCCGCTTACAGAGACGCGCTGCTCACCGCGACGCGCCGCTCACGGCGGCGCGCGGCTGAGGCCGCTCGCGGCTTCGAGGTCGAGTTGCGCGGCCGGTACGCGGACGATGCCGTCCGGTCCGCCCGGCACCGTCTGCCGCAGCGCCGACTCGAAGGTGCTCGCCTCGCCGGCGACGACGACGCGCCGTCCGGCCGGGCCGAGATTCGCGGCGGCGTAGCGCTGGATGTCGGCGGGCGTCACCGCCTCGAGCTTGTCGATGCGCTCGCCGAGTTCGGCGGTCGGCAGGCCGGCGACGACGAGCGCCGACACGACCGCATTGAGCCCGGCCGTCGTCTCGACGCTGCGGCTGAAGCCGCCGATCAGCGTCGCCTTGCGCGCGCGCAGCTCGGCGTCGGGCACCGGCACGGCGACGAGGCGGTCGAGCTCGCCCTGCATCAGCGCGACGACCTCGGCGGCCGACTCGTTCTTCGTCTGCGCGGAGGCGCCGAGCAGGCCGCCCCGACGGCGCACGTCGAGGCGGCTGCCAGCGCCGTAGCTCAGCCCGCGCTTGACGCGGACCTCCTGGTTCAAGCGCGACGAATAGCCCCCGCCGAGCACCGCGTTCGTGACGTCGGCCGCGGCGCGGTCGGCGCCGCGCGGCGGCACCGGCACCGCGACGAGCACGCCCGCCTGACCCGACTGCGGCATGTCGACGATCGCGACGCGCGCGGCGAAGCCGCTTCCGGCGTCGACGACGTCCGGCGCAGCGGTCCGTACTGCGGCCGGCGCGCGCCAGGCACCGAAATGCTTCGAGGCGAGCGCGCCGGCGCTCGCTGCATTCAGGTCGCCTGCGAGCACCAGCACGGCGTTGTCGGGCCGGTAGGTCGCCGCATGCAGCGCGACGACGTCGTCACGGCGGATGCGCGGCAGCGACGCCGGCGTGCCGCTCGACGGATGGCCGTACGCGCCGGTGCCGAAGACGAGGCGCGCGCCGGCGAGCGAGGCGAGCGTCCCCGGCTGGCTGTACGCGAGCTTCAGGCCGTCGAGCGCCTGCGTGCGCAAGCGGTCGAGCTCGGCCTGCGCGAAGGTCGGCTGCAGCGCGGCTTCGGCGACGAGCGCGAGCGCGGCATCGATCTTCGCTGCGCTGACGGTGATCGAGACGCCCGAGCGGTCCCAGCCGCCGCCGCTCTCGAGACTGCCGCCGAGCGCTTCGGCGGCGGTCGCCATCGCGCTCGCGCTGCGCCGGCGCGTTCCCTGGGTCAGCAGCCCGGCGGTGAGGCTCGCGAGGCCGGCGCGGTCGGGCGGATCGGCTTCGCTGCCGGAGAGCACGAGCAGCTGCGCGGTCACGAGCTGCACGCCCGGGCGCTCCGCGACCACGACGCGCAAGCCGTTTGGCAGCCGCGACTCGGTCGGCAACGTGATCTTCAGCGCCCGCGGCGCTGCCGGCAACGGCGGCGAGGTGACGCCGGGCTGCGCCGAGGCAGCGCCGGCCACGACCAGTGTCAGCGCCGCGCCGAGCACGCGCAGCGCGCCGGCGGCGCACGGGACTCTCGGCGGCGTTCGCGGTGCTTGCCGAGCCGGTGATCGGCGCGGCGCTCGTGCGCCGCGTGCGGTCGTCGACGCCGTCGTGCTCATCGCCCCGTCCCTTCCTGCGTGTAGACGATCGTCACGACGTGCGGCTCGACGACATAGCGCCGCAGCACCCGCGCGACATCGGCCGCCGACACCTGCTGCAGCGCGATCAGGTCGTCGTTGACCTTGGCCGCGGCGCGCTCGTTGACCGCTGCATCGGCGACCGCGGTCGCGACGCCGCCGGGCGTCTCGCGCAGCCGCAACGCGCCGGTGAGCACCTGCGTCTTCACCTTCGCGAGTTCGGCCGCGCCGATCGGCCTCGCCGCGAAACCGCGAATTTCGGCGA
This sequence comes from uncultured Rhizobacter sp., assembly GCA_964249855.1. Classification (GTDB taxonomy): domain Bacteria; phylum Pseudomonadota; class Gammaproteobacteria; order Burkholderiales; family Burkholderiaceae_C; genus LMDS01. The sequence goes on along the minus strand of CAXUDL010000007.1, from coordinate 134,523 downwards.
GCAGCCGCTCGCGCAGCTCGGGCAGCGGCTTGCCGCCGGCGGCGACCGCGGTCGCGATCAGCAGCGACGGGCCCTGGCGCAGGTCGACGTCGAAGCCGACCTGCGTGGCGATCTGCTCGCGGTAGACGAGCGACTGGTTGAGCCGCGACGACTCGCCGCCCGCGAGCAGCGCCGACGCGATCTGCAGCGCCGGCGCGTCGTCGCTGCCGACCGGCGGCGCCTGCCAGAGCAGCGCGAGCGCGGGCAGCGGCACGTTGGGGCCGGTCAACGCGACGAAGCGGTCCGCGGTCCAGGCGGGCTCGGTCCCGGCGACGCGCGGAATCGGCGCTGCGGGCTTCGGGATGCGCCCGAAGTAGGTGTCGACCCAGGCGTCGAGCTGCGCCCGATCGAAGTCGCCGGCGACGACGAGCGTGGCGTTGTCGGGCCGGTAGTAGGTGCGGTGGAAGGCGACCACGTCGTCGAGCGACGCGGCCTCGAGGTCTTCGATGCTGCCGATCGGCGGGCGCTTGTACGGGTGGCTCAGGTAGCCGGCCGCCGGCACGCCGAGCGAGAACAGGCGCCCGTACGGCGAGGCGAGCACGCGCTGGCGGAACTCCTCCTCGACGACGGCGCGTTCCGACTTGAAATTGCCTTCCGCCACGTCGAGGTGCTGCATGCGTTCGGCCTCGGCCCAGAGCAGCGTCTCGAGGTGGTTCGACGGCACGGTCGCGTGGTACTCGGTCACGTCGTTGCCGGTCGAGGCGTTGTTCTCGCCGCCGATGTCCTCGGTCAGCCGATCGAACTGCTCGGGCTTGAGGTACTTCGTGCCCTTGAACATCAGATGCTCGAAGAGGTGAGCGAAGCCCGAGCGGCCGGGCGGGTCGTCCTTCGCGCCGACGTGATACCAGACCTGCACGCTGACCGTCGGGCTCGTGCTGCTCGGCACGGCGATGACCTGCAGGCCGTTGGCGAGCGTGCGCTCGGTGAAGCCGACCGGCTGCGGCTGCGGGATCGCGCCGGGCGGCGGCGCGGCGGCTGCGACGGCCGCGACGGCCGCGGCGGCGGCCAGGAGAAGCGCGACGAGAGGTTTCATGGGAAGGCCTTTGCGCCGCGCACGTCCGTGGCGGGCGCCCGCCCGCTGGCCCGCCGGGCGCAGACCGGCCGCACCTGTCGCGCCGCAGTCGCGGTCGAACGCCGGCCCCGGGCCCGGAGGATTTCGCGGCCTGCCGCCGCGCTTCTCGACCCGCCGTCGCGCCCGGCGCGCCAGGCCTCCGCTCGGCCGAGCAGCCTCATGCGCCGCCGCCGAGCCGCTCGAAGTGCTCGACGACCGGCGGTGCGTCGAAGAACCCGCCGACGATCTCGCGCCAGGCCGGATAGAGCGGGCCTTGCCGGAAGCCGATCGTGTGCGCCTCGAGCGTCTGCCACTCGATCATCAGCAGGTAGCGCTCGGGCGTCTCGATGCCCCGCTCGACCCGCGCGCCGATGAAGCCGTCGGCCTTCGAGAGCACCGTCGCGAGGCCGCGCCGGATCGCCTCGTCGAAGTCAGCCTGGCGGCCGGGCTGGATGCGGATGTCGGCAACTTCGAGAATCATTGGCGCGGCGCTGGCGGTGGGCGGCCGGCCAGTCTAGCGAAACGGCCTGCGGCTCAGACGCCGAGGGCCTTCGCGAGCGCGTCGCCGTCGGCGGCCAGATCGGCGGAGCTGCCCGCCATGACCACGCGCCCCTTCTCGAGCACGACCGCGCGGTCGGTCTGGCCGAGCACGGCGCGGTGGTTGCGGTCGACGACGAGCGTGCTGATGCCGCTCGCGCGGATCGTCGCGATGACGCGCCAGATCTCCGCGACGATCAGCGGCGCGAGGCCTTCGGTCGCCTCGTCGAGGATCAGCAGCCGCGGGCTCGTCATCAGCGCGCGGCCGATGGCCAGCATCTGCTGCTCGCCGCCGGAGAGCTGCTGGCCGCCGTGGCCGAGCCGCTCGGCGAGGCGCGGGAACGTCGCGAGCACGCGCTCGAGCGTCCAGCCGCCGTCGCCGCGCGCGGCCATGACGAGGTTCTCGCGCACCGAGAGGTTCGGGAAGACGCCGCGGCCCTCGGGCACGTAGCCGATGCCGAGCCGCGCCATCTTCTCGGGCGGCCAGCCGGTGACGTCGCGGCCGTCCCAGCGCACGCTGCCGCGGACCGGGCGCAGATAGCCCATCAGCGTGCGGATCAGCGTCGTCTTGCCCATGCCGTTGCGGCCGAGCAGGCCGAGCGCGCTGCCTTCGGCCAGCGCGAACGCGATGCCGTGGAGCACGCGGCTCGCGCCGTAGCCGGCGTGGAGGTCGTCGACGTGGAGCATGGGCGCAGTCAGTCGTCGCCGAGATACGCGGTCCGCACGGCCGGATCGGCGCGGATGCGCTCGGGCACGTCGGACGCGATCACCTGGCCGTTGACCATCACCGTGATCCGGTCGGCGATGCGGAAGACGGCGTCCATGTCGTGCTCGACGAGCAGCACCGCATGGTCGCGCTTCAACCCGGCGAGCAGCGCGAGCATGCGGCCGGTCTCCTCGGCGCCCATGCCGGCGAGCGGCTCGTCGAGCAGCAGCACGCGCGGCCGGGTCGCGAGGCACATCGCGAGTTCGAGCTGGCGCTGGGCGCCGTGGCTGAGCGTGCCGGCGGGCCGCTCGGCGACGTCGGCGAGGCCGACCGCGGCGAGCGCCTCGTGCGCGGCCGCGAGGCTCGCGGTGCAGCGCTGCGCCGCTTCCCAGAGCGCCCAGCGCCGCGGCCGGGCGGCCTGCGCGCAGAGCCGCGCGTTCTCGAGCACGCTGAAGCTCGGGAAGATGCTCGTCCGCTGGTAGCTGCGGCCGATGCCGGCGCGGGCGCGGCGCGCCTGCAGCCAGGTGCCGATGTCGTCTGTGTCGAAGACGATGCGGCCGCTCGTCGCCGGCAGCTCGCCCGAGAGCAGGTTCACGAGCGTCGACTTGCCGGCGCCGTTGGTGCCGATGACGGCGTGGACCTCGCCGGCGTGCAACGCGAGCGAGACCGCGTCGACGGCGACGAGGCCGCCGAAGCGCCGCGTCAGCGACTCCGCCCGCAGCAGCGGCTCAGCCACGCCGCGCCCCGAGGCCGATCAGGCCGCGCGGCAGCAAGGCCACGAACGCGATGATCGCCAGGCCGAGCGTGAGCTGCCAGTGCGCGGCGAGCGGGCCGAGCACGGCCTCGGACTGCAGCAGCTCCTTCAGCAGCGCGAACACCGCCGCGCCGAGCACCGCGCCGCGCAGGCTGCCGATGCCGCCGAGGATCACCATCAGCAGCACCGCGCCCGACTCGTGCCAGGCGAGCAGCTCGGGGTTGACCGCGCCGTCTTTCAGTGCGAGCAGGACGCCGGCGAGACCGGCGAGCGCACCCGCGACGACGAAGGCGACGAGCTTGTCGCCGTAGGTCGAGAAGCCGGCGGCGCGCATCCGCGATTCGTTGACGCGGATGCCGGCGAGCGCGTGGCCGAAGCGCGAGCGCCGCAGCTGGGCGAGTAGCGCGTAGGTGCCGGCGAGGCAGGCGACGACCGCGAGATACGCGCGGCGCTTGTCGTCGAAGTCGAGCAGCGTCGCGTCGCCGAGGCGCAGCACCGGCTTGACGTAGAGGAAGAGGCCGTCGCTGCCGCCGGCGATCCTGGTGTCGTGGCAGACGAAATACGCCATCTGCGCGAACGCGAGCGTGACCATGATGAAGTAGACGCCGCGGGTGCGCAGGCTCAGCGCGCCGACGACGAGCGCGTAGCCCGCAGCGCTCGCGACCGCGATGCCGAGCGTCGGCAGCAGCGGCCCGCCGCCGTCGCCCGACGCCAGCACCGTGACGTAGGCGCCGATGCCGAGGAAGGCGGCGTGGCCGAGGCTCACCAGGCCGACCGTCCCGACCAGCCACTCGAGGCTGAGCGCGAAGACCGCGTAGATCGCGATCCGCGTCGCGAGGTCGAGCCAGTAGGCCGGCAGCACCGACGGCAGCGCGAGCAGCCCGAGCAGCGCGAGCCACGGCACGGCACGGTCGAGCAGCGCGGCGGCCATCGTGCGCGGCAGGGCGGCGATCGGCCGCAGCGCCGCAGGCGTCGGGGCGGCGCTCATCAGTACGCCCGCCGCATCAGGCCCTCGGGCCGCCAGACGAGCACGATCGCCATCAGCAGATAGACGCCGAGGCCGCTGTACTCGGCGAAGAAGACCTTGCCGAAGGTGTCGACGACGCCGACGAGCAGCGACGCGATCAGTGCGCCGGTGATCGAGCCGATGCCGCCGATCACGACCACGACGAAGCAGACGATCAGCACGCTCGCGCCCATGCCAGGGTAGACCGACGACAGCGGCGCCGCGATCATCCCCGCGAGCGCGGCGAGCGCGACGCCGGCGGCGAAGACGATGCGGTAGAGCCGGCGGACGTCGATGCCGAGGCCGCGCACCATGTCGCGGTTGCTCGCGCCGGCACGGACCATCATGCCGAGCCGCGTCCGGTTCACGACCGCATAGAGCCCGAGCGCGACGACGAGGCAGGCGACCGACGCGAACACCCGGTACCAGGGATACGACATCAGCTCGCCGAGCCGGAAGCCGCCTTCGAGCCACGCTGGCACCGCGACGCCGTGCACGTCGTTGCCGACGAGCAGGCTGCGGCCTTCCTCGAAGACGAGGATCAGCGCATACGTCATCAGCACCTGTTGCAGGTGGTCGCGTCGGTAGAGGAAGCTGAAGAACGCCCACTCGAGCACATAGCCGAAGCCGAATGCGAGCAGCGTGCCGACGACGAGCCTGGTCGCGAACCAGTCGCCGAACGCCGGCGCGAGCACGAACGCGAGGTAGGCGCCCAGCATGTAGAAGCTGCCGTGGGCGAGATTGATGACGCCCATGATCCCGAAGATGAGCGTCAGGCCGCTCGCGACCAGGAACAGCAGCAGGCCGTACTGGACGGCGTTCAGGCATTGGACCGCGAAGGTCGCCAGGTCCATGTCCTGTCAGCTCGTCAAAGCTTGCACCCGCGCGCCGGGTCGGCGAGCGCCTTGATCGCGACCGCGCGGTACTCGTTGTTGTTGCCCTTGACCTCGCGCAGGTACACGTCCTGCACCGGATTGCCGGCGGCGGAGAGCGTGAAGGTGCCGCGCGGGCTGTCGATCGGCGTCTTGCGCATCGCCTTCGCGAGCGCGTCGCGCTGGGCGAGGTCGCCCTTGACGGCCGTCAGGCCGGCGCCGAGGAGCTGCGCCGCGTCGTAGCCCTGCACCGCGTAGACGTCGGCGTTGGCCTTGTAGGTCAGCGCGAAGCTCTTCCGGAAGGCGTTGTTGCGCGGCGTGTCGAGGTTGTCGGCGTAGTGCAGCGTCGTCAGCATGCCCTGCGCCGACGCGCCCTGCGCCTCGAGCGTGCCGTCGGTGAGGAAGCCGGGCCCGTAGAGCGGGATCGCCTTCGACAAACCCGCGGCGGCATAGTCCTTGACGAACTTGACCGCGCCGGCACCGGCGAAGAAGGCGTAGACGGCGTCGGGCTTCTGCGCCGCGATCTCGGTCAGCAGCGCCTGGAACTCGACGCCGGGGAACGGCAGGTTGAGGTCCTTGACGACCTTGCCCCCGCCTTTCTCGAACGCCTCGGTGAAGCCCTTGACCGATTCGTTGCCGGCAGCGTAGTTCCAGGTGATCGTGATCGCGCGCTTCGCGCCCTTCTCGGTGGCGACCTTGCCCATCGCGTACGCCGGCTGCCAGTTGGTGAACGAGCTGCGCACGATGTTGGCCGCGCACATCGGCCCGGTGATCGCGTCCGCACCCGCGTTGGGCACGATCAGCAGCGTGTTGTTGTCCTTCGCGGCCTTCGCCATCGCGAGCGCGACGCCCGAGTGGACGGTGCCGACGAGCACATCGACCGCGTCGCGCTTGATCAGCTTGTTGACGTTGTCGGTCGCCTTCGACGGGTCGGACTCGTCGTCGACCTTGAAGTACTGGATCTCGCGGCCGCCGAGCTTGCCGCCGTGCTCCTGGACGTAGAGCTTGAAGCCGTTCTCGATCATGGTGCCGAGGTTGGCGAAGGTGCCGGTCGCCGGCAGCATCAGGCCGACCTTGATCGGCGCGGCGGGCTGCGCGGCTGCGCCGGCGCCGGCGAGCAGCAGGGCGGGAATCACGGCGCGGCGGGTCGTGGATGTCATCGGGATCTTCTCCTGTCGGGGGGCTGGGAATGGGTTTGCACGAAGCGGGCCGTCGTGTCGAGCAGTGCGTCCGGCCGGTCGCGGTGCGGCGAATGACCGCAGCGCGGCAGCACGACGAGCTCGGTCGACGGCAGCCGGTCACGGATGCGCTCGATCTGCGCGAGGGTGCCGTACTCGTCGTCCTCGCCCTGCACGGCGAGCACGGGACAGGCGATGGTGCCGAGTTCGGCCTCGATGTTCCAGTGGACGAACGCCGGGTCGAGCCAGATGTCGTTCCAGCCGCGGAACGCCGAATCGGGTTCGTCGTGGTAGCGGGCGAGGCGCTCGCGCAGGTCGGTCGTCGCGTAGGCCTCGCGCGCCTTCTCGATGCTCGTGATGGAGATCGGCTCGACGAAAACGTGCGGCGCGACGACGACGACACCGGCGACCGCATGCCGCGCGGCGTGCAGCAACGCGATCGAGCCGCCGTCGCTGTGGCCGAAGAGCCACGGACGCTCGATGCCGAGCGCGGCGAGCAGTGGCGGCAGCACCTCGTGCGCCTGGCGGTGCAGGAAGTCGGGCGCCCAGCATTCGTCGGGCGCACGCGGCGTCGAGCGGCCGTAGCCGGGCCGCGAGAACACGAGGCCGGGCAGGCCGGTGCGCTCGCAGCAGCGCTCGGGGAAGTCCTTCCACATCGCGACCGAGCCGAGGCCTTCATGGAGGAAGACCATGACCGGTGCTGGTGCCGCCGCGTCGATGCGGCGGGTCTCGATCCGGACCCGGCGGCCGCGCCAGTCGAGCTCGGCGAAGCCGTCAGTCGCCGCGCCGCTCACGCCTGCGGCCGCGGGTGGGCCGCGCGGTCGCGCTCGCGTTCGCGCAGACGAAAACGCTGGATCTTGCCGGTCGCGGTCTTCGGCAGCTCGTCGACGAACTCGATCAGGCGCGGGTACTTGTAGGCGGCGAGCCGCTCCTTGACGAAGGCCTTGAGCTCGTCGGCGCCGACGTCGCGGCCCGGGTGGCGGACGACGCAGGCTTTCGTCTTGGTCAGGCCCTCTTCATCCTCGACGCCGATCACCGCGCATTCGAAGACCGCCGGGTGCTGCATCAGCGTCGCCTCGACCTCGAACGGCGAGACGTAGATGCCGCTCACCTTGAGCATGTCGTCGCTGCGGCCGGCGTAGACGTGGCAGCCGTGGTCGTCGACGAAATACTTGTCGCCGGTCTTCGTCCACTCGCCCTGGAACGTGGCGCGGGACTTGTCGCGTTGGCCCCAGTACATCAGCGCCGCGCTCGGCCCGGCGACGTAGAGGTCGCCGATCTCGCCGGGCGCCGGCGCGCCGCCGCTCTCGTCGACGAGCTTGAGCCGGTAGCCGGGCACGACGCGGCCGGTGCTGCCGTAGCGCACGTCGCCGGGGCGGTTCGACAGGAAGATGTGCAGCATCTCGGTCGAGCCGAGACCGTCGACGATCTCGCAGCCGAAGTGGCGGGTGAAGCGTTCGCCGATCTCGCGCGGCAGCGCTTCGCCGGCGGAGGAGCACAGGCGCAGGCGCACCGCGTCGCGCGGCGGCAGGTCGGGCGAGGCGAGCATGCCGGCATAGCCCGTCGGCGCGCCGAAGAACACCGTGACGCCTTCGTGCCGCCAGCGTTCGAACACGGCGGCGGGCGTTGGCCGCTCGGCCATCAGCACGGTCGTCGCGCCGACGCTCAACGGGAACGTGAGCGCGTTGCCGAGGCCGTAGGCGAAGAAGAGCTTGGCCGCCGAGAAGCAGACGTCGTCCTCGCGCAGGCCGAGCACCGGGCCGCCGTAGAGCGCGGCGGTCCAGTAGAGGTTGGCGTGCGTGTGGACCGTGCCCTTGGGCCGGCCCGTCGAGCCGGAGGAATAGAGCCAGAAGCCGATGTCGTCGGCGGCCGTCGGCGCCGGTGCGGCCAACGGCGCGGCATCGCGCAGCGCCGCGAAGGCCTGCGCGCGGTCGGGGCGCGGACCATCGCCGCTGACGTACAGCGCGGCGTCGCTGCCGGAGGCGCGCAGCGCGGCGTCGACCGTCGCGGCGAGCGGCTGCGACGCCAGCACCGCACGCGCACCGCTGTGCTGCAGCATGAACAGGTAGTCGTCCTGCGTCAGCAGCGTGTTGACCGGCACCGGCACGAGGCCCGCGTAGAGCGCGCCGAGGAACGCCACCGGAAAGTCGTTGCCGTCGTGCACGACCATCAGCAGCCGGTCCTCCCGGCGCAGGCCGACCGCGAGCCAGCCCGAGGCGCAGCGGCGGACACGGTCGGCCAGTCCGTCGTAACTGAGCGATTCGCGCTCGTCGCGGTACGCGGTCTTCTCGCCGCGCGAGGCGTTCAGCGCGAGCAGGTGCGCCGCGACGTTGAAGCGCTCGGGTGGCGGTTCGACCGCCGCACTCAGGCTGTCGGACATGGCCGTGATGAACTATGTTGCATGCGACGTGCACTATAGAGCCGGTCTCGGCCACGTTGCTCGGCGTTAACCCCCAAGACCGTGGACCAGGACGTGGGAGCGCTGCCGCGGCGTCGCAGGATTCCGCCCTCGTCAGTTGCGCCCGCCGTGCATCTGAATGTGGCAGGGCTGCGCGACTCCGGCTTGTCAGCCGCGAAGGTGGCTCGTGCGCTCCGCCGGGCAACGGTTTC